>CALUXS010000022.1 GCA_944324805.1 uncultured Acholeplasmatales bacterium | reverse complement strand
GTTACTGTAACAGTTATATCAAATGAATTTCGATTACCCGCTTTATCTTCCGCATATGCTTTAATTACAAATTTACCCAGTTGTCTACTCTCTGGATTGTAAGTAGTACCTTCTGAAGTATATTTAACTGGCACAGGCCCATCAGTCTCATCTACTGCACTACATTGTTCTAATATTTTTTCAATTGTTAACATATTGTTAACATTTACTATAAAGTTATTAGTTCCTGTACTAGTAGGAGGCGTTGTATCTATTACATCTTCACGCATTACATAATTAATTTTACCAATTAAATCTAAAACGCATTCATCTGTATTAAAATCATTATCATTTTCAAAAACATCAGAATAATTAAAATCATACTTTCCTGCATTAAAAACAAAAAAATATTTACTTTTATCATTTTGTAAACTAAAAATTTTTTCAACATTTTGATCTTCTTTAGTAAAACCAATTGATATTAACTCATTTTTCAATGAAACTGTATCACTACCTAAAATCGGCTTACTAAATCCAATAACTTCCAATAATTCTTTAAATGTATTAATCCAATCTTGAGTAATTTTATGGCAAGATAAAACATAATAATTTCCATTGGTAAAACTAATACTTTCAGGGCTGCCATTAATTTTATCAATAGACGTAATTGACATCTTTTGCTCAGAATAAGGCAAATAAATATTATTTAATGGCATTTTAACATTTGATGTATAAATTTCTCTTACACTACTTTTTTTAGCTTGATTAATATTTGTTCTAGTTACATTTTCATTATAATTAACATGCGGTATAATACACATGCTAGCTACTGCACTAGCTCCTAATAATCCGATTAAAGTTAATAATTTTTTATTCATAAAATCACCCCACTTAACGAATTAACGAACTACTATTGAACGTGAACTTGATCTTCTTGAACGACGTGTTCTTCTTCTTGGTCTTAATCCTTTATTTGCTAAAAAAGCATTAGCTGAGTCTCTACGTGCATCTAAATAACCACTACGATACGCTTTTTGTGCTCTTGTTAATTTTTTACAATTACCTCTTGCATCAACTTTACATTCACCTAAATTTGTAAATTGTTTATTTTGTTTTAACTCTGCAGAGTATTTAATCCCTTTTTCCGCTGGATTTAATAAAGCTCCTTGATTACCACTTCTTGTTCTAAATAAAAACATATAAAAATACCTCTTTCATTCATTTATTATTTATATTATTAAATTGCTTAAGAACATTATTTATACTCTCTTCTTGCCAATCTTCTAACCTGATATCAGGACTATCATATTTTTTCTTCTTACTAAACGCATTCTTTAATCGAGAGAATAAACCTTTCTTAGCATAACGAACTTGCACCTCAGTTATACCTGCCGCATAACCACCAAACCAAGCTTTTTTATCTTTAGATAAATTATTACTTTTCAATTCACTAGGTTTAATTTCACCAGTTTCCTTATAGTGCAAGTAGCCATCATTAGTTAGCAACATCCCATTTTTACTAGCTAATTTAGCTTTTCCTTTTAAATCATTTAATTTTAAAGTTCCCATTCAATTACCTCTCTTCATTAATCAATTTAGGTAATTCAACAGAAGCTAATTCATTTGCCTTTTCTTTTAATTTAACTGATACATATCTAATAACATCACGAACTATGCTTTCTTCATCAACTACTACTTGTGTATGACCTACATGTAATGTAATACGTGGATAACTAGTTAAATCAATATTATCATTAATACTATCACTTTTCTTATATAAATCACAAATACGATTAGATAAATCTCTAACTGCTTTAACTTTATCTACATTCATTTTTTCTAGAACTCATCAAAATCCATCTCAGCAATCTTAGCTTCCATTGTATCAAATACATCAAAATCACTAGGCTCTAATTTAATAAAATTAACTGCAGTTTTAAAAGCTATCGATGAAGAAACAATATTATTAATTGTACGATCATTTAAATAACCAGTATCGCCACTTTTAGGATTTTTTGACATACCCATATAAACATTAGGACTAATTATTGCTGAGTATTTAAAACGAATAACATTAGGATCATTCTTACTAGCGAAACAAGTAAACTTTACAGGAACTTCAACTTCAGCACTAGCATTTGTAATCATTCCTGGATTATTTAATTTAATCGAAGTCAATTCATCATCTCTTAACGTTTTTTTAACAATAACACCTTTGCAAAGCTCCAAATTAGCTACATATCTTGTACCATAATTATTAACTTCTTTAGTTACTTTACATTTGCATTGAGGAAGAAGTTCATATTCTTCATCAGTTAAATCACTAAATCTCTTCAAACAAATTCCTTTTAAAACATCATCACTTTTAATTAAGCTTGATGCATTTTGACCTTTTAAATTTAATTTCATATTTATTTACCCCTTGAATTATTTTTTATTATTATTAAATTTTCCAAATTAACATCCTTAAACCCACTTTTTAACTTACTTCCACTTCACCTTTTAACACCTCAACATCCCAATTTTATTCTTAATGCATCTAACAACTTCGCGCGCAGTTGCATAAATGCAGAAGAACCACCAGCATCATTATTAAACCCATGAAATTGATTAATCTTATAACCATTATCATTTTTAACCAATTCCGCAGCAAACTTTTCTAATTTACTTGGATTATCCTTTTTCTCACAAAAGACTAACAAACATTTTCCATTTGCCATCCTTTCTATATATCCAGCAGACTTAATACACAAATTGAGTTCATTAGAATAATTTATCATATCACTAAAAGTAGGCACGTAATATTTATAATCATAGTATTCAAAAAACATGCGTTTATTCTTTGCAATAACATTATTCAGTTTCTCAATTAACTCTTCATTCTCACTAATTTTGACTTTTAGCATCAATTCATCATGGAGTTTTTTTATATATTTTGGATATTCTGGATAATCTGCAAAACCTTTAGCACGCATCTTTACATAATCACTAAAATAAGATAATTCTTTATAATGCATATACAAATACTTTTTATCAAAGCCACGCTCTAACAAATCAGCCCAATATGCATACGTATAAATATCAACATTTTTAAATGATGCTCCTAAATACTCTATCTTAACTAAATACTCAGATATATTTTTATAGCATACATCACAAAAAACTTTATAATTTAATTCAACATTCTTTTTTAAAAAATATTCTATAAATACAATACGATGCTTAACATCTGGAAAACAATAAGTCTTGTAAAAAGTTTCTAATTTTGGATTTTTCCAAATCATAGCTAAATCATAAACATCCAACCAATAAAGCCTTTTTATATATTTATTAGAGACATTTTTAAAACGATATTTACTATAAACCGAACAAGCATCCAAATAATAATATTCATACAAATGTCTACTTTTTTTTCTTATTTTTTGATCATCTAAAAAGAAAATTGTCCTACCTGCCATAGTAGTATATATACCTTTAGAAAAATAATAAAACCTATTACTTTTTTTAGAAAAGATATTGCAAGCTATAAGTCCAACTTTATAACAATAAGTTTCAGAGTTAAATTCTAAAATCATTCCAATATATCGTTCAACTATATAAGTAGAATTTTCATAAATAATACTAGTTATAAAAAACTCTTGATCAAAACTTTTCTTTGCACTTGTATAATAATGTTTAACATCATACACTTCTTTTACAGGAACAAGCTCTTTTTTAACATTAAATCTATGAAATACACCCTTAATTCTTATCATTGGAAGACACTTAAGAGCTTTAACTAAAAAATCATTTTCCAAATACTTTGGAACTTTATATTCTTTAAAATCATCAATGATATTATCTAAAGATTCTCTTTGTTTTTTC
>CALUXS010000021.1 GCA_944324805.1 uncultured Acholeplasmatales bacterium | reverse complement strand
TCCCCGGCCTCTACCTTAATTTCTATACCAGATAAGAATATGAACGTTATGGATTTGTCTTTATGAACCACTGCTTTTTCTAGATTGAAGTTGAATATAGCGTCAGCAAACTCAGTAATCAGTTCGCCTTTTTTAAGCGTTTCTATAAAAGTGTTTAAGTTGCTTTCTTTTAGTTTTCTTTCTTCTTTTTCACTAATCAAATTTTTATATTCAGATTCCTTGTTTTTATATTTATCTTCAAGTTCTGCATACTTTTTTCTCCAAATCGACTGATCTTGTTGAATTTTTGTGTTCATTTTAACGAGAAGATTAAATTCATTATGTATCTCTTCTTTTTCTTTCACTAGCTTATTTAACTCACCATCTATTTTAAAAACATCAGTAATCAGCTCAAAATCTCCAACAAGAATGAGTTCCAAATATGATAAGTTTATGTTGATTTTCTAGGGGTGTGCATCGGACTTCTTCAAGAGCCTTATGCCGTGTAAAAATTCCTACGCCGTGTAAACTTGGCTCTAAAAAATGATAAATTTTTTCACTTATTTATAAGTCGCTACACGGCGTAATTTTAAAAAGTGCGTATTTATCGGATAAAACAAAAAAAGTCTGCACACCCTTAGAAGTTCTAAGTTTGCATCAGACATGTCGTACAAATATGGTACTCCCAAAATAGTGTTAATTACGCTATATATGTAGTTTTATGAATTAATATAACATATGTATATACCTAAGCTTCGTTTATATAAAATAGATATATTGTAAACATTAGCTTGTGATAGTGCGTTTCTTATTGTCTTTATATAATTCCTTAAAGAACGTATATTACAACCATATTTATCACAAAAAATTTTAGGGATCTATATAATGTTTTGTTAATAGTTCATATGTCGCAATGCATAAAATAATGCTAAAATCCTGTGTCATAATACCACCTCACGACATTATTATATACAAGCACATATACAGTTATATTGTAATTAATATTTTTATTTTGTATATCATTATAAAATTCAAAGAGTAAGAGCATATTTTTGCCCTTACTTTTTTAATGTAATTTTTCAATTATTGACAAATAGTATGGGAATAACTTCGCTGTTAATAAACATATATATTTATAAACTTGAATTGTTAGTTTGATTAATAGATACATAGTAACAGCCAACAATAATAGTATTGTGCCTAACAAAAATCTAATAATCCATAATAACGACGTAAATAACCATTTAAAAAATGCTTTAACTTTATTCATTAATTTTCATCCTTTCTAGTAAATATTGAACCAATCAATTTAAATGGAATAGCAACTATTTTAAATATAGTTTTAACAATAAAAATAATGACCTTTAATATAATTCTTAAAATTGGTAGTATCATAGAAATGATTAACAAAAGTAATATTACTCCAATTATTAGTAATACATATCTAAAAACTTGCCAAAAATCATCTAAATCCATTCCACCATTACCATCAGCTTCATTATCAGCTGTAGTCTTATCCATTACAGTTCCTAAGTTATATATTTTATTGTTTATATCTAAAAAATGAACTCTTAAAATCGTTACATCATTACATTCTGAATAGTAATTTGAATACCCACCTTCATAATTAACTGTAAAAAATTGTGTCTCAGCAAAAGAAAAAACCCATTGACTTGATTGAATCTTACTTTCCACTTCTGCAGGAACACTAATGTCTTGATTCTTATAATTATCTATAAATTCACTACTAGACATTATTCTATTCCATGTATATTCAGTTGCAAACAATCCATCACCTTTATAGCTTACTCGATCAACATCATACAATGTAATGTACTTTGATTCATATTCACCGTAATAATAATCAGTTCCTAAAATTGGAGACCATGTTTCAGTTACACTTCTAACATCATATGTCATATCTGCATCATAGATATGTTTAATAATATAATTTTCAGCATTAAAACAAATAAAATGACTATCTCCCCAACTAAAACTTCCAACTAAATTACCAATTGTAATACCATTATTAAATCTAAAAGTTCCTGTAAACGTTGGAGTTAATTTTAGTGTTTCAAATGTTCCCATCTCATAAATCAACTCATCATTTAACCAATAAACGCACCATTGTTGTCCAATTGATATAGAAACTTTTTGATTAATCGCACCAGGAGTCATTTCATCTAATCCATCTATAAATGGTCTCCACATTGCAACAAAACCATAATATCGATATTCTTCATTTAACACAGAAAAATCTTTTACAACATATTTATACAAAGCACCTTCATTATTACAAAACTCCAAATCATAACTCTTAATTGAACCTTCACTATAACTTCCACTTGTTGATTTTTCTAACGACATAGAAATACTATCTAACTCAAATGGATAAGAATTGCTATACGGTTGATAAAAATATAAATATAACTCGTTATGTTCACTTTCTGATATTGTAATTAAACTAGCCATTGTAGAAAAATCAGTATCAGCTGTAAATTGTTTTTGTGGATAATCTGCCTCATTAAATGATTGATCTTTTTTCAAATCATCTAAAACATTAGAACGTGGATGTTCACTTGCCGATACATTTATTACATTGATATTAAAAAACATAAGGAATGATAACAATATCAACAAAAATATATTTAGCTTTTTATTATACATATAAACCATCCTTTCTAAAAAAATAAGGGCTAAGGACTTCTCCTTAACCCCTAATTTTAAAATTCAATTATATAGTTTTCGATTTGAATAGTATTTTTAAATGCAACCTCAGAAATTACATTTTCTTGATACAATTCTTGCTGTGTTTTTGAACTTTCAGGCAATGAACCTGTTCTTTTAATATAACTTCCTGTAGTCCATATATCCCAACATAAACTAAATCTTTCAGGAATATCAGTAAACCAATCAATAAAACCATCAGCACGATATCCATCTTCTATACCTAATGCAACTGATAATCCTTTCCAAATTCTATCCCACCAATCTAATTCCACTACTTCTTGATAAGGTTGCTCATCAACAAACAATCTAAATGAATAAGCTTCTCCACTCACTGTTTTAACACTAACTTGATATGTACCTAATTCGCTTGTATTCCATTCACCTGATACCTCTGCTATTGATTCAACGCTAATTCCTAGCACTTTCGATGCATATTCTCTTATTTGCTCATCCGTTAATTGTTCTCCTAAACCCAAGATAATAAAATAATCATCAAACCAAATCTCAGGAGCAATTTTATCTTCAGTAGTAATTATAATTGTTGCTGTAGCAGGATTATTATTTGCATCTTTAACATTAATTGTTATTGTGTAATTTCCTACCGTTTTATAATTTGCTTGATAATTTTCATATCCCACTATCTCATATTCTGTAATCGGGCCATCAAGTCCATCAGTAATGTTTATTTTTGCCTTTAACTCTTCTAATGTTAAAAGAGTGTTAGTAGGAACAGTTATTTTACCTGGTGCACTGATAACTGGCTTTTTAGTATCTTGAACATTAACTGTCACTGTATAAACATCCGATTCATTCTTTGAACTATCAACAGCTTTAAAAGTTATAGTATGAGCTCCAACCTCTCTTTCATGGCCTGTATAATTGTCTTGAATCACTTGAAGTTCTAATCCTGTGTCATAATTATCACTAACTGTTAATGCACCTTTGATAGTATCTAATGAAACAGGAGCATCATATTCAACTGTATAACTACTTGTTCCACTAATCGTTGGTTTATCAATATCAACAACTTTAATAGTTATAACTGCTGTAGTTTTGTTTCCAGCTTTATCACTAGCAGATACATTCATAGTATAATCACCAACTTTTCTATTAGCTGGATCATAAGTACTACTATCAATTACTACATCAACTAATCCGTCGGTATCGTCAACAGCTGTAATATGTGAGAGAATTTCTTCTTTCGACAACATATTATTAACATTAACTACAAAGTTATTTGTTCCGTCAATCGATGGAGCTTGAATATCTTTAACAAACTCTTTAATAGCAATTACATCACCAACAAGACTACCACCTAGTGAAGAACACATTTCACTAATAGTTTGAATAGTTGTAGGTGTAAAAACAGAATAACTAGAAACTTCGTTATAACCTGCTAAAATCAGTTTTGTTTCATCGTTAATTATAGAAACATTCTTAAAATCACCAACATCTTGTCTATTAGCCATATAAATTGAACCTGGCACTAATTTAACATCAGATGTATTATCGCCCAAAATATCATAATCACTAGATGGAATTGAATTTCCTGGATAAGCCAAATCTACTACTGAATACTTACCATAGCCTTTTGTGGTAAAAGCTGAAAAAGGATCTGAGCAATAAATATCCTTTTCAATTAAATAACAAGTATCCGCCCTTTCCCAAACATCTTTAGCCTCTGAAGACAAATCATTTAATGCTTGTTCATTATACGTGAATGTTACATATTTAGAAATATCTCTAATATATGTACCAGGAAATATTCTACCATCGAGTTCAAATGCTTCAGGTGTACTATATAAAATAGTTCCAGCAGGTATTTTCTCAAGTTCCTCAAAATTTACAAAATCTTCACTATGTTCAAATTCTATAGTAGTTTGAGAAGTTGAATATAGACTACTATACTTATTTTCTATTTTATTATTGCTTATATAAGTTCCTGTTAAATTTTCATTATAATTAACGTGCGGTATAACACACATACTAGCAACTGCACTAGCTCCTAACAAACTAATCAAACCTAATATTTTCTTTTTCACTTTTTTATCCTCCTATTTTTACTAATTTTTGCTTTACAAGTTCTTTTTTTGACTTGTTCTTCTAATTTTGCTTTACTTTGATAATTAGATCCTTTTAAAACTTTCTTATCAAATTCAGCTCTTGTTAAAATGATTGGATTTC
>CALUXS010000020.1 GCA_944324805.1 uncultured Acholeplasmatales bacterium | reverse complement strand
ATAATGGATCTCTTTAAATTTGCTAATACGGTAGTTAATTATAATGGAATTTATTACGACAAAGGCAAGTTTATAATTAGAGAAGGTTGCTTTGATGATTATGCTCCACTTATTGACTCATACAATATTGGTAATTTAGAAATTAAGATAGTGTCTGAGTTAGGAAGAGAATATAAGACAAAATCAATTTACTTTGATATAGATTTAAATAAGGTAAAATTCGGTGATGATGTAGCAATTATACCATTAGAATCAACCAATTCTAATTATGCTGGATATAATATAGTATTACCTAACTATCTTGTGAACAAGAAAGCAAAGACTTTCAAGTTATATAATGAAAGACCTTATCTATTAGATTCTACAGATAAGCGCCTTAATTATTATCTTAAGGGAAAGCAAATAGCTTTATTGTTCCAAAATTAAATAGGCATGCGTATCCATCCCATGCCTCAAATAAAAATATCTAAATTTTCATATGAAGGGAGAAAAAATATATGACATATGAAGAATTTATTAAATTACTAAATAAAGAAAAAGAAAAACAAATTAAGCTTATTCTAAAGAAGAAAAAAGGTAAATTTAATGAAAATATTGCTTTAATTGCTTTTCTTAATTATGACGAAATGCTCTTTGTTGTAGGTGAATATTATGATGAAAGTGTCATTGATGGTTCAGGATCTAGATTGATTGAAGATTACCATAGTAGTACCACATTCAAAGACCTTAGTAATGCGCTAAAGTATTTTGAAGAGGTGTGATAATGAGACATTATTGCGTAGTAGCAAGACCATCTGATGGTACAGTGGATTTAAAAGTAGAGGAGTTTCAAGACGATTTAAAATGGTTTTATAGTGTTGTTAAGTGCAAATGCTTGGATTTTATTACAAGAGAAATAAACGAAGATAAATATGTAATAATATGCGACGATGTGGGAGCATTAAAGCCCAATCATTTTGCTTTGACATCTAAAAATAGAACTGAAGTGTTGTTTGGTAATTTAATTATTTGTCAACAGCATAGTGAGGATCTAATAGGCTTATCTGAAGAGAATGCTAAGGAGCTTATTAAGTATTTGAAGAATAATAACTATTCATACTGAGGTGGTTTATGATAGATTTAACTAAGGCGAGAAATAAAGAATTATTCTTTCAACCAATAGTAAAACATTTAGTTGTATTTGATGTTTTATCAGATAAATCCCCTGTTGGATATCCTGGTGAAAGGATTATAACTTTTTTAACTGAAGAGGCGTATGCTAAACATAAATTAAATGTCAAATATGGTTATATAAAAGAGTTAGAACATAAACACTATGATGAGGAAGGTACAGAATTTATCTTAATCGAACCATTAGAAGCTCCTAAGATTACAAATGAATTTTTAGATTATGTTAGAGGACTAGCTGAAGAAAATTTAAATAAAAAGAGGTTAATAAAAAGTGAAAATAAGAATAACATGCGTAGAAAGTGAAGTTGAAGAAACTGTAGCTAATATTAAAAAAGTTTTTGATGTAAGAACTGTAAGTGAGTTTTATCTAAACGTTAGAAAAGTTAAGGAAAGCAAAGAAGGACGTGTCTATTTAGATGTAGCAAACAAAAAAGATAACACGCCATCAATAACTAACCTGGATAAAATAAGGGAAATTGATTTAATATCATTTGTTAAATTGGTTAATAATTTAACTATATATCTTGGTTTATTTGAAGAAGAAACATTTGATTTAGATGCAATCGATTTAGACGAATACGTTATTTCGACAATTATATCTTGGTTGAATAGACCTTATGAAGACTCATTCGTTTTCTTAAATAAATGTTATAGGAAAGTGTTTTTAGAACCAAATTTAGATAATAGCAACAATAACGATCGTGTTTTTGATTTTATAAAAAAAATTAAAGATTACGAAATGGCAATAGTTATAGATTTGCTTAGAGAAAACATATTATTAAAAGGATGGTCTAAAGAAACTGAAGAGAAGATAGTATCATATCTTGAGAAGAAACAAGACTCTGAAGATAGTATAGAATTATTGAATTATAACGAAATAGTCACGTTAGAAATGATGCAAGGCTATGATTACTTGCATAACTATTCAGATAGTAGCTTTGAGGATATGTTAAAAAAGAGTGAGGAAATATGAAAACAATTGAACAAATTATTACAGAAAAATTTGAAGAAAAAATCAATAACGGAGATTTTGAAAAAATAATCAATGAAAAATTAGATTCATTGGTTAAGGATACTTTAAATAGTTTAACAGGTTGGAGTTCACCATTAAAAAAACAATTAGAAGAAAGGCTAAAACCGGTTCTAGAAACTGCTATTGCTAATTCTAATTTAGATAATATTTTAGATAAAATGACATTACTTTTAAATAATGTTTTGACAAATTCGGAATTGAAGAATGCTAGTGAACTTCAAAATAATATTGAACAATATCTAACTTATTCAAAAAGAGAAAAGTATGGCGACTCAATAAAACTGAGTGAAATTTTTAACAAGTATGTAGAGTTTGCTAAAAATGAATGTGATCGCCTTGATTTTGATGAATCTGACCTAGACTTTGATGATGGTTATGAAATTATGTATTTTACAACCCAACTTGAAGAAATACAAGAAGAAAAGAAAGGTTATTTTAGTAGATATTCTAGTGGTAGAAAGTTTATTTTAAAAACAATTCCAAACGATTATGATGAAAGTGATAATCACGAAATGCCAGAACTAGACATTGAATTTGAAATTGATAGTCTAGGATATTTAAACCTTTGTGAAAAAATCAGTGTTAATAGATTAACTAATTATCCAGCTTTTATTTGGTTCTTACTAAGACTATCTCAAACATTCCATAAAATTGAAATTGATATAGATGGTAAAGAAGAAGAGATAGAGGTGAAAGTCGAGAGGAGTTGTGAATAATGAAATCTTTATCTGAATTTTTGGAAGTTCCTGAAGGCGTAGAGTTTTCTCTAGCTGATGGGAAATATAAAATTGAAAATAATAGATTGATGATGTTTGATTATAGAAAACCACAATGGATCTATAGTAAGTTATATATTAACACTGCGTTAATGCAAGGAAAAATTAAAATTTTAACTAATTAACTAGTTTTGGCATCAGCTAATAGCTGTGTAAGTCCAAACTCTCCCAAATAAAGTATATGAAAGGTGGTGAAGTGCCAATGAAAACAAAAAAATATGAAGATTTCAAAGCCCATGGCGAAAAGCTACAAGACTTTATAGCTGATAAAGGAAGTAAATATCAAAAAGTAGAGCTATGGATTAAATTCCTCTCTTATGTACTTTATTGGTACTTCAAACATCCTAATCAAACTTTCTTTGTTAGTCATAAAACAACCATAAAATATTTTAAAGCTTGTGGATGCGACTGTACCTTAAGAGGAATACAAGAAGCAGTTCGCATTTGTAAGGAACTTGATCTAATAAAAGTTACTTATGCTGAAGAGAAAAAGTCAGAGTCAGTTAATCCAGATAAATGGATCTATAGAACAATTACTTTAAATTGGCGTAATATATATAAGTATTTTAGCGTATACGACAAAGAGTCAAAGACTTATAAAGAATTAAAAGCTAAATCAAGATTGAAAAAATTAATCAATAAGCGTCCTTGCAGTTACGTTAAAATGAACTCATTAATTTTTCAAAAAGCTAAAGAAGAAAATAGAAAGTATCAAAATGAAATGCAAATGTTTACAGGATTTGTTTATACAATATCTAGTAAATATTACAACATAACTAAATATAACCATAGACCAGCACATTTGATAAATATTCAAGAAAAGGCAGACGCTGAAATCTTAAGGCTTATTAATAGCCTACCGCCTGATATAATTGAGGGTAGTATAGGTAAGCTTGAAGGCTTAGAAGCTCCTAAGATTGATCCAGAGTTTCAAGACTTTATGAAAAAGATAGGCTTAAAAAGATGATTTTTAAAAAAGAGTTATTAAATGTGTATTTGGTCATGGTTAAAAATATTTAAAAAAGGGATAGTGATATCCCCTTTTAAGCTTGGAGCACCCTTAGAGGTGCTTTTTTTTGTTTTCAAAATGATAATAACAAAGTATAACTAAACTTAAATCAAGAGTGTTTGATAAGTAATCGTGTATCCTATGCTAGAAATCGTGTATTATATATAAATCTATCTATTTTAGATAGATAATAAATAATTATATGTATAATTAATTAAAAAGTGGAAAGACCCGCCTTTCCGCGGGTTAATAACCATTAGCCGTTTACACTAGCTAATTAGGTTATCTATAAAATAGTCGCCCCCTAGGTGGGCTCCATCTGACCTAGAGTATTACTTTTATCCTGGCATTTACTTTTCATTGATGTAGCTAATATTTAACGTTTTATTATTTAATCCTAAAGCATCTAGTTAAGATATCAATTTACTTTCATTGTTGATTTATGAATTTGTATTATTTATAATTTAATTGGATGGATAAACGTACTTTTTACGCATGGGGGTACGCTTTATCCATTTTTTTATTTTATAGAAAGGAGCAAGAAAAATGCCAACAAATCTAAATAATGATATAACTATCTGTAAGCAAATTTATAAGGAGTTCAAAGAATATCAAGATTTAAGAGAAACTGATCAAGCTTTTTTTGATAGTCTTTTCATCCTACTTTATTTAAAAGATATAAACCAAGAGTATTCTAATAAGTATTTGGCAAGTCGTTTAGGAATGCCTGTCTCTACCGTTGAAAAAAGATTAAGAAGACTAGAACGGGCGCATTTAATAATGCGTTTTATAGCTAGGTTTAAAAATAAGGACGGATATTGGACAACGGGAAGAACTATCAAACTAGATAATATTACGTTTGAGTTTTTGTATGCGAAAAATAACGTTAATTTTACAGCTGAAGAAATAGCTTTATTCAAACAAAGAAGAGAAGAGGTTGATTCTGAAGGAGCTTCCGAAAAATTCAAAGAAGAACTAGAAAAGCCAGCGCCAAAGAAACGGAGGGTTATTCGTGCCTAATATTCTTTATTTACCAAAAAAGAAAATTAAAGAACGACTAAAAGCAACTAAGCATCATCCCCTTACTTTTTTAGCTAGAAAACTAAAAAATGCTCTTATAAATTTAAAAGGATCTCTTTCTAACTTTATAGATGCTAGGTATTATACGCTATACACAAATCGAGAAAGAATTAAACATATAAGTATACGCTTGATTTGTGCTAGTTTTATTGTTTTATTAGTTTTTTTAGCATTGTCTTATATCTTTATAGAAAATAATATCGACATTAATTTAGGAAAACCAAGTTATTATTTAATTGCGATATTTATTGAATTAATAACTTATTTATTGATTTATCTATTTATAAGATTTTACTATATCTACTTTGGCCAGGAGCGAGTTTTAAGATATGAATATCAGCTAACAACACTTTATATCACTACTAAATTACCTAAAATTAACAAAGTTTACGGAAAAACGGGAGCTGGTAAAGATACATTCAGCGTTGCTTGTTCGGTGATTCTAGCTAATTATTTGAGAGATAAGCTAATAAATGAGCTAGAAGATCTAAAACGTATATTATATATATTTGATTTTGAAATGGTTGATAAATACTCTTTAACAAATTATAACAATTATACATCCTATTCCTATAAGCGTAATAAAAATGCCTTTCTATCAACGTTAGATAAACAAAAGGGATTTATTAAGTTAAAATATCGTGATAAGGTAAAATGGAAGCGCCTTGTCGAATTGTGGAGCTTGCAAGATAGTAATCCTAATCTATTTATTGATAAATTATCGTATACAGATGGAATTAGATATTTTGCCTTTTATCAATTACTACTTGAGTATATACTTAAGTATATTCGTGTAAATGTAGAAGCTAATTTTATTATGGCCAACCAACCATTAATTGAGGCTGAAGGATTACCAGCTAAACATTTTAGCTTGAATTTTATGCAGGTTAAACAAATGGAGTATAAAGAGGGTAGAGATACTTATGAATCATTGATGTTATTTCCTTGGAAGGATAATATTATTGTATTAGAAACGGAAGCTGGCTCCTGGTATTTTAATCGAGACAAACAAAACTCAAAAGAGATTTACCAATCAGGCGTAAGAGATTTTAAAGCATATAATAGACACTTTTTAGAAAATCTATATTGGTTCACTAATGACCAGGATTCGAGTCGTGTGGATAAACTTTTAAGAGAACTAGACCATTCCTACATTCAAATTTTAAAAAAGGAAGTAATAAAAGGTGGAATTAAAAGGACAACCTTTTATAATTTCCTTTTAAAAAGACTAAATTCTAAAGTGGAAAGAGAAGAAACAAAAAAGAGTAATCGTAAACGAAAACTCTTGATTTATACTGAACGAAAGAAGATTTATGATATTGAGAACAAGCCAAAGCTTGTTAGTAAATATAAAAATAAATATGAAAAATTAAAAGCTAAAAATATCAATGCCAAAAAATTGGATCAGCATTTAGCTAAGCGCAAGAACTATTTAGAAAAAATAGCTAAAGCTTCTAATGAAGGTTATATCAAGTTATTAGTGAATGTATCAGATAGTCCTGTACCCATTAATCTAGAAGAGACTACACTGTCAAAAATCTTAAGTAAAGATAAAATGCTTTATAAGTCTAGCTATCAAGTAGAGCTCACTTTCAAAATAAAAGATGCTCATGGACGTTATGACACGCACTATATGAAAGCAGTTGCCGAAAGAATAGCATCAGAATCTAATTACGATTTTATAGATATACCACGTTGGAATGAGGATTTAAAGATAACTAAAGAAGATGTTTTATACATGGGGTATCCAGCTTCATTTGGTATGTTTGGAATAACTGATGAAGAATATAAAAACTTTAGATATACAAAAAAGAAGTAATTATAAACGGGCGGGTAGTACCTACCAATTTACTTTCATTGTTGACTTTGGCTTGTTAAAAGTATTATATTTTAATTAGGCAGGGATGGATAGCCCTTTTTGTGTTTTTACACAAAGGGGTTATCCATTTTTTTATTTGTTAAAAGAAAGGAGTTAAATTATGAGATTTCCATTTTGGGCTAGATTAAAAATAGGAAAAAAAAGACCGACATTAGTTATTGATGAAACAAAGAAGACTTTTAAAAAGACAGGAAAAGAAGAAGATTGTTTTGTTCATAGAGAGGTTACACATAGTAATAATAAAAACAATGAAAAAATTGAACCTAATCCAGATAAAAATGATCCAGAACCAATGTACCTAAAACGTCCAAGAGCATTACCAAAAAGATTGTTTGCTAAAAATACAAAAAAATTATCAATTCCTAAACACTTAGTTGATAAGTATTCTAAAAATAACAAATAAAAAAAGGATTGAGCGCGACCCTTTCGGCACTGCCTTACTTAAAAAAGTAAGGTCGAACAATCCTTTCACCAGTATATTACCACAATAAAAGTAAAAGTCAAGAGAAATCAAGAGAAAGGAGAGCAAAAATGAAAAAGAATGATACTGAGACAAGAAAAGAATTGTCTGGAAAACTTTATAATCAGTATTTAAAAGATGGTAAAGGTCCAGATGGAAATCCAATCATTTTAACAAGAGCTGAATTTGATAAGAAAGTTTTAAAAGGATCTAATTATCAAAGTAAAGCAAAA
>CALUXS010000019.1 GCA_944324805.1 uncultured Acholeplasmatales bacterium | reverse complement strand
GAACACAGAAGTTAAGCACTTTAACGCCGATGGTAGTACTATGTGCAAGAGTAGGTAATTGCCGGGCTGTCTCTTTTAATTTAATACATGGAGGTTTAGCTCAGTTGGGAGAGCATCTGCCTTACAAGCAGAGGGTCAGCGGTTCGAGCCCGTTAACCTCCACCATTTATAAGAATGCCGAAATAGCGCAATTGGTAGAGCAACTGACTTGTAATCAGTAGGTTGAGGGTTCGATTCCTTTTTTCGGCACCATTCGTCCCGTTAGCTCAGTTGGTAGAGCACTTGACTTTTAATCAAGGGGTCACAGATTCGAGTTCTGTACGGGACACCATTTATACGTGCCCCGGTGGTGGAATAGGTAGACACGTGGGACTTAAAATCCCATGGCCGATGAGGCCGTGCCGGTTCAAGTCCGGCCCGGGGTACCATTTTTTTTAATAAAATAGTCTTTATGGGGCTATAGCTCAGCTGGGAGAGCGCCTGTTTTGCAAGCAGGAGGTCAGCGGTTCGATCCCGCTTAGCTCCACCAGTTTTAATATATATGAGAAATAGTGTGTCTAGCATGGACAAATTTGGCGGTGTGGCTCAGTTGGCTAGAGCGAGCGGTTCATACCCGCTAGGTCGGGGGTTCGAATCCCTCCGCCGCTACCATTTAATTGGACCCGTAGCTCAGTTGGTTAGAGCCACCGGCTCATAACCGGTTGGTCGCAGGTTCGAGTCCTGCCGGGTCCACCACTATAATTTATTTTCGCAAACGGAGAAATACCCAAGCCCGGTTGAAGGGATCGGTCTTGAAAACCGACAGGGGATGAAAGTCCCGCGGGGGTTCGAATCCCTCTTTCTCCGCCATATCGCGGGATGGAGCAGTCTGGTAGCTCGTCGGGCTCATAACCCGAAGGTCGTAGGTTCAAATCCTGCTCCCGCAACCAATTTAATAGGTCCGGTGGTGTAGTTGGTTAACATGTCAGTCTGTCACACTGGAGATCGCGGGTTCGAGTCCCGTCCGGACCGCCATCTTATGTTGCCTCGGTAGCTCAGTCGGTAGAGCAAAGGACTGAAAATCCTTGTGTCGGCGGTTCGATTCCGCCCTGAGGCACCATTTTACAAATTTAAACCTTTCTTTAGATACTAAACGCTATTCATTATGAGTAGCGTTTTTTCTTTTAATAATTTTAGTAGGTACAATGATTCATTTATATAAATTTTTTAAAAAAACTTTTCTTTACTTGATATTATAGAGAAAAATTATTAAAATATAGATAGATAATTTCAAGTTAAGAAAGGAAAATTAATATGATTAAAGAAAGAAAAGCTGGTATATTGATGCATATCACTTCTTTACCAGGTAATTATGGTGTTGGTACACTTGGAAAAGAAGCCTTTAATTTCGTCGATTATATTGCTGCCGCTGGTTTAAAATTGTGGCAAATTTTACCATTAACACCAACAAGTTATGGAGATTCACCATATCAATCAGTTTCTGCGAATGCACTTAATTATTATATGATTGATTTGGATGAATTAGTAAAGGATAATTTAATTACAAAAGGATATTTAGAGTCATTGAATTTTGGTGATGATGAAAAGGTTAACTATGAACTATTATTCCAAAATAAATTAAAATCATTACGATTTGCTTTCCAAAGTTTTGACAAGCAAACTCCTGGTTTTTTACGTTTTGTTAAAGGAAAAAGATATCATGATTTTGCATTGTTCATGACTATTAAGAGTATGTTTAACTATAATGAATGGACAAGTTGGCCTCAAAAATACACTAATTATTCTTTAGAATTAGAAGAAGAAATACTACAAGAAAATAGTGATGAATATTTATTTTGGTTATTCACTCAATATATCTTCTTAAAGCAATGGCGCCGTTTACATCGCTATGCTAATAAAAAAGGAATACAGATTATTGGAGATATGCCACTTTATGTTGCGTATGATAGCGTTGAAGTATGGAAATATCCTGAAATGTTCGATGTTGATGAGAATAAACGTCCTAGAACAGTTGCAGGATGTCCACCAGATGCATTTAGTGAAGATGGACAATTATGGGGTAATCCAATTTATAATTGGTCATATATGCGTAAAAAACGCTATAGTTGGTGGCATCATAGAATTAAAGATACTTTAAAATTAGTAGATATTTTAAGAATTGATCATTTTAGAGGATTTGAAAAATATTATGCAATTCCTGCGGGAAGTACAAATGCTCGTAAGGGTAAATGGCTACCTGGTCCTAATATTGATTTATTCAAAAATTTAAAATCTTTAAATATAATTGCAGAAGATCTAGGATTAATAACAGGTAAGGTTAGAAAGATGCTAAGGGCTACTACTTATCCTGGTATGCGTGTTTTAGAATTTGCTTTTGATGGTAAACCTAAAAATGAGCATAAACCAAGCAATTATAAACGTAATACTGTATGTTATACAGGAACTCACGATAACTTGCCATTCTATCAATATTTATTAGATTTAACAGAAGAAGAAACAAAAGTATTTATTGCTGATTTAGTAGCAGAAATGGAAAAACTAGGATTAGAACCACGTTATAATACCCCTGGTGAGGCTTTAGCATCAGTATTGAAATTGGCTTTCTATAGTAAATCTTACTACGTTGTTATTCCAATGCAAGATTTCTTAGCTGAAGGTAAAGATAAGCGTATGAATGAACCATCAACTGTTTCTACTCAAAACTGGAGCTATCGTATCAAGAAAGAATCATTATCAGAGGGTTTAAAGGATTACATAAAAGGATTAGTTGAAGGAAGTAAACGTTAATAGTTACTTATTAGAGAAAATATGTTTTTTGCATATTTTCTCTTTTTTATGGTATAATATCCCTAAATGGATGGTGATTTTATGTGGGAAAATATAATAGAATTTATTAATAACACAATGTGGCTTAAAATTTTAATAGATGCTTACTTAGTATTTATAATAGTAACTCTACTAGTTTATTTAATTGCTTATAGTAGGAGAGCATTTTATTTAGTTATTTCATTGTTAGTTATTTTAGGAATAGGTAAGATTGCAGTTGAACTAAATTTAGGAATCAGTGCAAAACTTTATGAATATATTGGATTCGCTGGAATTATTTTTGTAATATGCGTATGTGCTCCTGATTTTAGAAATATTATAAGTTATAAGCAAGATGTTAGAGAAAACTTTGTATCATCGAGTGAAGATACCAAATCTGAAATTGCTGATGCAGTTATGTATCTTGCAAGCAAAAAAATTGGTGCTTTAATTACAATGGAAAGACATAATTCATTAGATCAATATGCAGAAAAGGCAATTCAATTAAATTCTGATATTTCAAAAGAGTTATTAATTAACATTTTT
Source organism: uncultured Acholeplasmatales bacterium (assembly GCA_944324805.1). Classification (GTDB taxonomy): domain Bacteria; phylum Bacillota_I; class Bacilli_A; order Acholeplasmatales; family Anaeroplasmataceae; genus CALUXS01. Next base: position 7,445 of record CALUXS010000019.1, on the reverse strand, counting down.
ACGCCTAATACTCCATTGCACGATGGTGCTGTAATTATTAGAGGTAATAAAATTCGCTGTGCAGGTGCTTATTATGTATTAACTCAACATGAAGAGATTGATAAGACAACTGGTTCTAGACATCGTGCAGGTTTAGGTATTTCTGAGGTTACTGACTCATTAACAATAATTGTCAGTGAGGAGACAGGTGGTATTTCTATTGCTACAGAAGGAATGATGATTAAAATAAGTGATAGAAATAAATTAATGGAATATATTGATATGTTTATTGAGAAGAAGTAGGTGAAGATATGAAATATGTATTAAAGATTTTTGAAATTATTTTTAATCCTTTTTTCTCTATTTTAACAGCAAATGAGAATAATAAAAATTCAAAGGGATTCTTCCAAAACATTAAGAAAAATCATTTTATTTTGTTATTAATATCAGTGATAATTACTGTGGCTATTATCTTGGCCTGGTATCATAAGGAAATATTCGGGGTGTAAAATATGTGGTTAGTTCAGCATCCTATTTACCCTCTTATTTTTTCAGTAATATTGGCAGCAGTCATTATTAAGCAATGCTTTTTACGCCGTAAACTTTTAAAAAATAGATTGGTTTTATCATTTATTTTAATTTTTGTTTTAGCAATGTTAAGTGTATTTTATGATGTAATTAAGCAAAATGATCTTGCCTTTAAAGTCGTAAATTATACACTTTTAGTAATCGATATTTTAATGGGAATATTCTTTTTCCTTAATATTGATATTTCTTTGTCAAAAGAAAACTTTCAAACTGAGGTTATAAGATCATTAGATGATGATAATTACTTTATGTTTTTAAATAAAAAGGGAAAAATAGTAGAAATATCTAATTTATTATTAAATAAATTTGCTTTAAAGAAAGAAGATTGTCTTGGTAAAAAGGTAGATCAAGTTTTTAATGATCTAATGGATATTGAGCGTATTAATGGAAAAAAAGCAAGTAATTTAGAATTTTTTAAGTATTTACTATCTCCATTAGTAGAAAAGGAAAAAAATGAGCTTTCAATAGAATTTTATTATAACGATCAAACAAAAGGAAAGTTAAATCTAATTGAAACCCCAATTTATGTTTTAGAGCGTTATGCAGGAAGAATGTATTTTGGTTCAGATAGCATTATTTCTAATGTTGATAAATTAGAAAATAATCCTGTTAACGAGGAAGAAAATAACCTCATTAGTAGCCGTTTTGAAGCTATTTTAGCTAAAGCCCAAGAAGGAATTTATTTTGCAGATTTAGTTAATAATAGTATTTGGTGCAATGATTATTTAGTGTCTAATTTATCAATACTAGGTAATAGTATGAATCTAACAGATTTTTATCTTAATTTTGAATTAGAAGATTATGAAAATTATAAGCGTTCTTTAGCATTAGCTACACCAGAAGAACCAAGTTTTTCTGTTAGTTATCGTTATAAGAGTGGTTATGATACTATTTTTGTAAAGGAAAATGCTACAGTTATTTTTAATGGAAGAAAGCCAATTGAAATTTGCTCTACATTAGTGACTAGTTTAAATAGAAATTATATGAAACTTAATAATCAGTTGGTTGATAATTTAAAGGAAGAACCAGAACTATTAGGACAAATTTTAGATTTAGCTACTAATGGTAAAACATTTGAAGTTGTTTATATTAGATTAGCTAATGTTCCAGAAATAAATGAAAAATATGGTAGAAGCCTAGGCTCAATGGTTATAGAAGAATATATTAGTGTTCTTCAAAAGAGCTTTGCTGATAATGATTCAATTTATCGTATTAGTGGATTAGACTTTGCAATGATTCTTACTGACATTAGAAAAATGGAAAATTTACGTAAGGTTTTAACAACTAAAAATATTTTAAGTACAAAACTTTCCTATGGTGCAGTTTCAGTTGATGTATCTGTATATATGGGCATTTCATTTTCAAATGAAGCAATTCATCCTAAAGATGTTTACTATAATGCTAGAAATGCATTGTTGAAGGGAGTTTCTAATAAGCAAAATCTAGTTTTCTATAGGGACATTAATTATTAAAGAGGTATCTAATGGACGCGATAATTGTTATGGCAGGAAAAGGTAGCCGTGTAGGTGCAAATATAAATAAGGTTTTTTTAAAAATAGAAGATGAACCAATCTTTTCGTATTCACTAAAATTATTAGAAAATTTAGTAGATAAAATAGTTTTAGTTATTAGAAAGGAAGATGAACATTATATTTTGCCTTATTTAAATGAAAAAGTTGAATTTGTATATGGTGGAAATGAAAGATATTTAAGTGTTTATAATGGCCTTATTAGGACTAGCTCAGATTATGTTTTGATTCATGATGGGGCTAGACCTTTTGTTAATATTGACTCTTTAAAAAAACTTATAAATGAAGCTTTTAATTATGATGCTTCTATGCTTATGAAATATGAGACTAGTACTACTTATTATGAAAAAAATGGTAAACTAGAGCTTTTAGATAGAAAAAATATTATATTAGCTTCAACACCGCAAATTGTAAATCGCAAACTTTATCAAGCTGCCGTTGAATTAGCAAAAAAGGATGGATTTATTCCTACTGACGACTTTTCATTATTATTACATTTAAAAGGCGATTTAAAATATAATTTGATAGAGGATAATAGTAATTTTAAAATAACAACAGCTCTAGATTATGAGCTAGCTAGGTTGGTGAAGAAAAATGCTTAGAATTGGACATGCATGGGATACGCATCGTTTAGTTGAAGGTAGAAAACTAATTTTAGGTGGAGTTTTAATTCCAAGTGAAATAGGTCTTTTAGGACATAGTGATGCAGATGTGGTTTTACATGCTGTAGCAGAATCCTTGTTAGGAAGTTTAGCTTTAGGCGATTTAGGAACATTTTATCCTGATACAAGCGATGCTACTTTAGGAATGGATTCTAAAAAAATATTAAAGGAATGCTATTTAATGGTTAAAGAAAAAGGATATCATTTAAATAATTTAGATTTAACCATTTATGCTGAATTTATAAAAATTAATCCAATAAGAGAAAAAATTAGAGAAAGTATAGCTCAAATTCTAGATATTAATATAGAAAGAATTAGTGTTAAAGCAACAACATATGAAAGAATGAGCTTTATAGGAAGAGGAGAGGCTATTGCTTGTGAGGCGGTATGCTTAGTGGAAGGAGATTAATTATGGCTAATGAGCTTTTAAGTGTTAATGGGTTAAGAAAAACTTTTACCCTTTCTAAGAAGCAACAAAAATTAGAAAAAACAAACATTAAACAAAAAATAGCAGTTGCTGGGATATCATTTAAAGTTTATGAAGGTGAAATATATGGCCTATTAGGTCCAAATGGTGCCGGAAAGACAACTACTTTAAGAATGTTATCTACGCTTATTAAGCCTGATGAAGGTGATGCTTTAGTTAATGGCTATAGTATAGTGAAAAATCCAGATCAGGTTAGAAATCAAATAGGCTTTTTAACAAGTGAATTAAAACTTGAGGACTTTTTTACACCTAATTATTTATTTGATTTTTTTGCAGGCTTACATAATATGTCTGAAGAAGAAACTAAAAAGAGAAAAGAAGAATTATTTTCTAAATTTGGAATTGATAAATTTAAAGAGGTAAAGGTTGCAGATTTATCTACAGGTATGAAACAAAAAGTATCAATTGCCATTTCTTTAGTACATAATCCTAATATAATTATTTTCGATGAACCTACAAATGGCTTAGATGTATTAACAGCTAAGGTTGTTACTGATTATCTAGAGGAATTAAAAAATGAAGGTAAAACAATTATAATATCAACACATATTTTTTCATTAGTTGAGAAGCTATGCGATAGAGTAGGTATAATAATAAATGGTAAATTAGTAGCTGATGATTATGTAACTAATTTAACAACTAATAATAGCCTAGAAGATGTGTTCTTTAATATTTATAAAGACACTGTTGGAGGTGAAGAATAATGAAAAATTGTTTGACTATAATAAAAAAAGAGCTAAGACGCTTTTTTACTGATAAAAGAATGGTTGCTTCAATTATTCTTCCTGGTTTATTAATATTTGTAATGTATTCCATTATGGGAAGTGTTTTTTCTAACATAGGTAGCGTCTCAAACGATTATACATATAAGGTTTATGCTGTAAATGAACCAGAGACTTTCTCGCCTTTGTTTAAAGATTTAAATATTGAATATCTAGATACAGAAGGACTAGATGTTGATTTAATGAAGGATGCTGTTAGAAAGGAAGAGGTTGATTTATTAATAATTTATAGCGGTGATTTTAGCAATTTGAACCCTAGTAATGAGACTAAACCACAAATAGAAATGTATTATAATTCTGTAAGAACAGAGTCGGCAGCAATATTTCAAACGATACAAGTTTTATTAAATGCTTATCAAAACCAATTAGTTGGACAAGTATTTTATATTAACAATGGTATTGATTTTGATTTGGCTTCAGATAAAGAAAAGAGCTCAAGCTATATTGCTATGCTATTACCATTCTTATTATTGATTTTTATGTTTAGTGGAGTTATGGCTGTAGTTCCTGAATCTATTGCTGGTGAAAAAGAAAGAGGAACAATTGCTACATTACTAGTTACACCACTGCGTAGAACAGATTTAGCTATTGGTAAAATTATTTCTTTAAGTATTATTTCATTATTAAGTGCTCTAAGTAGTTTTATTGGAACAATGCTATCTTTACCTAAGCTTATGCAGCTTCAAGAAAGTACAGGATTAACTAATCTTTACTATAGTGCTTTAGATTTTATCTATATTGTTCTAATTTTATGTGGAGTTATTTTACTTTTCGTTGGCTTGTTATCAATTGTTAGTGCCTTTTCAAAAAGTGTTAAAGAGGCCACATCATATGCTACCCCTGTTATGATAGTAGTAATGGTTGTGGGAATTTTCTCAATGTTTGGTAATGTAAGTTCTAATCCTTTTGTATATTTTATTCCTGTTTATAATGCTGTTATTGCCCTTAGTGCTATACTTTCATTTGAGGCAAGTACACTTACTATTTTAATTACAATTATTTCAAATGTAGTTTATGCACTATTATGTGGAATAATTCTTAGCAAAATGTTTAATAATGAAAAAATTATGTTTTCTAAGTAGCCTAGAGGCTACTTTTTTTTGAACAAATTTGACAAAAATTATCAGTTTTGCTATAATTTTTTATGTCTGTATATGAAAGTTCACAGAATTAAGGAGATGGTGTATAGTTGGACTCGTTACCCTTACAGATTTTAATTCAGGTTATTTTAATTTTCCTAAATGCTTATTTTGCAGCGACAGAAATAGCCGTTATTTCGCTTAATAAGACAAAATTAAAAAAGATGGCAGAAGAAGGAGACAAAACTGCTTTAAGGCTGTATAAATTAGCTGAACAGCCAGCTGGATTTTTGTCAACTATTCAGATTGGTATTACTCTTGCAGGTTTTCTAGGTAGTGCGTTTGCAGCTGATAACTTTGCGGGACCTTTGGTAGATTTGATATATAATAAGTGGGGATTTAATAGTATTTCAATTAGCCTATTAAATACTATTTGTGTAGTAATTATCACAATTATTTTATCATATTTCACTTTAGTATTTGGTGAGTTAGTTCCAAAGCGTATTGCTATGCAAAAGCCTTATTTAGTTGCTAAATTTACTTCAAAGGTAGTTTATGGATTATCAATTTTGATGAAACCAGCGATTTGGTTTTTGTCAGTTTCTACTAATTTAATCTTAAAAATGTTTAGACTTAAGGTTGAAGCTGAAGAGGAAAGTGTTACTGAAGATGAAATCAAATTAATGGTTGAATTAGGTGAGGAAACCGGAAGTGTAGAAGAAAACGAAAAGAAATGGATTCAAAATGTATTCGAATTCAATGATACAATAGTTAGGGAAATTATGACTCCTAGCCGTGATGTTATTTATTTAACAAGTGATTCTACACGAGAAGAGATAATTGAATTAGTAAAGAAAACTAATCTTTCTCGTTTTCCAATTTGTAAAACTGACTTAAATGACATTATTGGTATTTTAAATATTAAAGACTTAATAATAAATACTGATAAAAAACCAATTGATTTAGTACGTCCAGCTTATTATATTCCTGAGACAACTTTAGCTGATGATTTATTTCACAATATGCAAAGCACAAAAAATCCTTTTGCAGTTGTAGTTGATGAATATGGCTCAACATCAGGTATTATTACTAATGAGGATTTATTAGAAGAAATAGTTGGTAATATTTATGATGAATACGATGTTGATGCTAAACCTGAGATCAGCAAAATTGCTGAAGGTAAATATCAAGTTTCTGGAAATGTTTTAGTTAGTGATTTAAATGAATATTTACAAAGCGATTTACCATTAGGAGATGATTATGATTCTATTGGTGGGTTGATATTTAGCAAGTTAGATCAAATTCCAAGAGATGGTTCTCATGTTTCGGTAGATTGTGGTGAATATGAATTGGAGGCTACTAAAATAGTAAATCGTAGAATAAAAGAAGTTATTGTTTCTAAGAAAGTTGTAGAAGCAAATGATAATATAGAAGAATAAAATTAAAGCCTACTTATAAATAGTAGGTTTTTTTATTAAATACACTTGCTTGTTACGTTACGTAATAGAGTAATATGTGATTGTGAGGTGATTAAATATGAAATACTATTCAACAGGAGAAATAGCTAAGCTTTGTGATATTTCCATTAGAACTGTTCAGTTTTATGATGAGAAGGGCTTATTAAAACCAAGCCATATTACAGAAGGAGGGAGAAGGGAATATAATAGTGAGGATTTAAAGAAGTTACGTCTTATTTGTTTGTATAAAAAATTTGGTTTTTCGTTATCCACAATAAAGGATATAATATCTAAAGAAGATAATGATAAAACCATGCTTTTATTATTAGAGGAACAAGAAAAAATTTTAGAAAACAAAAAAGAAGAAATAGATAAAAAGTGTAACGACCTAAAATTAATAAAAAAGAGTCTTATTGAATCAGATATTTTAGTTTCAGGCTTAAATTATGATATCGAAAGAATAATTAGTAATAAAAGAAAATTAAAGATAGTTCATCTTTTTATGATTTTTTTAGGAATAATAGCTGATATTCTTGAAATAGGAGCCATTGTATTATGGATTGTAAAAGGTATTTGGTGGCCATTTATTATTATGCTTCCTATTGTATTATTGCTATGTTGCTATATGACATTTATATATATAAAAAACACAATATATATATGTCCAAATTGTTTAGGAAAAGTAAAACCATCACTAAAAGAATACTTATTCTCTAAACATACTGCTAAAACAAGGAAAATATATTGTAAAAAATGTCATGAAAGCTACTATGCAGTAGAAATATATGATGAAAAAAGAGTCTAGTTTGAACTGAGTTCTGTCAAGTAGACAGTCTAAAGTTTAAAAATAATTAAATAACTAAAGGTAGTAAATTTGAATTG
>CALUXS010000018.1 GCA_944324805.1 uncultured Acholeplasmatales bacterium | reverse complement strand
CCTTTGTTATCATCTCTGCACTAAATACTCTTATTGTGTTAACACTTTTTTCATCAATAAAGCTCATAACTACCTCTCAAATTATTCGTTTTCTTTTTTATCAGTTTCTTCACTAACTTCTACTTTTTCTTGACCTTCTTCGATAGTCTTATCTTCTTTATTTTCTTCAACTAAATCAATTGCCTCAGAAGAAACATTGTTATCACTATTTTCCTCTTTTGCTTCCTCTTCTTCAGCTAATTTAGCTTGAGCTTCAAAAAAGTCATCAATATATTTCTTTTGTTCTTCTAACAACTCTTCAAAATGTTTTTCACCAACTTCATCTTTGATGCCTTTAACACTCTCGTTATTTAAAACAGCTAATTTATTCTTAACAAATTTGTTCATAAATAACATTCCGACAATAAATACTGCCAAAACACCAAATTGAATGTATGCCGCAACACTAGCTAATGCATCTATATTAGAAATAACGAAAAATAAAATCAAACATACAGCAGCTAAAGGAAGCATAATTCTAAAATTATACTTTTTAGTTGTATCATCACATTTATCCCAAAAGTCTAGCCATATTTTATTTACTTTATCAGTATATAATTCTCCTAAATTTTCATAGTATCCTTTTTCGATAAATAAACGATAATTAAATCCGTCTGCACTTGTCCATAAAGCAAATTTTCCTTTAGGAGCATTTTGAGAGAAAACATCTTCAAAATCATTCATATAATAAATTTCAATCAAACGATTATCAAATTCTTGAGTTGCAACTGGCTCAATTCCATCGGCCAAAGCAAAAATTTTTGGATTTAGTCGCATAAAATCACCTTTTTTCCTTTCTAACCTTTCTTATTATATCATAAAAGACTATAAATAATAAAGAAAAATTATGTTATTTTGTGGTATAATTAGCCTTAGGTGATGATTATGAAAAATAAAACTATATTAATTGTTGAAGATGAGCCAAATATTCTTCGTATTATTTCTTCATATTTTGAAAAAGATGGCTACGAAGTATATACTGCCAAAGATGGAGAAAGTGGCTTAAATATATTTCAAAATTCAAACATTGACTTAGTTATATTAGATATAATGCTACCTAAAATAGATGGTTTTGAGGTAGCAAAAAGAATTCGTTCAAACTCAAATGTTCCAATTATTGTTATGACTGCATTAGGTGAAGAGCAAGATATGGCTAGAGGATATAATTTAAAAATTGATGATTACATAGTTAAACCATTCCCACCTAAAATTTTAGTTATGAAGGTTAATAATTTATTATCAAGATTAAATAAGCCTAATTTAATGCAACAACAGTACAAAATTGGCTCATTAATATTAGATTTTGGTAACAATCAAGTCTTATTAGATAATAAACCCCTTGAAATATCAAAAACCGAATTTAAATTATTAGCTTTTTTAGTACAAAATCGCAATAAAGCATGCTCTAGATCACTACTACTAGATGAAATTTGGGGATTAGATGTTTATGTCGATAACAGGATTGTTGATACTTATATAAAAAATTTACGTAAAATATTAAAGCCTTATAATTATATAAAAACAATTTTTGGAGTAGGGTATCAATTTGTAGTTGATGAGGAACAAAACAATGAAAATTAAAAAAATCCCACTTATTATTGAGTTAATTTTACTATATTTAGTACTTGCAATTATTTTTATTACCTGTGCTATTTTTTTAAGAAACTTTGTTCAATCTACCTTCGTACTTATTCTTATCTTTCTAATTTTGTTATTAATCGGAATTTATATACCATACGTACTAGTATTAAATCCACTTATCGATTTAACTAATGTAGTAAAGCTTACAAATGAAAAAAAATTTGGTTATTCATCTATTAATCCTCTTAATAAAGAAATGGCAATCTTAATTGATGAAACAAATAAGCTTTGTAAAGATTATCAAGCAAGTCTCACACATTTAAAAGAAAAATTAAATGAGAATGAATCGTATTTTGCCCAGTATAATCAAGATATTGAAACTAGAAAACAGCTTGTTGCTAGTATATCACATGAAATTAAAACTCCTCTTGCTGTAATTGAAGCAACTGCTTCAGCAATTTTAGATGGTATAATCCCACAAGAAAAAATAAATGAAGAGTTAGAAAACATTATAAATGAAACTGATAATACTAATAAAATGCTACAAGAAATTGTATCAGTCTATAAATTAGAAAGTAGCAAAATAGAATTAAAAACTGAAGATTATGATTTAAAAAATTTAGTATCATCCGTACTTAATGATGTTAATGGTTTAATAAATAAATACAACCAAAATTTAGAAATACTAAGTCCCTTAGATTTAAAAATTAATGTAAATGTAATCCAAATGAAAAGGGTAATTAATAATATTTTAGTCAATGCACTTACATATTCTCCTAGAAATAGTAAGGTAACTATTGAATTGATTCATAAAGATAATTATTCCGTCCTAGAGATAATAAATTACAACATCCTTTTGAGTCCTTCTAGTCTAAATCATGTTTTTGATCCATTTTATCGTGAAGATAAGGCAAGAGAGAAAAAAGAGGATCACGGCAATGGACTTGGATTATATTTAGTTAAAGAAATTTTAGAAAAACATAACTTAGATTATGGAATAGTCAACGTTTTAAACGGCGTAAAGTTTTATATAATTTTCCCACAACTTAAATAAAAAAGAAAAAAGAATTGAGCAATCAATTCTTTTTTTATAAGCTTTCAAGTTCTAACGAAGCATCAGCATTCATCTCTAAATTATCAGAAACAGGATGCTTCTGCCATTGATAATAGCCAGCAACTGCAATCATAGCGGCATTATCAGTACAATACTTAATAGAAGGAATACAAATATCAAAGCCATACTTATTTTCATTATGGAATCTTTCCTTTAAACCTTTATTAGCTGAAACACCACCAGCAACTATTATTTGCTTAACCTTTAATTCATTAGCAGCCTTGAATGTCTTATTTACTAAAACCTCTGTAACACTATCTTGGAAACTTGCACATAAATCAGGAACATTAATTTCTTCATGACGTTGTTCTAAATTATGATGTAAGTTAATAACCGCACTTTTTAGACCTGAAAAACTGAAATTATATGCATCAACATATGGTTTTGGCAAATGATAAGTAACTTTTCCTTCATGAGCTAGCTTATCAACGGCAGGACCGCCAGGATAAGGTAATCCTACAACACGGGCTACTTTATCATATGATTCCCCTACTGCATCATCATGTGTTTCGCCAAGAATCTCAAACTTGAAGTGTTCTGGCATATATATTAATTCTGTATTTCCACCTGAAACTAGTAAAGCAATAGCTGGGAAATTCATTTCATGCTCAATTGCATTTGCATAAATATGACCAGCTAAATGATGTACACCTATAATTGGCTTATTAAAAACTAAAGCGAATGTTTTAGCTGCATTAACCCCAACTAATAAAGAGCCAATTAAACCAGGTCCTTTAGTAACTGCTACTAAATCAATATCCTCATATTTAACATTAGCTTTTTGAAAAGCTTCTTCAAAAACAACAGCAACTTGATATGTATGATGCCTTGACGCAACCTCAGGTACTACTCCACCAAACTTTTTATGAATATCTATTTGTGATAAAACAACATTTGCTAAAACTTCTTTTCCATCTTTAACAATAGCTACTGAAGTTTCATCACAACTACTTTCTACTCCTAATACTAACATTTTATCTACTCCATTTCATTAAAATAGCACTACTTCCATCGGAATAGTAGCCTTTTCTATTACCATATTCTTTAAAACCAATTTTAGTATAAAACTTTTGAGCTATAGTATTAGTCTCTTTTACATCTAAAAAACATATATTAATAGATTTATCTTGAATTAGCTCATACCATAAGGAACTAGCAATTCCTTTTTTTCTATACTCGTTTTCTACACAAATACTAATAATTTCTGCCTCATCAAGAACCTTACTATAATATAAATATCCCATAAGATTATCATTTTCATCTATAGCTACTAAAACTAATGCATTATCATCTAAATTTTTTAAGCTTCCGGTTAGATATTTTTCTTCTAATCTAAAAATTTCCTTTTTGTAGGGCTTATAATTTTTGGTTATGCGCATAAGTTTCTTTCTGCCTCAGTATCTCTTAAATAATTAGGAACAAGAAGCATTGGTTCTTCTACAACAACTGCATTTTTAATGACTGTAAAAGGACAAACAGTAAAATCATCTTGAGAAACAACCTTATCGTGATTATTTTTCATTAGTTCATCTAAACTTGTAAATGATTCCTTAACAACTTCTTCTCCATTTCTAAAAATACCGCCAAAAACATTACCTCTTCTAGCATCAATTTGAGCTAAAACTAACCCTTCACTACCGCTTGACATCAAAGATAAAGTAGATATTTTATAAAGAGGTATATTAGCAAAATGACTCATCATTTTTGCAACTGTAACTGCCATTCTAACCCCAGTATAAGATCCTGGACCAACACCACAAATGATTTTGTTTATATCTTTAACAGTTTTATTCGTATCCTTTAAAGCAAGCTCTATTCCACTAACAATATGTTTAGCATGATCATTTGCACCTAAATAATATTTTTCGTACAAAAGCTTATTATCTTCAACTAAAGCTATATACATATTTTTTGTTGCTGAATCTAATATTAAAGTTAGCATATATCATCAAACCTTCCTTCATACTTCTTGCCTACTGTAGTTAGAGATATTTCTCTTTCATTTTCATCTAAACGTAACAATTCAATTTTAATATACTCTTTTGGTAATAATTCACTTGCTTGTGTTGGCCACTCAACAACAGCAACACCATCACCTTCAAAATATTCCTCTAAATCAAAATCCTCGTTAACTCCATCTAAACGATATAAATCTAGATGGTATAAAGGAATTTGTCCTTTGTACACCTTAACAATCGTAAATGTTGGTGAATTAATAACCTTGGTGACGCCTAAAGCTTGACCAATTCCTTTTGTGATTGTAGTTTTTCCGGCTGATAAATCACCAACTAATAAAATAACATCACCAGCAAGTAATTTAGAACCTATTTTTTTACCTAATTCAATTGTTTGTTCTGTATTTTTTGTTATAAATTTTTTCATAATTACACCTACATTCTTTTTCGCAAACATTATTATAACAAATTTTTAAATAAAATACCATTAAAATAATGTTTTCTTATTATGATTTCTATATTATAATTATTAAAAGAAAGGAAATAAATCATTTCTAATTAGATTTGATGATTAAATAATAATTATGCAACTAGGAAAAAATAATCAACTTTTTAAAGACTTAAAAACTAAACTAAAGGAAGATAAAGCAGATGAAATAATTACTGATGATTTAGCTATTATAGATTTAGCAATAAAAAATAAACATAAAATATTAAATACATTTTTTGTAAATAAAGAATATAAGGAAGAAACAAAGCGAATATTAGATTACTTAAAAGAAAATTCAACTGCATATGAAATATCTGAAGAAATGTTTTCAAGTATCGCGACAAAAGAAAATAAAGCTGGGATTGTTGCAATCATTAAAAGGCCAAATTATAAAATAGATGACTTAAAAAATTTAGATTTCATTTGTGTTTGTGATCATTTAGAAATTCCAGGAAATCTAGGAACCATTTTAAGAACCTGCGATAGCGCTAATGTAGGGGGAATGCTTATCGTTGATCCTGTTGTTAAATTAAGAAGTAAAAAGTTACTTGCAGCCTCAAGAGGATTAGAATTAGTTATTCCTTGCGTTGAATGTAGCTATGAAGAGGCTCAAAACTTTCTTTTAGAGAAAAATTATAACATTTACCTTGGTGAACCAAAACTAGGAAAAAACTATCAAGAATATAATTATGAAGGAAAAACAGCAATCGTCATTGGTAATGAGCGATATGGTATAAACCTAAATTGGTATAATAATAAGCATTTAAAGGTTTTCATTCCTATGTGGGGACATCAAAATAGTCTCAATGTAGGTGTTGCTGCTAGTATTTTAATTTATGAAGCAGCCATGAAACGAAACAAATAAAAAAAAGAATTGCCTCACGGCAATTCCTTTTTTTATTTTACACATGCATTAACAAGCTTTAAGAAACTTTCTGGATCTAATGATGCCCCACCAACTAATCCACCATCAATATCAGATTGAGCAACTAGCTCATCAACATTGCTTGGTTTCATAGAACCACCATATAATACTCTAGTTTCTTCAGCAACAGCTGCATTATATAAGTTTTTAACTACACTTCTAACATATGCACATGCTTCGTTTGCATCACATGCTTTAGCAGTTTTACCTGTACCAATAGCCCAAATAGGTTCATATGCAATAACTACATTTTCCATATCTTCTGGACTAACACCAGCTAAATCAGCTTCTAATTGTTGTTTTAAAACATCATGAGTAACTCCACTTTCTCTTTGTTCTAAAGACTCACCAATACAAAGGATTGGCTTTAAGTTATGTTTTAAAGCAGAAATTACCTTCTTGTTAATTGTTTCATCAGTATCATTAAAATATTGACGACGTTCACTATGTCCTAAAATTACATATTCTACGCCTGTAGTTTGAAGCATAATAGGAGATATTTCTCCAGTAAATGCACCACTTTCCTCATAGTGCATATTTTGTGCACCAACACGTAAATTATCACCTTGACGTTTAACTAAATCACGTAAAACAATAGCAGGAGCACAAACAACAGTATCAACTTTCTCGCAACTTGGAAGAGCTTCGTTAACAGCATAAATGAAATTTAACGCTTCATCACGTGTTTTGTTCATCTTCCAGTTAGCAATCATCATTGGTTTTCTCATTCTAAATAACACCTTTTCTTAAGATAATAATGTAGCAATGTCATCGATTGCAGCTTCAGCTTGATCACCATTAGCTTCAATAACAACATTTTCTCCAGCAGGAATGGCTAGAGACATAAGACCTAAAATAGACTTAACATCAATAACCTTATCATTATAAATTAAATTGATATCTACAGAATATTTTGAGGCAGCTTGAACAACTTTAGCAGCTAAACTTGCATGTAAACCTACTGTACTTTTAACTACAATTGTCTTCTTCATAAAAATTCTCCTTTAATCTTACTTTTCACTAATGCAAGCAATACCAGGAAGAGTTTTTCCTTCTAGATATTCTAATGAAGCTCCACCACCAGTTGAAACATGGCTAAACTTGTCAGCATATCCTAACTTTTCAACTGCTGCAACTGAGTCACCACCACCAACGATAGTGTTAGCACCAGTTAAATGAGCGATAGCTTGACATACACCGATTGTACCAGCTTCGTAATTCTTCATTTCGAATACACCCATAGGTCCATTCCATACAACAGTCTTAGCATCTTTTAAAGCATCAGCGAATAATTCTAATGTCTTAGGACCAATATCTAAGCCCATATCATCTTCAGCTAAATCACTAACAGATTTTACAACACCAGGAACATCAGCAAATTCCTTTGCACATACAGCATCAACTGGTAATACAATCTTACCTGCTGCTTTTTCTAATAATTCTTTAGCTAAATCTAATTTGTCATCTTCACATAATGACTTTCCAATGTTATTTCCTAAAGCCTTTAAGAAAGTGAACATCATACCGCCACCGATTAAAATCTTATCTGCTTTGTTAATTAATTCAGAAATAACACCAATCTTATCAGAAACCTTAGCTCCACCTAAGATTGCAACATATGGATGAACAGGATTATCAACTGCACCACCAATGTACTTAATTTCTTTTTCTAATAAGAAACCAGCAGCTGATTCCTTAACATTAGAAGCAATACCAACGTTAGAAGCATGAGCACGGTGAGCAGTACCGAATGCATCATTTACGAATACATCACCTAAAGATGCCCAGTATGCACCTAATTCAGGATCATTCTTAGATTCTTTCTTACCATCTAAATCTTCATAACGAGTATTTTGGAACATTAAAATTTCGCCATCTTGTAATTTGCTAACAGCATCTTCTAATTCCTTACCTCTTGTAGCATTGATAAAAGTAACTTTCTTTCCTAATAATTCTTCTAAATGCTTTGCAACAGGAGCTAAATCATTTTTAGCTAAATCTTCTTCTGATTTTACTCTTCCTAAATGAGAGAATACAATTGCTTTTCCACCATGATTTAAAACATACTCAATTGTAGGTAAAGCTGCTCTAACACGAGTATCATCAGTAATTTTGCCTTCCTTCATAGGAACGTTAAAATCAACTCTAATTAAAACGCGTTTTCCTTTTAATTCTAAATCAGAAACTATTCTTTTTGACATATTAAAATTCCTCCAAATTTTTAAATAGCTTTCATTACAATGTTATTATATCATTTATAAATAATAAATAAAAGCATTAAAATTATGTAAGCGCTATTATATTTCTAGGTATGAAAAAAGTCTAGCTTAGCTAGACCTTTTCCTTGGGAGAGTTATAGTTTGCTTATGAAAAAGTATCTATCATTTAAGGGAGAGTGATAGATTTAGTCTTCCTTAGAAGACAGTTAAAGTATACTAAATAAATATCGAAAAATTGTGTAAAAAATATGGGAAAATAAATAAAAGATGCCCCTAAAGGCATCTTCATAATAATTATCTAATAGCTTTTTCAGTTTCAACATCAAAGAATTGACATTTATTCATATCAAAGGCTAATTTAACTTTACTACCAATAGATAAATCGTCACGAGCTGCAACTGAAGCAGTTACAGATGAACCATCCATTGTTGCATAAATATTAGTATCAGCACCTAATAATTCGGCAACATCAACAGTTAACTCAACAGTAGCATCAGGATATGTTTCAAGAACAATTTCCTCATCATGAATATCTTCAGGACGAATACCCATAATAATTTCTTTATCAACATAACCATTTTTCTTAAGTACTTCTAATTTACCTTGAGGAACTGTTACATGATAATTTCCTTCTGATGTTGTGAATACACCTTTACTATTTACCTTACCATTAATGAAGTTCATTGGAGGTGTACCAATGAAACCACCAACAAAGACATTAGCAGGGTTCTTATATACTTCTTCAGGAGTACCAACTTGTTGAATATAACCATCACGCATTACAACAATTCTTGTAGCCATTGTCATAGCTTCAATTTGGTCATGTGTTACATAAATTGTTGTAGAGCCTAAACGACGATGTAATTTTGTAATTTCTGAACGCATTGTTACACGTAATTTAGCATCTAGATTTGATAAAGGCTCATCCATTAAGAATACCTTTGCATCACGAACAATTGCACGACCTAATGCAACACGTTGACGTTGACCGCCTGACAATGCTTTTGGTTTACGTTTTAAATATGGTTCAAGACCTAGTATTTTAGCAGCTTCAGCAACACGTCTTGCAATTTCCTCACGAGGAACACGACGTAATACTAAACCGAAAGCCATATTATCATATACTGTCATATGTGGATATAAAGCATATGATTGGAATACCATGGCGATACCACGATCTTTAGGTGAAACATCATTCATTAATTCACCATCAATATATAATTCACCAGATGAAATTTCTTCAAGACCAGCAATCATACGTAATGTTGTAGACTTTCCACAACCTGATGGTCCTACGAAACAAATAAATTCTTTGTCCTTAATGTCAAGGTTAAAATCAAATACAGCTTGTACACCATTAGGATAAATTTTATTGATATTTTTTAATTGTAAAGTTGCCATTGAACTTACCTTCCCTTCTCACATTACTAATTATAGCAAACGTTTTCAAATAAATGTATGTACAAATTGCACAAATTATTTATTATCAAGAATGTAACTATATAATAATGCAGAATCATTAAATCTCTTTAAATCAAAACCTGTTCTTTGATGAAAATTATTCAGTCTATATAATAAAGTATTACGATGCAAATATAGTGTCGTTGCAGCTAGACTTGCATTTAAATCCGAATTGAAAAAACCTTCTAAAAATTGCCAAATATTTTCAGTCGGTTTAAAATCACTAAAAATAATATCTAAAAACTCTTTACGTTTGTCTAAAGAAAGTGCTTTAGCGAATTTTGCCCCGTAATAAACGCCATTTTCCATATTGACTAATAATTTTTTTACAAATTCACACTCTAATGTAACATCTTTTTTAAATCCTGATACATAAATCTTAACCTTAGCATCTAAATCAATAACTAAAGCCTCTAATATAGAGATAGTATCCTCTATCTTACCATCTTGGATAAAAAACTGATATGAATCATCTGTTTCTTTACTTTGAATATTAAAAATTTTACAAAGTTCTAAAGCAAAACTATATACTTCCGGTTCCTTTAAGATAACGATTCCTTGAATCAATTATTGTCACCACCGTCAATTACTTCTACTTCTTCTAAATCATCTTCATGTTTTATTGGCTTACTTAAATCAACAAATTTTGTGTTTGCAATATAATCTGCAATGGCTTTACCTTTTGTAAGAACAAGAATTAAATTGATGAATAAAGGCAAACAGCAACAAACAATAAATATATTTACGATGCCATTACCAACAAATTCACGTAAAAACAATGTACCAAATTTAGGATTTTCTCCATCTTCTGTCACTAATTTTATATGAAGTAAAAAACGACCTAGAGTTTGTTTTTTCCAAACTAGTGGTAAAACCACTGTATAAAGCAAGAAAACAACAAAATTAACACCAAGTGAAATGAAACTTGCACTAGTCTCTAATGATAAATATTTCATAGCCTCTTCATCATTTTGGATTAATTTAAGGAATTCCTCATATGATCCCCCATTATCAATCCATGTTTGAACAGATTGAGGGATTGTAACTCCTGCCATTACGATTTTACTAACAACTGTAGAAATTAATAAGAATAATATGAACAAAATTAGAAAATCAATAAAAACTACTACTAGCCTTGTACCAATTTTTGCATCTTCATACATATATAATCCACCTCACAAACTATTTATTGCTTAGATTATAGCATATTTTTTCAATTTTTTAAAATGTATCTTATTGTTTTATTAGTTATATTTATGCTATAATAAAACCAATGATAACGTTTTCAAAGAAAGAAGGTAATATTAATGACTTATACGTCAGAAAACATCCGAGATGTAGCCATCTTAGGCCATCAAGGTAGTGGTAAGACCACATTAGTAGAAGCTTTAGCATATGCAGCTTCAGCTATTAAACAAAAAGGAGAAATAGAAAAGAAAAATACTATAAGCGATTATCTAGTTGAAGAGCAAGCGCGTCAATCTTCAATTAGTGCTTCTGTTGTTCCTCTTTACTATAACGACCATAAAATCAATTTAATTGATTTACCAGGTAATGATGATTTTGTTGGAGAAATTTTAAGTGTAACAAGACTCATTAAAGGTGCTATTTTAGTAGTTGATGCAACATCTAAAGTTCAAGTAGGAACTATAAAGCATTGGAATATTCTAAGAAAAAGAAATATTCCTACTATTATCTATGTAAATAAAATGGATAAAGAGAATGTTAATTTTGAAGAAATACTAGAGGATATTCGTGAGAAACTAGGAAAAAATGCTGTTCCATTTTGCTACCCAATTGGTCATGAACAAAACTTTGATGGCTTCGTAAATGTAGTTGATTTAAAAGCAAGACGCTATAATGGTGTTGAATGTGTTGATGATGAAATTTATCCTGATAAAAGAGCCAAAGTTTTCGAACTTCATAATACAATTTGTGAGGCTGTAGCTAGTACAAATGAGGAATTGTTAGAAAAATTCTTTGCTGGCGAGGAATTAACACGTGAAGAAATCCATAAAGGACTTCGTGAAGGAGTATTGAATGGTGAATTAATTCCTGTATTAGTAGGTTCTGCAATTAAAAATATAAGTGTTCACACTACTTTAAATATGTTAATTGATTACCTACCAAGTCCTGCAGATTTAAAACCTTATACAGTAACTACTGACAAAGGAGAAACAGTAGAAAGAAAAACTATAGATTCAGAGCCTTTTTCTGCTTATGTATTTAAGACAATCGTTGATCCTTACGCTGGTGTTATTAACATTCTAAAAGTAAATTCAGGTGTATTAAAACTTGGTGATGATATCTACTGTCCTCAAACAGGAAAAACAGATAAAGTTTCATCATTATTTACAATGATGGGAAAAACTCAAACTCCTGTCCAAGAAGTTCATGCTGGTGATATTTGTGCAATGACAAAATTGACTGGCGTAAAATCATCATACACATTATGCTCACCTAAAAATGTAGTTACATATAAACCAGTTAAATATCCTACTGCCGTTATTTTTAAAGCTATATCACCAAAAAATAAAGCAGATGAAGATAAATTATCTCAAGTATTACAAAAAATGATGACTGAAGATCCAACAATTGAAGTTAAGAGAAATGCTGAAACTAAACAACTTCTTCTAGGTGGTTCTGGTGCTTCACATCTTAATTATATTCTTGAAAAAATGAAAAACACATATAAAGTTGAATTACTAACTGAAGAGCCTAAGGTTGTTTATAGAGAAAGTATTAAGTCTAGTGCAACTGGTGATGGTAGATATATTAAACAATCAGGTGGTGCAGGATTCTATGGTGTAGTTCAAATGCGTTTTGAACCAGCAGATGAAAGCAGCTTCCATGAAGAAATATTCGGTGGTGCTGTTCCTAAAAATTATTTCCCTGCTGTTGAAAAAGGCTTCCAAGAAGCTTTGAACCAAGGATTACTTGCTGGTTTCCCTGTAATTGGTGTAAAAGCTACATTACTAGATGGAAAATATCATCCTGTAGATTCTAACGAAATGGCATTTAAAATGGCAGCTATCTTAGCTTTTAAAGATGCCTATATGAAATGTAACCCTATCATACTAGAGCCTATATGCAAAATAAAGGTTAATGTTAGTGGAGAATACATTGGTGATGTTTTATCTGACTTAAATCAAAAACGTGCAAAAATATTACAAATGGATGATATAGGTGCAGGTGACCAAGAAATAACAGCACTTGTTCCTGAGGCTGAAATCATAAATTATGCAACTGAACTAAAAGCCTTAACTCAAAGTCGTGCTTTCTTCAATCGTGAATTCTATGATTATGAGGAAGTTCCTGCATTCTTAAAAGATAAAGTAATTGCCGAAAACAAATTAAACTAATATAATATAAAGGAAGAGAAATCTTCCTTTTATTATTAATAAGGAGTCTTTATGAAACTAAAAACAATTTACTACGAGGGAAAATACCTAAACCATACTTTTGTAATTGACTATATTACCTCAGAAAAAAAAGACATAACTGAAGCATTTTATTTTCTTGATGGACAAAATGCCTTTTTAGATAAAAAAGCCACCTACAAAAGAAGCTTAAGAGCTAATAGATATTTAAAACACATCAAGGATGGCTATATTGCCATTGCAATTCACTGTCCTTATAATGATCGTGATAGGCTAAATAACTATAGCCCTTTTATAATTGAAAATAGCTATTTAACTGATTTTATCAATAACCCTGAGCTTTGCCATCTATTCATTAAAGAATTAATATTAGAAATAATTCCTATGCTAGAAAAAAACTACAAAATTAAAAATAGGCACTTAATTGCTTCTTCTTTAGCAGCAAGTTTTGGTACGTACCTAAATAGTATTGATGATTCTTTTAATCATATGGCACTTTTTTCTATTGCAAACTTTCTATTTAAAAAAGAAATGCAAAGCCATCTGAAAAAGCATCCCATTAGTAATGCCAGATTATTTATAGCCGTAGGTGAAAATGAAGAGTCTGATGGATGCTATGATAAAGAATTATATTTAAATACTGCATTAGATTACAAAAAGTACTTAGATACCATAAAGGCAAATTATGAATTTTTCATCTATCCAAAAGGAAAACACCATGAATCTTCTTGGGAAAAATATTTTAAAGAATATCTAAAAAGAGTCTATAACTGATATGATATCTCCAAAGTAGACAAAAAAATAATTAAAGAATGAATACCTCTAATTATTAGTTTACTTTGGAGGTA
>CALUXS010000017.1 GCA_944324805.1 uncultured Acholeplasmatales bacterium | reverse complement strand
GTTCTGTTTCAACTACAGGTTCTTCAGTTACTTCAGGTTCTGTTTCAACTACAGGTTCTTCAGTTACTTCAGGTTCTAAAACTTGATTTTCTTGAACAAATTCATCTTCAACAAAATCAAGTTCATCATCTTCAGATAATGAATTTCGAGATGTAATATCACTACTGCGTCTTTCAACTCTTTTTACTAAACCTTCATTAAGCATTGTACGTAAACTTTTCTTACGTAATTTAAATGGTTTAGGTTCTTCCTCTAATTCAACCCTAGTTAAACCAGCATTATCTAATGTCATAACTAATAATTCTTTTGCATATTTTTTACGTCTATCAGATGTTATTTTTAACATCATTGGAGTATCTTCTAATTTTTTAATTTCTGAAACATCAATTCCACGATACTTAGTTTCGCTATAATCGTTTGGATTTAATGCGTAAGATAAACATATTCTACGTCCTCTAAAGAATACCCTAGCGTATGTTACCCTTCCTTTATAAATTCTTAATTGAGAGAAACTTAATCTTGTTTTTACCTTTGGATACGTTGCTACTATATTCATTAATTCGCCATAAAATTCCTTTATATCATCCTCAGAAACTATTAATTTTGCCCAGAATCCATATCGATAATATATAGTCATTCCACTGTTGTAATCGTAATCCTCAACTAATACAGGCTCAGAAACTTTTTCTTCAATTTCTTCATTTTTCTCAACAACTACAATAGGTTCTTCAATTGTATCAGGTAAATTATCAATGTCTTCAACATCTACATGAATATGATTCTTATTTGCCAATTCAAGAATATAAAATTTGAGTTCATCGTTTTCTTCTTGTAATTGTTTGTTTTCTCTATAAAGAATTATTATAGAAAGGAGGATTAATATAAGGATAATTGCACCTAAAGCTATTAATACAACTTTCCAAAGTAAGTTCCATTCGAGACCAAATGTTAATAATAAATTTTCCATAATCTCTCCTCCTTTACTCTAAGGTATCAAGAATGATTCCAGCACCTGGGGTATTATAAGTTGTAGATGAAATTAATCTAACTTTATATTCTCCCAATATGCTAGCTGGAATTACCACTTGACTTGTTGCTTCAAAATATAAAGCATAGTCTGTTCTAAATGCTTCAGTAAGTCCACTAATTGTAAATTCACCAACGCTTGAACCATCTTTCTTTGTAATTTCAAAGAAATAATATAAACTATTGTGACGTAAATCTAAGACATCAGACTTAGAACTTCCTACTACATTTAAAACAATTTGACTATTATTATTTGAAAGTGTTCTTATTATGGTATCATAGAATATTACATTAGTAATGTTATCACGATAAACAATCGTATCATCTAACACTATTGTTTCCTTATTACCTTTATATTCCTTAACAATTGGATTGAATTGATAAGAAGTAGTTCTAACTTCAACATTAAGACCATTTTCATTATCTAATATATTAAAGTTATTACTATTATTTGGTAAAGTAATTACTAAATTGAATTCTTCACTCTTTGTTACATTAGTTCTATCAATTGTTTTACTTAAAGAAGGCATTCCAACAAAACTAGATAATGAAATAGTTTTTGTAGGAGTATCGATATTATAATTTCCTGCCCATGAAGCAAGTCCATCTTTTGAATAGTATAGAGCCACATTAGTTCCTACAGGTAAGTTATCAGTAAAATTAAATGTTAAATCACTTGCTGAAACAGTATCTGTTGAACCATAGTTTATCTTATACTCTAGTGTAAAGATACCATCTTCATACATTTTATTACTTGAGGTCTTCTTTGCAGAATCACCTTGATAAAGATTTATAGAATCTGCGTATACAACAATTTCTAAGTTTCCATTATTTAATTCTAACATCTTATTATACAATGTTTCTGGATCTATATTATAACGATTTGCAATTGATTCACTATTGAATAAGCTTGTAATGCATTCTCCGCCAATATAGAAATCAAATCTTGGGGTACCACGCCAATCATTTGGAATGCCTATTTCAAAGGCAAAACCTTTTTTATCATTAATAGGAACAATTCCTGTATCATCTAATGAGGATTTGCTCATAGTAGATTTAATAGTAACATTTTCTGGAGTCTTAGTTGTTAAACCAAATTGCCATCTAAAATAGAAAGCCATTGTTCCATTTACATTCATACCATTTTCTTCTAGAATCATTTCTTCAAAAGACTTACCATAATCAGCAACTGAGTTGGCATTTTCAGATAGATATAATCCACCATACACAAAGCCATTTTGAGCAAGAAGTTTAACTTGGTTATCTACCCATTCTAAAGCTGCATCAAAGTAATGTTCCTTATTCAACTGATCAAGAGTTTTACCTGCTTCAATTGTAACAACAAAATATCTGTCATCAAATGTAACTCCACGCTCATTTACAAATAAAATTGTATATACAAGTGGGAATGAAAAACTAATATTCATTGTATTATTTTTTACTATTTCTGAAGGTAATGTGAAAACAAATTCTCCATTCTCATTAACATCATATGTAATATTTATACCATTAGCATTTATGCTATTTCCACTTCTATCAACTTTGCCTGACCAACTAAATCCTGCATCATTACTTATACTTAATGTTGGATCTAGGCCATGTCCAGCAGTTGGAGATACTGCAAATTTATACTGACTTCCTGCAACTGCAACTCTATCAGTTAGTTCTTGATTTAATGTAGCGCCTGAAAGATTA
Organism: uncultured Acholeplasmatales bacterium; assembly: GCA_944324805.1. GTDB lineage: Bacteria > Bacillota_I > Bacilli_A > Acholeplasmatales > Anaeroplasmataceae > CALUXS01. Next base: position 18,512 of record CALUXS010000017.1, on the reverse strand, counting down.
TAAATAACATTGAGTGCATGACTTACCTTAACATAGACTGATTTAGTAGTTCCTTCAGTCATATTATTTGGAGTATTAGAAAGCAAACTACAATCTATTTGATAAGTAGTATTTTCTGTAGCAGAATCCTTTATTATAACAGTACCATTTGTCTTAACATCAATAGCACTAGATTGTTTAGCATTTGTAAACTTTGTTTCTACCATATATGCCATATTTGGATTCTCATAGTCTACCTCAGTCTCAAATCTAATTGTGTAATTTTTTGAATAAATATAAGGATTTTCTTTGCTTCCATCACCTGCAGTAGGTAATGTATCCGCACTAGGGACAACTCTAAAGTCCGTTACAAGATTTGGTAAAACTTTAACAATAAATTGCTTATCACCAATTTCAACAATTATGGCTAAAGCAGAATCTCTTAGGGTAACACTAGGTTCAATTGTAACATGCGTACCATCTACGTTATTTGAAATATCTATTTTGACCTTACCATTAAAACTTGAAATATCAGCAGATGTCTTAGACATTGCTAAAATTTCTTCAAATGATGAAGTAGGAGTGATACTGCATGTATAAAATTGTACATAACCAGAATAGTTTTTAGCTGTTAAGTTCAAAACATTTGGTCTTTTACCATTATCATCACCAACATGCATCTCAACATACTGAACATTACCATTAACTTCATACGTTTCATACTTATCTAAAGACTCATTATCTTGATCTGTTGCAATTAATTCAATACCAGCGCCAGTAGTTCCACCACCAACAATAATTGTAGATACACATACATTATAATCTACACCACTAATATTATCAGTTACATATAAGTAATATTCACCTGGGACACTTGAACTGATACTTAAACCATTAATAGATAAATCACTACTATTTGATTTTAAAAGCAATATACTACCAATTGTATTAATGTTGCTAAATACATTAGCACTTTGACCTACGCTTAGTGTTAATTCATTTGAAAGTTGAGAATTAGAGTCTAAGCAAATTGAATAGTTATTTTCTTGGGATATAAATATGACATTATTAAATATAGTTCCACAATAATGCTCCTCATATTGAACACCTGAATCAATAGTACCATTTAATGCAGAAAAACAAATATTATTTTTTATTTTAAAACCTATTGGTTTATTATTATTTGTATATACACCATCAACCTTTTCATTTTCTTCATTTTCGAATGAAGAAATTAAACCCTTTATATTACTTGTATGGGTAGAACTTAAGGAAGCTGCAGAATAATTATAATAGACTTCAACTTTATTTCTTATGCAAGAAATAAGCCCTGCTGTATAAGCTTGTTTTTCATCTGATGCCCCGTAAACACTTGTTTGAAGAACACCACAATATTCAATAACACATCTTTGAGCTAAACCAATTAGTCCACCCGCATAAGCTAGACTTTTTACACTTGTAGCTCTTACACTATTACCTATACTATAGCAATTATTAACTTTAATTGTTGGTTGATACCACACACCACCAAATAATCCACCAGCATAGGTAAGCATGTTTTCATCGCCAACCGATTCAATTATGCTATCATAAACATAAATATTTGATGCAGCAGTGCCACTAAATGTCTCTGAACCTTTCTTAGCATCTCCAACTACACCTATTGCTCCACCTACAAATAGATCATAGTCACCTTCATCTCCAGCTTTTATTCCATCAAAGAATGCACGTCCTACAACATGAGCATCACGTATTGTTACATCACTTAATGAATAATTATAGTTAACTTTCCTTGTCGCACCTATTGCCCCGCCAACTGATGCAGTATTAGGATTATTTGTAGAATAAAATCTAATTAAAGATGAAATTTCTTTATTACCATTAAATTCGAAGTTTGTTCCTCTTATATCTTCAGCCATACCAAAGATTCCACCAACATATCCTTCGGTTGCATAATCATCATATCCAGATACAGCATTTTGAACACCTTCAATTGCAGTAGTTTTTGCTTGACTTGTTGTAGAATTATTGAAATTAACATTAATATTATTAACTAAACCATCTGTAAAATTCCTTATATACCCTACTAATCCACCAACACAGACATTATTGCCTTCTTGTTTTTGCCCATAGCTAGAGCTATATGAATAACCTAGTGCTGATATTGATACACTTCTAGTAAAGTCAACTGTTACATTATCAAAACTTGCATTACGATTACCATCATAATAACCTGCAATACCACCAGCACAAATATTTCCTACTGCAGTTGATCCTGATTCTCTTTTAGCAGTTACACTTCCTGAATCTAGGCTTAAATTGAAGTTCTTAAGTGAATATCCTGATTGTAACTTTGAAGAATAGAATCCTGCCATTACATCATATAATTTATCACCTTTTCGAGAAATTAAACTTTGAGTAGCAGTAACATCAAATGTATTTGTTTCATTTGCCAATCTAAAATAATATGTTGGATTATTTGCTTCAAACGTAAAGGCGTTATAACCAAATATACCACCTGCATAAGCAGGTCCCATACCATTTTGTAAAGCTTTAATTTCTGTTGAAGTAGCAAATATATAGCTCTTTTGACTTGCATCAGCATTTACACTTGCTTTATATTTAATATTTTGAGCTCCTTGCGTGAAAATATATCCAACTAATCCACCTGCAAAAACAGCTCCATTACTATCAGCATCAACTGTTTGAGCAAGAATTTCTAAATCAGATGTAGAGTCATTTATAACTTTTAGGTCTGATAGTGTTATTATTTGGCTATTTGAATAAATTGTACCAACAATACCACCTGCAACTGCTCCTGCTGAAGTACTAGTAAAGTTATCACTATTAATAGAAGATTTATTATATGAATTATCAATAACTGATGTTACGATAAAATTACTATTAACACGTAAACGAATTTTTTCAATAACCATCGGTTTTACTGCTTGCATTTCAGGACGTGTAGAAGGATTAGAATATACAACACCAGCCATTCCACCAGAAAAGGCAGAACCTGATGCATATTTTCCATCAACACCATAAGAAGTTGCAACAAAGTTTGTAGATTGAGAATTACTCTCAAAGTTTCTTACATAGGCATTTTGTAAAACACCACATAAACCACCAACATAGATATTAGATTTATTTCCTCTAGTAATACCTGTTATTGTTCCATAATTTCCTTTATATACTACATTTGACCATGTATCAATATTTGATGATAAAAAGCCAAATACACCACCTATTTCTAGTGTGGCTTTTTGCACATCTGCAGATATTGAAACTTGTGATGATACACCATCATAAATAACATTTTTTCCACTAGTTCCTACTAATCCACCAATTGAGATGCTTATATTATTTATATCTGCTATTGCCGGATTATCAGTAGTTTTTACAGCTATTGTTCCTCTAACATCTGCATTTTTAATTAAACAAGGATGACTATCACTATAAATTATTGAAAATAAACCAATATCCATTCTATTTACATTTTCAACACTTACAAATTCATCCTTTGTAAATGTAGTCTTATTAACACTTAAATATACATAGTTGCCATTAAAATCGAATGAGCCTTGAAAAGGATAATCACGTTCACCTATTCCAAAGAAATCATCAGAGTTGATAATGGCATTAGATGTTAATCTAAAATAACCAGATTGTAATGCTTTTCTATTTGCTTCAGATGGCTCTAAATCAAATACTGCATAATCTTCTTCTTTGTTTCCATTTCCATTTGTATAATTATCATCAAGAATTCTTGATAATGCTAAAATAGAATTTCCTGATTCAACTAAGTATGGATTTGCAAAGTATTTACCACGGTCATTTGCCGTAGGTGCTGTAGATTCTACACTAATATCTAATGTAGTTGTACTTAAATTATTTAATTCAACAACAGGAGTATTGTATGTTGTTCCTGCTATTGTCATACTCTTAAATATGCTTTTTTCATTTATAGCAGAAACAGTTATTGTACTACCTGTAGCAGCTATGTATCCATCTTCAGTTTTAGTAACACTGTCCCCACTAACATAAATTTTCACATCTTCATTTGTAGGGGTATTTATAATAACATCATTAGAGAATGTTTCTTTTGAAGAATATGAAATTAAAACAATAGACAAAAAAACTAATAAACACACTAACATTAAATAGTTAATTTTTCTTATTACTTTCATATTTCTCACCCCTTAATTACTAAATACATTATAGGTTTCATCAGAATTGATATCTCCTAAACCCGAAACCTTTTCATAAACTTCGTCATTAACAAATGCTTTAACCTTAAGAGATTGATTACTTGAATCTAAGGTATAGAAATGCAGAACAATTTGTGATGAAGGTTTAATATTAGAAATTGTAATCTTTCCTTCAATTTCCGAAATTACTAATTCAACATTTGCATTTTCCGCTTTAAATCTAGCCTCATCAAAAATAACATTGCTATAATAAAATTCTAATTTAGCATTATAGTTACTTGAATCAGCAGAAAAATCTGATGACGTATTGATAGTAACCTGTCTTTCAGAAAAATCAAAATAATTTTTCTCAATAATACCAAATGATATTAAACTATTTGAAATATTAACATCAATAACTTGACGTGATTCGTAAGGATCAGTCGTAATTAATATCATAGAGATATGATCAATAAAATCACCTGATACTAAATCATCTCCTGCTACAGGAGTATATGTCACCTGTAGTCTTACAGAAATAGTATTTTTAGTATTACCTTCTAGAGTATAATATGAATCTTGCTGTCCAACAATTTCAGCTTGATACTTTCCTTTATGTGTAGGTACTTTAATTGGAATACTAGTTCCCCAACCATCATCTACTGCGCCTGCACTAAGTTCATCATCTGTTGGAGTTGCAAAATTAAATTTTACATCTCTAGCTGACACTTGCTCATCTCTATAATTATAAACATTAAATTCTATATAGCCGATATAATCATTGCTATTAGAATCCTTTTGTAAAATTATTGATTTACCATTTCCATCATGCTCTAATATAAAATCTGTATATCCACCTGTAATATTATCCTTTTCTTCCATTATAAACTTAGATAAGGAAGTCCCAATAGAAATAAGTAGGATTATACTAAGAGCTAAAAAGATAAATGGCAATATATTCTTTATTTTTCCTTTATTACTCATATCATCTTCTCCTACCTATTAATTTCCTTGAGGAATACTTAAAACTTGCTCAGCTTCAACACCAAGATTTATTACATATTGAGCACCAACATAGTTTTCTGGTTTATCTGCTTGACCTGGAATTTTTATAGATAGCTCAAAAACATAGGTTTCTAAATTATTATTTGCTATATCTAGATAAAAACCAATTTGATGATTAATAACTGTAGTAGCGCCTATATCACTAGATGTAACATAGATTTTATCACAGCTATAATCGACCCCTGTTAAATTTTCATCAGCAAACTTTTCTTGTCTATTATCATTTTCATCAAACATATAGAAACGAATATCTGAGTTTATCAGTAATGGATCAAAAGATGAACTAGAACCTCCTGTATAATCAGTTAGCATATTAACATAATAATCTTTGTATTCTGAACTGCCTTGAGATCTTTTTCTTAAAAATGATGAAAAACTAAATGTTACCTTTAATAAGGTTTCATTTTTTAATTCTCCATCTTGATTAGATATAGAAAACTTATAATCAATAGTATCTTGTGGCTTAATGTCATTTACAATAATTTGACTATTATCATTATTGATACTAATATCTTCTCTTTCTCCATTAATTGAAGTTCTAATTAAACTTTCTCTATGATAATTTGCTATAACATTTGGTACTCTCGCACCTGATTCATCTATAAATTGTTCAGTATATCTTGAAAAAGTGACACTAAATCCGCAAACATATAAAACAATCATAAAAAACAAAATAGATAGTAATATAATCTTCTTCTTTTTCACGGAAGCATCTCCTTTCTTGTTTACTGTTTTTTTATAACATATACGGCAAAACCAATTAATAAGAAGGTAAGAACAACAAACGTTATACCTGTAGGAGTTTTCGTCCACTCAACAAATAAACCAAACCTAGGAATAACCTGCACAACCTCACCAACTATTTGATTAGAATAGATATATCCATCCTCAGAATCATTGGCATCACCTTTAGTATAAATTTTATCGCCTTCTATCCTGACTATTCGGTGGGTAGTAGTGACCGAAGCACCATCAGGTAAGAAAGTAATAATATCATTTACCTTGTAATCTACCGTATCTTTAATAATTATCATATCACCAATTTCTAAAGCATCTGACATTGATCCTGTGGCAATTGTTAAAAAAGAATAACCAAAAATATTAGGTACTTTATCTTTTTTAATAAAGGCACTATAGCCAAATGCAATAATTAGCGTAAATAATATTGCAACAATTATCCATATTATAACTTGATAAACACGCTTGAATATATTGCTTACCTTATTAGGACGAACAACTTCTTCGTTCATTATAAGCCTCCAAAATTATGCGGTAGTAGCATCTATTGAAATACACATAGTATATTGACCACCATTTTGACCAAATTCAGTATCAGCTGCATCATTTCCACTTTCAAATGGCCATTCCCATACAAGTGTAAACATTTGAGATGATTGAGAAGCAAACATTAAATCTTTTACAACATATTTTTCTTTTGTTTGTTCACTCCATTCAATTCCTACATTATTCATTTTTAAACTGTATGTTAAAGGGAATGCAGTTACTTCACCATTGTATTCAAAAGAAATACTAATAACATAATTTAAAATTACATCATGTGGGTTATTAATAACAAAGTTATATTCACCAGATCCTCCTGGTGATAATTTTTCTCCTTTATTAAAAACCTCTATTTCACCTTCTACTCCCCATTCTCCATTATCATCATATATATTAAAGTTTGGGAATACCTCTTCTGGCTTTGGTGTAAATTGTAATAAGGCGATAACAGCAATCATAACTGCGGTTAAACATATTGATAACCATAGCAATGCTTTTGGTCTACTTTTAATTCTATATAAAAGTTTACCAACTATCTCATTTTGATAAAATAAACAACCTTGTTTCAAAACTAATTGGAAAGTTTCATCATTTATTGTTCCTTCATAAATGTATATTTTTTCTTCATTTACTTTTTCTTTAGAAACAAGTTCTGCTACTTTATTGCCACTTAAATTATAAATATATTTTTTAGAAACACCACAAAGTACATTACCATTAGATGCAATAACTCTTGTAGTCTTTCTTTTAAGCTTTATTTCACTTAAATCATCTACTTTAAATATATCATTTAGTAGCACTATTTCACCTTCTTTACATAAATCTTATAAGTTAACAAACACCGTCTTTAACTTAGCAAAAACGGTGTTTTTTATCCTAAATTAAAGGATATAATTATGCCTTACTTTGTACTTGAGTCACTGAGAAAGTCATATTCAAATTCAAAACATGATTTGAACCAGTAACATTATATGTTTTACCATTATATGATACTGAAGTTGACCCACTATTATTTGCATATAATCCAAGAATAGTATCTAATACATCATATCCTATTTCTGCTGATGTTCCGGTTGCACCTTTATTATTTGTAAATGCCCAATTCCATTCTAAAGTAAAAGATAAAGCTAATTCTTCATTTCCTGGTTCCTTATAAACATTTGTTTTACTTTCTACACTTTTTAAACCATCAACAGTTATCTCTGGATTTTCTAAAATATTTTGAACATATTTTTCAATATCACTCAATTTTCTAGATGATATTTCTTTATCAGACCATTTCAAAGTATATTCAACAGGCAAATAACTTGTTCCATCTTCTAATTTCAATTCAACATCATTACCAGTTAATTTAAAATTGATATTTGCTAACACTTCTGCTGTTCCTGATATACCAAATGTCATACTTCCCTTAGTTCCAGGAGCCAATGTTTTTCCTGATGCACTAACAGAAATATTGTCACTTCCTGCAGTAACACTACCTGTATTATCGTACTTTTCTCCAAATAAACCACTTGCATCAGCAGTAACAGTGTATCCCCACTTAGCAACCGTAGCAGACTGTTCTCCTGAAGTTTGTGTTGAAATATACTTTGATAGTGTATATCCTCCAAATGTAAATACTGCTACTAATAAAAGTAAAGCTACTAACAATAAACTTCTTTTACTAGTATTTCTTTTTGTTTCATTCTTCTTCATAACTTTTTTAACCTCCATAAAAATGCTTACATGATTACAATTAGATTTTATAATATATCCATAATTTTTTCAACAAATTATACTTTTTTTACAAAAAAAACAGCAAAATCATTTAATTTTTTAGATATTTTTTGTTTAATTAATAGTAAAAGCTATTTCATCAAAATACAAAAAACGCTTTTTTTACGGCTTTTTTTTAGTTTTATAATTTTATCATTCGTACTTAATATTCTTAATTTTTTAAAAGTCGCTTCATTGATGTCCGTTTTTCTCCTCACTATTTTTTTGAAAAAATATTTGTTTTTTATTATGGTATACCTATAAGATTATTTTTTATTTATTTTTTCCCTAAATTTGTATAATTTTACAAAATAAAAAGACTATAAATCATTACTTTTATAGTCTAATAAATTCATTACTTTTTATTTTCAACCATTTTTAGATAATTTTCAATGATTGCTTTTCTTTTTACAATTCCTATAAATACCTTTCTATCATCAACAATTGGAATAAAGTTTTGATTAGTAGCTGCTTTAAATAACTCTTCAATAGAAGCATCTACTGATAGTGCTTTATAGGGACGATATAATGGTATATCTTTAAAAGAAATATTTTCTGCAATTTTTTTGTTAAAATTACAATCATGTATCAATCTTAGTAAGTCGCCATCAGAAATTGAAGATTTGTATTTACCATCCTTACTTAAAACAGGAATAACAGAGTATCTATGATTATTCATTTTTTCCATTATTTGTCTAACTGTAAAGTCATCGTATACATACTCTAATTCAATTTTTGGTGTCAAAAAAAATAAAACATTCATGTGTTAACCTCGCTATTAATTATGTGACAAATCACTTAAAAAGGCTTGTGAATACCTTTTGTCCTTTGGAATAAAATATCTTTTCCCATCTTTGATTAAAAAAGCTCCCGTATCAAAGAAATAAAATGGAATCCCTAAAGTAAGTGAATCCTTGCTGAGTTTTAGAATATTATCATAAAGTATTGGTCTTGCGTTATTGTAATTTTCACCTCCACAATTAATATAACTAATATCTACACCAGGCTTTAAAAGCTTGAACAAATTAATTTCACCAAGCAATGGTGCTATCATGAGCGTTTTTTCAACAGCCTTTAATTCTAAAAGATATGGCACTCTTTCTAGAAAAGTATCTTCATCTTCTACACTTACAGAAATAGTCACATTTGAATAACCATTTCCCCAGTCTTCTGGTAAAAAATATTTTGCTCTTTTTATTCTTTTAGTCATAATTGTAAAATGAAGATCCTTACGTTCCTTTATCATTTGCCAAACTTGTGGTCTCCATTTATCAGCTTCTTCTAGAAAAAAATCACTTTTTTGACAAACTGATATTGATTGTCCGCCTCTAATTATATAATTACCATTCTTATCCTTTTGAGTTAAAATATCAAAATTTTTATTTTTTATAATATTATTAGAATTTATTTTTTTTAATGCATCACCTAAAAAAACATAACAATTGATGCATCCTTTACTAATTTTATGGCAACCAAGCCAAGGATTATATGTATAAATAATAACACATCCTCTCTTCTATTATACCATAATTTGATATGAATAATAAATAAAAAAAGCAAACTATCATAGCTTGCTTAATATTTAACCTCATATAATGTTAATCCACATCCAGGGGCAACCCGGTGAGATAGACGAGGGTCCTTTTTTTCTAGCACTAATTGAATCTTAGATTGATCACATTTATGTTGACCTATATCAATTAGAATTCCCATCATCCTCCTTACTTGATATTTTAAAAAACCATTACCTATGAATGAAAAAACTATGTATTTTTCATCGATTTTTGTTTTAATATCAAATATTGTCTTATTACAATCCTTTCTAGGATCAATTTCTGCACTACAAAAGCCCTTGAAGTTATGCGTACCTATGAATAGCTTACTAGCAGCAATCATAGCATCTAAATCTAAATTAGGAATATACGGAGCATAACGATAGCTAAATACATCTTCTTCTTTATAATTAATTTTATAACGATACTCTTTTTGTTTTGCACTAAAGCGTGCATGAAAATCATTATCTACAATTACTGCATCCTTTATTCTTATATCAATTGGTAAGAAAGAATTTAAGGCTCTTTTTACACCTAATGGTTCTATTTTATTTTTTAAATCAAAATGAATAACTTGCCCATTTGCATGTACTTCCTTATCAGTTCTTCCTGAACCTACTATTTTAATATCTTCTTTAAGCCATTTTTTTAATGCTATATTTAATTCACCTTCAATTGTTTTAGCCCCTTCTTGAGCTTGAAACCCCTGATAATCATATCCATCGTATGCTAATATTAGCTTATATCTATAAAAGCACATTTAAACAAATTACTCCTATAAAAACTACTAAACTAAACGTTAAAGCAACATAATCACGTAAAGCAAATTTTAATTTATCTAAGCGTGTACGTTTAGCTCCTACAATATAGCCTCTAGTTTCCATAGCATTTGCCAAATCATCAGCTTTATTAAATGATACAACTATCATTGGAATTAGAAGGGATATGATTTGGGTTACCTTATCTTTTAGCTTTCCTTCACTAAATTCAACACCTCTTGAGGCCTGAGCTTTCAAAATCTTATTTGTTTCATCAAATAAAAGTGGTATAAAGCGCAAAGTTAAACTAAAAATCATCGCAAATACGCCAACAGGAACCTTTATATATGCAAGAGGAGATAAAATAGATTGTAGTCCATTATTTATATCAATTGACATTGTAGAAAATGTTAATAGTGAAGTTAAGCCAACCATTAAAACAATTCTTATAAAAACAAAACTACCTCTTTCTAATCCACCTGTATAAATGTTCAATGAATAACTAGCCCATGCATAATTATCAAAATGAAATAATTGAAGTGCAAATATACCTGCTATAAATAAAATAAAATATAGCATATGTAAAATTATAAAGCGTTTAGTTAAAAAATAAAATACAAATAATCCAATTATCATCAATAATTGATATAATCCAAATTGAAAGTCAATTGTCTTTAAAAGAGTTCCATCCTTTGTATAAATTACTTGTAAAACAAAGGTAAAAATCAATAAAAATATAATCGGCTTTAGGCCTTTTAATATTCGCTTAAATGGTAATCCGGTTGTAAAAAACAATACTATATAAAATCCTAAAGCAATTAGCATACCATAAATATTAGGAATTATAAATATTAAAACCATCCATAATATAACAAGACAAATTTTAAGTCTAGGATCTAGTTTATGGAGCCAAGAATCACCGGGTATATACTGTCCTATTGTTATACTATTCATAAACTCACATCCTTTAATTTAGCTATTAATTCATTTTCAGTTTTTATATCATAGCTAAGATTTAAATTAAGTCTTTGATTCAAATAATCAATCAATTTCAAAATATCTGGTTTTGTCAAATGACATTCTAAATATTTTGGTGATGAAAATAATTCTTTAGGAGTACCATCAAAATGTATTAGACCATCTTTCATACCAATGACTCTATCAGCATATTCATAAACTATATTCATATCATGAGTTATAACGATAATAGTTTTATGCATATCTTTATTAATTTTAGAAAAGATTTGCATAACCTCAAGAGCTGTCTTAGGATCTAAACCTCTAGTTGGCTCATCAAGTAACAAAATATCCGGATTATAAGCTAAAATTCCAGCAATCGCTACTTTTCTCATTTGTCCACCACTTAAATTGAATGGTGATTTTTCTAATAAATCTGAACTTATACCAAGTAACTCAGCAGCCTTTTTAGCATTTTCTAATGCTTCCTCCTTCGTAAAGCCAAAATTTATCGGAGCAAACATTATGTCCTTTAGTACACTTTCCTCAAATAATTGATACTCAGGAAATTGGAATACAAAGCCAATTTTTTTACGTATTGGTTTTAACTTAGGATTCTTCTTTTTCTTTGGAGTTATAACAAAATCATCAATTGATACTACTCCTGAAGTTGGTAATAGTAAAGCATTCATATGTTGTACTAATGTTGATTTACCACTACCTGTTTTACCAACAATAGCAACAAATTCATCTTTGCCACTAATATCAAGATTAATACCATTCAAAGCGGCAACATATTCATTTTTCTTTAATCCAGGATACTGGTGTTTTACTTCTTTAAATGATATTCCCATAATGCTTCCTCTAATCTTTTATTTTTGCAAAGTTCTTGATCATTAACTACCGTATCATATATACGCATATCAAATGGCATATCTAGATTTGAACTTCTTAAAATATTTTTTTCTCTAAATACAACTTCAGGTTTATCATCAGCGATTACTTTGCCCTCTTTTAAAACAACCACTCTATCAGCAAGTTTAGCCAAATCTAAATCATGAGTTATAGTAATTATAGTTTTGTGATAATTTTCTTTCAAAGAAACAATTAAATTAGTAATGTCTTTGACACCATCAGGATCAAGCATAGATGTAGCCTCATCTAAAATGATAGTGTCACAATTAAGTGCAAGTATTCCTGCTATTGCTACCCTTTGTTTTTGTCCACCAGACAAGGTATTAGGCTCACGATCTAAATATTCTGACATACCAACTTCTTTAGTCCACTTTAAAATTAATTCTTGCATTTCTTCACGAGGAATCATTCTATTTTCTAGACCAAATGCAACATCATATTTAACATTTACACCTACAAATTGATTATCAGGATTTTGGAAAACAATACCCACTTTGCGTCTAATATCATCAACTGTTTTTTCTGTTAACTTAACTCCATCATATAATATTTCACCATTTGTAGGAGCTAATAATCCAACTAATAGCTTAGAGAAAGTAGATTTACCACTACCATTATGACCTAAAATAGCTACCCATTCATGATCTTTAATTGTCAAATCAATTCCATTTATAGCCTTATCACTATCACTGCTTGAATAGGAATACCATAAATTCTTTACTTCTATCATTTTATCACTCCAAAACTCGTAAAACTACACATTTTAAATACAATTGTTCTACACTATTTAATAAAGTAGGATGATCAGGTGCTTGAATTTTAAAATCAACCATTTGAACTATTCTTCTACTATCTTTAATAGCCTCTCTAAGCATTTCGAAAAATAAATCTACGGTCATATGTTGTGAACAAGAAAAAGTAAATAAATATCCGCCTTTTTTTATTCTTTTTAATGCTTGAAGATTTATATCCTTATATCCTTTATACGCTTTTTTGATGGTTTCCTTACTTTTTGTAAATGCAGGTGGATCTAATATTATTACATCGTAATTATTCATTTCAACATTATTTCTAAGGTAATCAAAAACATCTGCACAGCATACCTCTACATTACTAAAATCATTTAACTTTGCATTTGCACTAATATCATCGCAGGCTTTTTGACTTATATCAAGGGCAACTACCTTTTTTGCCCCATATTTTGCTGCATGAAGAGCAAAACCGCCCGTATGGCTGAAACAATCTAGTACTATTTTATCCTTAACATAATATTTTAAATAATCTCTATTTAGTTTTTGATCTAAAAAATAACCTGTTTTTTGACCATCTAAAATATCTACATAAAATTTTATATCATTTTCTAAAACAGTTATTTTAGTAGAAAATTCATTATAAAGATATCCTTTTTCTAAAGGTATACCTTCTTTTTCATTAACAGCTAAATCATTACGCATAAAAATACCACGAGGTTGTAATATCTCGATTAAAAGCTTTACTATTAAATCTTTCAATTTATACATACCAAGTGATGAAAATTGACAAACTAAAATATCAGCGTATTTATCAACAATTAGACCAGGTAATAAATCAGCTTCTGAAAAAATAAGGCGACAAGTATTAACAAAGTTTAATGTTCTACGATGATTAATAGCTAGCAACAAACGATTTTTAAAAAACTCTTCATCTATAGTTTCATCCTTTAAGGTTAGGATTCTAACCATAATCTTACTATTTGCATTGAAAAAACCTTTTCCAACAAAATTACCATTATAATCTAATACAGAACAAACATCACCACTTTTAATTTCGCCTTCAAAATGATTAACTTCATTATTAAAGACCCATGGATAACCATTTTTTATATTTTCTTCTTCTGTTCTATTTAAAAATACCTGTAACACGTCTAATACCTTCCTATCTTGGACTAAAAGAAACTATGATTCCATTTTCTTGAGCATAAAAAGATGTTAATCCACGCATTCTTATTACTTCAACTAATGCATTTTTATAACGTCCTTCTATATCACTTTTTAGTTTTTCTACAACACTATCAGCATTACAATGACTTATAATAATTTTACCACCTTCATTTATAGTAGGTGCCATTATTTCAATTTCATCTATTAAGCTTGCAAGTGAACGTGATAATGTTCTTACCTTCTTTAATAATTTTATTTCGCCTTCATGAGCAACAAACAATGGTTTTATAGAAAGTAATGAGGCAACAATACCAGTAAATTTATTCATACGACCATTTTTAATTAAATTGTCAAAGCTAGATAAAACAAATAATAAATGATAGTTTTCAGGTTTAACAAGCTCAATTATTTCTTCATAGCTCTTTCCTGCTTCTATGTATCTAATAATATCTTCAACCATTAGTTTTTCTACACCACTAACGGCCTTTGAATCGAATACATGTACATTATGTCCATCAGCCTCAGCAATAGCCTTAGCTACATTTGCAGCATTATATGTACCACTTAGTTTACTAGATATTGTTATACAAAAATTGTATTCAGCTTCTTTGAAATGATTTTCAAACAAACTAGGTGCAGGGCAACTAGTTGTTTGCTTACCATTATAAGCATTCATTTTTTGTAACAAAACATTAGTATCTAAGCTATCGTTATCAATAAATTCCTCTTGATTAATATTGATTGCTAAAGGAACAACCTTAACGCTTACTAAATCACTCTTATAAAAATCACTTTTTATATCTGCTGAACTGTCAACAACAATTTGAAATTTCATAGTTTTACCTCCTTAAAATTCCATTTCTAGTGTAATAGGAGCATGATCACTACCTAATACATCTACTTTTATATCAGCTGCTTTAATTTTATTTTCTAATTCTTTTGAAACAACAAAATAATCTATTCTCCAACCAATATTTTTAGCTCTAGATTGGAAGCGATAACTCCACCATGAATACTTAATTACATCAGGATTTAAATAACGAAATGTATCTATAAAACCACTATCTAGCAATTCAGAAAATTTGGTTCTTTCTTCAATTGTAAAGCCAGCATTTCTTAAATTAGCTTTAGGATTTTTTATATCTATTTCCTTATGTGCAACATTTAAGTCGCCACAAAAAATTACCGGTTTATTTAATCCTGTTAAATAGGTTCTTAGATCATCCTCATAATTCATCCTATAATCTAATCTTAAAAGTCCTTCTTGACTATTAGGAGAATATGCAGTAACTAAATAAAAGTTTGGATATTCAAGCGTTATAACTCTACCTTCATCATTATACTTGCCATCATTTAAGCCAAAATATATATTAATCGGTTCTTCCTTATAATATATCAATGTGCCACTATATCCTTTTTTAGTAGCGCTATTCATAACATATTTATAACCAGGAACATCTAAATCAACTTGTTCAGGCTGAGCTTTGGTTTCTTGAATACAGAGAAAATCAGGGTTTTCTGATGACATAAAATCAAAAAAACCTTTACTAATACAAGCCCTTATTCCATTTACATTCCAACTAATAAATTTCATGAATATCCCTCCATTTTGTTATTTTATCATATTTTAGCATAAACTACAATTTAAGCAAAGAAAAAGCCCACCATCGTGGGCTTATTTTTCTATTTTTTAGGCATAATTTTCTTTGTTCCACCCATATAAGGTTGTAAAACTTCAGGAATATCTACACTACCATCTTCATGTAAATGATTTTCTAATAAAGCAATTAACATTCTAGGAGGTGCTACAACAGTATTATTTAAAGTATGAGCAAAATAGTTTCCATTCTCACCTTTAATTCTAATACCTAAACGTCTTGCTTGAGCATCACCTAAATTAGAGCATGAACCAACCTCAAAATATTTTTGTTGACGTGGTGACCATGCCTCAACATCAATACTCTTAACCTTTAAATCTGCTAAATCGCCACTGCAGCACTCTAATGTACGGCAAGGAACTCCCATAGAAACAAATAATTCTACAGTATATGAATACATCTTTTTAAACCAATCCATTGAATCTTCTGGTTCACATACTACTATCATCTCTTGTTTCTCAAATTGATGAATACGATATATTCCACGTTCTTCAATACCATGAGCTCCTTTTTCCTTACGGAAACATGGAGAATATGATGTGTATGTATAAGGTAAATCAGCCTTATTTAAAATTTGACCATTAAATTTACCAATCATTGAATGTTCAGAAGTACCAATTAAATATAAGTCTTCTCCTTCAATCTTATACATCATTGCATCCATTTCAGCAAAACTCATAACACCATCTACAACATTTCCTCTAATCATATAAGGAGGAATTACATATGTAAATCCTTTATTAATCATAAAATCACGAGCATATGCTAAAACAGCACTATGTAAACGAGCAATATCGCCCATTAAGTAATAGAAGCCATTACCGGCAACTCTTCTTGCTGAATCTAAATCAATACCACCAAGCTTTTCGATTATATCAAGATGATAAGGAACCTCAAAATTAGGTGTCTTAGGCTCAAGGAATCTTTCTAATTCAACATTGCATGAATCATCCTTACCAATAGGAACTGATGGGTCAATTATATTAGGGATAACCATCATATTGTGCTTTAATTTCTTTTCAAGTTCTTCAAGCTCAACATCAATTTCCCCAATACGCTTATTTACATCTTGCATTTCAGCCTTTAATGCGTTAGCAGCTTCAACTTCTTTATTACGCATTAATTGACCAATTTTTTGTGAATCTTGATTACGTCTAGCACGTAGTGATTCAACTTCACCTTTTAAAGCTCTAATTTTCTTATCAAATGAAATTACCTCATCTACTAAAGGTAATTTAGCATCCTGAAATTTCTTTTTAATATTTTCTTTTACTAAATCAGGATTCTCACGAACAAATTTTAAGTCTAACATACTTTCCCTTCTTCTTGTAAAGCTAATGCTATATAATTACTTTTTTGATACTTACTAGCTTTATTTAAAAGCTTAACTAAAGTATTGCTAACATGATAAGTTTCTAAGATGTCTCTAATGATAGCAATATTACGCTTTTTGTAACTCTTCACTGCTAAAACCTTTAATAAGGCTGATTGATCAAAATGAAGAGCATACTCACGCATAAAATTAGCTAAAGCTTCAATATTAACATCAGAATATGAATCTATATCATTAATAATTTCTAGCATTGCTATATTACGCAAATAATTTTCATTTTTAAAGTCAATATTTACTGTTTTTACTTCAAAACCATGTAAAACACGAACTGATTTTATATCAAAGACATTAGTATATATTTGATAGTTTGAATCAGGATTAGATATTAATCCAAGCTTTGCATATAAATGTGAGCCAACCACCATACCATTCTTGTTCTTATTAGTAAAGAATTCAACTAATTTATCTTCTGAAGGTTTTCTTTGTAAAGAAATATCATCATAATAAGGACGATAGTATAATCCTTTTGCTAGTTTACCCAAAGTTTTTTCTTTGTGCAAACGCGCAAGCAACTGATAAAATGTTGCCTCCTCCATATCTGCGAAATATTCTTCATAAGCAACTTTGGCTAAAAAAATTTCTCCTTCTTTTAGCATATCTACCCAAGCACGTAAGCTCTTAGTAAACATTATTGTTTTGCCTCCTTCTTTTCCTCACTACTTTTTAAAGCTGAGATCCAAAAACAATAAACCAAAGTTCCACCAATAATAAATGCTACAGCGATTAAAACACTAATCCATAGTTTATTCCACGCATTCAATGCCCACGTAGAATAAACTATAATAAGCGCAATTGTATAGCAAATAGTGAGTACTAATTGATGTCTATATTTTTGAAAATCACTTTTTGTTATTTTTGTTATTTTCATCCAAACCACTCCTTGCTATATCATAGATAAAACTACAATTACCACTAGAGTTTCTTAATTAAGCTTTTTACATTTTCAACAGTAAAGCCATAGTAATCAAAGATTTCCTTAATTGGCATGCTGCTTCCAAATGTATCAATCGATAATACTTTACTTGCATATTTATACCATGGCATTGATGCTCCCATTTCAACTGCCAAACGTTTTGTTATATGCTTTGG
>CALUXS010000016.1 GCA_944324805.1 uncultured Acholeplasmatales bacterium | reverse complement strand
GTTAAGCACTTTAACGCCGATGGTAGTACTATGTGCAAGAGTAGGTAATTGCCGGGCTGTCTCTTTTTTATTATATACAAGCCCACATAGCTCAGTTGGTTAGAGCATCTGACTGTTAATCAGAGGGTCCGCGGTTCAAGTCCGTGTGTGGGCGCCATTTAGAAATTAACTAGGTTATCCTAGTTTTTTTTATTTCTATTGTCATTTCTCTATTTTATTTGTAAAATAGTAATAGGTGATTCTTATGAAGAAATTTTTATTTATTTTAAGTACTTTATCTTTATTTTTATTGACATCTTGTCGGATATCATTATTTTTTTCTTCAAATGAAGGTATAAATAATAAAGAGAAAGTAGAAATTGAAAATGGCTCCTTATATGAGTTTAAAGATAATTTAAAAAATAATGGCCCACTAACAACTAATGCTTTCCCTTCAATCGGCTCTCCAAAATTGTTAGTAATTCCTATAAGCTTTGATGCCACTAAGGAAAGCAGTTCGTACATAAATGATATTAAAGTAGCTTTTAGTGGAACTAGTGAAGAAACGGGTTATTATAGTGTTAAAGAGTTCTACAAAGAAAGTTCATACGGTAAATTGAATATTGAACCAGTTGTTTTAGATGAATTTTATAAACCTAAATTCTCTAAATCATACTACGAAGGATATAATACTAGATTAGATACTGGATCAAGCATTTTGTTAAAAGAGGCATTATCATATTATGATGAGAAAATTGATTATAGTGATTATGATTATGATAATGATGGATGTATAGATGCTGTTTGGCTAATATATAATTGCTCGGTGTCTTTTAGTGGAGATAACGATTTTTGGTGGGCATATCAAACTAGTAATTT
The DNA here is from genome assembly GCA_944324805.1 of uncultured Acholeplasmatales bacterium. Lineage (GTDB taxonomy): Bacteria > Bacillota_I > Bacilli_A > Acholeplasmatales > Anaeroplasmataceae > CALUXS01. The sequence continues at coordinate 26,087 of CALUXS010000016.1, read as the reverse complement.
AACAGATGAATTATATGATAATAAACGAGCATATTATTATGCCTTTGCCGGAATAGATTTTATGTATGATAAAAAGCATGTTGCGTACGATCCTACTAATATAAAAATTGATGCTCATACATATATTCATGAAACAGGGCATTTAATGGGATTAGATGATTATTATGATTATGATGAAAGTAGAGGCTTATCTGATCGTGGTACATATGAAGCTGATATGATGGATTCAACATTTGGAGATCATGGACCAATTTCTAAATTGTTGCTTGGTTGGATTACACCAACCGTGATTAACGCGGATTATAAATCTTCAATCTCATCTTTTGCTAAAACTGGAGAGGTATTTTTAATAACTAAAGATTTTTATGGTACAATATATGATTCTTACTATTTATTAGTATTATATGATGAATATGGTATCAATGCTTTAGATAAGCCTTTCGCAAAAGATATATTTGGACAAAGTGGAATTTTAATTTATGAAATCAACGCGGAAAAAAATCTTGATTCTAAAGGAAACGCAAATTATAATGGTGGATCATATAACACAGGATTTAAATATGATAATAGTGATACACAAAAAAAGTTTGTTAGAATGATACCACCTTTAAATTCATATATTCTTAAAAGTCCTTTATATAAAAATGGAAGTTTTAATGAAATTGATTATTTTAAAGTGAATGTAGCTTGTGATAATTTAAATCAATATAGTTTTACTATTGAATTTATATAAAATGGCGTAATAGCCATTTTATTTTTTTGTGTAAATAGTTCCTTTTCAAATTAACCAAATAAGTATAAAATTTACAAGGTGATAAAATGAACAATGTATTACGTCAGGAAAGAAGAAGAGAAAAAATATTAAATGGTAAAATGCTAAATGTTGTATTAATGATAGCTATACCATTAGTATTTTATAATTTATGTAACTATTTATACGGCATATTTGATATGATGTTAGTTCAAAAGTCAGGAATAGGGGATGCAGCTGATATTGTTGTTTTAGATCAAATAAAGAATATGCTATCTACTATTGGAGCTAGTATAGCTGCCGGTGGTGGAATTATAACGGCAAGATTATATGGTGAAGGAAATATTGAACGTTCACGAAAAAGTGCTAATACTTTATTTACTGCTGCCTTAATTGTAGCAATAGTGACAATGATTTTTATTCCTCTTGGTAAACCATTATTAGTATTACTTAATACTGATCAAACTACGATTGATAATGCAATGGGATATTATTATGTTCAAATATTAGTTTTAGCTGTTACTACTATGAATTCAGCATTTATAGCTATAGAAAAAGCTAAAGGCAATACGAAACTTCTATTTGGATTAAATATTATGGTTATTGTACTTAAAATTTCTCTTACGTTATTTTTTATTTATGGGCCATTTACTAATGTTACGATGACATGGGTTGCTTTAGCTACTTTGTTAGCACAGTTATCTATGTTTATTGTAGGTATGTTTTTGTGCTTCTATAAAAGTAATGTACTAAGAATAACTATAAAGGAATTTAATTTGAAAAAAGAATTTATTGTCTGGATTTTAAAATTATCTATTCCTATTTTTGTTGGACGTTTCTTATTTAGTTTTGGTAAGGTTTATGTAAATTCGATAGCATTAGAAAAATACGGAAAAATGTGTGTAGGTGCATTAGGAATCTCAAATACAATTGCAGGTTTATTATCGAATATAATTAATTCTTTTGAGGATGGAACTTCAACAATTATTGCTCAAAATTATGGTAATAAAAATGGTAAAAGGGTAAGATCAGCCTTTATAAATAATTTAATTGTTTTAGTTGTTATTTCTTTAGTAGGAACAGGTGGACTAATTGTTTTACAAGATCCAATCGCTAGATTTTTTGCGCCAGATGATCCAATTTATCAAGAAATGATAAATAACATAGTTAAGTATGAACGTTTAGACATTATATTCATGGGTGTACAAGGAGCTGCAACAGCTGTATTTTATGGATTTGGAAAAACTAAAACAACTATGGCAATTTCTATGTCGACATTATTTGTATTTCGTATTCCATCCTTATTATTAATGATGTATGTTTTAAATGTAAATTATGAGGCTTGTGGTATAGCAATGCTATTTAGCAACTTAATGACTGGTACAATTGCTATTATTATTGCAACTATATTTATTATCCATCTACCAAAATCATCAAGATATGCGTATTTGTTTGAAGAATAGAATAAGAATTAAGAAAAATGTAAAATTTGCTTGACAATATATATCAAAAAACGATATAATTTCCCTCGTTGAGGTGAGATTATGAAATTATGGAAAAAAATAACTATTATTTCTTTATCAAGTATTTTAGGCTTAATATTGATTTTGTTCATTATTATTTTTGGAATATGGAATAAAGAAATAAGAAGCGTAGCATCAATTGACTTATTAATAGATGCAAAAGAAGAGAATAGAAGCGGTGCTATCTATGAGATGGAGATGAAAGGCGATTATTACTTTGCTAAATATCTTGAAGAAGGTGGCGCTTCAAGTGATGATGAATTAATTAATTTCATACTAGATAATATAACTAAAGGTATTATAAAGGTTGATTTGTCATCACCAGAAATTGGTTGTTCATCTTTTACTGCTCAAACTGAAGATGGAACAAGATTATTTGGTAGAAATTATGATTTTTCTACTACAACAGGAATGATTGTTAGAACAACTGCTTCTAAGGATGAGGTATTAGATTTTGGACCAAGACATGCTACTATTTCGAGTGTAGATTTACAATTTTTGGGTCTTGGTGATGGTCTTGACACTTTAATAGATAAAGTTACTGCTCTTGCTGCGCCATACGCTCCACTAGATGGTATCAATGACGCAGGAGTTTCATGTGGTATTTATATGTCATATCAAGGTGGAGAGAATGTAACTTCTACTAACCAAAATACAAATAAGCCAGATTTAACTTCTACAACAATGCTAAGAATGATATTAGATTATGCAGATGATGTAGAAGAAGCAGTACGCTTAGTAGAAAAGTTTGATTTACATGATAGCGCAACTACATCATTTCATTATATGGTCGCAGATGCATCAGGCAAGAGTGCAATTTTAGAGTGGGTTCCTGATGAAGGTGTTACAAATAATGAAGATTTAGATGGTAGTGCAAGAAAATTGGTTGTGCACTATAATGATGCTGATGAATATCTTGGTGAAAAAGAAGGTAAAAATGATTTCCAATATGTAACTAATTTTATTGTTAATCCAAATTATTATCTTAATGATTCAGAAAAAGGTGGATTAGATCGTTATAATGAAATAGAAAGATTAATTAATCCTGATGGCACAAATACTAAAGGAATTATAAGTGTTGAAAAGGCTCTTTCAATTCTTGAAACTGTAGGTAGAAGAAAATGGGATGCTAATCAAGGTGAATCTGATTCTAATGGGATTACAGTATGGTCAGGTCTTTACGACCTTACAAATAAAAAAGTTACTTGGATTAGCAATGAAGAATTCGATGTTCCCTCATCAGTACTAAATTTTTTCTTTGATGGTAAAAAATTTGTTCTAGAATAATTTAAAGGCAAATGTGTATATGCATTTGCCTTTTTAGTTCATATATTTTTCACAACTAAAATAAGAAAAAAGTATATTATAATATACGAGGAGGAATGAGACTTATGGATGATAAATTGAAACTTTTATTACAAGTATTAATTTTTGCATTCCCAATTTTGATTGGTTGTATTTCAGCAAAAAGATTTAACTTTTTACATGGTTTTATTGCGACATTTACAATGATTATGGTTCTTGCAGGAATTAGTAGAATATTAGAGATACTTCCACAAACTGAGTTAAATTACAATGATGTTTTATCAGGTGTTAATTTGAATGCACCAGCTGAGAATTTAAAAGGTTTTGACAATATCTTTTATCAATACACTTATTACACATATTACTTGCAAATAGTAGCATTACCAATTTATACTTTGGTTATTAAATATTTGCCTGATATTAGTTTCTTAAAGGAACAACCTTGGAGTGTTTATATGGCTCCAATCGTTTTATGGATAGTTTCTAGAATTTTTGCTGGAATTTTCCGCTCAAGAAGAGTATAATAGAAGAGTGTATAAAACATAAAGAAAAAAGAGTAAAATGAATGTAGACTTTACAGAGAGAGGAAATAGCTGAGAACCTTAAGTCTAAGCATTTGAAGTTCGTTTTCTTAGTGATACTAATCATATCCGTTGCTGGCGTTAACAGATTAAGTGCTGATATATTAATGTCAGAATAAAGGTGGTACCACGGTTATAATCGTCCTTAGATTTCTAAGGGCGATTTTTTTATTATTATGAGGAGGTATAAAGTTATGGAATTAGAATTAATCATTAGTGAAATTAAAGAAAAACTTGAAAGTATTAATACAATTCAAGAATTAGCTAATTTAAAGCCTATGTATCTAGGAAAAAAAGGTAAAATAAGCTTAGCAATGGGTAATATGAAAGAATTATCTATTGAAGAGAGAAAAACATTAGGACAAAAGGTTAACTTGGTTAAGAGTGAGGCTGAAAAACTTTTTAGTGTCAAAGAAGAGGCTTTAAATAAGGCTTTAATTCAAAGTAAATTAGCCAAAGAAAAAATTGATGTTACTATGCCAGGGGTTAAATTTAATCAAGGAACAATTCATCCTTTAACTCAAACTATAATGGACTTAGAGGATTTATATGTAGGATTAGGATACGAAGTAGCAGAAGGACCAGAACTTGAAACTGATGAATATTGTTTTGAAAAATTAAATTTACCTAAGGGGCATCCAGCACGTGATATGCAAGATACGTTCTATATTAACCCTGAGTGGCTACTTAGAAGTCAAACTTCTCCTGTTCAAGTTAGGACAATGTTAAAAAAAGAAGGTAAACCTATTCAAATAATATGTCCAGGTAAAACTTATCGCCGTGATGCAGATGATGCAACCCATTCTCATCAATTTATGCAGTGCGAAGGATTAGTTCTTGGTAAGAATATTACTATGGCTGACTTGAAGGGAGCTTTACTTGAAATGGCAAAAAAGATTTTAGGTGAAGACAAGGAAATTCGCTTGCGTCCATCATTTTTCCCATTTACTGAACCATCTGTTGAGGTTGATGTTTCATGTGTTAAATGTGGTGGCAAGGGCTGCTCAATGTGTAAAAATTCAGGTTGGATTGAAGTATTAGGAGCAGGCATGGTAAATAATAATGTTTTGAGAATGTGTGGTTATGATCCAGAAGAGATCCAAGGCTTTGCGTTTGGCATTGGTATTGAAAGAATTACAATGCTTAAATATGGTATTGATGATATTAGAAATTTCTATTCTAATGACTTAAGATTCTTAAAACAATTCAAGGAGGCTAAATAATGAGAGTATCATTAAATTGGTTAAAAACATATCTAGATTTAAAAAATTTATCAAATGATGATTTGTATCAAGCAATAGGATTGCATATTTCTGAAATTGAAACTATGAACAAAGTATCAACAGCTACAAATCTAATGATTGGATATGTAAAAGAAAAGACTCCACATCCTGATAGTGATCATTTAAACATTTGTCAAGTTGAATTAAAAGATGGTATAAGTCAAATTGTTTGTGGTGCCCCTAATGTTGAAGTAGGACAAAAAGTAATTGTCGCTCTTCCTGGTGCCATTTTACCAGGTGACTTTAAAATTAAACCTGCAAAAGTTAGAGGTGTAGAATCAAATGGTATGATTTGTTCGCTTCAAGAATTAGGTTTTGCAGAAAGTCTGGTAGAAGAAAAATATCGTCATGGTATTTATGTATTACCAAAAGATGCCCCTGTTGGTGAGGATGCAGTAAAATATCTTGAGTTAGATGATACTATTATTGATTTAGAATTAACTAGTAATCGTAGCGATTTGCTTTCTATGGAAGGAGTATCATATGATTTAGGAGCCTATCTTGGCCAAAAACCAAAAATCATTACTCCAATGGTTAAAGAAGTAAGAATGGTTAATCCTTTAAAAGTTAGAATTGATACACCTGATTGTTATGAATTTCAAGCTCGTTATATAAAAGGGATAACAATTGCTGAATCTCCATTATGGCTAAAGTTAAGACTAATGGCGTCAGGAATTAGACCTATTAATAATGTTGTAGATATTACTAATTATGTATTGATTGCTCTAGGTCAACCACTTCATGCATATGATCATAAATTTATGGGGGATAACATCATAATTAGAAATGCCTTAGAAGGAGAAAAATTTACTACACTTGATGGAATAGAAAGAAACTTACAAGTAACAGATATTGTTGTAGCAAATGATACTAAAGCAATGTGCTTAGGTGGTGTAATGGGTGGTCTAGAAAGTGAAGTTACGCCTTCAACAAAAGATATTGTATTAGAAGCTGCTATGTTTAGTCCTTTAGCAATAAGAAAAACATCAGGACGCTTAGGATTGAAGAGTGAATCTTCAATCAGATTTGAAAGAAAAATAGATCAATTAAGAATAAGTAGAGCTTTAGATTATGCTGCTATGTTAATTTCTGAATTAGCTGGTGGTGTCGTAGTTGGTTCAAGTGTTAAGGCTGTTTCTAAACCATATGAAAGCAAATTTGTTGATATTTCAACAGATAAAATTAATGGTGTCTTAGGCACTAGTTTAAGTGAAGAAGAAGTAACGAATATTTTTAATAATTTAGCTTATAGTTTTGAATTTAGTAATCAAATTTATCATATTGAAATTCCATCAAGAAGAATGGATTTAGAGGCATCAACACAAGATATTATTGAAGATGTTGCAAGAATGATAGGTTATGATAAAATCCCTACAACTGTTGCAAATGTAAGTAGCGCTGGTGGATTAACATTAAAGCAAAAGAAAATTAGAAGAATTCGTCAAGTTTTATCTAGTTTAGGTTTAAATGAAACTGTAACATATTCTTTAGTTTCTGAGGCAGATTTAAATCTATATAATATTGAAGAATTAAAAGCGGTAAAAGTTTTGATGCCACTTACTAGTGATAGAGCTGTAATGCGTCAAAGTGTTTTAAACGGAATTGTAGAAGCAATATCATATAATAAGGCTAGACAAATGTATAATGCTAGTTTCTTTGAAATTGGTAAAAGATACGGATTAGAAAATGAAGATTTAATGCTTGCTGGTGGATTTACAGGTACATTTATAAGTAATTTATGGCAAGGAATAAATCAAAAGGTTGATTTCTTTTTAGTTAAAGGAATTATTGAGGAATTAGCTCGTCGTTTGGATTTAGAATTTGATTTTATTCCGTTTGAAGATATTAAAGATACATATCATCCTGGTAGAGCTGCTAAGATACTAATTGGTGATAAAACAGTAGGTTTTTTAGCAGAATTACATCCTGAGTTTGCAAAAAAACATGATTTAAATGAAACTTATGTATTCGAACTTAATTTAGATGTTATACTAGATGAAAATAATAGTTTTAAATATGAATCTATTGCTAAATTCCCATCAATTGAACGTGATTTAGCTGTAGTTGTTAAAGATAATATTAGTGCAAAAGAGGTAATAGATGTAGTAAAAATGACTGCTAAGAAGCTTTTGACTGATATTAAAGTTTTTGATTTATACAAAGGCGAAGGTATCGGACAAGATGAAAAATCTATTGCTTTCAAAATGACATTTGTTGATAAGAATAAAACATTAGATAGTAGCGATGTAGATAAAGTAATACATTCTATTTTGAATAGATTAGATTACTATTTTAAAGCTCGTTTACGTTAGTTTACAGTGCTAAAGAGTACTATATATTTTATTAGTACTCTTTTTATTTTTCAAAAATTTTGATATAATTAAGTAATTGAAAGTAGGTGTTTAATATGGCATTTATAGAGTTAAAAAACATTGATAAAATATATGGGAGCAAGGAAACAGAGATAGTTGCTTTGAAAAACATCAATTTTCAGATAGAAAAAAAAGAGTTAGTGGTAATATTAGGTCCATCAGGTGCTGGTAAAACAACACTGCTTAATATAATTGGTGGAATGGATAGACCAACTAACGGATCTTATTTTGTTAATAATACTGATATAACAAAATTAAACAATAGTGATTTAGCTAAATTTAGAAGAAAAGAAATAGGATTTGTCTTCCAATTTTACAACTTAATGGCGAATTTAACAGCAATTGAAAATGTTGCGCTAGCTACTAGAAAAATTGATAATGCATTAAATCCAAAAGATGTATTAGAGCAAGTTGGATTAGGAGAGCGTTTGAAAAATTTCCCTTCTAATTTAAGTGGAGGAGAGCAACAAAGAGTATCAATTGCAAGAGCTTTGGTAAAACAACCTAGCATTTTACTATGTGATGAGCCAACAGGAGCCCTAGATAGCCAAACGGGTAAACATATAATTAGCTTGCTAAAAAAATTAAGTCATGAGGGAGATAGTTCAGTAATAATTGTAACCCATAATGCGAATATTGCTTTAGTGGCTGATAGAGTAATAAAGGTTCGAGATGGAAGCATAATTTCTGACGAAAAGAATCAAAATCCAATGGAAGTAGATGAAATAACATGGTAAGAAATCCTTTAAATCAAAAAGTTATTCGAGAAATAAAATCTAATTGGAAACAATATTTAGCTGTAATATTGATTGCTACCTTGGCAGTTACGCTTTTTACTGGAATTTATGCAAATTGGCAAAATTTTCAATTTAAATTAGATACAATTTATGAAAAATCTAATATGTCAGATGCTACAATTATGGTAGATTCAACTAATGAAGAATTGAAAGAGGAAATAAGGACATATCTTGACTCAAAAGGTACAAAGTATCAAGAAAGAGTATATATACCTGCAAAATCAGAAGATATTAATGTGAATACTATTATTTTTAGTCCAAATGATATTTACAATAAGCCTGCATATATGTCTATTGAAACATTAGATGGCTATTCTGTTTTGGTTGATGAAAACTTTTTAGAACGTAAAGAAATTGAAGTAGGAGACACCTTTAGTATTGAAATAAACCAAGTTGAGATAATGAATATAACTTTAAATGATGTTCAACTACATTTTACTATTAGTGGGACTATGACCCATCCTGAGGCATTAGATGATTCTACGTATTCATCTTCCTTAATATATATTGGAGAAGATGCATTAGTAGATTCTATTTATCATTATATTGAAACAAGTGACCAGTATTCTCCATTTTTACCTTTTATAACTAAAGACTTGATAAAAAAACAAATTCCTTCGTTGTATAATCAATTCCTATTCAAAAGTGACAAAACGGATGAAATTATAAGCTATGTTAAGGAAAATTATGAAGTTTTATATGCCTTAAAAACAAAAGATTTACCATCAAATATGACTATTGAGGCAGATGTAATACAAGCGAAGCAATTAATATATATATTTCCGGTTATTTTTTATTTAGTTGCTGTCTTAATAATACTAACCTCAATTTCACAATTGATAAATAAAGAACAAAAAAATATAGGCTTACTAAAGGCACTAGGGTATTCAAATAGAGAAATACTATCACATTATATGAATATCTTCATTGTTTTATGTTTAATTGGTTCTATATTAGGTATAATTTTAGGCCCACTAATTATTCCTGGAGTAATGAATCAAAAATATAATATATTATATCAATTACCTAAAATTAAAACGCCTTTCTTTAGATGGGAGTATTTATATAGTGTACTAATACTTATTATTGTATCAATTGTTAACAGTTTATTTGCTTGTTATTCATCATTAAAAAAAGTACCTGCTGAAAGTATTCGTGGTGAAAATAGCTTTAAAATGAAACCAACACTTTTTGATAGAATTCCATTTTTAGAAAATAAAGCCCTAGCATTTAGAATGGCACTTCGAAATATGAAACGAAAAGTTAGTAGAACATTAATGGTTTTACTTGGTGTAATGGGTTGTTCTGCATTACTACTTTGTGGTTTTGGAATTGAAGATACACTTAATCATAGTATAAATAAAGAAGTAGAATTAATCCCTTTTAATGTAAGTTTAACATATAGTAATCAAACTAGTAAAATAGAAGAAATTGAAAAGATTAATGCAGTCGAACGAGTAGAAGAATACGCAAAGTACGAGATAAATATTAGTTATAATCGATTAATTTCTTCATATATTTATATATTACCTGAAAATAGTGAAATTTTAGTTCCTGATTATGATGAGAATAGTTGTCTTATTTCTAGTAAAGTTGCAGAAGAAATTGGAGCAAAAGTCGGTGATGTAGTTACGTTTACTTATGATAATAAAAAATATGATATTCAAGTAACTGAAATTGTTGATTTTTCTTTTTCTCAAGGAATTTTTATCTCACAAGCTAGAAAAATTATAGATTATAATCCTTCTAATGCATGGATTAAAACAACTTCAGCAAATTCAAATAATCAAGTTGCTAAGGAATGTGAAAATATTGATGGTGTTTTAACTGCTATGTCAATGCAAGATACACTTGAACAAGCAAATAATGTGTTAAGTTCAATTAGAATAATGACTAATACTATTAAAATCTTTGCTATTTTATTAGCATTAGTTGTACTTTATAATCTTGCTTTATTAAATTTTAAGGAAAGAATTAAGGATATTGCTACTTTAAAGGTTTTAGGATTCTCTAAAAATGAAATTGCTTCATCTTTTTTGATTGAAATTCTATTTTTGACTTTAGTTGGATCTATAATTGGGTTATTTTTAGGTTATCCTTTAATGTATGCTGTTTTGTCAATAAATGAAAATCCACTTTTATCATATCTATATCATATTAATTTATCATCATATTTATGGACAATATTAGTCACAGCTGGAAGTAGCTTAATAATAAATATTATCATTTCTCGATTCTCAGATCGAGTTCAAATGGTTGAATCACTAAAGGCAGTAGAATAGGAGTTTTTATGAAACATATTTATGGTATGTCGGAAGAAGACATAAAAGATTATTTTATTTCAATAGATGAAAAGCCTTATCGTAGTAGGCAAATAATTGAATGGTTATATCGTAAGGATGCTCGTTCATTTGCAGAGATGACTAATATTAAGAAGTCACTGCAACCGACTCTAGAAAGAGATCTTCTTTTTGATGAACTTGAATTAGTAACTAAACAAGAAAGCAAAGATGGTACTATAAAATTTTTGTTCAAACTAAATGACGGAAATTTAATTGAAACAGTTTTAATGAATCATGATTACGGTTATAGTGTTTGTGTAACTACTCAAGTTGGTTGTAACATGGGATGTGCATTTTGTGCTTCAGGGCTTAAGAAGAAAAAAAGAAATTTAGAAACATTTGAATTAGTACTTCAAATAATAATGGTTCAAAGATTGACAGGGATTAAAGTATCTCACGTTGTCGTTATGGGAATTGGTGAGCCATTTGATAATTATGATAATGTATTAAAGTTTTTAGAAATTTTAAATAATCCGTTTGGACTAGAAATTGGTCAACGACATATGACGGTTTCTACTTGTGGCTTAGTACCAAAAATATATGAGTATAGCAATTTTCCTTTACAGGTTAATTTGGCTATTTCATTACATGCTCCAAACGATGTTGTTAGAAGCCAAATAATGCCAATAAATAAATCATATCCACTTGCAAAGCTAATACCAGCTTTAAAAGAATATATTAATAAAACAAATCGTCGCTTGACAGTAGAATATATTCTAATTGAAGGTGTTAATGATAGTGTTGAGCAAGCTAACGAGCTTTCTGATTTGTTAAGAGGTATGAATGCATATATTAATTTAATACCATACAATGAAGTCTTAGAAAATCCATTTAAGCGCTCTCCAAAAGAAAATAGACAAAGATTTTATGATACTTTAAAGAAACGAGGAATGAATGTTACGTTGCGTAAGGAACAGGGTAGTGATATTGATGCAGCCTGTGGTCAACTTCGTAGCAAGCAAATGAAAAATGAATAATGGTAGAATTATATCCTTAAATGGTGGTGTTTACCAGGTATTACTTGATGATGGTCAGGTTGTATCTTGTAAATGTCAAGGTAAGTTTAGAAATTATAGAGTTACAAAGGATTCAACTTTTCAAACAAATCTTAATAAAAAAAGTAAAAAGATTGAAACGACTAATATTAAGCTTTCACCGAAGGTTGGAGATTTTTGTATAGTTGAGAATAATATGATATCTAATTTATGGCCACGTAAAAATAGCCTTATAAGACCTGATGTGGCAAATATTGATCAAATCTTACTTGTTTTTGCTGCTAAAGAGCCTACATTTTCATTTTATTTGTTAGACTTATTTTTAGTTAATATTCTAAAAGAAAATATTACTCCTGTAATTGTTGTTAGTAAAATTGACAAATTAAGTGAAGAAGAATTAGCAGATTTAAAAGAAAAATTAAGCTATTATGAAATTAAATTAGGATATAAAATCTTTTATGTAAATAGTAAAAAAGATTATCCAATAGAATTAGTAAATCTTTTGGGGCAAAAAACTACTATTGTAGCCGGTCAAACAGGAGCAGGTAAATCTACTTTAATTAATGCAATAATTCCAGGATTTTCTCTTAAAACAGATGAAATATCATTTGCATTAGGAAGAGGAAAGCATACAACAAGAGTAGTAAGCTTATATCACTTTAAAAATGGTTTTTTAGGCGATACACCTGGCTTTTCTAAGTTAGACTTATCTACTTTAAAAAAAGAAGAATTATCAAAATACTTTCAAGAATTTGCAAGTTTTAATTGCAAATTTAATAATTGTCTTCATTTAGAAAATTCAAAAGGCTGTGAGGTAGTAAATAACGTAGGTAAGGAAATATTAGAAAGCAGATATAATAATTATTTAAAAATGTTAAAAGCAATAATGGAGGAATCATGAAATTAAGTTTATCTATTTTAAATTGTAATCTAGCTAAATTGGAGGAAGAATTAAATCCTTTGTACAAAAATCTAGATTATTTACATATGGATGTTATGGATGGAAATTTTGTTCCTAATATTTCATTTGGTGCCGATTTGATTAAGTCATTACGTCCTTATACAAGTGTTCCATTTGATACACATTTAATGATAAATAACCCAGAGAAGTATATTGAAAGTTTTGCTAAAGCTGGATCAGATTATATTACATTTCATTTAGAAGCAACCAATAAACCTAAAGAATTAATAGATTTGATACACAAATTTAATGTAAAAGCTGGAATTTCAATTAAGCCTAAAACAAATGTTAGTGAACTAGATTCTTTATTACCATATTTAGATTTGGTTCTTATCATGTCTGTAGAGCCAGGCTTTGGTGGACAAAAGTTTATGGATAATGCCATTGATAAATTGAAGTATTTAAAAGATAAACAAAAAGACTATCATTATTTAATATCAGTCGATGGTGGAATTAATGGCGATACTATTAATTTAGTAAACAAGTATACTGATTTAGTTGTATCTGGATCATTTATTACAAAAGCTATAAATAAAAATGAAGCAATAGAAATTATAAAAAATGCATAAAGAAAAGAGATGGAGTTTTTAATGATAAAACTCTATCTCTTTTTTTAATGTTTAAATCGCTCTTTTATTAGCTCAACTAATTCCTTAGGAACATATTTACTAATGTCAGAGTCAAATGATACTAATTCCTTAATTGCTGATGATGATACTATTTGGTTTTTAGTTGATGGAAGCATAAGAAATGTTTCAACATTAGGAGCTAAATCACGATTGAATTGAAATAAATTAAATTCGTTTTCATAATCATGGATATTTCTCATTCCCCTAATTAGAATATCAATTTTATTATCAGTACAATATTTAACAACTAACCCATCATAAATTACAGTTTTCACATTATTTAGATGTTTAGTGCACATTTCAATCATTTCTTTACGTTCATTAGCAGTGAAAGCATAATTCTTTTTAATATTATTAGATATAAGAATTATAACTTCATCAAAATGTTTACTTATTCTTTCAATAATATCTAAATGACCATTACTTAAAGGGTCAAAAGAACCTGGATAGCATGCTCTTATCATATATAACCTCACATTGAAAAAATTAAAATTGTAGAAAATAAATTTAAACCTGCATGTAAAATATAGCAAGGGTAAATATTTTCAGTTTTATAATAGCAATAACCAAATGCAACTCCACTCATTGCGTAAGGTAATGTAACAATTAATAAATCTGTTAAAGTATAATCAAAACTGAAGGTATGTAATAATCCAAAAATTATACTTGATACTATGATTGCTGCAATTTTATTTGGTATTAGTTTAAAAAAGGATTTTCTAAAAATCAGTTCTTCAACTAAAGGACCTAAAATAACTACAGAAATTATCATAAAAATAGCGCCACCAAAATTTGAAGTCATAACAGCCTCAATCTGGTTTTGGTTTTCACTAGTAACACCTGTTTTTAAAATTATTTTCAATAAATTAGTAACTATATTAGTTATAAAATTAACAACGAAATACAAAATTAAACTATAACCAATATATTTATTGCAATAATTTTCTCTTTCTTTATAATCTTTTAAATCATAAATTAATTCTTTATGTAAAATACCAACAATACCTATAAATAAAACAATATAAGTTGCAATTTGTAACCATCCGTTTAAAAAATTTATATAATCATTGTATGATTGATATAATGAAGTAAATGGTTTTAGATAATATGTCATAATAAAATTATAAAAATCTAATTTAAAAATTGATTTTACAAGTGGTAAGATTGTGTATTCACTTAAAAAAAACATAAAAGCAATATAAAATAAAATTGCTAATATAAAATATAAATACTTGTTTTTAAATAATTTCATAAAATCACCAACTTTAGTATAAATTATACCATAAAAACTTAAAAATGAAGCTAAAATATGCTAAAATATATGAAAACGGAGGCATTTTATGTTAGATATAATAATTGCAAGTACAAACAAAGGAAAAATTAGAGAGATTAAAAATTTATATCCTAATATCAATTTTATATCTCTGTCTGATTTAGATTTTAAAGAAGAAATTGTTGAAGATGGCAATAGTTTTATAGAAAATGCATATATAAAGGCAAGTTATATCGCTAAAAAGTATCATAAAATTACTATGAGTGATGATTCTGGTTTGTCAGTAAGAGCGCTTAATTATGCACCTGGCATTTTTAGTGCAAGGTATGCAGGGAATATGCATGATGATAATCTAAATAATGCCTTGCTAATAAAAAATTTGCAAGGAATAGATGATAGATATGCATTTTATAGTTGTGCAATATGCATTGTTCTCCCAAATGGGGAGCATTATGAAGTTATAAAAAAGTGCGAAGGAAAAATAATAGATGATGCTAGAGGTAACGGAGGCTTTGGATATGATCCATATTTCTTGTTGCCTGAATATAATAAGACAATGGCAGAAATTTCTTTAGAAGAAAAAAATAAAATTAGCCATCGTGCGAAAGCATTAAGAGCATTAGAGCCAATTTTAAAGGAGCTTGAACTTAAATATGGATATTAACCAATTATTAAGTCTAGAGCATACTATAAGTAATGCTAAAAAAATTGATCAATTTTTAGCCAAAACACCTAAAGATTCTTTTGATTATTTGCAAGCTTTTTGTTTTAAAATGGAAATATGGGGAGAAAATAAAAGAATAAATGATGCTTTGAAAGAGGTATATAATTATGTACCTTATTTTTCAACTATGGTTGATGAAGAAGTAATTATTATTTGTAATACAATAATGAAGTTAACATTAAAAGCATCACGACTAGATGAGTATCAAAAATATATGCAAATAAAAGTATCTAGGCTCCCTGCATCTAGATTAAAAGAAAAACATTATGATGCCTATTTTTATTACTATGCTTTAAAAGATTATAAGCAGGCTCGAGTTGAAGCTAATGCTTATTTAAACTTTAATCTAACAAAAGAAGAAAAAATTCAGATGAATTTAGAACTTCTAAAAATTTCTGAATTATTAATGGATGAAAAAACATTCATGGAAGTAAGAAATAATTTAGAATATTTGTATAAAGATTCTTTCGATTTTAAAGCAATAACAAATTTTCATATTAGAGTTTTAAAGATGCTTTTTTTAATAGGAAAAAAGAAAGAAGCTTTAGACTTTGGAATAGAATTCTTAACTGACTCACATCTAGAGAATGATGATAAAATTATAGCCGCTACTATCATATTAAAAATATATCTAGAAAATAAAGAATACAATAAAGCAACAATCTTTGAGGCTGATTATGCTGAGATTTTATCACAAACATCGCCTAAGATTGCGTTAGATTTTGCTAAAACAGCATTATTATTATATGAAAAAGTAAATCATAAAATTAGTGTTAATTTTTATGAAGAAATAATAGTTGATCTAGAAACTAAATTAAAGGCTTTAAATAAAGAAAACAAAAAACAAAAAAATGAGACTATTGTAATACCTGAAATAGTCGAACAAGAATCTCCTAAGATAAGTATTATAGGTAATAATCTAAACGAAGTTAATGCAAAAAGACAAATTATTGAAATAGTAGAAGAAAAGAAAAAAGAGGTAAAAATAAATAATCTTGAAATAATTGATTTATTAGAATCAACGATAAATTTCAATAATCTTTTAAGAGATTCATTACGAAATCTAGGGATAAAATTAGAAAAAAACACTACAATAAAAGAAATAGATGTTGTATATAAGCATGAAGCTTTCTATCATCATAAATACAAAAATGAACGAGTATACGATCGTAAATATGTTGAATTGCCAAATTCTTGGCAAAAAAAGATGTTTGATAGTAAAAAAGAAGCTTTTTTTACAAAAAAAGAATTAGAATTAGAGTATGATCTTTTTTATGCTAAGGAAATATTATATGATTATGCATATCTATTCCCTTTATACTATCAAGATGAGATAGTTGGGATACTTACTTTATATAGTTTAGATAATTTGCTAGACGCAGGTTTTTATGAAATATTAAAACTAGTTAGTTTATTAATAAATGAATCATTAGCTAGAGAAATAAAAATGAATAAACAAAATTTAGAAAATGATTTGAGAAATTATATTTTTAGTAATTCTAGCTTTGGATATAAAATATTTAAAGGCGATTATGTTGAGCTTTCTCCGCAAGCTATGAGCCTCTTAAGTGTTGACAGTGATACACTTGAATTAAAAAAATTTTATCAAGCATTGAATGAAAATGATAAAAATAAATATAGTAAGATAATAAATGATTTATTTAATAATCCCCATAATAATGAAACATTAATTTATAGTTATGAGAAGAATTATAATTTAAAGTTTTTTAAGGAAATTTTCTTTTCATATTACGCAGATGAACTAATAATTGTAAGTATATTTTTTGACATTACATCAGAAAAGTTAAAATTTAATGACTATGAACATAAGATATATCATAACTTAGAATCTGGTTTAGGTAATAAAGTTAAACTTTTTAAGGATTTAGATGAAAAAAAGCATCAAAAGTATTTATTAGGCATATTTTCTTTAGTTAACATAAAAGATTATATTAAAATATATGGATATAAATTTTATTCAGAATTTGTAAAAATTTTAGGAAGAAGTTTAAAAGAATATTTCAAGAATAACTATAATTCATCGTTGTATCAAATTGATGAGGAACTATTTTCATTTTTAATAAATACTGATTTAGATAAGAGAATTATTAATACCAAACTTAAGCAATTTATGAATTTTCTAGATGTTTCTTTCATTAATTTATCCTATAATATACCAATTCATTTTAGCTTAGGCGTTTATAGAAAAACAGCATTTGATTCTATCAAAGAAAATAATGAGGTTTTTGATTATGCCTATGATACATTTATATTAGCTACTGAAGAGTTCAATGGTGAAAGCAATTATTTATTCTTTAACTTAGAAAATTATAAAAAACATTTCAAAGAAAAAGTCATTGAAACAAGTATAAAAGAATCTTTAGATGGAAATAGGTTAGATATTTTATATCAACAAGTCGTAGATATAGAAAATTTAGAGGTATTTGGATATTATGCGGGAATATCAATAAAAGATGACATTTATAGTTATCAAGAAATTGATAATGTCATAAGAAAATGGGATTTGAAAAAAAGAATTGATAAATATAAACTAACCCACATAGGCATCGATTTAAAGAAGATGTTTTTAGAATTAAAGGCATATGTAGATATTTTTGTTGAATTAGATGGTAAGACAATTTCAAAAACTCTTAGTGAGTTTATATATACTCAACTTAGCTTTTTTAAAGTCCCTACAATGATGATAAAATTAATAGTAGATGAATGGCAACCAGAACTAGAAAATTTGAAAAAATTAGGAATTAATATAATTACTAGAAATATTTATGATGTAATTAATGGTAGAACGAATCTTCTATTATTAGATTACAAGAAAATTGATTTAGAAAAAATTTCTAAGCTTCTTGATTATTTGGCTGAACAAAATAATAATGTGATAATAGAGAATGTTCCTAAAATAGAAATTTCAAAATTGAAAAATCAAAATATTAAATATTTAATAGGTGAAATTTATCCTAAGAAATATACAATGTCACAATTAATAGAAGTATTAAAAAATAATTAAAAAAGAAGGACTTTTTAGTCCTTCTTTTCATGCTTTTTTTCCTTTTTATCATCATTTTCTTTTTCTTGAATAGCTTCAAAATGTCTAGTTAAAAATAGAATTCTTTTAGCAATAGAAATATAAGCATTTGCTGTTAATGATAAGGTTAAAGCTAAATCATTAAGAGCCTTAGTATCATTTGTAGAAATTCCTTCTAATTCCTTAAAAGTCTCATTTGCTGCTACATTATTTAATTCTTTAACTTGATTTTTAAAATTATTGAATGTTTCAGATCTAACACTATTCTTATAACTAGAATCAAGGATTTGTTTTACTTCAGCAATTGATAGTACTTGCTTTAAAGTACATACTTGTTCAATTAGTGCTAAATGTTCACGATTATATTTTTTTGATATAGGAGCAGAAATTACATCACCTTTAACATAGTTATTGATCATTGAAGGAGTAATTTGCTTATCAAGAGAAGAATACGCAAATAATTGCAATTGACGATCTAAAAATGTTACAACTTGATCCATATATAAGTCAATGTCTGGTAATTTTTCATAGTCAGAAAATTCAAAGTTCTTTAATTGATTTAACCATTTTTCAATAATTAGGTTTACATTATCCATAATAACGCCTCCTGATTGATTAAATTTTAGCATAAAATATTGAATAATACAATCATTTGCCAAAAAAAGGTTGACAAGTTGTTAAAATTGATATAAACTAGTATCGTAAACTAGATGATATAACATTTATAATAGAGGTGTTGGAAATGAAAAAAAGATTAGCTATATTTGGTGGAGAAATGTTTGAAACAATTAAATACGAGAGTAGAGAATTTGTTCCTATTTTCAATAAAGTAGTTAATGAACTATATATGGATTATGAAGTATATAATTTTTCTATCGTTAAAAGTCTAGATTTTAAGAGAAGAATGATTGAAACTTTTACCAATTCTTATAATTTTTCAACGGTTATATTAGAGATTGGTGAAATAGAAGTAAAACAAAATTATCATGAGTTTAATAGAAATATATGTGAGTATAAAAAAACTATTTCTGATATAATAAAGACGTTAGTTGATAAAAAAATTGAAGTTATTATTTATTTGTTACAAGGAAATACTAAACAAATACTAGAAATGAATAAAATACTTGTTGAATTATCTAAGGTATATAAGGCAAAAATTGCTGCCGATAAAAAGCAAAACTATCTTTTTGATAAGCCAAAATATATGAAAATGAAATTACAATATAATTAAAAGGCATATGCTAATTAACAATTTAGCATATGCCTTTTTTTACATTATTTTTCTTTTGAAATAAGCTCTTGTTTCACTATTAGAGTCAAAATAGTGTTTCTTTGTTTGAAGATTATTAATTTTTTCTTGATATTCAGAAATTATTTTTTTAACTTCCTCAACACTTTCATTGGTGAAATCTAATCTAACTCTTTCAATAAATGGTAAGATTAATTCTAATTCATCAATTAAATTTGTTGCTTTTGCATTTAGAACATAGGTAGTACAGTTTTTATCATGCAATAGTGGGAAGATAGTAGTATCATCCTTTAAGGCATAGTGGTGATTTTTGCATCCAGGGCATTTACCGATATGTTTTATAGGACAATACTTTAAAGTCATTAATGTCATTTTACCATAACATATAAGATCAACATTAGGTTTAAAACCATAAGTTGAGATGAATGATGTTACTAAATTTTTGATTTCTATATAGGATAACTCTTTACTTAATGTAACGTGGTTTGCTCCCTGTTTCATTATATATGCAAGTGAAGAAGCATTCATTATATTAAATTCATAGTCAGTTGTAATATCTTTTTTGTCATTGTGATACAAAGCACCATAACTAGCAATTAATAGGTTATTACTATCGCTTGAATAATTTGTGCTTGTGTAAGAAATAAAATTCTCAGGACCATAGATAGTTTTAATTCCTAATTTTTTAGCAATTTCAACTTGTTCATTATTATGACATTTTACAATTATTTCTTGATTATATTTATGTTCATTAAATATTATTGCTTTTTCTTCTAACAGTGTTCTTCTTGGAATATAAAATTGGTAAATAGTAGAAATGATTTTACGCCTTAATTCATTTAACTCTTTAATTACCATAAATAGATTCCCATTTAACTCAACTGTTAGATTATCAAGATAAAATGGTGTATCACTGAATTTTTCAAGTTGATTAAAAAGTGTTTCTCTAGACAAAGGATTAGTTTTTGCTTCTAGTAATATAGCATCGCTTGATACATTAAATACTTCATCTTTAAAATAAACAGTTAGAACAAGTGGTTTATTAACTTCTCCATAAGCATAAATTGATAATGGTAATTTATAGTTTTCTGCTTTTGAAATCTTTAGTTCTTGATTTTTCATTTTGTATAAGGTAGTAGTTCCTGGAAATATTTCAGGTAATGAAATATAAGCGAAAGAAGAACTTTCAGAAACATTTCTTCTATTTTTATCTAGGAGAGAAGTAATATTATAATAATTATCTTTCCCTAAATAATTTATACGTATTCTATCATTGATTGCTATTTTACGATTTAAATTTAATATATATTCATTATTTTTATTGTATGTTATAGTACCAATAAGTTCTCCTACATTTCCTGGTCTATTGCTATTAACTACATCGCCATTACTTGTATTTGCTAAAAATCCTGCAGTATATTCTCTATGGAATATTTTTTCAAGAATATCAGTTTTAAAATTTGAATTATCCAACTTATTTCTATAACTTTTGACAACATTTGCAACATAGGTTTCATCTTTCATTCTACCTTCTATCTTCAATGAGTCAACACCTATTCTTTTTAATTCTGGTATCCTTTTAAAGGAGTTTAAGTCCTTCATGGCAAGATAATTTGCTTTTTCGCCAATAACTTTATCATCTTCTAAGATATTATATAAGTAACGGCAATTTTGGGCACACCTACCTCTATTTCCACTTCTTAAGGTTAGAAGACTAGACATATAGCAATTTCCTGAATAAGAAACACAAAGAGCACCGTGTATAAACACTTCAAGAGGCATTTTACTATTTTCTTTAATTTTTTTAATTTCATCAATAGATGTTTCCCTTGCTAATACAGTTCTATTAACACCTAATTTTTCGAAAAATTTAACATCTGCCAGATTTTTCACACCAACTTGTGTTGATATGTGACATTCTATATCGGGTAGACATTCTAAAATATATTTTATAACTGAAAGGTCAGTTGCAATAATTCCATCGACACCAATGAAATATATTTTGTTTAAATATTCTTTGACTGAATCAAGCTCTTCATCTTTTATTAAAGTATTTACAGTTACGTATATTTTTTTATTCAAAACATGCGCAATTTTGCATATCTCATCTAATTCATCTAAGGATAAGTTTTTAGCATAAGCCCTCGCGCCAAAACGCTCAGTAGCTAAATATAATGCATCAGCACCCTCATATAAAGCTCTTTTAGCAATTTGAAAATTGCCAGCTGGAGCAAGTAATTCACATTTCATATTATCACCAAGGGAATTTTAACTTTATTTAATAAAAAAAGCAAGATTTAACTAATTATTTATTGGTGATAAATGTGGAATTAGAAGAAATATTATTTAATTACTTTGGTTATAAAAACTTTAGAAATGGTCAAAGAGAATTAATTCAAAAGATAATTGATAAAAACGATGTAATAGCCATCTTACCAACAGGATTTGGTAAATCATTAATATACCAAATTGCAGGCTTGAAAATGAATGGACTAGTGCTAGTTATATCTCCATTAATAGCTTTAATGAAGGATCAAGTAATGCATCTAAAGAGAAGTGGTATTAAAGCAGAAATGATTTCTAGTGAGCAAACAATACTACAAGAATTAGAAATATATAAGAAAATAAATACATATAAGTTTTTATATGTTAGTCCGGAAAGATTATTAAATAGAGAATTTAAAAAGAATGTATGTAACATAAGCATGATTGTAATAGATGAAGCACATACATTAAAATGGGGATTAGATTTTAGAAAGGCAATGTATGATATTTCTATATTTGTAGATAAACTTAAAGAAAGACCTGTTATAACCGCTTTTACAGCAACAGCCACTAATAATACCTTAAAATTGATAGCAAATATATTAAAACTTAAAAATCCATATGTATATAAAATATCTCCGGTACTAGATAATATAGAATACATTTTTCTTAAAAAAGATAGGGAAAAGGAACTTAAAAATATTATTGAAAAAATGAAAAATTACAAGATTATTGTATATTCACTTACTAGAATACTTACAGAAAAATTATATGACAAATTTAAAGATAATTATTTATGTAGTTATTATCATGGTGGGCTTGATAGTAATACTAGAAGAAAAAATCAAGATGCTTTTTCTAATGGCTCTGCAAATATTATGTTTGCTACAAATGCATTTGGAATGGGAATAGATATAAAAGACATTAGAGCAGTAATTATTTATGATTTACCATTGTCATTATCAGATTTAGTTCAGCAAGTAGGACGGGCAGGAAGGGATAGAAAAAAATCATATGGTTTTGTGATGGTATCTAATGAAGCTATGAATAATGCTAAATATTTGATAGCTAGAGATATTAATTCTAATAAGAAAAAAGATTTTGATATTGTAACTAAATTTTGCTATACAAGAAATAAAAATAAATTCTTGAATAAATATTTTAATAATTAAAAAACAATTGACAATATAGTTGAGTTAGCATATAATAACTATGAAAGTTAGCTATAACTAACTAGGAGGTATTATATGGAGAAAGAGTTATGTAAATTATCAGAATTAAAAGTTGGTCAAACGGGAATTTTACAAAGTTTCCAAAATGATAATAAGGCATTACGAAGAAGACTTTTAGATATGGGATTAACTAAAGGGGTAAGAATAACTATAAAAATGATTAGCCCACTTGGTGATCCAGTTAGTGTAATGCTACGCGGATATCAGCTTTGTTTAAGAAAAGTTGATATGGATAATATAATTGTTAGTGTTGAAGGGGTGAATTCTAATGATTAAGAATTGTTGTTTAGTAGGTAATCAAAATAGTGGTAAAACACTCTTATTTAATGTATTAACGGGGCTAAATCAAAAGGTTGGTAATTGGCCAGGTGTAACTGTTGAAAGAAAAGATGGATTAATTCGAGGTACTAATATTGCCATAACCGATTTACCAGGAATATATAGTTTAAGTCCATATACATCTGAAGAAGAAGTAAGTAGAAAATATATCGTAAATGAAAAACCTGAACTAATTATAAATATTATTGATAGTACATCTATTGAAAGAGCCTTGTATCTAACAACTCAATTAATGGAATTAAATACAAAGGTTTTGGTTGTTTTAAATATGGAAGATATACTTGCTAAAAAAGGATATCATATCGATATAAAAAAATTTAGTGAACTTTTAGGAACTACTGTTTTATCAATAAGTGCACTTAAAAAAACAGGTATTAACGAACTTATAGAAACAATAAAAAACACAGATTCAATTATAAAAAATCCATCTGATAAAAAAATATTTCCTAGCAAAATTGAAGATTTAATAGAAAAAATTGAAAATGACACTGATTCAAATGTAAAAGAAAAAAGATTTGCTGCAGTTAAGATAGTAGAAAGAGATGAAAGATATTATCAAAAATACTATCGAGAGAATTATGAGAAAGAAATTCAAGCACTAGAAAAATACTACGACACTGATAGTGAAGAATTGATTGCTTCAAATCGTTATAATTATATTGAAGCATTACGTGATAAAACCGTAATAAAGAGTAAGACAATTTCAATGACAGAAAAAATTGATAAAATACTTTTGAATAAATGGCTTGCGATACCTTTATTCATTGTTATAATGGTTATTGTTTATTTGTTAAGTGTTGGATTAGTTGGTGGTGCTACAGTTAATCTAGTTGATATGCTATTTAATGGTGGAGAAAGTATAGAATTTGCACTTCCATTCATTGATCCAATAGTTGTAAATTTGAAAACACCATTCATTGGTCTTGGTCCATGGTTAGCAAGTATTATTGAGAATGCAGGTGGTAGTAGTTGGGCAGCATCATTAGTTGCAGATGGAGCTGTTGCTGGTGTTGGAGCGGTATTAAACTTTGTGCCACAGCTTATGATTTTATTTTTATTGCTTAGTTTTTTAGAAACAATAGGTTATATGTCTAGAGTAACATTCTTGTTTGATAGGGCATTTAAAAAAATAGGTATGAGTGGTAAATCTTTGATACCATTTATAATTGGAACTGGTTGTAGTGTTCCTGGTATTATGGGGGCAAGAACAATCGAAAATGAATCTGAACATAAAATGACAGTAACATTAACTCCTTTTATGCCTTGTTCAGCTAAATTACCGATAATAACATGTTTTGTAGGTGGAATTTTTGCACCAATTTTGGGTGGTAGTGCGTGGTTGATAACATTATCAATGTATTTGCTTGCAATAGTAGTAATAATTATATCTGGTTTTTTATTGAATAAATTTTTTGTTCATAGCAAAAGCACAAGCTATATTACAGAATTACCTGAGTATCATGCTCCTAGTGCTAGCTATATTGTTAAAGATGTATTAGAAAAGACATGGTCTTTTATTAAAAGAGCAGGAACAATAATTTTCCTTTGTTCAATAATTGTTTGGATTCTATTGCATTTAAATTATAAATTCCAATTTGTTGGATATTTATCTGATGGTGAAACTCTTAATGTAGAGGAAAGTTTATTAGCCGATATTGGTAGAACAATAGCTTGGATTTTTGCTCCAATGCTAGGTATGAACTTTTCATGGGGGGCAGCAGTAAGTGCGGTTCAAGGACTTGTAGCTAAAGAGGCAGTGGTATCTTCAATGGAAGTAATTACAGCTGTTGGAGAAGGTGGAGATATTTTTGCAGGTAATGGTGCATTTAGTTTCTTTAATGCTTTTAGTGCATTTGGATATATGACATTTACATTGTTTAGTGCTCCATGCTTTGGTGCTATTGGTGCTATGAGACGTGAGTTAGGATCATCGAAGGCAATGTGGAAGGCAATTGGTTTTCAAACTGCAGTAGCTTGGGTACTAGCTTCTGCTATTGGTATATTTGGTGTACTTATTTAAGGAGAAAAACTTATGAATGGAATTGATATATTAGTTGTAATTTCAGTTGTATTATTAGTATTGTTAGTAATTTTCTTGCGCTTTATACTACCAAAAATAAAAACGCATAATGTTAACAAAAAAAGAAAGATAGAAAATGATTCTAAACGTAGTTAATTTTGCTGTACTAGCCGTAATAGGAATTCTAGCTATCTTAGCAATATTGCATTTATTTATTGTTTATAGAAAAAGTCCTTGTGGTGATTGTAGTTCGAAGAAGGAATGTACAGCTTTTAGCAAGAAAAAAATACTAAAAGAATACAAAAAAGCTTGTAAAAGAGGTTTATAATGAACTGAGTTCTGTCAAGTAGACAGTCTAAAGTTTAAAAATAATTAAATAACTAAAGGTAGTAAATTTGAATTG
>CALUXS010000015.1 GCA_944324805.1 uncultured Acholeplasmatales bacterium | reverse complement strand
AGGGTTGCGCTCGTTGCGGGACTTAACCCAACATCTCACGACACGAGCTGACGACAACCATGCACCACCTGTCTTGCCGCTAACCTCCACTTAATCTCTTAAGCTTTGCGACAGATGTCAAGACCTGGTAAGGTTCTTCGCGTATCGTCGAATTAAACAACATGCTCCACCGCTTGTGCGGGCTCCCGTCAATTCCTTTAAGTTTCATACTTGCGTACGTACTACTCAGGCGGAGTACTTAATGCGTTAACTTCAGCACTGCCTTGCGGCAACACTTAGTACTCATCGTTTAGGGCGTGGACTACCAGGGTATCTAATCCTGTTTGCTCCCCACGCTTTCGTGCCTCAACGTCAGTACAGGCCCAGCAAGCCGCCTTCGCCACCGGTGTTCCTCCATATATTTACGCATTTTACCGCTACACATGGAATTCCACTTGCCTCTACCGTACTCTAGCTTAAGAGTTTCCTTTGCCTAATTGGGTTGAGCCCAACTATTTTACAAAAGACTTCTTATGCCGTCTACGCACCCTTTACGCCCAATAATTCCGGATAACGCTCGCCCCCTACGTATTACCGCGGCTGCTGGCACGTAGTTAGCCGGGGCTTATTCATTAGGTACCGTCAATTTGTTTTTTCGTCCCTAATAAAAGAACTTTACATTACGAATAATTTCTTCGTTCACGCGGCATTGCTCGGTCAGACTTTCGTCCATTGCCGAAAATTCCCTACTGCTGCCTCCCGTAGGAGTATGGGCCGTCTCTCAGTCCCATTGTGGCCGTTCAACCTCTCAGTCCGGCTACGCATCATCGCCTTGGTGAGCCGTTACCTCACCAACTAGCTAATGCGCCACAGGCCCCTCGTAAAGCGGATTGCTCCTTTAAAGATTTAAAGATGCCTTCAAATCTCCTATTCGGTATTACCTTTCGTTTCCAAAAGTTATCCCCATCTTTAGGGCAGGTTACCTATGTATTACTCACCCGTTCGCCACTAACCACCGAAGTGGTTCGTTCGACTTGCATGTATTAGGCATGCCGCCAGCGTTAATCCTGAGCCAGGATCAAACTCTCCATAAAATTTATGTCTTGTTTTTATTTTTTCCTTTTGCTCAATTTCCTTATTGAAATTGTGTCTTCTTTTTAATTCGACACGCTTCGTCATATATAGTTTTCAAAGACCAAATTCTTAATTGCTTCGTTGAAAGCAACCTTTCAAATTATATCACAACGTTACTTCCTTGTCAACAATTATTTTTAGAATTTTATTCAATTTGTTACTCATTTAGAGCAACCTTTTATTATTATATTCATTTTTTAATTAAATGCAAGTGTTTTTTTACATTTTTTCAAAAAAAAGAAGCTGATTTTAAAAATCAACTTCTTTTACAAATAAAATTATATTAATGGATAAGTTCTAATTGCATTTTATGATGGTTATAATCTATATCTAATACTTTTACTTTAACTAAATCTCCAACACTTAAAACCTCACTTGGATGATTAATTTTAGTTTGTAAATTAAACTTAGAAACATGGAGTAAACCATCATATTTTACACCGCAATCAATAAAACAACCAAAATCGATTACATTTCTAACTGTACCATTAAGTTCATCACCAACCTTGATATCCTCGAAATGTAAAATATCGCTTCTTAAAACAGGAGTAGGATATTCATCACGTATATCACGAAGTGGTTCTTTGAATGCATCACAAATATCATTTAAAGTATATGAATCTATATTTAGTTCTTTTTCCAATTCCACTTTGTCTAATTTATCTACTTCTTCTTTAATTTTATCAGTTCCAATATCGTTTGAAGTAAGTCCCATATAATTTAAAATTGCACGAGCCTTATCATAACTTTCCGGATGGATAGATGTCATATCAAGCTTTTCTTTTGGTTCATTAATACGTAAGAAACCTATTGCCTGTTCGAAAGTCTTTGGACCAATCTTTTTTACTTTTTTAATTTCACTACGACTTTTAATTCCACCAACTTCATCACGATATTTTACAATCTCTTGAGCTGATGCTTTAGACAATCCTGAAACATATGTTAATAATGATACTGAAGCAGTATTTACATTAACACCAATTTTGTTTACTACATCTGTTACAACAGCATCTAAAGAATTTGCTAATTCTTTTTGGTTTACATCATGCTGATATTGACCAACACCAATACTTTTTGGATCAATTTTTACAAGTTCAGCAAGTGGGTCTTGAATTCTTCTAGCAATAGAAACCGCACTACGTTCTTGAACCTCATAATCAGGGAATTCTTCTTTTGCCACTTCACTAGCACTATAAACAGATGCCCCTGCTTCACTTACAATTATATACTTAGTTGGCAAAGCATACTTATTGATTGTATTTGCAATAAAACTTTCTGTTTCTCTAGATGCAGTACCATTACCTATTGCAATAATTTCAATATTATACTTTAAAACCATATCCTTAATAGTCTTTTCAGACTTTAATATTAGCTTTTCATCAACTGTTTGCCCCTTAGCCTTTTCATTTGGATATATAACACCTATTTCTAGTACCTTTCCTGTATTACTGATTGCTGCCAATTTACAACCAGTTCTAAAGGCAGGGTCAACACCTAAGACATTTTTACCCTTTAAAGGTGGTTGCAACAATAGATTTTTCACATTAATAGCAAAAACATCAATTGCGCCTTTTTCAGCAGTTTCTGTTATATTTGCCCTAATTTCTCTTTCAATTGAAGGTGAAATCAAACGCTTATAACTATCTAATATTGCTTCTTTTATCTCATCAATGAATAAATAATGTTTATTATGTGTAACTTGATAATTTAAATATTCTATATCACGTTCAGGTTGCAAAGTTATAGAAACATTTAATATTCCTAAATCTTCACCACGATTCATTGCTAAAATACGATGTCCCTTTACGTGCCCTAGCATTTCATCATTTTCATAATACATCTTAAACTTTTCATCAGTATCAACAGCATCCTTTTTAAGTTTAGATGTAATATGGCCATAAATCATTGCCTTTTCACGGATATATTTACGATAATTAGCGTTATCACTAACTTTTTCGGCAATTATATATTTTGCTCCCTCAATAGCCTTTTCATAAGTAGGAACATTTTCATTAATAAATGGTCTTACAAGTTCTTCTTTATTCTTATTGTAATTAGTTTGAAGCATAATATTTGCTAATGGCTCTAAACCGTTTTTAATAGCTTCAGTTGCTTTTGTCTTCTTTTTTTCTTTAAAAGGTCTATACAGATCCTCAACATCAATTAGTTTAGAAGCTTTTAAAATTTCTTCTTTTAGTTCTTCGGTTAATAAACCTTTTTCATCAATTAAACGAATAACATCTTCTTTTCTTTTTTCTAGGCTTAATGCATAGTTATACTTAGCCTCAATTTCTCTTATTTGATCTTCATTTAAAGCACCTGTAGCCTCTTTACGATATCTCGCAATAAATGGTACAGTAGCATCTTCAGCTAACAAATTTAAAACAGCCTTTACTTGTTCTGTTTTAATGTTTAGTTCTTTTGCAATCGGTTCAATTAATAATTCTTTTTCCATCTTAAATAACAAAAACGCTCATAGAGCGTTTTTCCTTTCTTTTAGAATTTAATATTGTTAATGAACTGTTTAATATCCTTTAAGCATGATATTAAAGCAGTTTTTGACCCACTTGATGATAGTGTATATGTAGGATTTTGAACATCAAAGTGATTTTTTAAATCTTCAGGAACGCTTGCATTATATTCACCATTATAAAAATATAAAATTGCAGGAGCACTACTTGGGCTACCATAACTAGAGTTATTTAAAATAGCCTCATTTCCCTCAATTGAAGTGTCATATAAGTAAACAATAAAACGTTCATCACCGTGAAGTTCATTTTCATTTTTGTTCTCGCATGTAGTAATCAATGAACGAACTTGCTTTTCAATTTCAGTGTCATTTTGATCATAATCATCGTCATTATCACCTGTACTTGCGTTAAATTCATCATTATTATACACAAAAACAAAAATATTTTTTTCCTCATTAGTAATCTTTTTGCTTAAATCAGAATAATTAATCTTCATTAATGATAAATCAGAAAAATATGTGTATTTTTCCTTACTACCTATTACTCCACCAAGCCATAAGCCAAGCACAACAATTCCAGCAACAAGTACAACACCTATGGTGCTAAAAAGCCATATCATGCCTTTTTTGCTTTTTTTATCTTTTGTTTGATACGTATTAGCACGTGCCAAAATAATCATCCTCCTTACAAAAACAAGTATATTATATCTAATTTTTATTCAAATATCAACCTAATTTTTAAGGACAACTGCAATCGAATAGTTGTCAGTATGACTAATTGAAACCTTTAGATTATCGTTTATTTTAGTAGATGAAACATAGGGACTTCCATCCTCGCTATTTAGTATAGAAATATCACTAAAATTAATGGTTAAATCACCTTTTTTATATACTTTAAAAATAGCTTCCTTCGCTGCAAAACGTGACGCTAAATATTCTAATTTTCTTTTATCCGATTTAAAGCTATTATATCTTTCTAGTTCTTCTAAAGATAAAAGCCTTAACTTTAATTTTTCTTCTTTACCAATTAGATCCTTATGCTCAACTAAATCAATACCAATTTCCATTAGTCTTGTCTCCTCTTTTGATAATCAATCGCAATTTCCTTAAGTTTTCTAAATCTGTGATTTAGTCCTGATTTAGTAACCTTCTCGTCATATCTCTCTAATAAAATTTGGCATAATTCGTTTAATGATGCCTCCGGATTTTCTTTTCTAACTTTCATTAAAAGAAGTAACTTTGGATCTAGCTTTTCTAGTGGATAATAATATTCTAGATACCTAATATACCTTAATTCGTTTTTTGCTGCCTCATTTGTTTTGCTTTGATTTGCTATATCAAAATTTATTTGGCGTTTTGTTTGGCTTTTTAAGCCTCTTGTTATTATTTTATCCTCTAAGTTAAAAACTGTTTCCTTAGCTCCAATTATTCTTAATATGTCACAAATGGCCTCAATTTCTTTTACATAAACAACATAATTATCACGTCTTTTGGTAATTCTAGCATTATAATTATATGAATTTAAAATAGTTTGAATAAAAACAGCTTCATTATCATTGTTCAAATTGAATTCTAAATGGTAATTACTTGTATCAGGATCATTTACCGACCCTTTTGCGATAAAAGTTCCTCTTAAATAACATGCTTTTTCAATCTCATTACTTAAAATTTCTTTTTTTCTTGCTTGCGAATCATTTAAAAGATTAAACTCTTCAACAAAAACGTCAGTTCCTTCACTTAATTCAACAAAAAATAATATTGGTTTATCAAAACGCATAATCTGACGTTGATAAAGCTCATAAGGAACTTTATGAAAGCTTGTCAAAAGCTTAATAACGTATCTAGTTAAAGTATTACTTCTAGAAGAATAAATTAATTTTATTTTTCCTAATCCTAAAAGATTATATTCAAATCCATTTTTTAAAATTGCTTCTAAAACTGCAAAGCGTTCATTGTAGTTATCAACATTTACACGTGATAATTCTTCCTTGACATCTAAAGCAAATGACATAGTTATTCACCTAAACGCTTCAATAGTTGAGGCATTGAATCAATAATATAATCAGGTTTTGCTTCTAATAAAGCATCAGCTCTTGAATCATCTGTTCTATAGATTACTGCACAAGTCTTCATATTAGCATTTTTACCTGCTACAATATCAGAAACTGAATCACCAACATAAAGACAATTTTTTCCCTCTAGCTTTTCTTTTGCTAATAATAATCCTTCAGGGTTAGGTTTTGGTAATACAACATCATCTGAGCCAATTACTAAAGTAAAATATTCTCTTATTTTAGTGAATTCTAAACCATGATTTACTAAATCATTTTTCTTTGATGAAACAACAGCTAGTTTATATTTATGCTTTGCAAGGTAATGCAAAACATCTTTAACATTAGGGAATGCTTGCACCATTTCATCGTGCATTGCTTGATTAAATTCTCTATAATAAGCTATCATCTCTTCTATCATTTTTTCATCAGTTGAATAGCGACTAAAGCTTTGATATAAAGTTGGTCCAAAAAATGAATCTAACTCTTCATCAGTTAATTCATGTTCAGGAAAATACTTTTCAAACACATGAATAAAGCTTTGGAAAATCAAACGTTTTGTGTCTAATAATGTACCATCTAAATCAAAAATTACTGTATCAATTTTATTATTTGCTACTTCACTTAAAACTTCTTGATAATTATTACGAGGTCCAAATTTTCTTTTAAATACTAAGAACAAAATTCCACATATTATAAATATAACAGAAAATAGTATGCTAACTCTAATTGGACCAATCATTAAAACTTCCCCTTCAAATCTAAATGATTCTGTGATAGTTCTAACTATTCCATACCAAATTAAATATAGGCCAAGCATATCGCCACTTTCAAGTTTTTTAAATTTTCTTCTTGCAATTAAAATTCCAATTAAACCAACTAAATTTAGCACAGATTCATAAAGAAACATCGGTTGATAATATCCTTCTTTTAGACCAGATAATAAATCTCCACCTTTTATATACATATTATCACTTATAAAACGAGGTAAAAATACTTGAAATAATTCCTCATTATGTATCATTGGACCATAAAGTTCATGATTACAAAAATTACCCCAACGACCAAATATTTGTCCAATTAAAAATCCAGGTGCTAAAATATCAAACGCACGATATAAAGATACCTTTGTCTTTCTACAATAAATATAAACTGTTATAATAGCAACAATTACACCACCTTGAATAGCTAGGCCAGCCCAACCACCATTTAGACCTAAAACATCACCAACAGAATGAAATTGATCTAGATTAAAAAGTACATACCATAATCGAGCACCAATAATAGCAAGCGGCAAAGTAATAATTAAACCTGTATAGATAAAATCAGAATATATTCCTAATTTTTTGCCTTCTCTAACACCCATAATAACTGCTACAACTACACCTAGCATTATCCAAAGTGCATACCAATGAACTTCTAGGCCAAAAAAACTAAACGCAATAGGATCGATATATAAATCTTTTAAGGTTAAATCTAAAATTAATAAAACTAAAAGACCAATTCCACCAATTACTAATGGCGTAAAAATGGTTTTATCCTTGATCTTAATTCGCGGATAAAAAGTCCACGCTAAAATAACTAACACTGCAAATATATATAAAGCATAAATCATTTTTTATTCACCTCTTGCCTTCTTATTAACTGCATCAATAAATGCTTTAGCGTCATTATATTCCATATAAAGCTTAAGTTTTTCATTTATTGCTGCTGATTCAACTAACAAAGCAACATTTCTACCCGGCAAGACAGGAATTACAACTTTTGTAATATTAGTGTCAAAAAAGCGAATAGTTTCTTGCTTCAATCCTAAACGATCATAATACTTATCCTTATCCCATGCCTCAAGTTCAATTACTAATCTTATATTTTTTCTAGGACGATAAGCACCAGCACCAAACATATGAACAACATCAACGATACCAATTCCACGTATTTCAATATATCGTTTTAAAATATCTGGAGCTTCACCAATTAAATTTCCTGGCTCTTTTTCAAAAATTTCAACTAAATCATCACTAATAAGCTGATGACCACGTTTAATTAAGTCTAAAGCTGTTTCACTTTTTCCAATTCCACTATGGCCCATGATTAGTGTTCCCATACCATGGATATCTAGTAGTGTTCCATGCACAGAAATACGATCAGCTAAAAATTCCTGTAAATAGGTGAATAACTTTGATGAGGTTTGAGTAGTACCTAGGTTACTTTTTACTAGACTAATAGAATGTTCCCTAGCAAATTCTTTAAAGTATTCAGGTAAAGTCACATTTAAAGAATAAACAATTAATGGCGGATCAAAATCAAATATTTGTTTTACCCTTTCTCTTGCAACATTTTCATCTATTGATTTTAAATAAGAAGCTTCCTTAGAACCAATTAAAATTATTCTTTTTGGCTCAAAAAAATCAATAAATCCTGTCAATTCCATTCCGGGCCTACAAATCATTTCTTCTTCAATATACCTATCTAATCCTGCTCCACCAACTATTACCTCAAGATTATTATCCTCAACCAATTTTTTTACTAAAACTTTTTCTTTCATAATTACCTCATAAAATTTCTAAAGGATAAGCGTAAAAGTATATATTTAATTCCCATAAACACTGCTTCTACTAAAACAAAATAAATAATTAATTCAATCTTTGTTTTAAATACCATTAATACAAATTGATTTAAAATTAAAAAACAAACAATATTAAATACAACTCCTACAATTAATAACCATATTGAATTACCAACTTTTAAATTTATATAATACATTACTAATTTAAAAAGAGAAAAATAAACAGCCAATCCTAATATAATCGGAAAAACCAACCAAAACGGTTCTAAGGCAATTGCCTTGCAGAAGAAACCTGTCATAGCTAGAAGAGTTATGAAATAAATAACAAAATTTTTAATTAAAGAAAATATTCTACTTGGATTAATCTTTCTTTGAAAACTTTTATTGCTAATTATTTCATAAACCTTTTTAATTTTAGTAATTTCTTCTTCAGTAGCATTAGGGTTTTTCTTTAAGTATTCAGCTATCATTTCTTCAACTGAAGGTAATTCTTCTTTTATTTTTTTCTTCATAAAATCCCCCTAGAATAATATTATAATAGAATATTATTTTTCTAGCAACGGCTTTAAATAAGCTCCTGTATATGACTTATCATTTTTAACAATATCTTCAGGAGTACCTAAAGCAACTATGTTGCCACCTTTTGCTCCGCCTTCAGGTCCTAAATCAATAACATAATCTGCACATTTAATAATATCTAAGTTATGTTCAATTACAATTAATGTAGCACCTTGATCAACAATTCTATTTAAAACATTCAAAAGTTTTTTAATATCATCTATATGTAATCCTGTTGAAGGCTCATCTAAAATATAAAGTGTCTTACTACTAATACGAGAATATAGCTCACTTGCAAGTTTAATACGCTGTGCCTCTCCTCCTGACAAGGTTGTTGAGGATTGACCTAAAGTCATATATCCTAATCCGACTGCCATCAAAGTATCAAGTTTGCTTTTAATTTTAGGGAAAGCACTAAAAAATTCAACAGCTTCTTCAATTCTCATATTTAAAACATCAGCAATATTTCTATCTTTATATCTAATTTCTAGTGTCTCTTTTTGATAGCGTGTTCCATGACAAACCTCGCAAGGCACATAAACATCAGGTAAAAAATGCATACTTATTCTTTTTACACCATCGCCACCACAAGCCTCACATCGACCGCCCTTAACATTAAAACTAAAGCGTCCCTTATCATAGCCTCTAATTTTAGCATCAGGAGTTTGACTAAATAATTCTCTTATGTCATCAAATACACCAGTATAAGTAGCAGGATTGCTTCTAGGAGTTCTTCCGATTGGTTGTTGACTAATTTCAATTACCCTATCAATATTTTCAAGTCCTAAAATATTATCACATTTTCCTGGCGTGATTTTTTTATTTTTATAAATAGACACCAAACAATTTTTTAATAATACCTCATTAATCAATGATGACTTTCCAGAACCAGAAACACCAGTGACACAAACAAACTTTCCAAGAGGTATCTTAACATCAATATTTTTAAGGTTATTTTCCTTAGCACCTTTTATAGTAATGAATTTGCCACTACCTTTTCTTCTTTCTTTAGGTACTTCTATTTTAAGTTCACCTTTTAAATATTTTCCTGTTAAACTATTAGGATTAGCCATTACTTCAGCAGGAGTACCAGCAGCTACAATTTCACCACCATGAATACCAGCTAAAGGTCCAACATCAACTAAATAATCAGATTGAAGCATAGTATCATGATCATGCTCAACAACAATTAAAGTATTACCTAAATCTCGCATATCCTTAAGAGCTCTAATTAACCTATCATTATCTCTTTGATGTAAACCTATTGATGGTTCATCTAACACATATAATACACCTGTTAATTGTGATCCTATTTGAGTAGCAAGTCTTATACGTTGTGCCTCTCCTCCTGATAAAGTAGTTGCATTACGTCCTAAAGTTAAATATTCAAGGCCAACATTAATTAAAAATTTTAATCTATCCTTAATTTCTTTAATCGCTAATTTAGCTATTTTAGCCTTTTCTTCACCTAAAACTAATTTGTCAAAAAAGTTATATAGTTCCTCTATTGACATTTGGCATAAATCATTAATATTTTTATCTCCTATTAATACTGATAGAACCTTTTCATTTAAACGAGCACCATGACAACTTTGACATTCGCCCTCTACCATAAATCCTTCTATCCATTCTCTAATCCAATCGCTATTAGTTTCTATATAACGTCTTTCAAAATTATTTATTATACCCTCAAAAGGAGCTACCTTCTCAGAATAGCGCCCTGATGATGACACAAATTGATAATGAATTGCATCAGGAGAGCCGTAAAGTAAAATATCTTGTTTCCTTTTATCTAAATCCTTAAACGGAGTATCTAAATCAATGTCATAATAAGCGCAAGTTTGTTTAAGCTCAGAGCCACTAAGATTTTCCTTATCTTGGTTTTTATAAGGTATTATGGCCCCATCATTAATACTTTTATTTTCATCTATTACTAGACTTCTTGAAACATGAAGCTTATAGCCAAGCCCATTGCATTCCGGACAAGCACCTAACGGGCTATTGAATGAAAATAATCTTGGTTCTAGTTCTGGCAAAACAAAGCCACATACAGGACATGCATAATTTTCAGAATATAATTCCTCTTTATCATTACATCTAACCTTTACAAAGCCATCACTATATTTACATGCAAGCTCAACAGCCTCATTTATACGTGATCTACTATCTTCTTTTAACACTAAGCGTTCTACAACAATATCAATAGTATGCTTCTTGTTTTTTTCTAACTTGATGTTTCCATCTATTTCAACTAATTCACCATCTACATAAGCTCTAATAAATCCTTGTTTTAAGAATTTTTCAAAAACTTGCTTATGTTCACCTTTTTCTTGCTTCACAACAGGTGAAGTTATATAAATTCTACTTTGTAGTGGCAATTCTAAGATTTTATTAACGATTTGATCTTGACTCCATGCCGCAATTGGTAAATGATGATGAGGACAATAAGGAGTTCCAACTCTCGCAAATAAAACTCTTAAATAATCATAAATTTCAGTAACAGTTCCGACAGTTGAGCGAGGATTATGACTAGCTGATTTTTGGTCAATAGAAATTGCTGGTGATAATCCCTCTATAGAATCTACATCTGGTTTTTCTTGTAAACCAATAAATTGACGCGCATAACTTGATAAAGATTCAACAAAACGTCTTTCTCCTTCTTGATAAATAGTATCAAAAGCTAAAGAAGATTTTCCTGAACCAGAAACACCAGTCATTACAATTAGCTTATCCTTTGGTATCTCTAGATTAACGTTCTTTAAATTATTCTCTCTAGCTCCTTTTATAATAATTTTATCCATCGTAATTCTCCTATAATTTTTATTTAATAAGCTCTAGGAATTCTTCTTCATTCATTACTCTAATTCCAAGTTCCTGTGCCTTTTGTAATTTAGAACCGGCTTCGCTACCAGCTATAACAATATCTGTCTTTTTGCTAACTGATTCGCTTGTTTTTGCTCCTAGTTTTTCTAAAACACTCTTAGCCTCTGTTCTTCCCATCTTAGAAAGTGTACCTGTTAAAACAACTTTTTTACCAGTAAAATATGATTCCTTAATAACAAGCTTAGGATAATCCATTCTTAATCCTAAAGCTATTAGCCTATCAATCAATTCATTATTTTCAGGTCTCTTAAAGAAATCTTCTACCTCTCTTGCAATAACATCACCAATTTCATCAATTGAACTTAATTCTTCATATGAAGCCTTTCTAAGCTCTTCCATTGTGGAAAATTTTTCACATAGAAGTTTAGCTACCTTAGCACCAACATTAGGAATTCCTAACCCGAAAACCAAGAAATTTAGTGGTTTAGTTTTACTATTTTCAATAGCATCTAGTAATTTAGATATACTTTTTTCCCCTAAACCTGGTAGTTTTACTAACTCTTCTTTATGCTCATATAATGTAAATATACTGCTAATATCCTTGATAAATCCTTCTTTATATAATAAAGCAACTAATTTATCACCTAAAGTATCAATGTCATAAGCCCCTTTAGAAGCAAAATGGATTAAAGAATTTATTATTTTGTCCTCACATTTAGGATTCATACAAAAATAATCTGCTTCCCCAGGGAAACGCTCTAATGGCATATGACAGCAAGGACAAAACTTAGTCATAAGAATAGGCTTTGCTTCAGGATCTCTTTTTTCCTTAACTACTCTTACCACCTCAGGTATAACATCTCCTGCTTTATGAATAATAATAGTATCATTTTCGTGTAAATCTTTTTCACGTAAATAATCCTCATTATGCAAAGTAGCCTTACTTACCATAGAACCTTGAACAAAGACTGGTTTAAAATTAGCAACAGGAGTAATAACTCCACTTCTACCAACTTGATATGTTACCTCTACTAATTTAGTTTCTACTTCCTCAGGAGGAAATTTATATGCTATTGCCCATTTTGGAACCTTAACAGTATAACCAATTGCATCATGTAAATTCATTTCATTTACTTTAATAACTACGCCATCAATGTCATAAGGAAGGCTATCTCTTTTTTCACCCATCTCATTAATGTATTTTAATACCTCTTCTATATTTTGACAGTGACGATATAAAGGATTTATTTTAAACCCTAATTCTTTAATCTTTAACAAAGCTTCTTCTTGTGTAGGAATATCTCCCATATAGTAATACAAAAAGACATCAAGATTTCTTTTAGCAGCTACTCTACTATCTAATTGTCTAATTGAGCCTGCAGCTGCATTTCTACAATTTTGAAATAATTCCTCACCATTAATTTCACGTTCCTCATTAAGCTTAATTAGAGCTTTTTTAGGCATAAAAATTTCGCCTCTAACTTCAACATCTACTGCTGAATTCAATTTAAGTGGAACACTTTTAATAGTTTTAACATTGTGCGTAATATTTTCACCAATTGTTCCATTTCCTCTTGTCGCAGCTAATTCTAAAACACCTTTCACATATCGTAATGAAACAGATAAACCATCTATCTTCAACTCACATAAATATGTAGCATTAGGCGCAACTTTCTTAATTTTTTTATCAAAATCAATTAATTCTTCTTGATTAAAAACATCTCCTAGGCTCATCATAGGAACACTATGAGTTACTTTTTCAAATTTATCTAAAATCTCTCCTCCTATTTTATTAGTAGGAGATGTAGCACTATAATATTCAGGATATGAAGTTTCTAAATTTATAAGTTCTTTCATTAACATATCATATTCATAATCCGTAAGCTTAGGATTATCTAAAACATAATATTCATAACTTGCCTCATCAATTTTTTTTCTTAATTCATTAATTCTTTCTTCAACGTTCATACTATTCATTCCATTCTTTTTTTTACTTATTGTATTATACTATTTTTTACCATTTTTTAAAATAGTTATGCTATAATAAAACTTGCAAGGATGTGATTTTATGAATGAAGTGCTAAAGGTTGAAAACCTAACTAAAAAATATGGTGATAAATTAGCAATAAATGAAATAAGCTTTGATATTTATGAAGGCGAATGTTTAGCTTTTGTTGGCCCTTCTGGTTCAGGAAAAACTACACTATTGCGCTCTATTCTTGAATTAACTGCACCTGATAGTGGAAACACGCTTTTCTTTAAAAGGCGCTTGAAGAATGATTATGTAAATATAATGAGTATAATTGGTTATCTTCCCGATAAGCCTTACACATATCCTAAAAAAACTATTCAAGAACTTTTAGATTATACAGCTAAATTTTATGAATTAGATTTAACAAAGGAAGCAAATTACTATCTAAAATTATTTAATATTGATTCACATCGTAAATTAGATGAATTATCATCAGGAGAAATGCAAAAGGTAGGTTTAATTTTAGGTTTATTTCATCAGCCTAAATTATTATTACTAGACGAACCTACTAACTTTTTAGATGCAAAGGCCGTAAATACACTTATAGATATAATTAAAAGATTAAAGGCAAATAAAACGGCTATTATAATTTGCTCACATCAATTGTCCTTTGTTGCTAAAGTAGCAAATAGAATATTCACAA
The DNA here is from genome assembly GCA_944324805.1 of uncultured Acholeplasmatales bacterium. GTDB lineage: Bacteria > Bacillota_I > Bacilli_A > Acholeplasmatales > Anaeroplasmataceae > CALUXS01. Next base: position 15,482 of record CALUXS010000015.1, on the reverse strand, counting down.
TCAATGAAGGAAGTATCAAAGAAATAAATGAAGAAGCCTTAAAAGCAGATTATAAAAAGGTCACAATAACCTTAAATAAAGAAGTTGATATTTCAGATTTTGATTTTAAAGGAGTTAAATACCTTGATTACACTAATAAATTGGTCACATTTATTTATCAAGGAGATTTTAATTTGCTTTTAAAAAAAATCTCTCAAATTTCCATTAATGATATAGATATTTCTAATCCTACAATTGAAGAAATTATTGGAGGACTTGAAAAATGACCTATAAGGAAATATTTAAAAAACAGTTTAAAGACTCTCTAGTATACTTAATCCTTATAATGTTAACATCATTTATATGGCTTTTGCTTTATAATGATTTTATAAATCATAAAGAACAAATAACTACTTTTTTAGTTGAAGTATCGCCAGAAAAATTAAAGGGAATGGGGATTAATTTAGAAAATTTATTTAATCCTCTTTCCTATTATGGTTTATATCTAAATTTTGGGATAATTATATATGCTCTTTTAGCTGCTAAACTAGCAATTAATACTCTTCTTGCTAATCAAATCGAAGAAAATATTATTTTAACAAAACCTATTGAAAGAAAAAAATTTTTAACAAATAAAATCCTAATAGCTTTATTAGTACTATTATTAAATTTCATAATTATTTTTTTCTTCTTGCTAATAGTACTTCTATTTTATAATGTTAATCATCTATTTATTAATCTTTTTTTAATTCAGTTTGGTCTTTTGTTAAGTATGTTTTCATTATTTAGTCTGATTCTATTAATCACTTGTTTCATACCAAAAGCTAAAATAATGAATATTTTATCATTTACCATTGTCTTAATTCTTACCGTTTTAGCGATTATTTATAAAACTACAAATTTAAAAATTCTAGGTTATTTAAATCCTCTTTGTTATTTTGATACTAGCTTTACAATTTTAAATCATCGCCTAAGTTTTGACTATCTTGTAGCAGTTATTGCGTTATCTATATTTAGTTTTACTTTCACTTTTAGTGAATATGAAGCTAAAGAATTAGGAGGTAAATAAGAATGTTCGTTAATATTTTAAAGAAAAATTTACCTCGCTTTATAGCTCTAATTTTAATAGGAATACTTTTTATAACTTTAGTTTTTGCAACTAATTATGATGATTGGTATTCAGAAGAAGCCTATAATAGTTTCCTTTCTTTGCCTATTTATTTGAAATTAATTTTTTTAGTTTTAATTCCTATCCTAGGTGATTTAGACTATTTATTTCAATTTACTATGGTTTATATAATACCATTAACGTTAATCTATAGTTTTAGTATGGGAAGATCAGCAAATATTGAAATTGAATTTGAAGAACTTTTACCTATATCTAAAAGAAAAAGAAAATTAATTAACATTGAAAGTAGACTACTACTACTTTTTAGTATAATTTTGATTTATTTTATTACTACAATAATAGTTACTAGCATTTGTTACAAGGCATTTAATTTATTTATATTAAATGGCTACATATATTTATTATTAATTAATCTAATTGTTTTCTTTTTAGCCTATCTTTGCAAGAATTTAAAAAATAAGTTTAAGATAATTATCCTAGTTTCATGTCTAGCATATATTATCATCAGTTTTTTATTATCAAACCTTGTGCAATTTAGTTTATTCTATTATTTATCTCCTTTTAGTATTATTTTACAACCTATAAATAATCCTTTGATTTATATCTTGCCAATCATAATTTTATCTATAGAAGCTATTATTTATATCAAATTTATACAAGAAAAATAAAGGCATAATTTTAAGTTTTCTTAAAATTATGCCTTTTTTTATATTATCTTGAATTCTAATAATCTTTTTTTCAAATTACGATGGTGTCTTCTTTCATCCTTAAATTCAATAAAGAAAATCGTAACTGCTTCCCAAATGAATACCCATGCAGCAATATTAAATATCTCAGTTAAAATTTGAGGGAAATTATAATTTAAAGATAAAAAGTAAAGAATAAAGAACGAAACTCCAAAGCCTAACATTAAAAATGTTCTTTTTATTTTTCTTTGCTCAAAAATTATTCTTTCTAAGTTGTTAAAGTTTAGATTCTTTTTTACTAAATCCATAAAATAATTTACATCAAAATCAGAATTATTAAAATGAATCAATATTCTAAGTTTCATTTTTCTAGGTAGTAAATCAAGAGTTTCATCAATTTTAGTAAAAAAATCACTCTTAATTTTCTTACCCTTTCCGTAGTTTTCTTCTATTATTTCTTCTACCGATTCAAAATTAAAGGTAATAGTTGCTATATTACCATCAACTTCAAAAAATTCATTTAAAATTTCATTTCTTATTTCTAATAAACTCATTTTCTTTCTTCTATTTCTTCAAGTAATTTATGTTTTAAATTGCTTAATTTTTTTGTCAAATCAACATAATATGTTTGTGGATAAGCAAAACGCTTAACCTCATCCCAAATAGTTGCAAATTCTTTTTCTGAATACTCTCTAATTTCTTTTAAAGTAGGTAAATTATAAACTAGCTTTCCTTTCTTAAAAATAGGTTCTAAAAGTGGGCGTAATTCATAAGTACCACCAGGAATAGTCTTATTTTTCCATGTATTCATTTGATGATAAATAGTTAAATCCTCGTTTGGATCTATTTTTTCTTTATGCAAAGCCATCACATCAGCGATTGCCATTCTTGTTTCCTTATCATAAATTCGATACAAATCTTTATAGCCTGGATTTGTAATCTTTTCAACGTTTTCACTGCGTTTAATTTTAGGAATTGCTCTACCATTTTCATAGGTACTTGATAATTTATAAACTCCGCCAAAAACAGGAGTAGATTTAGAACAAATCAAGTTTTCACCTACACCCATAGAATCAATTTTTGCATCTTGCTTCAAAAGAGATTGAATTAGATATTCATCTAAAGAATTAGATACAACAATCATACAATCTTCCATGCCATTATCATCTAATTCTTTTCTAATCTTTTTTGACAAATAAGCCATATCACCTGAATCAATACGTACTCCCTTCAAACGATAGCCTTTAGGTTCTAATTCTTCTTTCGCTGCTTTAATAGCATTAGGAAGTCCACTTCTTAAAGTATCATATGTATCTAATAGCAAAGTAGCTGAATTAGGATATGTTCTACAATATGCTTTAAACGCATCTAATTCTGTATCAAATGATTGAACAAATGAATGGGCCATTGTTCCTAACGCAGGAATTCCAAATTCTTTACCTGCATATGTAGTTGCTGTCCCTACAACACCACCAATGTAAGCTGCTCTTGCTCCATAGATAGCCGCATCAAAATTATGACTACGACGAGCCCCAAATTCCATAATTGCTCTTCCCTCAGCCGCACTTACAATTCTTCTTGCTTTAGTAGCAATCATAGTTTGATGATTAATACATAATAAAAGAGCAGTTTCTAATAGCTGAGCTTCAATAATGTTTCCTTTTACACGAACGATAGGTTCATGTGGAAATACAGGAGTTCCCTCTGGTATTGCATAAATATCACCCTTAAATTTGAATGTACTTAAATAATTTAAGAAATCTTCTGAAAATTGGTTTGTTTTACGTAAGTACTCTATATCATCGTTATCAAAATGGAATGATTTAACAAATTCAATAACTTGCTCTAATCCTGCACATAATGAATATCCTGCATCATCAGGGTTCTTGCGGTAAAATAAATCAAAGGTTACAACCTCATCTTGCTTACCTTCATTAAAATAAACTTGACTCATAGTAAGTTCATAAAAATCCATTACTAGGGATAAGTTTCTTTTCTTCACTTATATCACTTCTTTCTTGTAGGATTATTATATCATAAAATTTTATATATAAAAAGAAAAAAATCATAAGCTGAAACTTATGATTTTCTTACTTTTCAATTTTTCTAATCGAAGGATGAGTTGAAATTAAAGTTTTAATTCCAAAAGGAACCTTGAAAGCTACTTTGATTACATTACCAGGCTTAACCTCTACAACTAAACCATCTCCGAAAGCTTTATGATTAATCTTATCTCCAACATTGAAACTTTCAATGTTATTAGTTTTTGGTTCATTAGTAGCAGCTTTAGTAACCGTAGTAGTTATCTTTTCAGGCTTTTTCAAAATATGCATCTCCTTCAAGAAACGTGAAGGTAGCATAGTTTCCTGACGTCCAAAACGAAAACGATTACTTGCATAACTTAAATATAGCCTCTCCATAGCTCTTGTTACACCAACATAACAGATTCTTCTTTCCTCTTCCTGCTCTTTTATTGTATAAGAATTTGAACTTGGGAATATTTCTTCTTCCATAGCTACCATAAAAACAACCGGAAACTCTAATCCTTTAGCTTGATGAAAGCTCATAAGCTTTACTCTAGGTGAATCATCTTTAGCATCATCTGTATCTGTTCTTAGTGCTAAATCAGCTAAAAATGAACGCAATTTTTCTTCGTTATTTCCCTCATAATATTCAGAGGCTTCTTTAAGTACAGATTTCAATTCTAAAACGTTTTCTAAACGTTCCTCTTCTTTATCTTGTTCAAGCATCAGACGATATCCTGAATTATCAAGAATAAAATCAATTAAATCTTCCATATTTGTATTAGAAATTAATTCTTTTCCTGTTAGAATTAATTCTTTAAAGTTTTTAAGGTTTGTATAACCAATTCCACTAGCAGAAATCTCATCAATCGCCTTAAATAAGGATATTTCATTATTAACTGAAACCTCATCTAATTTACTTATTAGGGCTGGACCTATTTTTCTTTTTGGTTCATTTACAACTCTTAAAAAAGATAAATTGTCATCTTCATTTATAAATAAGCGAAGATAGGCTACCATGTCTTTTACTTCTTTTCTACTAAAGAAAGATAGCCCTCCATATATTTGATAAGGAATTTGATATTTAATAAGCATATCTTCAAAACCACGTGATAAATAATTAGCTCTATACATAATAGCAAAATCCTTATAGGAATAGCCACTAACTAACAATTCCTTTATTTTATCAATTACAAACATTACCTCTTCATATGCACTTGCGGCATGAAAACATAAAGGTTTGGTTCCTTCTTCCTTATTAGTATATAAATTCTTTTTTATTCTTTCATTATTATTAGCAATAACTAGGTTAGCTAATGCTAGAATTTCTTTAGTAGAACGATAATTTTCCTCAAGTAAAATAAGCTTAGTTAAAGGATATACTCTTCTAAATTTATTAATATTTTCAACTACCGCTCCTCTAAATGAATAGATAGATTGATCCTGATCACCAACAACAAAAATATTTTGTTTGCCAATAGCTAATAGATTAATTAACTCAAACTGAATGTAGTTAGTATCTTGATATTCATCTACTAAAATATATTGGAATTTATTTTGATATTTTAAAAGTATATCAGGATGTTTCTTTAAAATTTTAACAGTTACTATTTGTAAATCATCAAAATCTAAAGAATTATTCTTTTCTAGATATTCTTGGTATAAATCGAATATTTTATTAAATAGTGATTGATGATAAGGATTTTCAGTCGGAATCTTAAAATCCTCAAAGTTCTTCGCTGATGAAATCCATTTTTGCAAGATTTGAGGTTTCAAATCATCATTTAATTCATATTTTTTTAGTAAATCTTTAATTACCTTTAAAGAATCTTCTGTATCTAAAATAACAAAATCGGTTGTGTAATTTGGTAAAACATTGATTTCTAAACGCAAAAATCTAGAACAAAAACTATGAAATGTAGAAACCCACATGTATTTAGTATTAATATCAACAAGCTTGCTAATTCTTTCTTTCATTTCATTAGCTGCTTTATTAGTAAATGTTACTGCCAAGATATTGCTTGAAGGAATTCCTAAATCAGCAATTAAATGAGCGATTCTATGAGTTAAAACTCTAGTTTTTCCACTACCTGCACCAGCCATAACCATAACTGGTCCTTCAGTTTCTAAAACAGCTTCCTTTTGTTTTGGATTTAGACCTGCCAAAAAATCCATTTTGTCACCTACTCTCCGATAAATTCTTCGTATGTTGTTACCTTATCAATTATTTTTCCATCTGCAGTAAAGCAAATAATACGATTAGCCACTGTTTCTAAAAGTTCAGCATCGTGGCTAGAAAATAAGATATTTCCTTTATAATTTGTCATACCTTCGTTTAAGGCTGTAATACTTTCTAGATCTAAGTGGTTTGTAGGATCCTCAAAAACTAAAACATTTGGTGCTTCAAGCATTAGTTTTGCTAAGTTACATCTTACCTTTTCTCCACCTGATAACACATTAGCCTTTTTCAATGATTCTTCTCCACTAAATAGCATTCTCCCTAACCAGCCTCTAATGAATGTTTCTGATTCATCTTCTTTACTATATTGACGTAACCAATCTACTAGTGACAAATCAGTATTGAAAAGCTCCTTATTATCTTGCATCAAGAAACCTACTGATGTAGTAACTCCCCATTTAAAATTACCTTCATAATCGGTATCTTTACCACTTAAGATATTAAATAATGTTTCTATAATTAGACTATTTTCTGCTAAAAAGGCAATTTTATCATTTTTATTAACACTAAATGTTAAATTTTCAAACAAGCCCTTCTTAGTTAAATTATTAACAAATAAAATATCATTTCCAACTTCTCTTTGTGGCTTAAATCCAACAAATGGATAACGTCTACTAGATGGTTCTAAGTCCTCAATTACAATCTTATCTAATAGTTTTTTACGAGATGTAGCCTGACGACTCTTAGATTTATTAGCACTAAATCTTTGAATAAATTCTTGAAGTTCTTTTATTTTTTGCTCAGCTTTTTTATTTTGATCTTTTTGCTGCGCTAATAGTAATTGACTAGACTCATACCAGAATTCATAGTTACCAACATATAATTTTATTTTTCCGAAGTCTACATCACATATATGTGTACAAACATTATTCAAAAAATGACGGTCATGAGATACTACTAATACTGTATTTTCAAAATTTAATAAAAAGTTTTCTAACCAACGTGTTGATTTATAATCCAAGTTATTAGTTGGCTCATCTAATAATAATACATCAGGATTACCAAATAAGGCCTGTGCTAATAAAACTTTAATTTTAATCTTTGCATCACATTCACCCATTAGCATATATAAATAGCTTGAATCTACTCCTAAGCCTGCTAACAAAGTTTCAGCATCTGATTCTGCTTCCCATCCACCTAATTCAGCAAATTCTCCTTCAAGCTCAGCTAACTTAATTCCATCCTCATCAGTAAAATCAGTTTTAGCATAATATATTTCTTTTTCTTTCATAATTTCAACTAATTTTTTATGTCCTAAAAGAACTGTTTCTAAAACTGTACGATCATTATAAGCATTTTGATCTTGCTTCAAAACACTCATTCTTTCATTCTTATCTAATAATACTTCACCTGAAGTTGATTCAAGTTCTCCAGATAATAATTTTAAAAAGGTTGATTTACCTGCCCCATTAGCCCCGATAATACCATAGCAATTACCTTTAGAAAATTGAATATTAACATCTTTAAATAACGTTCTACTTCCGTATTGTAAACCTAAATTAACTGTTTTTAGCATTTTTTACCTCCTAAGGCCATTTTAGGCACTAGCGGAATTATACCATAAATACCTTATATAAACAATAAAAAAAGTAAAGGTGTGGCAAAACCACACCATTTAATTTTATATCTTTGGCCCACCATAAACTAAAAACTCTAAATTATGACCAACCACACTTACCTTTGTATTTGCTCCAACAAAAATTTGACTATTTTTTTCTAAATTAATAGTTTTTGTTTCATCCTTTATTTGTCCTGTACCATTTATAACATAAGCACATAAAAAGCCATCTTTATTATTAAAATTATCTACTGTTCCGTTTAAATAACCACTTGTAATTGTAAAAAATTGAGAATCAGCATGGGTAATAATATTTCTATAATAACCACCAGGGAAGTTAATTTTATTACCAATCTTTTTATATTTTTCTTCTGCCTCTAAAGCCGTAATTGTATTGAAATCAAAGCATTCAAACATTTTTTTAAATCCTAGCCCTTGATGACACATAAAGTCATTAATTCTAAAACCTGATGGTGTTGTGCGTTCAACTCTTATAGTGTAGTCTGTTGGTTCTTGTACCTCAGCTATCAAACAACCAGAACCAATTGCGTGTGGAACTCCTCCACAGACTAAATATGTATCACCTGGTTTTACAATTATTTTATTTAGACAATTAAGCATTTTTTTATTGTCTTCTTTTTCAAAAAGTTCTTCAAAATATTCTCTTGTAACACCAGGCTTAAAGCCTAAATATATACAAGATTTAGTATTTCTTGTTGCTATTACATACCAACACTCAGTCTTTCCAAATTGGCTATTAAAAAGTTCCATTGCTTTTTCTTTCGTTGGATGAACCTGTACTGTAAGTCTTTCTTTACTATCTATTAGCTTAAGTAAAATACCTAAAGTAGTTCCAAATTTATCAATATGTCCTTTTCCTAATTCTTCAGGATGCTTTTTCAACCAGTCTATAAATAGTTCATCGCTATTTTTTATTTTACATAAACCTTCAACAAGATTTTCTCTCCCTGAATTTCTAGCTTCTACTGTAGAAAACATCCATTCTTCGGGAAAATGACCATCACTAGCAGCTTCTCTTTTGTCAATTATGTCTAGACCCTTACCACCTACGTAAGTTCTCCAAACTCTTTCTCCTGTTAGATCTACAATACTCAAAATAAAACCGCCTTCCTAAAAAAAAATATTTATTAAGCTATTTAAAATAGCGCTTTTATATTTTGATTATAGTCTCTTTTAATAACTTTAGCAAGTAAAAAAGGAGATTTATATATCTCCTATAATTTAATGAATTTAGCAACAAAAAAACCTTCAAAATCTTGATTTGGACAAACTGTTATCGTTTCTTTATATTTTGAATCTAAATAAGGAATAAAATCCTCTTTTTCTATTGGGACTAATTTTACTTTTTTTGTGTTAAGGGCATAATCAACTATCATTTCATTTTCTTCTTTAAAAAGAGAACATGTTGAATATATTAATATTCCATTTTTCTTTAGAATCTTTATAGCCTTAGAAATAAGATTTTTTTGGATTTTTGTAATTTGATTCAAATGTTTTTCCTGAAATTCTTGTTTAGAATTATTGTCTTCTAATAAAACCGTACCACTACCTGTACAAGGGGCATCTAAAAGAATACGATCAAAACTAAAAAAGTCATCTAAAAGACTAGCATCCTTGATAAGTAAGTTAACATTTGTGACACCTTGCTTGTTTAAGTTATACTTGAGTCTTTCAGCTCTTATTTTATTTTTTTCACAGGCAGTTATAAGTGCTTTACCATTAGTTAAAATTGCAATTTCTGTAGTCTTACCTCCAGGTGCAGCAGCCATATCTAATATATCTTGCTTTTCCATTACCTCTAAATATAATGGTGGTAACATAGAAGAAAGACTTTGCAGATATATTTTACCCTCTTTATAAAGTTTTGTTTCTTCTAATTCTCTTTCTGTTTTATTTAAAATGATAAGAGCGTTAGCAAAAAAGGGAACATTCAAGAAAGCTATCTCAAGTTTTTCTAATTCGTTTTTACATTCTTCTATACTAGTTAAAAGAGTATTTATTCTAAGACTTACTCTTCTTTTTTCCCTAAACCCACTTATTATTTTATTAAAATTACTACCATAAGAAGCTATTAATTTTTCTTCTAAAAATTTATAGTCACTATCTTTCATATCTTTACCTTATAAAAAAGCTCTAAAGAAAACTTTAGAGCTATTAATTACTTTTCTAATTTAAATGAAGATTTTAATTCACAAGTTCTATTAAATACTAAAGCGTTTGGCTTTGAATCCTTATCAGTAGTATAATAACCATTACGAACAAATTGATAATGCTCTCCAACACTAGTGTTAGCTAAGCTTTCTTCAACAAAACCCTTTAATTCCTTTAAAGAATTTGGATTCAATCTTTCCATAAAATCTAAATCTTTATTTTCTTCTGTTTCATCTAGCATTAAAGGTTCAAATAATCTAAATGTTGCAGGAATAGCTGTACTAGCTTCAACAAAGTGAATATTTCCATTAGGTTTACGAGAATTAAAGCCACTGCCACTCTTAGTTTCTTTATCATATGTACAGTGAATTTCAACTATATTACCATTTTCATCCTTAATCACTTCATTACATTTTACAAAGTAAGCATGCATAAAGCGTACCTCTACATCTTTAGCTAGACGTTTCCAATGTTTGTTTGGCTTTGTTTCAATGAAGTCATCTTGTTCTATGTAGCAAACTCTACCAAAGGCAATTTTTCTTGTACCCATTTCTTCATTTTCTGCATTATTTGGGCAATCTAAATATTCAATTTGTCCCTCAGGATAATTTGTAATAACTACCTTCAAAGGATTTAAAATTGCATTAGGACGCATTGCCTTAAGCTTTTGATCCTCACGTAATGCTTCATCTAATTGACTAGCATCAACTGTTGAATTAACACGTGATAGACCTGTACTTAAAATAAAGTTTCTAATCGCATCTGCTGTATATCCTCTTCTTCTTAAACCAACTAAAGTAGGCATTCTAGGGTCATCATAGCCTGACACCTTTTTAGCATCTACTAATTGCTTCAAGTAACGTTTAGACATTATTGTATTTGTAATATTTAAACGACCAAATTCATATTGATGAGGAACATGTTCCATCTCACATTTTTCAATAAACCAATCATATAAAATACGATGATTATCATATTCTAAAGAGCATAATGAATGAGTTATTCCCTCAAAACTATCTTGAAGTGGATGAGCAAAGTCATACATTGGGAAAATGCACCATTTATTACCTTGACGATGATGACTAATATGCATAATACGATACATTGCAGGATCACGCATATTCATATTTGGATGAGCCATATCAATTTTAGCTCTTAATGTTTTTTCGCCATCTTTATATTTGCCAGCACGCATTTCTTCAAACAAACGAAGGTTTTCCTCAACACTTCGATTTCTACAAGGAGAATCAATACCAGGAGTAGTTAAAGAACCACGCATCTTACTCATTTCTTCTTGTGATAAATCATCTACGTATGCTAAACCTTTTTTAATTAATAAGATTGCTTTTTCATATGTTTTTTCAAAATAATCACTACCATAAAAAACATTAGTAGGAACATAACCTAACCATTTTAAATCAGCAATAATACCATCAACAAATTCTTGATCCTCCTTTGCAGGATTTGTATCATCAAAACGTAAATTTGTTGTTCCGTTAAATGCTTTTGCTAATTCAAAATTTGTAATAATAGCCCTAGCATGTCCAATATGTAAATAAGCATTTGGTTCAGGTGGGAAACGTGTTGCGATTGCGTCTACCTTACCTGATGCTAAATCTTGTTCCATTATTGTTTTAATAAAATTATTAATTTCAGCCATTTTATCACCTTTTCTATAACGTTTATATTATATAAAATTTAACTTAAAAAATAAAGATAATTCTAATACATTTGAATAAAAATACCTGCAAAAAAGCAAGTATTTCCTTGATTTAATAGTTTATTAAATTATAATTTCATCAATTTGAAGTTCATTTTCATAATTTTTTTCATCAAATGATATTTTTTTAAATTCACTAGAAAGTTCGAGTAGATATACACCATTTATAGCATATAATTTATCTTTATTATTCGTTTTTATTTCTAATGTATAGCTAGAGTAAACTTTCTCTAATATATAATCCGAATCGAAATGATAAGTGTTTCTCCAATATGTTAAATCATCATCTTTACCAATGCAAACATCTAAAACATTATCCTCTGAAACAGAAAAGCAATTAGAAAAAGATTCATAGCGGATATTATCAAACAAACCAACAATATTTTCAAAGTTAAATTTAATGCCTTCTTCATCTATTTTTTTACCATAAAAATGCTCACTTACTGTACCATCATAATGGTATGTTGTTACACTTCTAACTATATTTTTCGTATCACAATATGTATAAATTAAAGCTGTTGTTCTTTGATTTTGTGGATTTGTTTCAATAATAATTTCTTTTAGTTCAAAATAATCAGAACTACCGTTGAAATGATTTTCATTAAAATCAACCTCACCAACAAATTCAACAAAATAATTTTGCAAATATCCGGAAGGAGCCGTTTTTGTTTTATTTGCCTTATATTTACACCACTTATTACCAAGATTATACGTTGTTGGATGTGACTTTAAATACCCTTCAACAAATTTTTCCTCTGTTGTATCATTTTTACATGCTGCAACAAGGAAAAAGAAAACAAGATTTATTAAAAACAAAGTCTTTCTCATAAACTACACCCCTTTTATTCATATTTTAAACCGATTCTTATCACTTATATATTATCATAACTAATAATATTTTGTCAATTTCATTAATTTATATCATTTTTTTGATGTTAATCCATTTAAAAAGCAATTAATTCTATTTTTTTAAATATTAATGATAAAAAATAAAAAAACTGGAGGTATTTCAAAAATGAAAGATACCACCAGTTTTAATTAAATTAATTATAATGTAACGATTTCTACACCTTTTACAGTTGCCTTTAATACTTTGTCGCCTTCTTCTAAGTTTAAAGCTTCCTTAGCAGCTTTTAAAGCATCATCAACATTACCAACTAAACCTTGAATACCCCAGAAAATTGATAATGTACGGCAGCAACGATCACAAGGAACAGCAAAGAATACATCAGCAGCAGGACGATATGTAGATAATGCCATAGCAAAATCAGTATCACCTTCAGCTACAACTGCTTTAACTTCAAATTTAGAGCATAATGTAGCAACAGCTAAACCAACAGCCATTTCATCAGATGCATCAACTGTATTTTCTAATACGTTTTGAATCATTAAGTCATGATCAATATCTTCTTCAGCTTTTTCATCAATCTTAGCCATATAAGATACTGCTTCAAATGGATAATCACCTTGTGCAGATTCACCAGAAAGCATTGTACAACCAGTACCATCTAATACTGCATTGTGAACATCACTAACTTCAGCACGAGTAGGACGTGGATTTTGTTGCATAGAATCTAACATTTGAGTAGCTGTAACAATAATCTTTCCTTGAGATTGTGCTAAATAAATCATATCCTTTTGAATTGCAGGTAAATCCCATGCATCAACGTCAACACCTAAGTCACCACGAGCAACCATTACACCATCAGATAATCTAACGATTTCTTCCATGTTAGATACACCTTCTTGGTTTTCAATCTTTGATACGATTTTAATATGATCGTTACCCTTTGCAGCTAAAATTGCACGGATATCAGCGATATCTTGAGGACGACGTACGAATGATGCAGCGATGAAGTCTAAATCTTGATCACATGCAAATTCGATATCAGCCTTATCTTTTGCTGAAATGTATGGCATATTTAAAATTACACCAGGAACATTACAGTTACGTTTATTCTTTAATTTACGATCATTTTCAGCACGGCATACTAATTCATGAGCAGCTTCATCTTTTTCGATTACTGTTAATGTTAAGTTACCATCTTCGATTAAGATTCTACCACCAACATGGATATCATCATATAAACCAGCATAAGAAATTGCAACCTTATCCTTGTTTCCTAAGAATGAATAATCCATTGTAACACGGATAATGTCACCCTTATGTAACATTACAGGCTCATCATTTTCTAGATAACCAGTACGAATTTCAGGACCTTTTGTATCAAGCATCATACCTGTATGCCAGTTATGTTCTTTGTTTAATTCCTTAACATTTTTGATACGGAATCCTTGTTCTTCATAGTCACCATGAGAGAAATTCATTCTCATTACGTTCATACCAGCAACGCCAATTAATTTTTCTAAGCATTCTTTTTGTTCACTTGCTGGACCAATTGTACAAACAACTTTAGTTTTCTTCATAATTAATCTCCTCTAATTATTGTATTTTTGTTAATAACTCTTCTAGAGAAACATCTCTATCAGAAGTCATTTCCAAAGCATCTTTTAGACTTACATAATGTAAGCTGTTTTGATGTATACCAACAGCAACTCCGCTAATATTTTGGTGGAATAAATCAACAGCATAAGCACCTAATCTAGAAGCTAATAATCTATCTTCTGGTGTTGGTGTACCGCCACGTTGAATATATCCTAATATTGTAGCACGGCATTCATATCCTGTATAATCTTCAACCTCTTGAGCCAAAGTGTATACATCTGTAATGTTTTCTGAGATTACAACAATCGCATGTCTTCTTCCTTGTAATCTATTTTTCTTTAAATCATCTAGTAATTTTTCTTTATCTAGACCAGTTTGACTAGTAACGATATACTCAGCACCACAACAAATTCCTGAATATAAGGCTAAATCTGGGCAACGTCTTCCCATTACTTCAATAATACTACAACGTTGATGACTAGATGAAGTATCTCTTAGTCTATCAATCGCATCGCAAGCAGTATTTAAAGCTGTAGAAAAGCCAATTGTAAAGTCACTTGAAGCAATATCATTATCTATTGTTCCAGGAATACCAATACATTTGATTCCCATTTCAGATAAACGTAAAGCTCCTGTATAGGTTCCATCTCCACCAATACAAATTAATGCATCAATATCATGGCGTTGCAACTGCTTTACTGCTAATGCCCTAACTTGCTCATAAGCAAATTCTGGCAAACGGGCTGTTCCAAGAATCGTACCCCCACGATTCAAAATCTCACTTACGTCTTTACGAGTAAATTCTTGTATTTTACCTTCAACTAAACCTTTGTAGCCATCAAAAATACCAAATACTTGATCTCCGTATGACAATCCAGCACGTACTACTGCACGAATTGCTGCGTTCATACCAGGAGAATCGCCACCTGAAGTCAAAACACCTATTCTCATATTATCACCCAAAGAAAATTATATCATATTTTTTGTTTCATTCAAGAAAAATCAAAAATTTTTTCTTAAAATAGCCATTATTTTACAATGAAAAACCTTACACAATGATTAAAAAAGTCCCCTAATCTTTATAGATTAGAGGACCAATAAAAATTTACTACCCAATGACTGTAACACTACCACCACAATAAATAATTAACTTCATTGCTTGTTTTGAAAAATCATCTGCTTCTACATGAAGCTTCTTATTCAAAGAGCCACGAGCAAGTATTTTAACACGTTTCGTATTTCTACTAACTATATGTTTTTTAATCATTGCTTCTAAATCAACCGTATCACCATCATTAAATTCAATAGATAATCTATCTAGGTTAACAATAGCCATCTTACCAGTTCTTTTTTCTGTTTTTCTGACAATAGCTTCTTCTACCTGTTCATCTGACACAAATTCATCTACATTATAGGCAGTTACTTCAGGTTCTGTTTCAACTACAGGTTCTTCAGTTACTTCAGGTTCTGTTTCAACTACAGGTTCTTCAGTTACTTCAGGTTCTGTTTCAACTACAGGTTCTTCAGTT
>CALUXS010000014.1 GCA_944324805.1 uncultured Acholeplasmatales bacterium | reverse complement strand
CACCCATTCCAATAGCGCTTGAAAAACACCAACCAAGAATAGTTATTATAGCTAAAATTAATACATATATTTCTAAAAAATACTTTTTTTCTAATAAATTAATTATTTTTAAATGGTAAATATTTTTCATCATATTAAAACCCTCATATATAAAACATCTTTAATATTTCAAAATACAATTTTAATTAGTTGTGAAATATTTAATAACTATTCTAAGATTTTAATCTTAAATAATTTATTAATTAATAATATTTCTTCTAATTTAATGCTTAAGCATAGACATTAACCTACAAAATATTTTATTTATCTCATATCTAAAACTTTTATTTATACTATATACTAAAACTGCTGGAATTAATGAAATACAAATTGAAATGGAACCATTAATTAAAATTCTTATCCAAATGTTATATCCGTCAATGTGCATATAATGAATAGTGAATAATAGAATAATAAATATTAATATGCTAGTGTAGTTAAAAAAATAATATTTTTTTGGTTTTATTCCAAAACCATCTTTGAATAATACATAAGGTTCAACTATGTGACAAATGAAAATATTAGTTATAATTGTAGCTAAAATAACTCCAACTATTCCTACTTTTTTTACTAATAGTATTGACAAAATAATATTAAAAACGCCTTCAACTAATGGTTTATATCTATCATTGTAAAAAGTCCCAGTAGCATCTCTAAATGTTAAAACTGTTTGTCTCATATATTGAATAAAATAATTAATTGTAATAACCATTGATACTTGTCTATCTAATTCTAAATTATTTCCAAAACAAATTGTAATCAAATCATCAATAATAGCATAGTATCCTAAATAAAATAAGACGCCAACGATAAAATTTGTACAATAAAAGAAATTGAAATATTTCATTTTATTAGTTCTATCACTAGAAACACATAAATGTCCGATTATTGATGTTAATGGTGTAAATAAAAGAGAAATAATACCATTCATAGCAATGACAATAGTAGTATAATTTGAATATTTCCCAAGTATCACTACACTAATAAAAGCAGAAATAATAATACTATCTGATGTATTAACCAATAGTGCACCAATTTTATGCATAAACATAGCTTTAGTTTTGCTAATAACTTCTCTTTTGGTAATTTCGTCCAATTTCCCATTTATTTCCATAATTTTTCTATGATGACTGTAAAAATAAATATTCGTTAATATCCATTCAATTAAACCAGATGCTATTTTACAAATCAAGTATAACTCAAAAGATTTAAAAAAATAAAGTAGAATCAGTTGACATACACCTTCAACTATTAATGCTATAGAATGTATCGTGGTTGTAACATAATTATTCTTATATGCGTTTATTATTGATGATTTTGCACTAAATGAATACGTAATAACTATGGAAACTAACATTAACAAAAAAGTATAGTATAAATTAAAATCTGCACTATAATCTTTCGCTAAATACGGAACAAATGGCACAACGCAAATTCCAAAAACAAAAACAACAATACCAATGATTCTATAAACACGAATAAAAAGTTTGTATAAAGCTGCAACCTTATAAGTATCATTTTCAACTATAGGCTTATATAATGAAAATGTGATGGCAGTACCTATTCCCAAATCAGCAATTGATAAAAATCCTATTATAGATGTAAATAAACTAAAAACACCATTAGCATCGTTACCAACATATTTTATTAAAAATCTTCTTGTAAATAAAGTCAATATAAGTAGAATTACCTTAAAAGCAATTGCCACGGTCACGTTTATTATGGATTTTTTTTTATCTAACATGCCTCTATCCCCTTTTTGCTCTTATCTTGTGAATAAAAAAATAGAGTTTATGTTTTTTCCTATTAATTATAAAATTGTCTATTTTGTTTTTTATAGAAATGTGAAAATTATTGCTTAAATATTTTCGTGCCTTAATATAAATTTCATCATTCAATATTTTTGATAGACTTTCTATGTCACTAGAATTAACAAAACTAGAAATATAAATATTACCAAGTGAATATAATATAGCATTAATTATATAATGAGAAGGAGTATCTATTTTCTTTATTACAGTAGAGTTAATCAATTTATTTTGTTTTATAAAATATGATTCAATATCAAAATTACTCCTAGTCATTGAAGAATTAGAAATATCATAAAAATATGAATTAATAATTTTTAATGATTTTATTCTAGCATTATTTTTAAGTAATATCCCAACAAATAAAGAATCTTCAAATAAAGATGTGTCTCTATTATCCATTATAAAATTAAGATTATCAATCAATATGGAAGTCTTATACATTTTATTCCATCTAGCAATAAAGATACTTTTATCAAGTGATAAATTTTCACTTATTATGTATCTATTTAACAATTCAAAATTATCAATAGTTTTTGGCTCTAAGCAATAAGGAATTTTTTCTCCATTATTGTAATAATAAAAACCACATGCTAAAACATCTATATTTTCTTCAAAATTTCGTATAAAATTATTTAAATAATCTTCCCCTATAAAATCATCACAGTCAACAAAGCAAGTATATTTCGTAGTTGAGTGCTTTATGCCAAATATTAAACTATCTACCAAACCACCATTATTTTTATAATAATATTTAAATCTACTATCCATGAGATATTTTTTACATATTTTTTCACTATTGTCAGTTGAACCATCATTAACTAATATCGCATAAAAGGATTCATATGTTTGATTTTTAATAGATTCCAAACATCTTTCCAACTGTTTCTCTCCATTATATATTGGTACTATTATACTTATTTCTTGCATTTTTGTAATTTCTCCTTAAATATAGAATATAAATCACATCAATAACTATTAAAAATGATGTTAACATATAAAAGAAAACATTGTAAAAAAAAGAAAGTGAAACAAAAATTAAATATGTAGTTTGAACATAAATTGTCTTACATCTATATTTCTTTAAAAAGTAATTAAACATTAAACCAATAATTATAATAACAAAAAATGTTAAATAACATCCTAGTATACCTACTGAATAAAAACTTTCGACATATACAGTTTGTGCATTAAAATATGTTTTAACTAATAGTGTTTCATCTAAACTTGATATTATGTAACTAGAGAATAATCTTTTTGAAATAAATTCTGGAACAAAACTAACTGCTAAATGTTGAAATGAAAAAATATGATTAGAATTAATAACATTAAAATTCAGATTTGATAGTGGTGTTATAATATAAAGATATGCCCACATAAATTGTTTGGGTAAAAACTTAGGGTATCTATTGAATAATCCAAGTTCTTCTATATAAGAACTATCGTTCCATCTACCGCCGCTTCTTAAATTACCTAATACACCAAATAAATACGTTGAAAAAATAGCAACAATAATAAGTAATAAAATAATCTTAAAATTAATTTTTTTCTTATTTTTTCTATAAAATATATATCCCATTGAAAGTAAAGCCAATAATATCATACTTCTAGAAAATATGAGTAAGAACATAAAAACAAGAGAAAAAGAATATAAAAGTGGCTTTATATTTTTTGTATTATACAAAAAGTTTGAGATTAATACTATGTATATGTATAAACTGAACGGAACCAAAAAAGCATACAATACCGGTATACCAGGAAATTCAGTGTATTTGTTATCACCAGTAATTATGCCAAAAAATGGTATATATCCTGCATATATAAAATTAATAAAATATAATAAGATTATCAATTTAGTTATAAAGTAAATATTTTTATTTAACTTCGTTTTTTCTACTTTTATATCTTTAATGCAAAAAGATAATATCAAACATGTAATTATTGAAAAAGTTATAAAAACAAATAATCCTGGCGATAAGGGAAAGCTAAATTCAGACCAATTAAAAAAATATAATATTAGTACAAGCATCCAAATCACTGAATACATTCTAAAAATAAATCTCATATGATCACCAGCCTCAATAATATCATTTATAACGTAAATAGGATTTAGCTGGAACTCCAACCACAAGTGAATTTTTCTCAAATTTACCATTAACTACTGCATTAGCTCCAACAATGCAATTATCAGATAAATATGTTCCTGGTAACAATACCGCATTATCTCCTATCCATACATTTTTCCCAATATAAATTCCCAACTTAGAATATAATCTTTGAGAAATAACTGGAGTATTACTAATTTCTCCATTACCATGAGAATGATCAATAATTAAAACATTACTGCCAATTAAAACATTATCCTCTATCTTTATGCTGTTTATAGCTCCAATATGGCAATTCTTAGAAATTGATACATTATTCCCAATTTCAATTTTAGGATTATATGTATATATTCCATACTTAGTATATGTGGCCAACCACAAATTATCGTCTGATACAAAATTATAACCAATTCTAACATTTTCTAATCCTGAAAATGTATTATTAATTCCTATTAAATAATTTTTCTTCACACTATCTTTAGAAATTGCTCTCATGAAGCAATATGTATTGGTATAGCGTTTTATTTTATATATCGTTTTCTTTACTTTTTCGTTAAATATAAAACTCAATATAAAAGAAAAAGATTTTATAATTGCTAAAAAAAATTTTTTCATAAAAATCTCCTGAAAATATACTAATTTACATTATTATCTAGGTTCAAATTTACCCAATTTACCAATTTTTGCATCTTTTCTTCCTAGTTTTATCATTTTTATCTTTTCTAATTTATTTGGTTCAAACAATAATATTTTGAGTGTATCTATTATTAAATCATGAAAATATTTTTTTCTATAAAATCTCTTATTATTTTTGTATAGGTATAATGAATTTCTATACCTATAATAATATCTAATCGGAGAATGATTTAAACATGTTATTTCTTTTAAAAAAAACTTTTTTTTGATTGGGTTACCAATGGTATGTTGTAGTGAAATATTATTTATATAACCAATTTTTTTCCCGATTTTTTGAAATTGCTCACCAAGTTCAAAATCCACATAATCTATAAATAATTCCGATTTAAAACCCAAGATTTTACTATAATTTTTTAAATTTACAAATCCTCCTGATGTAATCCAAAAATTCGTATCCACAATTTTTTCTTCCATTGATGATGAGTTAAAATTCAATCCTAGTACACCATATTCGTCAATAATTTTACTATTTAAGTACTTTAAAATCAAATCATTGTACTTATCAGATGGAAAGACACTGTCCTGATCCATTGTTAAAATAAAATCAAATTTGGAATTCATAGCCAACTTGCAAGAGAGGTTCAATGCATATGCAATACCTTTATTTTCACCAAGAAAATAATACTCATACTTTTTATTTATACTTTGCCTAATTTCATCAATATGACTAACACTAGAATTGTCAATTATATATACTTTTTCTACAAAACTTGGATAAGAATTTATATTAGAAAA
Source organism: uncultured Acholeplasmatales bacterium (assembly GCA_944324805.1). Lineage (GTDB taxonomy): Bacteria > Bacillota_I > Bacilli_A > Acholeplasmatales > Anaeroplasmataceae > CALUXS01. Next base: position 37,198 of record CALUXS010000014.1, on the reverse strand, counting down.
AACATTGGTAGGATTATATAAAACAACGCAAGCACATATTCTCATCTAAATCCTCCATTTTATCTTTTTTTCAATAAAAAAAGGACCATATTCAATCTTTTTTTTATCTTATATTTTAGTGTAGTTTTATTAAATCCTAAAGTGTTATTAGAATGAATTCTATAATCAATAAGGTTTTTATTACAATAAGATACTTTACCATATCTAATAGCACAAATAGCAATCCACCAATCATGAATTGTTATTTTATTCTCGTCTGGAATAGGTAGGACTTTTTCTAAAAGTTCTTTTTTAAATGCCATACAACACCCAATGTATGGATTCTTTTTTATAACTGAAAATAAATTTTTACTAAATCCTAATTTTTCATACATCGTATCTGAGTCATACGAATTTGAATCTTCATAATAAATATTAGCATTATGAAGCACTAAAACACAATTATTTAAAGAAAAAACATTTAAAATCTCGTTTCTTTTAGTATTTTTCCAAATATCGTCTTGGTCTGATAAAAAAATATAATCATTTTTGCAATTATATAAAGCATTTTCAAAATTTCCAACAACACCATGCCTTTTTTTATTCTCCAAAAACTTTATACAATTATATTTTTTCATATATGATTCTATTATTTTAACAGTATCATCAGTTGAACCATCATCAGATATAACAAGTTCATCTCCTGGTAAAAGTTGTGACAAAATAGATTCTATTTGTTTTGATATGTATTTTGCACCATTAAATGTAGCCATAGCAATAGAAATATTAACATTATTTGCAACCATAATTTTTATCCATAAATCTTAAGTATTCACCACTTAAGATGTTATTTATCCATTCTTGATTATCTAAATTCCACTTTATTGTTGGGCCAATTCCTGTTTCGAATGTGTATTTTGGTTTCCATCCGAGCTCAGACATTAATTTCGTTGGGTCCATTGCATAACGTAAATCATGGCCTGCTCTATCTTTTACGTATGTAATAAGCGACTCTGGCTTACCTAATTCCTTTAAAATTGTTTTTACTACCTCTAAATTTGTTTTTTCGTTGTGTCCTCCAACATTATATACTTCACCATCTCTACCTCTTCTAACAATTAAATCGATGGCAGTACAATGATCATATACATGTAACCAGTCTCTAACATTTTCTCCCTTACCATATATTGGTAATGGTTCATTTGCTAAAGCCTTTTTTATAATTAGTGGAATTAATTTTTCTGGAAAATGGTATGGTCCATAATTATTTGAACATCTAGATATTGTACAAGGTAAACCAAAAGTTCTATGATATGCTTGAACTAGTAAATCAGCTGACGCCTTTGAGGCACTGTATGGACTTGATGTATGTATTGGTGTTTCTTCTGTAAAAAATAAATCAGGTCTATCTAATGGCAAATCACCATATACTTCATCTGTTGATACCTGATGGTATCTTTTTACACCATATTTTAAAGCTGCATCCATCAAAGTTTGTGTTCCTAAAATATTTGTCTCTAAGAATATTCTAGGATTTTCTATACTTCTATCAACATGGCTTTCAGCAGCAAAATTAATAACATAATCAAATTTTTCTTCTTCAAACAATTTAAAGACCAAGTCTCTATCACAAATATTGCCATGAACAAACTTAAAATTAGGCTTATTCATGATTGGTTCTAATGTTTCAAGATTACCTGCATAAGTTAGTGCATCTAAACATACAAAATTATCATTTGGATAAGTACTCACCATATAATGACAAAAATTACCACCAATAAAACCTGCACCACCTGTAATTAAAAACTTACTCATTTAATTTCAACTCCTTTAAATATCTCATTAATGCATCTTTCCAATTAGGAAGTGTCTTAAATCCATTAATTATTAATGATTTTTTACTCATTCTTGAATTTAATGGCCTATTAGCCTGTTGTGGAACAAACTTTAAATATTCAGCTGTTGATACATAATTTACTTTCACATTCTTATCAGTTAATTTAAAAATTTCATCAGCAAACTCAGCCCAAGAAATAAATCCTTCGTTAGTGGCATGATAGATACCATACTTATCGGTTTCAATCATATCACATAACAATACTGCTAAATCAGCAGTATATGTAACTGATCCAACTTGGTCACATACAACGTTTAATTCTTTTTTCCCCATATCTGCAAGCTTTAACATTGTCTTCACAAAATTATTTCCATTCAATCCAAATACCCAAGAAATTCTAACAATAAAATACCTATCAAGTAATTCTTGAACAAAATCCTCTCCTTCTGATTTTGTTTTGCCATAAACTGATAATCCTTTTTTAGGGTCATTTACCTCATATGGAATATTACCTGTTCCTTCAAACACATAGTCTGTAGAAATATATACCATTTTAGCATTAATCATCTTACATGCTTCAGCAATATATTTAGGCCCTAAAGCATTAACTTCATACACTTTTTCAGCCATTTCCTCAGCCTTATCTACTGCTGTCCATGCAGCATTATGCATTACAACATCCGGTTTATATTCTGTTATGTATTTTATGACCTTGTCTCTATCAGTGATATCTAAATCTTCAATGTCTATACCTTTTATGTCTTTATAGCCACGTTTTGATAATTCTTTTATACAGTCATATCCTAATTGACCATTAGCTCCAGTCACCAAAACTCTCATTAAAATTCAACCTTACTTTCTTTTAAAGATTTATGTAATTTATCCTTTTCAGAAAGTAAAACTTCGCCATCATATGGCCAAACAATACCAACTTCAGGATCATTCCACATAATGCCACCTTCATCTTCAGGATGATATAATTCATCACATTTATAACAAAATGTTGCTGTGTCTGATAAAACAACAAATCCATGCGCAAAACCGCGAGGAATCATAAATTGCTTATTGTTTTCTTCAGATAAGATTACACCAACCCACTTTCCGTATGTAGGACTATTCTTTCTTAAATCTACAGCAACATCAAATACTTCTCCTTCAATTACACGTACAAGTTTAGCTTGAGGAAATTTCTTTTGAAAATGAAGTCCCCTTAATACTCCTTTTTTTGACTTAGACTGATTATCTTGCAAAAAGGTATAATTTAATCCTGCTTCTTTGAACGATTCTTCTTTATATGTTTCCATAAAATAACCACGATTATCACCATATTTCTTTGGTTCAATAATGAATACATCTTCAATATCAGTAGTTATAAACTTAAAATTACCAACAATTTTTTCCATACTAATACAATACCTTTCCATTGGCAACATTAATTAGATGTTGACCATACTGATTTTTCTTCATTGGTTCAGCAATTTCTAACAATTTTTCTTTAGAAATCCAACCATTATTAAATGCAATTTCTTCAGGGCAAGAAATTTTTAAACCCTGATGTTCTTCAATCATTTTTACAAACGCTGTAGCCTCTGCTAATGATTCATGAGTCCCTGTATCAAGCCATGTAAAGCCACGACCAAATGTAACTACATCCAGTTTATTCTCTTCTAGATACATTTGATTTAATGTAGTAATTTCTAATTCACCTCTAGGAGAAGGTTTTACGAGTTTTGCTTTTTCAACAACTTTATTATCATAAAAATATAGACCAGTTACAGCATAATTTGACTTAGGGTTTTGTGGTTTTTCTTCAATAGATACTGCTTGACCATTTTCATTAAACTCAACAACACCAAAACGCTCTGGATCAGTGACATAATATCCAAATACAGTCGCAATACCTTTGTTGCTATTTTCTACTGCTCTTTTTAAAGCGTTCTTTAAACCATTGCCATAGAAAATATTATCTCCTAAAATCATACATGCAGAGTCTCCTGCAATAAAATCTTCACCTAAAATGAACGCTTGAGCTAATCCATCAGGTGATGGTTGCACTTTGTAACTTAAATTTATCCCAAATTTTTCGCCATTTCCAAATAACTCTTCAAATCTAGGCGTATCTTGTGGTGTTGAAATTATTAAAATATCTTTAATACCAGCTAGCATTAATATGCTTAATGGATAATAAACCATCGGTTTATCATATACAGGCAGTAATTGTTTACTTGTTACAGTAGTAAGTGGATATAATCTAGTTCCACTACCACCAGCTAATATTATTCCTTTCATTGCTTTTTATCTCCTTTTCTCCCATTTTTCATACCAAAATATCTTACAATCATATCCGGAAAAAATCTCATTAAAACGGGTATATCGAAATGCTTTATTGCTTCTTTAAAAACGTATAAAGCCAATGAAAATCCAGTTGTTGTTGATTTATACCCATCGAACAAAGGAACGTCTCTAAAGAATCTACCAGTTTCAAAATATCTTTTATATAATTCTCGTAATTTATATTTATGCGAATGTTCAACAACAGCCTCAGAAACATAGCATTTTTTATATCCATTATCCAAGACAAATTTTGAATATAACATATCTTCATTCATCATGACATTATATCCATTATAACCACCTATTTTAATGAAAATATCTCTATCATACGCTGAAAAAGCATCCGATGAAAAAAATGCACTCAGTCCCATTCTATCAACATCTTGTCTAGAAATACATATACTAGTATTAGAATAATTTTTTTGACGTATATACTTTTCTATTGATTTATTTGTACAAATTTGTCTACCATAGCTATAAGCAGACTTTTTTTCAACTATCGATTTGGCAAGTTGATAAATTGAATCTGTATTACATAATATAACATCTTGTGATAACATTATTACAATTTTTTCATTACAATAGTCTAATATTGCCTTTTCACGAGTAAAACTATGTGAAAAATCTTCTTTTTTAACTACAAAATATTCTATTTTATTCTCAATAACAAAATCAATTATTTCATTAAATTCATTATCATTAGAATCCGTAATTGGCATTACAATTTTATTAACAATAATATTTTCTTGACTTTTTATAGTTTTTGCCAATCTTTTAATATAACTTAACCCACAATATACAGGACAAACTATATCAACTCTAATAGGTTCACCCACTATTTTGCCCCCTTACCAAATAAAACTACGTAAATAGTTCTAAAGAAAATCTTAATATCTAACCACGTAGAACGTTTATAGACGTATATCAAGTCTAATTTTTGTCTTTCACCAGATTCAAAGGTAACATCCGATCTACCATAAGCTTGCCAATAACCTGTCAATCCTGGTTTAATCTTGTATAACAATTTCTTTTGTTCTTCTGTATACCAAGTATCTAATTCCATCTTTGTAATAGGCCTATTCCCCCAAATAGACATTGTTCCAAAGAGAATATTAAATAATTGTGGCAGCTCATCTAGTGATGTTTTTCTAATGAATTTACCAACTTTAGTAATTCTCGGATCATTATCAATCTTTCTTTCCTTTTTCCACTGCTCTAATTGTTCTGGTGTTAAATAATCATTTAGTCTACTTTCTGCATCAACATACATAGATCTAAATTTCCAAATTTTAACTTCTTTTCCATTTTTACCAATTCGCTTGTCTTTAAAGAGTACTGGTCCTTTTGAAGATAATTTTACTGCTATTGCAACTATGATTATTAGCCATGATAACAGTACTAGTCCAATGAATGAACCACATATATCAGCAAATCTCTTCAATATTTCATACCCTGTTTTCTTCTTATAAACTTCTTCATTATTCATAATATCTTCTTCCTATCCTATGTCATAAACATAAATTATCAAATTAAAATAATGCAACATATAATAATACATATGTAATATATTGTCAATGAAAGACTAGTGAAATATAAGTTCTTATACAAAATAAATATACAAAAACTCATTTTATTATAACATAAAATTATAAATTATCAAAATTTTATGATAATACTAATCTTGCAAAACTTAATTTTGAAATATATATTCCTATTATAAGATGAAATTTATAACCATTTTTCCAACAAAAAAAGCTTGTAGTTTTTTCTACAAGCTTAATTTTTATTCCATTTCTTGATATATTTTGTCTAGATATTTTAATACTTGCTTATCTTCTACATCTTGTAATGAGTATGAGCCATCTTCATCTTTATGAACTTTGAATGGATATACTTGATTAGTATCAAACCACTTTGATTTTGTTTTTGGATGTAAAATGCAATATATATCTTCCTTATCTAAATATTCATCATGATAAGGAATTGTCATGATTTGTTCAAAAACTACCTCTTTACCATCGTTGTCTAATAAAACTAAATCACTATCATTATTTTCATCTAATAAAATATTAAAAATATCATTTCCAGAAACTTTATTAATTTTATCCATACATTCACCTAAATCTTTCTTGTTGCGAAGGTCAACCAAGCTAACATATCACCTTCAAAATATGGCTTTAAGGTTTCAAATACTAATTGATGATATTGATTTAACCAATCTTTTTCTTCTTTTGTTAAGACATTTTCATCAATTCCATCTAAATCAATTGGAGCGTATGTTATAGTTTCAAAGCCCAAGAAATCACCAAATTCACTTGAACCAACTTCTTTACATAGCATTTCATTTTCTAAACGGATACCATATTTATTGTCTAAATAAATACCAGGCTCATTTGTTGTAATCATACCAGGAAGCAAAATAGCTGAATCATTACGTTCTGGTACAATTTGCCATCTAAAGCCATTCGGTCCTTCATGAACACTTAAGATATGACCAACACCATGACCTGTACCGCAGCGATAGTCTATTAAAAGCTTCCAAATAGGTCCTCTTGCTAGAATATCTAGGTTTATACCTCTAACGCCTTTCATAAATACAGCCTTAGATAATGCAATTACTGACTTCAATACTGTTGTAAAATGCAATTTCATTTCATCAGTTAAATGTCCTAGAGCTAACGTTCTTGTAATATCAGTTGTTCCTTCTAGATATTGTCCACCTGAATCTACTAATAAGAAACCATCTTCAGTTATTCTAGTATCAGTATCAGGAGTAGCGCTATAATGAAGCATTGAGGCATTAGGACCAAAACCACAAATTGTATTAAATGATGGCTCTATGAAGCCTTTTTGTTCTTTTCTACAATTATATAAATAATTTGAAACTGTGATTTCAGTAAAGTTTTGATTGCTCTTACTTACATTATGTTTTACATAGTACATAAACTTAGTAAAGGCAACGCCATCTTTTATATGAGCAAGCTTTGTATTTTTAATTTCAACTTCATTTTTGATTGCCTTTAAAAGTAAGGTTGGATTTTCTTTAAAAATGACTTTATTAGTATCTTTAATTAATTTATAAAGCGTATAGTTAACCTTATTAGGATCTACTAAAATATTTGTTCCCTTTAAATCCTTTACATCCTCATAAATTTCATTATAATCCTTAACCTTAATTTTATTTTCCTTTAAATAACGTAAGACATCATAGCTTAACTTATTCTTATCAATATATAAGATATTTTCTTCTTGAGAAATTAAAGAATAGGCTAAAAATACAGGGGTATATAAGACATCATTACCACGCATATTATATAGCCATGCTTGATCTTCAAGGGCAGTTAAAAGAAAATGAGAAACACCAGCTTCACGCATCTTTTCTCTAACCTCAGCTATCTTCTTTTCATATGATTTGCCTGCAAAGAATTCCTCTAGAATATATACTTGTTCTTTAGGAAGACTAGGTCTATTAGGCCATACTAAATCCATTAAATCTAAATCATCTTTATAATTAACCTTTTTATTTTTTAAGGCTTTATCTAAATTATTTATAAAGCTTGTACTAACAACTTTACCATCAAAGCCAAAAGTATCTCCAGAAGCTAGAATACTTGCTAGGTATTCAAAAATAGTAGGAATATTCTTTTGTCCCATTTTCATTAAGCTAATTGAAGAACCCTTTAATTCTTCTTCAGCTTGTAAAAAATATCTACCATCAGTCCATAATCTAGCATCACTACTTGTATCCTTATCATTACCTGCTGTAATAACTAAAGTACCTGCAGAACCAGTAAAACCACTAACATAAGCACGAGCTTTAAAATAATCACTAATATACTCACTTTGATGATAATCAGAAGTAGGAATTAGATAAGCTCTTATTTTATCATTCTTTAATTTTAATTGTAAACTTTCAACCAAATTCATTGTAATCACCTTCAATTAGTATTATAATGAAAAAGGAAAATTTTACAAGTAAAGAGGGTGAAAAAGTGGACTTAAAAATTATGGGAATTACAGATATTATAATCGTTGTTTTTTTACTTGTTGTTTTAATCGTTGGAGCTAAAAAGGGATTTTTAGAAAAATTTATAAGTCTAGCTAGTTGGATAGTTGCCCTAGTATTATCTATTATTTATTGTGGACGCTTTTCAAGCTTCTTAATTGATCAAAACATCTTCTATAGCAGCATAAGAGACAATGTTTTAGCAAACATTCAATCTACTGAAGCATTTAATAATCCAAATGCTACTGCCGCTGACTTTTTTAACGAGTTAGGATTTCCTTCAATAATATCTGATTATATTGGAGATAAGGTTGGAATTGATGCAACCGGAATTGCTAATAATTTAGCAACAGAAATAACTAAATTATTTATGGTTGTAATCGCCTTTCTTTGTTTATTTGTTGGAATATTAATCTTAGTTTTCATTTTGAAATTATTAGTTAAATTAATTAGACAATCAATTCTTGTAAGAATTGTTGATGGTGTTCTTGGCTTCTTCTTATATGGATTTTTAGGAATTTGTACAATATATATTCTATTCTTTGTTTTATCCTTAGTAATGCAAATACCTCAACTAGAAGGCTTTAGAGATTTTATGATAATTGATATGCAACTTAACACTGATAAATTTAGATTATCTAAGTATTTCTATGAAAATAATATATTAATAAATTTCTTAAAGCTTTTCTTCTAATTAAATAAATAAAAAGATGCGTCTTTAAGGGGCTTATTAGTCCTTACAAACGCATCTTTTTTTAATTTTCTTCTTTATCTAAGAGATAGTGTGGCAGTGTTTCAAAATAAGAAACAATCTTAACATACTCATCTTCTTCTAAATTATTACTATAATCTAAATATCTAAACGTATCTACATTACTATTTCCTAAAGATACAGCAGCTAATACACTTCTTCTATCTAAATTAGTTAAAACACTTTTGTATTTTTCATTTTGAATCATTTCTAAATACTCAAAACTAGTCTCATCAAATACATTCTTTGCCATACTAATAATAGATTCAATAGTGTATGTAGATTTAAAACTATCTGAATGGGTAGCTAATATTTCCGCAAAAGCGTTAGCATGTTCCCTTAATCCTATCGCCTCATAATAATTGTTTGCACAAATAAAGCGATCTAAAAAATTAGCTAATGATGCTTCTTCAAATACGCCATATTGACCAAGAAGCCTTTCAACCTCTTTAAAGCTTAAAGCACCATATGCTCTTAATAATCCTAATAATAAATAGCTAGGATATTTTTGTAATTCAATTTCTTCTTTGTATTCCTCATAGTATGCAAGCTCAGCATCAACATAGTCAACAAACTCACGTGCAAGCTCATAGTAAACACCTGTTTCATCATTAACATACAAAAAAATATCAACTAAAAACTGATGATTCTTATTGATTGCTGGGCAAATTATCTTACCTTTAACCTCTTTTAAAATCTCAAGTTCTTGATCAGTTAAAATATATACTAGCAAATGCTCAACATTTGAATACACATTCAAAACTGTTTCAATCATCTCATGTCTTGTTATTTCGTCATAGTTTTTAGCAAATGGAACAATAGTTTTATACCTTTCATAGCACAATAGCTTATCAACTAAATCTCCATCATAAATTGATCTCCTCATCATTACCTCCAATTAAGCTTTAATTTTATTTTCCGCAACTGATTTTACATAAGCTTCTGCGTTCAAGCTAATAACAACAAATGATATTTCTATAAATGAAACACCTACAAATAATCCCACTAGTCTATTTATAACAATGCTAACTAATGAGACAAAAATAACACCGATTAATAAAATTATCAAATTACTAATAAGTAATTTACTTACATTTTTCAAATTTACAATATTTCTAAATTTCATTTTCTTTTTAGCATGAATAAAATACGCCTCAAATAAAGAAACAAAGCCAAATAGGAAAATAGAGATAAAAGCACTAATAAAAATACTAGGTTCCCAAACTGCAATTAACCATAAAGAAAAGGCAATTAATGTCAACGACAAAAATGAATCTAATAAAGTTGATAAAATCATCTTACCAATTCCTCTACTAGCAATTTCCTTTCTTACTAACATTCTTGTAAGAATAAACCCACCAAGAATTCCAAGTAAGCTAAAGAAAACAAAGGAGACTAAAAGTGGCAAGAAATCATTGATTGCTTCTTCTACTAAAAATGATATTTCTGTAGCACTACTACCAAAATCGCCTGCTAATGCATATAATGCATCATTAAAAGTTTTAGTTAACCATTGATAATTAAAAAAGCTTTTAATTGCGGCATCTAAATTATTCCAATCTAGTGCCTTAACTGAATCTACTAAGGAATCTTTAAAGGCTTCAAAATTTAAATTGGCATTGTTAAGAATAGTCCCGACCTGAATTCCTAACTTATTTACTACATTAATTGTTCCTGGAATTAGTATTGAAAGGCCAATTATAATTCCTAAAAAGAAAGTTCCTAATGGCGTAAAAAAATATTTTAGATTTAAAAGATAATTTTTTAATCCCTGTTTTATCATAGACTCCACCCATAAAAATTATACTCTTTTAGCCTTCCTAATACAATTAAAATCTTAATTGCTGCTGCTTTAAGGAAAGCTTAAAGACTATTAAGAAAGTTTCTTAATTCTTTTTCTACTAACAAAACTCTCTCTATTAATATATCTAGACAAAAATTTTCATTTTTTAAAATAAAAAATAATAAATAATCACTTTTTAATGGATTTTTTGTACAATTTTCTCTATATTTTTCTTTTGCAAGAGAAAAATAACTATTTTGCACTCCTTTATTAATGCCAGATAACCAAAAATAAAAACTAAAGCTCTTATAATCGAATGTAATTACATACTTTAGGCCTTTTTCCTTAAGACTTTTATTATAAAACTGAAAATAGGCATAATCCAACCTATTTTCAGTTACTTTTTTTGAAAAATCATAGTCTATAAACACTTTCATAAGTGCTAATCTAAATTCATTTATAAAATTAAACAGCTCTTGATAACAAGATATAAAATCTGTATTAATAAATACATCCTTTATTCTATCAATTTTATCAATGTTCATAGTCTCACCTTTACTAAAGACTTTAATAGTATTTCCTTTTGATTTTTTAGTCTTCCTTCTATAACTTCTTTTAGTAAATAATTTAAAATTTTACCAATATCACTACCATGATAGCCTAAAATCTTTAAATCATTACCATCTATAGCTAGTTCCTTTAACGTTATAATTTCACCTGATAGTATAATTTCTTTTGCAATATTTAATATTAATTCATAATCTAAATTTGTTTTGATTGTATGATCTAAGGAATCTGCCTTTTTCAAATCAATTAGCTTATAAAATAATTCTAAATTTAGATTAGGCATTTTTAATAAAATGTTTTTGATACTTTTTTTATTTGGCATAATTTCAATGTCATGATATAACACTAAAAATAAAACTTGATTTTTAATTTCATTAGAAACCTTAAGCCTTTTTAAAATTTCTATGCTAGCTTGATAAGATACCTTAGCATGACCTTTAAAATGTCTTATGACATTTTTATCAATTACCTCTTCTTGATATGAATGTGGCTTACCTATATCGTGAAGTAAGGCTGCTAATCTTGTAATGAAATCAGGCTTAGTATAGCTTGTAACATAGCATATATGGGTATATACATCATGGCTATGCCACTTACTTTTTTGATCAAAATTTATTGTATCTATTAGTTCAGGGAAAATTGTCGTAAAAATCGGTCTATATTCTAATAAAATCTCTAAGATGTTTTTGCTTACTAAAATTTCCTTTAGCTCATTAACTATTCTTTCACTTGATATTTTTTTTAAACCATAAGCTAAATTAAGCATTGCATCTTTTGTTTCTTTTTCTATTTTAAAATTAAAGCGTCCCATAAAGCGTAGGCCTCTTAATATTCTTAAATAATCCTCACCAAATCTTAAGCTTGGCGTACCTACAGTCCTTATGATGCCATTTTTTAAATCTTCTTTCCCACCATAATAATCTATTAGTCCTTTTGAATCATTATAGGCCATAGCATTAATTGTAAAATCACGTCTTTTTAAATCTAATGCCAAATCATCAGTAAAGCCTACGAATGAAGGATGCCTTCCATCTAGATATTCTCCTTCATAACGGTAAGTAGTTATCTCAATCTTTTCTTTATTGATAATTACATTTACAGTGCCATGCTTTTCCCCATTATTATTAATTATGCGATAATCCTTAAATACTTCCTTTATTTTATCAGGAGTTAGGCTAGTTGTAATATCATAATCCGTAGGCTTAAGATTAAGCAAAGCATCTCTAACACAGCCTCCTACAATATATGCCTCTCCTTTTTCATTTAGCATTTTTAGAGCTAATGCTATATTTTTAGGAATACTAATTCTAAACATTTTATCAAATCCTTTAAATAAAACTTATTGCAATTTACAATCCTCAAAATCTAATTCATATCGAATAGGATCAGTATCATGCATTCTAATCATTTTCAAATCAATTTTTGAGTCAAATTCACATCTAATGAATTTTGCTTTTGGGTATACAAAATGTTTTGCCCCACCAGGAAACCAAGGTCTACCTAAGCTTAGGCTTGCATTTTCGGCTAATAAAAATCTTGAATCAATGAAGGTAAATCCACTAGGATAAATATCATATGTATCTGGGGCAATAAAGTAACCCTTATTTATTCCTAAGAATGTACAATTAGTAAATTTACACTGTGCACTACCAAAAACAAAATCTACATCCCCTGTGATAAAGGAGTCCTTTATCTCATTATCGATTCCTTCATCTATATATAAAGTATCTTGTTCTGAAATAAATCTGCATTTTTCAATTCTAATATGTGAAGTTTCACTTTTAAAAGCTACTGCCTGTCCATTTTTAGCACCATTTCTTTTAAAGCTGTTTTCAAAGGTAATGCCACTAGCTTTAAAACCTTCACCTTCCTTTTTAACAGTAAATGTTGCGCTTCCTGTTGTGCCGTAAGTCTTTATTCCATCTCCCCCTAATTCCTTAGGAATAATCGTACCATGTGAAGCACAAAAGGTAATTATTGCTCCATTGCCAACTAATTCTATATTTTTCTTTTCTACATATATTTTTTCTATAAATATTCTATTACCTAAATAAATAGTTTCTCCTTCTGAGGCCATTTTAAAAGCCTCATTTAAGGTAATTTTCTTATCACTTATGTCCATAATCTTTTCACCTTTTCCTTCGGTTTAAATTATAACAAATTACGCTATTTTTTTCTTTAAAATTATAGGAAATAATTAGAAAAAGTGCTAGAATTTTAAAAAGGAGGTAAGAACATTGAAAAAAATACTAATAACTGGCTTTGAACCTTTTAACAATAATAAAGAGAATCCCTCTATGCAAATACTGCCACTTTTAGAGGATGAAGAAGTTTACACGGTTGTTTTACCTGTATCCTATCATAAAGTAAGAGATATCTTAGAAGCTAAAATAAAAGAAATAAAACCAGATTATGTTATTTCTTTAGGGCTTGCTCAAATGCGACTAAAAATCTCATTAGAACTAGCAGCCATAAATTATATGTATGCAACAATTCCTGATAATATGGGGGTAATTGAAGATGGTAGTCTAATAAAAAATAAAGGACCAAAGGCTTATTTTACTACTCTTCCTATAAATACCTTTATAAAGGAATTAAAGGATAAGGGGCACAATGCTACTTTATCAACATCAGCGGGTAGCTATGTTTGTAATTCAACATATTATCATCTTTTAGATATGGCTAATACATATGGTTATCAGGCCTTATTCATTCATCTTCCATTAGCTTCTAATTATTCTTTAGAACAACAAAAAGAAGCCTTAAAAATAATAATCAACAATCTAAAATAAAGAGTAGCTTGATGTGAAGCTACTCTTTTACTTTAAACTAGTTTTTTCTTTTTTTAATAAATACAAATGTTAAAGTACCTGCTAAAACTATAGTAACAACTACACCTAAAACAATATAAATATAGACGTTATTTTTATCATCCGGTGTTGAAGGTGTAGAAGGTACTTCTTCTACATCATCTTCTAAAATAGCCTCAATTGTATAAACTCCATCAGCTATTACAATAGAATCTGTTATCTTGTATTCAATACCGTTGTAAATAAAGGCACTAATAGGATTAGAAAATTGTTTTGCTAAATCAGAAAGATTTATAATATCGCCTGGTAAAAATTCACCATTTAAAACATGACTCTCACTATTAATTATTACAGTAATCTTGTTTGTATTAGTTAAAATAGGAGAAATCTCTTGATATCTACTATCAAAAGTTATTGTATCATTGCTATCATAAACTTTTCCCTTATAAATCCAGCCTGTAATTCTTTTTCCTGTAATTGTAAAAGTTAAATCATTCAAATCTACCTTATCACCATCTTGATACATTTTACTAGATTCCACTATGTTTTCAGCTGTACTAATAATAAATGGGAATTTATATTGCTCAAATATAGCAATAATAGGATAATTACCAACTATAGTAATATTTTCACCTGGGTTATAATTTTTACCATTATATTGCCAATATAAAAATTTATATCCATCTAGGTTATTATCAAATGTAGGTAGAGTAATATTATCATTGTATTTAACCTCTAAATATGGTTTTGTTTCATCTAAAATCTCTAGATTAATAGTATAACTACCCTCAATTAAAGCTAGACTTTTTAAGTTTTCTTTCAATTCAAGACTATACTTATTTTTTGTTTCAAATTCTAAATCAAAGTATTTAGAAAAATTATCATCTAATTCTACTTCTGTATTTAATACTATTTGCCCTATAGCTTTAGTAGTACCAATTTCTAAATATAAATTATCTAAGCTACCCTTAATGTTAATAGTGTGCTTACTTCCAATCCATATTGATCCTGACATTTTATTGCCATTAGTAATAATAGTTAACGTTCTATCATAAGCTTGATTCATAAAAATAATGTTACCTTTGCTTGCCTTGTTATCAAAAATAGTACAATTTGTAACTCCAACTACACTATATTGATTACCAAAAACTACACCACCATTACTTTTAGCTTCATTATTATTAATTTCACATTCACTTAAATTAATATTACTCATATATTGAGCATAAAACACACCAGCATCACCATTTGATATATTGCCTGTAAAAATACTTCTTGTAATTGTCCAATTAGCTTGCGTAAAGGCAACACCACCCATACTAGTGGCTTTATTATTTATGAAGCTTGTATTATCTACAACAACATTACCGCTGTTATTAGTAACTGCTACACCACCTGTTTTAGCAGAATTATTTATAAAGCTACAATCAGTTATTTTAATATTTGCTGATAAACTATAAAAGGCTCCACCATCATTAGCGCTATTACTATCAAAAATAGTATTTGTTAGGTTAATGCTCGCATTAGCATTATATAATATAGCACCCTTACCATTAGCCTTAATATTACTAAACTTTGAATTACTAATATTAACACTACCATTTGAGCTATTGTAAATAATACCTCCATCAGAAGTACTAGATATAATATTTTTTACTTCTATATTATCTAAATTTAAACCACCATTCGAATAAATAATTCTTCCGGCAAGGCTTGTATTATTTCCATCTATTAATAATTTATAGTTATCATTGCCTTTTAAAGTAAAAGTAACATTTGCATTAACTTTAAAAATAGGATTATTAGTTAATTTATAAATTATTATATTCTTATTTAGGTTTTCAGCTATCGTAATTGTTATATTTTTATCAATTACAATATTATCCTCTTTAATATCACTAAGTAAATAAATAGTGTCAGCATCATTTGCTTTACTGATAGCTTCTTTTAGTGATGTATAGTAGGTATCATTTATTTTACAAACGTTATTAGTATTGTCAGCAATTGTATAAGGCAAACTTAATTTAGTAGAATTAAGACGTCTATCAATAGCCTTAATATAATATGAAGGTATATATCCATCCGTATAAGTTTTACTATCTTTATATGTATTTCCATAAGTAAAAGCAATTAATTTTAAATTATCTGGTGTTCCTTCATAAATTTCATATCCTAAATGAGCAATTTGTGTTCCTTTATTTGGTAAAATAATTAAATATCCATCACTTTCCTTACTAACACCTAGAATGTCAATTGCTATATCATTAGAATAGATATTTAATTCATTACCCATTTCGTAATTATAGGTTGCAGACATACTATCAAAATACCAAAGCTTTTTCTCTTCTTCTTTGATTGTATTATTATCCTTTAATTCCTTCATAAGTTTCTTAAAGTTATCTGACATATTATTTTCATCAAATTTTCCCCAAGCATCAAAGCCAGTTCTAATAAAATAATATGACATATCAACACCTGTTGCTATACTACTAAAATAAACATGCTTTTCAATTTTATTTAAGTCTGTAGTTAAAGTTTGATAGCGATACAAATTATTAAGTCTACCCCAGTAGCCAGGATACATAACCTCAATATTCCACCATAAAAGACTTTTTTCAATTAAAGGCAAATCATTATAAGTTTTTCTAGCTTCTGCATCATCACTAAAGAAATAATCCTTAAAGGTATTTGTATTTCCCCTCGCACCATTTCTTTCTAAGTAAGCTTGATTGAACTGAGAATGCATATTATTTGTTACCTCACCAATCTCACGTTCGCCCATTGCTAGCATATGACCAATCTCATGAGCATATCCCCAACTTAAATTCTCACCTGTAATAGCAATATCTTGCCAAGTACCAATTTGGATACCTATATGCTCCGTATAGGCATATGCTGAACCAAAAGGTTGCATAATTCTAATATTGACATTGTAATAGTTTGCCCGAGGATCATAATATTTATCATTTTCGTTAAGTGTTACCCCATCGAATTCATGAATAGACCTAATAAATAAATCCCAATTTTCGCATGTTTTAACAACATCATAATTTTTACTATTATAAAAATAATCAGCTCTCGTTGCTTGAATTGTAAGTATCACATTATCTGATACAATCTCACATAAGTTATGATATTTTTCTCTATTAGCATAATATTTTTCTAAATAGTTTGCTAATTCATCTTTGAAATCATACTCATTGTCACCTTCATAGAAAATTGGGAAATCCTCTCCACCTTCAATGTAAATCTTAACATTTTGACTTTGTTCGTCGCTTGTGTACGGATTTATTAGATAAATTGGTCCGCCTGGAATACTTTCCCCATATGAAGCATAAGAGTCTTTATATAAATTAGGTACAATGAACTTATTTTCTCCAACTGTTAGGCTTTTAGTTTCCTGCCAGCCATGATAGGTTGCAATATATTGTGTAAAACATATTTGTGGAAGTGGATCATTTTCATTTGCTTCAACATAAACAGTTATTTCATCCCCTGGATTACCAAAGATGCCTGTTGCTTGTCTATCAGTTCCTTGCCAAGTATGTTTTAATTTTCTTCTAAAATCAGCTATGCTTCCTACTTGTTTTATCTTTTTACTAGTAAGATTACCTGTTGAAAATTCTCTATTAGAAACATCGAAAATAATACTATTTTCTAATATGCTTTCTGCTCTATCTAAATTATCCTTTAAGACTGTCTCATAAATTGGATTATCAATAACTAATTCTCTTAAATTATTGATAACTTCAATATCGTTATACTCTTCTTTAATTATACTTTTTTTATAATCTGAAAAAAGGTTTCTAATCGCTACAACTTCCTTTTCCTCAGGTTTCAATAGAATAAACTCACTTGCACTTGCATGCTTTGTTAATTCAGGATTTATATCAGTATATTCAAATTTAAAAAACTTGAAGGTATAGTTTTTATCAAAGGTATATAATAAAACCTTATCCGTTAAACTAGTTTTACCAACCCCAATTTTAGTATATTCAATTCCGTCATTAGAAATATAGAATGTAGCCTCTAAAGGAAATCCCTTCTTTTCTGAGCCATCACGTCTAGTAGCAAATACTAAACGATTAATTGTTGTTTCTTTATTTAATTCAATGACAAATTCATTTTTAAAATCAATAGTATTTACCTTATTAGTTTCCCAAAAAGTATTAAAATTACCATCAACTGCATTTTCCCTTTTATTTTGTCCGTAATAAGGTGCATTACTATTTACATTTGTAATGTAAATTTCTTCTTGATTATTGTTAGTAATAGAATATGCTTCTAGATATTTTTCACTTACTAATTCGTGACTTCTAGTGATAGTACTAACAGAAAAACTATTTTCATCACTTGCTTTAGCTTTATTATTACTAATAAAAGCTGTAAAGGTTATGCCTATTAATAAGGCTATAGTTATAAAAAAATTCTTATAATTTAGTCTCATAATATTTCCTTTCTATTTTTTTCTCAAGCGTATTTATACCATATTAGTTATATCTATAACAAGCAATGCGCTTTGTTTTCACTTTTCTTTCACAATTGTTAAAAATCATTTTAAAAATATAACTATTGTGATAAAATCTTATTAACAAAAAATTAGGAGGAAGTTTATGGAAAAGAAACAATATGTTTGTCCAAAATGTGGATGTACACACTATGTTTCAGATCAATTTCAAGCAACAGGTGGTACATTTGCAAAACTATTTGATGTTCAAAATAAGAAATTTATAACTATTAGTTGTGAAAATTGTGGTTATACCGAACTATACAAGGCTAAAACTTCAACAGGTGCTAATGTTTTAGATTTCTTTATCGGAAATTAAAATTAATTATAAAGAGCTCAGTAATTCTGAGCTCTTTATATTTTAATACTATAAACTTCTTACTAATTAAACAAATCATTAATGCTTCTTATCTACTACTATTTTTACAATATTATAAACTAAAACATATAAAAGTGCAGCAATAGGCCAAACAATCCAGCTTTCCTTCCATGAATTACATGAAAAGCTCCAAATAAAATAAACTATCAAAGCCAATATCCAATAGATACCAGAAATCTTTTCTTGAATAGAATTATTTCTTTTATTTTGTCTAGAATAATCATCTTCTTCTAAAATCTTTGAGTATGAACTCATAATAATATTACTATTAACAAAAAGGGTAGTTCCTAACGATATTAGTACTAACAAAAGTACAACCGTACTAATTATAAGCATTTCATCTTCGGTAAATGCGGCGATTAGTAATGGAATAACTGCTAAAATACAAACAATTACGCCAATGATATTATTACGGATATAATTTATCCTATATTCTTTCTTTTTCTCTTTAACATAGCTACTAACACCATAGGCAGTTTCAAATTCATTTTTATTTAAATAATCGTAGTCTTTTTCTAAAAAAGATACCCACATAAAAATAGCAACAGCTATAGCAATTAAAACAAAAAGGAAAACTAAACCAAGTATCGCAGCTAAAGATTCAGAAATATTATTGCTTCTTTCACTATATGCTGCTAAATAGATTAAAACTGTTGGCGAAATAATACAAAGAGCAGTAGCTAAAGAAACAAGCTTTGCATTTTTTCTTCTTAAAGTAATAAAACTATTAGCTTCTTCTAGTGATAATAATTTCTTATCATTATTAGTTTCTGCATTAATTATATTTTCATCAATAAAAACATTTTCCTTTAATAGATAATCAGTTGATACCATAAATAAATCAGCCATTTTAATAATTTTATCAATATCTGGCATTGACTGATTACTTTCCCATTTAGAAACAGCCTGTCTCGAAACATTTAGCATATTTGCAAGCTCTTCTTGGGACATACCTTTCTTTTTTCTTAGTTCAATTATTTTATCTGCTAGAAGCATAATTACTCCCTCCTTCTTTGCTAATATAATAACCTAAAAGTCATTTGCAAACTAGAAAGTTAACCTTGAAATATGTCAACTAGCAGTTGCCTAGCCTTCATTTCTAATAAAATTAGTCCTTTTACTAGCTTCCCTTTCAGGATATTTAAGACCATTTTCTTTTCCTAGTACAATACACTTTATAATCCATGCTATATTTCTTCCTAAAGTTCTCATGATTTGTAAGCCTTCTAAATCATGCTCAGCTTCTAAAGCATCATTACCATGAATTACATTCCAATATTGCCCACCTACCATAACCATACCTGCTATATAACCATATTTATAAAGTTGATCTAAAGTAGCCGTTGTTCCTGCTCTTCTTGCACTAGCTATTGAAGCATAAACCTTACCTTTCATTTTTGCACCATATACATAAAAAAGTCGATCTAAAAATGAAGTTAAAAATCCTGATGCACTTGCATAATGAACAGGCGAGCCGACAATAATTCCATCATATAAATCTAACTTTGAACCGACTTCATTTACTAGGTCATCTCTAAAACAGCGCTTATTTTTATAACAGAAACCGCAACTAATACAACCACTCATTTCATCATTTCCTAGCCAAATCTTTTCGACTTCAATATCATTTTTTAATAGTTCTCCTTCAATTTCTAAAAGAGCTCTATTAGTTGCTCCATTTTTATGTGGAGACCCATTAATTAATAATACCTTCATCTTTTATTATTCCTTTCAAATTTAATTTGCCATCTAAAACCTTGACCTCCCCAATAGATGTACTTTGAAAGCTACCATGACAATCACAGCCACAAGTAATTAACAAATTATTTTTTTTAGCAAAATTATAAAAATAATTTCTTTCATTTTCATCATGCTTAGGGTAAAAGGCTTCAATCCCATCAATTTTATATGCTAAAATTTTATTCAAGTAATACTCCATCTTGTCCTTAGGAAATGTCTTTCCGGGATGAGCTAAAATAGCAATACCACCAGCCTTGTGAATAAAACTAATCATTTCCTCTACACTATAAAATGGCAAATTAGCATGAGAATGATCATATTGCTTCATTAAAATAAAACATCCTTCAACACTATTAATAATTCCTAAGGAGATTAGATATTGTAAAGCTTTCCAGCCACCTTTTCTTCTATCATATTTAAACACTTCATAATCATTTATAGAAATATTAGGAAAATTATTAGCAGCTAATTTATAAATCAACTCATCATCAACTTGCATAAGCATTTCTCTTGTATGATTAATTGCTGATCTAAACTCTTTATTATTTATATCAAAATTATATGCTAGAATGTGAACATCAATCCCATCAATTAAAGCATCAAGTTCAACACCAGGAATCACAAAACTACTATCTATTTTAGTTGCCTCTAGACTTCCTGCTATTTCATTATGATCTGTAATAGCTATATAGTTCAATTTTTTCTTTTTAGCACAATCTATTATTTCTTTTGGTGACATCGTTCCATCTGAATAATAGCTATGAATATGTAAATCAACTTGCAACACTATCTTCCTTTCTTTTAGTTATAGTACGATAAATTAAATAAGTCACACAAGCTAGTCCATATTGTGCAGCCCATAATAAAATCAAATAAATTGGGGAAAATCTTATTCTATGAATTCTTATTAAGAACATATTATCAATAGGAACAGGAATTGGACTTTTAGATACAAAGGAAAAATTCGGATTATTACCATTTGAAATGATAATAGCTAATCCATTTAAAAAAACCATTGTAATAAAATAGCAAGCTAACAATATTCCTGTAATTTTAACCGTTTTCAAATTAGGCTTACCCTCTAAATATATTGGTAACATCATAGTAATTCCAAATAGCATAATATGAGTCACAAAAAAATATAATACATTATAATGAAAAATATTAGTAATACCTGTACTAGGATTAACAAGTACTATTATTGCCCCTGGCGTATTGACTAAAAACAAGATGCCTTGAAATACTTTATTTCGAGAATAAATTGCAAATGGCAACAAAAGCATACCAAAACTACATACATAAAATGGTAAAGCTCCCATAAAGCCCTTTACTTCCTGATAATCCTGTAATCTTACAAAAGAAAAACGACATAATAATTTATATAATAAAATTATTGATAAACCAAAGATTATTAAATAACGTATTTCATTATTCTTCTTTTCTAAAAACTTTTCTAACCCTAAGGCAAAGCCTATAAATAAAAACAAAAATAAAAAATGCCAAACACTAAATAATCTAAATAATAAAAATCTTTTCTCATGTAATTTAATTGCAAGTGGTTCTAAAAAATTTAACGGAATAAAAAATAATAATGACACTATAAAATAATTAAAATATTTAAGACTATATCTTCTATCTTTTTCTTTTAAAAACAGTGTAATAATAAGTACTATCCTTACTATTCCCCGTAAATAAAAAACACAAATTTCTAAAATATTCATTGGATAAATATTAAGATAAAAATAAGAAAATACTAGTTCTAAAATTGTTGCAGGTAAAACAAAATAAAAGCTATTTAATTTAGCCATTTTTGAATCATATAAAAGTGCTAAGGGAATCCATAAAAAACCTGTCATTGCGATAAAGCGAAATAAATTTGATAATATTACTCCTATATTTTCATGATGTCTAAAGCCTTCTAGTAAATTAGCACTAAAGCAATTTATAGCTTCTAATATTAAAAAAACAAAAAGAAAAATATAATTTAAGTATCTTTTTTTCATCTTATAACCACTCCTAAAGTATCTTATATGATATCACATTTTAAATAAATAGCAATTATTAGTACTATAATAGATAAAAAGAGCTGAAAACCAGCTCTTTTTATCTATTGTTCATCATTATTCTTTTTATTAATTTTTATTCTAGTGTATAAACAAGGCCACATTATAGTTAATGCAATCAAAATGACTATGAAAGCAATATGCCAAAAAGATGCTTGTTCGATATAAAAACTATATTCAGTTACAACAGAATTAGTTCGCTCATAGAGTATATCCATTGCAGATGATAGTAACACACAAAATACCACAATAGCGCCAATATTTAAAATTATATAGAAAAATCCTCTAAATTTCTTTATAAAATAACAACCAAAAATAACCACTGCTAGAAAGCAAAATCCTAGAGTATATAATAATTTGTTATCAAAAAAATAGTAAACATCATATAAATAATGTGCTCCTGTACCAGTAGTTACTTTAAAGACATTAGCAAAGTGTAGATATAACGCATTAGCAATTATCATTAAAGGACTTAAGATAAAGAAGATTATCTTTCCTTTTTGATCATTTTCATATACTATAAATCTCTTCGTGCTAACCTTTCTTCTATTAATGAAGCCTAATATACTATTAACAATACCTAAAACAATAAAGAAAACTCCATATCCATATGAACCTTGATAATATAAATATGTTCCTTCTAGTTTTGTAATTGTAGAAATAGAATAAATTAATAGTATACCAAATAAAATGCTTACAATACCAATAATCATCTTTCTAAATTTTTTAAAGAATAAAGATAAAATTGATACTATTGCTAAAGCAAATGTACCATAAACAAACTGTTTTGCTTCATATAAATATACTTTACTATTTTCTACTGCAGAATCAAGATAAATTATCACTGGTAAATATAAATTAATTACAATAAAGTAGATTGCACTAACAATAATAGTTGCTATCAAAACTTTATTAATAATTAGTATAACACCACTTCCTTTTTTATTCTCTTTATAGAGCAATAAGAAAGTAATGCCACCTAAAATTAAAGAAAAGCCAATTAATATTAGATTTGAAAAAACATTAGTACTATACCAACATACAGCAAAATACATAAATGATACAAAGGCAAATGAACTGAAAAATATCATTTGAATCAGCTTATATTTTTTGTAATACAAATTGTCATTGAACTCTAACTCTGTCTTATAGTCATAGAATAAATATTGACTTAGGTTAACAGTTAAAGCAATAAATAAAGTAAAGGCACAAACAATTACAAATGGTACTTTACAAAATCCGAAGCACGCAAATAATGAGAATATTAAAGTTATACCTAATAACCCTAAAGAAACAATTTCAAAAACAAGATATTTTCGATATACTTTATTCTTAACATATTCATCTCTTATTTTTGTTGTTTTAACCTCTTTAGCTTCCTTTCTAGCACCATTTAAAATTTCATCTACACTTACCTCATAAAATTCAGCCAACACTAACAAAGTTGATATATCAGGAATAGCTTGTCCACATTCCCACTTAGAAATTGTTTTGTTACTTAGATTTAAATACTCTGCTAATTCCTGTTGTGTATAGCCCTTGGCCTTTCGTAAAGCTTGTAAAAATAATCCTATTTTAATATTGTCCATAATGACACCTCCTACCTAAATTTAACCTTTAAATAGATATAAATTAAACATATTTATCATAGATTTTATCTACTCTACAGGGGAATTATGCTTTTTTTGTATAAAAAAATTAATAAAATACACCAGGAGTAAGAAAAAAACCGCTCCTGAAGTATCAATTAAAACATCCGTAAATTTAGGAGTTCTGCCATTAGTAAAGCTTTGGTGAAACTCATCAAAACAAGCATAAATAATAACAAATATTATACTAATAAAATACATTTTATTGTCTTTTTTAAAGCTAGTTAAACTAAAGTAATACAAAAGAGCTAAAATCCCAAAGATGGTAAAATGAGCTCCCTTTCTTATTATTAAAGTCCAAAAATTAATGATAGCGTCTTTCTTTTCTAAAGGTAAACTAGAAAAGTCATTGCCCCAAAAAATATCTATAATAAAGAAAACTATTTTATCAGAAAGCCCTGATGATTCGTTTCCATCTTGGCTAGAGAAAAAGAATATTAACAGCATCCATAATACTGCAAGTGTTGGGAAAATTATCTTTTTAATTTTCATTTACTAATTCCTTTAGCTTTTCATATAATTTAACCATTGCTAAAGTATCTAGCTTACAATACTCCCATAATCCTTCTCTAGCTTTTTTAATATCTTCTTCATTCATATTTGGCAAATTGACAAAAACCTGCATAGCTTCTTTTCCATTTTTAACTCCAGGTAATGAATGATAGTCTAGATTTTTGTCTTCATTAAAGAAGGCTGGAAGAACCTTTTTTATAGAAAAGCTTCCCCCCATTTCCCTTTTATAAACATATCCTTTTTGAAATGGAACTAATAAATCTAGCATATTATCTTTAATATTAAGAAGATGACTGCTTAAGTCAGGGAACAAATCTGCAAGTTCTTGTAATCTTTGACATTCAAATGCTTTGTTATAGGCAATTGAAATTACATCTAAAGGTATATCATTACAAAGTGATTCAGCTATTTTTCTTCTTGGATCTTCTCCTTCTTTACCTAAAAAGCCTTTGTGAACTAAATTATTATTTTCATCTAAAATATGCAATGAATATTGAAAAGGAATTTGGCTATAGGGCTTGCTATCAACAAATGGTGGAATTGCCTCTTGCATTGTCTCAAAATCTAAAAAATAGAGCCTTCCTCTAAATAATTCTAGAAATTTTTTTACTTCCTTTTTATCAACTATTATATCAAGATTATCTAACTGAAAACTAATTTGTCTTTCTTGGGTCTTATTAAGCTTAATTTTACTTTTCCTAATATCCTCATAAGATATTATTCCTTGCTTATAATAATCATACATTTTTTTCTTACCCATTCTATATAAAGAAAAAACATTAGGACTAACTAAGTTCCTTTTACAATAATCCTGATAAGGACAAACAAAAGGCTCTTCACAATATAAGCCTAAATCTACATTTGGTTCTTCCTTATTATTTAGAACTTCTAAAGCAATATCTATATTACTAGAAACATTATCTAAATTTTCTATTACCTCTTTAGTTATATTTTCTGCTTTAAATAATTTTTTGATATCTATCTTATCCTTGCGTACATAAAACGGATTTATATGAACTAAAAATACGTTATTGATTTTTAAGCCATTGTTCTTTAATACAAAATATTGATAGCTAGCATCTAATAAATGATATGGTTCAACCTTTGTTGAAGATTTAACCTCATATATTGAATAACCATCACCATCATTATGCAATATATCGACTGCACAATAATTTTCATTATAAAAAAAAGAGGCTTCACAAATATTTAAGGTTTTATTGTTTATTTCTTCCTTTGTTTTTAAAACCATTTCTTTTAAATTTAGGCTGCCATCAGAATTATAAGTTGTAACCTCAACAAAATCACCTAAAAAACTCATTGCTAGATCACCAACTACATTTCCCGATTTTAAAATCTCCTCACTTGCAAAATCTTCTTTTGCTAGTTCAGAGTGATATTCATCTAACCATAGCTTCTTTTTACACTGACAAAATGTTGTATATTTACTTTTTGAAAGTCCCATAAAATCACACCCTTTAAATTATTATAGCATAAAAACAAAAAAGGATGAAAAAAATATCATCCTAATTGCTATTTGTTATAAAGGCATTCGCGCCAATTATACTATTTTCTTTTATTATTGTATTACCACCTAATATAGTTGCATTAGCATATATAATAGTATTATCTAAAATCGTTGGATGTCTTTTTTTACCCATAACCTGACTAGGATCATTTAACCATTTTGCTCCTAGGGTCACACCTTGATAGATTCTAACATGCTTACCTATAATTGCTGTTTCACCAATAACAACACCTGTTCCATGATCTATTGAAAAATAACTATCAATAATAGCGCCAGGATGAATATCAACTTGAGTTTTACGATGAGCATATTCACTAATTACTCTTGCTACTAGCTTATAGCCAAGCTCATACAATAAGTGCGCAATTCTATAATAAGTAATTGCTTCAAAACCTGGATAACATAAAACAACCTCTTGCTTAGATGGTCCAACAGGATCTCCTTCAATCATTGCCTTAGCATCTAAATCTAATATTTCTCTTATATCTGCTAAACGTTCAAAAAAGATGTCTACATCACTTTCTTTTATAAACTTTTTTAAAGCTTCCTTTGTAGATAAATAATACTTACAATATGATTCGTAATTTGTGTCATAAAAGTATGCAAAAAATACTAATTTTCTACAACTTTTAGCAAAATATAAGATAGGAAAAATGTCTAAATGAGGCTCATTTTCAGTTTGCAATGCTAATTTTTTTAATCTTTCCATATTACACCTCAAACAAATCTGTTGATAAATAGCGTTCACCAGAATCAGGGAATATAACAACTATATTTTTACCTTCATTTTCTTTCTTACTCGCAACTAAAATTGCACTAGCTAAAGAAGCACCACTTGATATTCCAATTAAAATTCCTTCGAGTGTTGGTAATAATCTAGCCATATTATAAGCATCCTCATTACTTACCGTTAATATTTCATCTACTAGTTCAATATTCAATGTTTCAGGCTTAAATCCTGCCCCTATTCCTTGTATTTTATGAGCTCCAGCCTTATTTTCAGTTAAAAATGGTGACGACTTTGGTTCTACTCCAATAGCCTTAAAATTACTATTTCTTTCTTTAAAATATTTGCTAACACCAGAAATAGTACCACCTGTTCCTATACCTGCAACTAAAATATCTACATTCCCGTTTAAATCACGATCAATTTCAGGGGCTGTAGCATAATAGTGAGCTAAAGGATTATTGATATTTTCAAATTGTCCAACAATGATCGCATTACCATATTCAGCTTTCAATTCATTAGCCTTAGCTATTGCACCTTTCATACCAAGCTTACCATCCGTTAAAACTAACTTTGCTCCGTATGCAGCAATGAGCATTCTTCTTTCCTTAGACATAGTCTCAGGCATGCATACAACAAATTTATAGCCTAGTCGTGCACATACTAATGCTAAACCAATACCTGTATTACCACTAGTAGGCTCAATTAAAATTGTATCTTTATTTATTAATCCTTTTTTCTCATATTCTTTAATCATATTATAAGAAGCTCTATCCTTAATGCTTCCTCCTGGATTTCTTGCTTCTATTTTTGCATATAAATTTGCTTTCAAATGGAAATGTTCCATTACTTTATTTAGCTTTACTAAAGGAGTGTTTCCTATTGTATCTAATATAGATTCATAAATCATAAAATCACCTCATCTTTGCTTAATTATACTTTTTTTTAAATAAGTTACAAATAAAATGCTTAAAGGAAGGATAAAACCTTCCTTTAAATTAATGACAAGTATGCTCACCACAGCCTTCATTACTATGATGATGATTACAATTTGCCTTTTTACTTAAATCTAATTTACCTTTAATAAAATTATCAACAACAAGGTCGGTATCTCCTGCTTGACCTGCTATTAATTTAATGCCAGCATCATTTAAAGCATTAACTGCGCCTGTACCAATACCACCACAAATAAGAACATCAATTTTTAAGTCCTTTAAAAAGCCAACTAATGCACTATGACCATTACCATTTGTGCTTATTACCTCAGAATTAGTAATTTCATCATTAAAAATCTCATAAACCTTTAGTTCCTTAGTATGACCAAAGTGCTCAAAAACTTTACCATTTTCATATGTAACTGCTAGTTTCATTTTCTAATTCACCTCTATGCTTTAATTTTAATCCTATTCTTTCAAGAATGCAAATTTTAGCTATTTATTATTTCTTTTTTTATAAGTTCTAATATTTTAGCTTCTCTTTCTAGCATCTGCTTACTTTTATTATTATGTGAATTACACCTATTAGTTTCAATAGCTTCTAAAATATCAACATACTTAAAAGTGAAGCCTTCATAGGATTCATAATCATCTAATTTTTGTGCTTCAATAAATGGATAAACATCACACAAGTAATAATAATTTTCCTGATAAAAATATCTATAACCATCCTTATTGTAATCATCTATTCTTTTAACTAAGCCAAATTCTTTAATTGTAGAGGGAATTATATTAAGTCCTGCTTCTTCTTTAGTTTCTCTAATTAAGGCCTCTATATTACTCTCGTTTATTTCTATTCCGCCTCCAGGAAATTTATAATAATTATACCTCTTACTATAAATAAGACCAACTTTATTGCCATTTAAAATAATTGCTCTAGCTGATGGCCTTCTATAAACCAATTCATTATTAATATCTATTTTTAATCCAATTTCAAATAATAAACGCATATAAATACCCTACCTTTTATATTATAACTAAAATATATAGTCTAGAAAAGAAAAAGCACGGTTAGTGCTTTTAATTTTTTAAATATAGTTCTAATAGTTTTCTTTTAACAGGAGGATAAAGCCACAGTGTCGTTAAAAAGCTTGATCCAGCTAATAAAAACTCGAATGGTAAATCAGCAATAAAATATGGAACTAAATCAATCTCTAAAAATACATAATTAGGAATGAAATAAATAAAGCAATACAAAAATGAGCATAAAACAGCACCTAAGGCTAGTATAAATGAATTTTCTATCTTCTTAAAAAACGAACAAAATATAATAGGAATTAATTCCCAACCAATAAACATAAAAGGGAAAAAATACAAACTAAAGCTTGCCATATATAAGTTATCTAATAAAACATAAATTAATATTATTATTGTCGTTTTTTTAAATCCTAGTACCTTAGAATATAAAACTATTAAAAAAACTGTTAAACTAATATTAGGTAAAAAAACAAGAACTTGCTCCTGAACAAATAAAATTACAGTCAAGATTGCAATAATTGTAATATTTCTAGTTTTCATATTTTAGTCTCACAAAATGTAATTTTTCTTCCATCAACAAGATTTATACCAGAAATTCCTGTTGTAGCATATTTACCATCAACATAGATAGCTAAATATGTAGACTTAAAATCTGTTTCAATTTTATCAATAGCCAAAAGAGTTTTACCATAAGGCCCATCTTCTAATATGACCTTGTAATTATTTTCTAATAAAGAAACTAAAGTATCTTCTTCCCTAAATTCTAGTTTGTCATTAATAATCATCTCATTATTAATATCAAAAACCTCTATTGTTACTATTCCTTTACTAGCATCAATTTTATTAAGGTTAGTAAAATATAAATATCCCCCAACCATAATTAATACTGCGACTACTGATATAGATATTTTAAATATAAGCTTACGCAAATAATGTCACCTTATTTCTACTATCTCTAAAAACTTTATAATTCATTAAATAAGCATAAATTTGTGAAGTAGACATATTTGGCTCTAGTGTATCTTCGTTATAGCATACTAAACCATCTATATAATATTTATTAAAAATATCTTCTAACATATCAACACCATCTACTTCATATTCTTCACTTCTTAAATCATACCCACAACTTGCAAATGCTGCTAAAACTAATGATTTTGAAGTTGCATTTTTTGAATAATCCCAATCAAGTTTTCCTGTTAATGGTAAAAGCTCATCTTTCTTTATATCTCTAAAATAACTTTGAATCATTAATTGCCAAGCTGCACCATCAGGTCCCCAATAATCTGATGCAAGACTGGCATTTACATATTCATCTAGCCATGCTGGCTTATTTTCTAAAGATGCGGCCGGACGCATTATAAATGGACTAGTATATTCGCTAAATGGATAAGTATTTTCAGAAGCGAACTTTTCATAAAAGTTAAAGTAGTCAGTAAGATTATAGTCTAATGCTCTTGCAACATAATAATATTTACCAATTGCTTGTCCTGTTAAAGTATTTACATCGAACTCTTCTAATGATTTTAGCATCTTATCTTTTACAAAATCTAAATTAAATACCTTATTATCATAGCCATTAGCTCTAGCCATTGATACCATCATATAAGACCAAAATTCTGACATGCTAGTACTAAATTCTTCTTCTTTACTAACTATATCTTTAAAATAATTTTTCATATAGCTATAAATGGCTTTATCTAGCATTAAATCATATTCATCAAACTCATTATTAAAACATTCTATTTTGAATGTAAAATGATCATTATTATCAACTACTAAATCACTTACGCCACTTGTTGCATAGCTATCATTTTCGTAAATTGCAACATAATAGTTTTTATCAATTATTGAATTTGCCACAGAAGTTAAATAAGGTCCATAATTGCTTTCCTCATAAGTGGCATTATAATCATTTTTCAATCTCTCAAATAGATTTTCATTACTTGTTGCTGAAATAGTATCATCTACTAATAATTCACCATCTAAATCATATACAGTTATTTTATAATTTAAATTTGTTTCTTCGTTACCTTTAGGATTATCATCTTTCTTACATCCTGCAAGTAATAATAAACTCATAAATAGAGTAATAAATATTTTTTTCATACAAAACCTCCAATGTTGCTATTTTAACATATATTTACTAAAATACCAAACAAAAAAAGTAAGTAGAAACTTACTTTAATTATATTGAGGTATCAATCTTACTATCAACAAGTATACTTATATAGTCATACCCTAGGAAATATAACTCTTTCAATGCCTTTTTTAGTGTAGCAGCAGATTTAACTTTTGCGTATATATCATCAGAAATATAATTTACATAATTACCAAGCTTTATTTCCGACTTCAATTCCTCAAATGTATAAAAATTATTTTTAAAATTAGACCAAACACAACCATATTGGAAACTTTGATGAGTATCTGATCCGCAAAGAATCGGACGATTTAATAAATTTGATAATACTCTTACACGTTCTATATTACCATTTTTATCAATTGCTGTATCTTTACCATTTAAATCAACAAAATCAAAACATCTCAAATATTCTATCTTTAATGTTGGAATATTACTTCTACCTCGGTATGGATGAGCAGCACCAAAAATAACATCATATTCTCGTATCAACTTTACTAATTCTTTAAAAGTTAAAAAATTAGCTTCATTTTTATTTTTTTCTAATCTTTTATTTATATCTAATATGTGTTCCATTTTACCCAAAATAATTGTATGACCACCCTCTTTTATATCTATTTCCATCCCTGGAATTATGATTAATCCACTTTTAGCTCTATAAAAGTCACCAACTTTTTCATAATTACTATGAATATAACTATAAACTTCAGCAAAACCATTTGTGTTAAAATGTTCTGTAATTGCTATAGCGTCCAAACCAAGTTTATGAGCTTCATCAAATAACCAATCCGTATATATACTAGAAAAAGGTAATTTTTTTGCTAATTTGGTATGAGTATGGAAATCTATTTTCATAAAATCTCTCCAATCTTTGTAAAATTAGAAACTATAAATAAACCTACCACAAATAAAACCGATAATATTGCAAAAATTATATCAATTTTTTGTATTTTCAAATCCTTTAGCTTCATTTTTTTTATTTTTTTATTTCGTGCAGCATAACGATATCCTTTTAATTCTAATGCTTCGACTGTAGTTCTAGAACGTTTAGCGGTATTAAGCATTAAAGGATAAAATGCAAGGACTATCATCTTAATTTGAAAAATTAAATACCTAAATTTACCAAGTATCCCCTTTTTATTCGGAATTTTGCTTCTTAAACGATAAGATAATAAAATATTTTGAAATTCTGTCATCAAAATTGGTAATATTCTATATGCATAAGAAATGCTGAATGATAAACGTTCCGGACAACCAAACCACAAAAGACCATTTGAAAGACGATCTGGGTTCATTCCTGAAAAAACTGTAATAGAGGCCAATGAAACTACTCCAATTTTGAGAGTCATATTTAATAAAGCCATAATTGTTTCAACATTACCGCCAAAAAACAAAGATACAATAAGTAAATAACCCGATTGGGTAAATATACCAATAAAAAACAATATCAAAACAAGTGGAGCTATTTTAGCTAACTTAGTTGTGACGGCCACAAACAAAAACAAACCTAATAATACAAATAAATTATTTATAAACCATGGCACAATACCAAAAAATAAATACCATATTAAAAGCATTCTTGGATCCATTTTAGCTAATAGAGTGTCATCATTTCCATAAGCATTTTTTAATACCTGATTCTTAATACAATCTATTGATATTTTATCTACAATACTTTCAGTCAGTTTACTCATAAATTCCTCCAAAATGTGCAACAAATCTTTCTATTGTAAAACAATTATCAGTAAAGCCAAGTTTTTGTGCCATTCTTTCAATTTGTGGTGGTATTATTCCTACTTTTTCTTTAACTAATTCGTTTTTCAAAATATCTTCTACTTTTCCATCTGCCAATACTTGACCTTTGTATAGAACTATAACCCTATCAGCCCAATCACAAACTAATTGCATATCATGTGTTGCAATCATAACTGTTTTAGTTATTTCTCTTAAATCTAGTAATGTTTGTTTTATCTCTTGTCTTGTTGCTATATCCAAATTAGCTGTTGGCTCATCTAATAATAATATTTCTGGATTTAAAGCTATTCCAATGGCAAGTGATGCTCTTCTCATTTGTCCGCCTGATAATAATCTTCCATCTTTATCTTGATACTTAGATAATCTAAAACGTTCTAATAAATAATTTGATTTTTCCTTATATTCTTTTACTCCTCTTTCTTTCATTGCATACATAATATCATTTTTTATGGAGTCCTTGATAAACATTTCTTCAGGATTTTGTAAAACTAAAGAAATCTTATTTGAGCGAATCTCAGGTTCTACATCTTTGATATTTTTACCATCAAAAATAATATCTCCATCATTAGGTTTAATTAAACCTATTAATAATTTCATTATCGTCGATTTACCTGCTCCATTTGAACCAATCAAGGCTATTTTTTCGTTTTTATTTAATATTAAAGAAAAATTTGATAAAGTTTTTTTCGGCTCACCTTTCACAGATCTATATTTTAATGTCACATCATTAAAGTTTAATATAGGATTATGCGGCATTATTTTGTTTTCATTTTTCTCAATATAATTTGAATATGAAAAACAACTAAAATATTTTAATCCATCTTCAACAGTTATAGGATATGGCAAATCATTAACAAAGCCGAGTTTAGCAAGTTTATCTGCAGCAATGGTAACTTGTGGCGGATAAATATTACTTAATTCTAGCTCATCTACTCTTATTAAAGCCTCTTTAGTAGGAAGTTTCCATTTTACACTTCCGTCTTTAAGTAAAATAACTTCTTTACAATATTCAGCTATAAACTCTGTCGAATGCTCTATAACGACTATAGTTTTATTATATAAAGTATTCAATCGTCTCAAACATTCATATATTTCTTTAGCATGAAAAGGATCTAGCTGTGCTATTGGTTCATCTAAAATAATTACTTTAGGCGAAAGAGCAACTACACCCGCAAGTGCTAATAGATGTTTTTGACCTCCAGATAATTCCCATATGTAATCATTTTTCTTTTCCGATAAACCACACATTTTTAATGCCTCAAGTCCCTTTTCTATATAGTTATCAAAACCATAGTTTAAACATGCATATGATACATCCTCTAAAACTGTTGGCATAATAATTTGATTTTCAAAATCTTGATATACATATCCTATTTTTTTTGCCAGTTGATTAATTTTTACTTTTGTCGTATCAATCTCATCTATTAATACACTACCTGTCATTTTACCAACTATGAAATGTGGTATTAATCCATTTAAAGTCTTACATAAAGTAGATTTGCCGCACCCATTATTACCAATGAGTGCGACAAAATCTCCATCATTTATTTCTAAATTAATATTTTTTAACGTAGGTTCTTTTGCTCCAGGATATGTGAATGACATATTTTGGATTTTAATCATAAATCTCTTCTACCTTATCATTTTTTTTACGATAAACAATTGCTCCAATAATTATAGCAATTACTATTACACTAATAACCATCGAAATAATCATTGCTAATTTTGATTCGGCCCACGCTGCTTCCCAATCAACTAATTCAAAACCTGATTCAGCTAAAAACTCAAAACCAACAGCACATATAAAACCAAACAAAACAAATAAAATAACTTTTAAATTAATAACCTTGT
This sequence comes from uncultured Acholeplasmatales bacterium, assembly GCA_944324805.1. GTDB lineage: Bacteria > Bacillota_I > Bacilli_A > Acholeplasmatales > Anaeroplasmataceae > CALUXS01. The sequence goes on along the minus strand of CALUXS010000014.1, from coordinate 2,306 downwards.
TATTTCCAATAATGGTTTCATTCGTTCTAGGTGAAACTCCTAGTAATGGTTCAATTTTTCCATGTAGTGCTGGAACTAAAAACATTGAAGGAAGAATACAAAACAAAGTACCAGAAAAGACTAAATCTACTAAAAATGCGATACCCTCAGTAACAAATACAGATTCAGGAAGACCTTCAACAGCCTCAAATTCTTCTACTGAAAAGACAACCTTTAAAACATCTACCATAGTTCCCATAAATAATTGCATTGCCGTTCCTATAAATGCACAAATTGCAACCATTTTACGACTTTCAGGATTTTTAAGTAAACGTCCTGCCAAATATACACCTATTGTTACAGTCAAAAATTTTTCAACCTCACCTAAACCTCCAAATTGACCAAGCATTATTTCACTAAAAACCAATTCGCCCGTTGCAGCTCCTAATGCAGCTGATAGTGGATCAAATAACATTGCTAATGTTAATGGTATAAACAAAAAATATTCAACTGACAATTCAATTGGACCTAAAGGTATACTTGGAATTAGTTCAGTTAATAACGTTGCTAAACCATACATTGACATTGATAACACAAAGACCATTAATTTTTGGGATTCATTCATCCATTTTTTATTATTCATACTATACTTCTCTCCTTTTTAACAATTTGGATTATATAATTTTTTCATATTAAAATCTTTGTTCTATATGTAAATATTTGTAATTTATTATTAAAGACTTTTTATATTTTGTAAGGAATAAAAAAAAGACTAGATGGTGATTTCAACAATCTCACCACTACTAGTCTTTACCTCAACAAGCTTTAAAGGGCCATTTTCACGTCTATATTCTTTAATAATTTTATAGCATTTAGGTAGACTTTCTTTTATTTTATTTCTACTTTGAACATCATCAATTGATTTACTAATAAAATAAGTAGTCAACCTAGATGTAATAAGAAAATTAGGTATCCATAACCTTATTTTCTTATTATCAGCATATACCTTAATTTTCATATTTATTCAACACAAATTATGACAGTATCGCCATCAGCACTTTCTACTTCAACTAATTTGCCCATCAAACCCTGTTCAATTAAACTATAAATCTGATTGAAATCAATGTTTTTTAGAGCTTCTGTTTTTTCGCCACCCATACTAATTAGACCGCCATCAGTTAAAATTTTAATCATTGCTACAGGAATATTAATTTTAACTTTATCTCCATCTTTAGAATCAACAATAATTTTAAGAAGCATCTTATTGATATCTTTACGTTCCTCTTCAGGAATATACTTTGTTTCAGGAAGTGTATCGTTACCAAGTAATTCATCTACACTTACTCCTAATAACTTAGCTAAATCACCTAAAATAGAAATATCAGGTGAAGACAAATCGTTTTCCCATTTTGAAACACTTTGAGGAGTTATATTTACTTCGTTAGCAACATCTTCTTGTGTCAAACCTTTATTCTTTCTTAATCTTTGAAAACGAGTTCCAAAACTTTCTTTCATAAACATTACCTCTTTTCTTACCTTACCTAAATTATATATTTAAATTAATATATATTAAGATATTATTAGTTGATTTAACTAACCTAGATAGTTATTTTTGCTCAACTATAAGTTGATTTTATGCTTTTTTGTTGTTTTTACACTATAAAAGTATCTTTTCAACCGATTTTCCCTTAGCTAAATCATCTACTAATTTATCAAGGTACCTAATTTCTAACATTAAAGGATCGCTAATACTTTCAAGCTTAACATTACAAACACTACCCTTTATTAGTTTTCTTTTTGGATTTAACAAAGGTGCATTTAAAAAGAAATTACCATATGAAATATCTTCTTTTAATAATTGTTCTAGATTTTCCTTTTTATATCCTGTTAACCATTCAATCACTAATTGTAATTCTTCTTCAGTTCTTCCTTTTCTTTTAATCTTATCGAGTAATAAATTATAAATCTTTATAAATGACATTTGATATATCTTTTCGTTTCTCATATAAACCTCTTTTAAAGAAATTATACCATACCAAGTGCGAATAGCAAATTAGCTAGATATAAAAAAGCCAGAATATAGTATCATCAATAAGTTTTTTATTTCTTACCTTATTGACATTACCATTACTGGCTTCTTATTTTATCTTTTATAACGACAATATTCTTTTTTTAACATTTTCAACAGTAAAGCCATAGTAATCAAAGATTTCCTTAATTGGCATGCTGCTTCCAAATGTATCAATCGACAATACTTTACTTGCATATTTATACCATGGCATTGATGCTCCCATTTCAACTGCCAAACGTTTTGTTATATGCTTTGG
>CALUXS010000013.1 GCA_944324805.1 uncultured Acholeplasmatales bacterium | reverse complement strand
TTTAGAAATATATGTATTAATTTTAGCTATAATAACTATTCTTGGTTGGTGTTTTTCAAGCGCTATTGGAATGGGTGCATTAATAGTTCTAGCTATTATAGTGTTATTATTGACTAATGATTTAATGAATATAATCCCAATGATTGTCTTCTTTTTATTTAATTTTAATGAAGGATTCTCTAATAAAGAAATACCAATAATTTTAGTTGTTCTAGGAAGTATTTTTGCATTAGTTTTAATTATTCATTTATTTAGAAATAAAGTAAAACTAAGTAAGATGAAAAGTGCATATGGTTTGATTGGGCTTGCCTTTGTAAATTTATTGCCTATCTTTTGGAATAAAACTATAACAGAAGGATATGAGATATTTTATTTCTTATTTTTTGCGAATTTGGCTTATTTATTTGTTTATTTTTTGGTTGTTAATGGTATTAGAAAAGTAAATTTAAGAATGCTATTTTCTACATTTTCAATGCTTGGAATTATTTTAGCTGCTGAATGTTGCATAAAAGCTATAATGGTGCTTCCTGAATTTGATAGTATATTTAATGTATATTACCACTTAGGTTGGGGGCTTTGCAATGAAGCAGGTATTATGATATGTTTTTCTATTCCTTTTATTTTCTATTTGATAGCAAAGTCAGATGAGGTTAAAGAAATTATTTGGAACTTAGTTAAATTATTAATAGCTTTAGTTGGACTAATCCTTACAACATCACGTGGAGCATATTTATGTGGTTTTGCCGAAGTTGGAATTTTAGCTATTATCTTATTATTTAAAGCTAATCTAAAAAAACAATATAGAACTATATTTTTTGTATGTTTGTTTGGATTTATTGCAGTTTTTTTATTAGGATATAAATATACATTTCCACTTATTAAAAAGGCAATTGATTCAGTTTTTGTAGGCGGATTAGATGATAATGGAAGAGTAGAAATATGGCAAAAAGGTTTTAACGCTTGGCTAGAAAATCCACTTACTATTATATTAGGTCCTGGAATGTGCTCAGTTTTAGAGGTTAGAGAATCTGGTGTCGATGGTGATATTGTAATGCAATTAGTACCACTTGTCTTTCATTCAACATTTGTTGAAACATTAGTAATGGGTGGTATTTTAGGTGTAGTATGTTTAGTAATTCACTTTATTGAAAAATATCGTGCAATTATTAAAGTAGATAAATTATGTTTTTATACTATTGGTATTGGAATGATTTTGTTAGACTTATATGGTATGATTGATAATACATATCATATGTATTATTTCATGATACCTCTAGTGATAATGTTAGCTGTATTTGATAACTATAATTGGGAGAGATGATAGAGTGAAAGATATAAGAGGTAAACTTTCATCAATTACCAATTTAAAGTATTTTGATGAATGTTTTATTTTGATAATTGCTTTAATTACAATTTTTGGCTGGGAGTATAATAGTACAATTGGTATGATTAGTTTAATCATCATATCAATATTTATTTTAATAGTATTTAATGATTTGTTATATGTTGTTCCTATAGGTATATTTTTTATATTTACTATGAAATATGGCTTTTCTAATAATGAAATACCAATTAAACTAATAGTAATTGGCTCTATTTTTGCAATAATCCTTTTGTTTTATGCTTTTAAGAATGGTATTAAATACAAAAAAATGAAATCATTATGGGGGCTTATAGGGCTAGCTATAATGAATCTTATACCTATTTTTTGGTGTAATACGATAGAAAATGGCTATGAAGTATTTTACTTTTTCTTTTTTGCAGATTTAGGATACTTAGTTCTTTATTTAATTTTTGTAAATGGAATAAAAAAATCAAGTCTAAAGTTCATTTCAATATCAATGTCCTATTTGGCTTTAATTTTATCTATTGAATGTGCAATTAGAGTTTTTGAATTGAAGGATACAGTAGAAAATATATTTGAACTTTGGTATTATCTTGGATGGGGATTATGTAATGAAGCAGGAATAATGATTTGTGTCTCTATTCCGTTTATTTTCTATTTGATTGCATCAGAAAATGAGATTAAAATTATTTTTTTACAATTGTTAAAATTAGTAATATCAATAATTGGAGTTTTATTAACTACATCTAGAGGATCATATTTAGCATGTTTTGTAATTGTTTTTTTAAGTGTGATAATTTTGTTTTTTAACTCTAATAGAAAAAGATTTATTCGTTACTTTATTTTATCAATCTTAATAATTATGATTCCTATTTTAGTTATTTTTAGTAATTATTTCTTGCCGCTTATTGATAAGGTTATAAGTAGTGTTTTTTATAATGGCCTAGATGACAGTGGAAGAGTAGAAATATGGGAAAAAGGTATTAATTTATTTAAACAAAATAATTTATATACTTGGTTTGGTTCTGGAATTTGTTCTATTATTGAAAAGCATGCTAGTGCTGTTGGTGTTCAGTTAGTACCTTTAGTATTTCATTCAACTATTGTTCAAACTTTAGTTATGGGCGGTATATTTGGTATAATAATGCTAATATTACATTTCTATGAGAAATATCGTAATTTGTGTAAAACAAATCTTAAATTCCTTCTTTTTATTGGAGTTGGCTATTTAGTTGTTGATTTATATGGTATGATTGATAATACATATCATATGTATTATTTTATGATACCTTTAGTAATTATTTTAGCTAGCATTGATTCTCATAATTTTAATAATAAAACAAAAGATATTCATAACTAATACATTCATAATAAGGGAGATGTTATAATGTCAAAGAGTAATGAGTATATACAACTCATAATTTCTATTATTGGTTTTGGGGTTACGTGTGGTATAGTTTCTTATAATAGTAATTTGTTTTTAATTTTTATTCTTTTAGTTTTAGCATTTTTTATCTTTGTTTCTATTATTAGGTTGAATAAAAAAAGATTAAATGCAAAATCTATTTCTAATGATAATGTATCAATTGAATGCGCTAAGGTTTGTAATGAAATCCATAAAATAATGCGTGCTAATGGTAAGGAAATTGACAAGGCTTTATCCTTAAGACAAGAAGATTTAATGCGTAATAAAAGAAAAGAATTGATTGCTAAGTTAACAAAAGAGGAAGTTTATACAAAAAAAGATAAAGGATACTTAAATCAAGAGAAAATATGTCTTACTATTATCCAAAATGTAATGGGATTAGATAGGGTCTTACTTTTATGTGAGCAGTATGATTTTCGTATATGTTTTGGCAAATATATAGAAAAATATAGTTTTAATGATGAATATATTCAAAGGGCAAATATTGATTTTCTTGGTTGGAGTTATATTTTAAAAGGTAAAACTGATGCTGCTGAAAAAGCTATTAATAGAGGCATTATGCAAATTGATAATTATTTAAAAGATAATGAGTTTTTGACTGAGGATAAGAAATTTGATGCTATTTATAGAAAAATAAGGGCATATAGACATCTTGGTAGTAATCATAATGTTTATAGAAAAAAACCTGATGTGGCACTTGAATTTTTATACAAGGGTAAAAATTTGTTAGTAGAAAAAGAGTTTAATGATTATTATAAAAAAAATAATGTAGGAAAGCTTCAAGAAATGGAAGCAGGTTTAGATTATGGTGTTGCTACATGTCTATTATACAAATTTAGACTTAAAAATAAGGTTCTAGCTGATGATATAGTCAATATGAACTATCTAAAAAGTGCACTTGAATACATATCTAAATGGAAGAATATTGCCAAAAATTTCCCAAATAAACATAGATATGTAAAGCTTTTAATTTTAGAAAATAGCATACTTCAAGAAATATCAAAACTAACTAATAAGAATTTTCCTGCTGAATTAAAGGCTAGAAATCCTATTGAAGAAGTAGATATTAATATGAAAGAAATTGAATCATATCTAAATTTAAATATTTATTCAGATGAAAGTATGATTTATTATTTAGAACAAAAACTAAAGGTGTTCTATCAGCAGGTTGAGGAGATGATGTAGAGTGTTAAAAAAAGCAATTATAACTGGCGCTGCTAAAGGCATTGGATTGGAATGTGCAAAGATATTTAAAAAGAATGGTTACCTTTGTTATTTATTAGATATAGATGATAAGGTTTTAGATGTGGCTAAAAATTTAGATAGTAAAGGCTTTGTAGTTGATATATCAGATTATTCTAATGTCTTAGATTTTTTTGATAACATTCACGAAGATATTGATGTGTTAGTTAATAATGCTGGTATTCAATTTGTTGATTCATTTTTTGATATTAAAATTGATGAGTGGTTGAAGGTAATAAATACTAATTTGAATGGGACTTTTTATATGACAAAAGAAGTCGTAAATAAAATGTCTAAAGGTATAATTATTAACGTGAGTTCAATTCATGGAGAAAATCCAAGAATTAACAAATTTAGTTATGATGCCTCAAAAGCAGCTATAAACATGATGACTAAAGAATTTGCATTGGCATTGGCACCTAAAATAAGGGTTAATGCAATCGCTATAGGAGCAACTGCCACTCCTATGAATGAATGCTTCATAAAAGAGCCCAAAACAAAAGAAGAGGCTAAAAGTAAGGTTCCTTTAAATGTAATATTAGAAGCATCAGAGGTTGCTGATATTATTTTTCAAATGACTACTGACAGTTTTAAAAATATGACAGGTACGATTTTAAATTACGATGGTGGAAGAAGTCTAAAATAAAAATATTTTATCAAATTATGTGATTTTTTGTGAAAGAAGCGAAACATATCGCTTCTTTTTTGTTTTTATGCTATTATAATAGAGGTTATTATTAAAGGAGGATATTATTTTGATAATAAGAAGTAAAACTCCACTTAGACTAGGCCTAGCAGGCGGTGGGACAGACGTTTCTCCATTTTGCGACTTATATGGTGGATGTGTTTTAAATGTAACAATAGATATGTTTTCCTATTGTACTATTATTCCAAAAAATAATGGTAAGGTAAAATTTATTTCCCCTGATAGGAATGAAATCCTTGAATTTGATGCGTGTGTTAAACTTCCAATTGATAAGGGACTTCCTTTACATTGCGGTATTTATAATAGAATAGTTAAGGATTTTAATAAAGGAGAACCATTATCATTTGAGATGACAACTTATAGTGATGCTCCTGCAGGTAGTGGTTTAGGTACTTCATCAACTATGGTTGTCACTATTTTAAAAGCTTTCCAAGAGTGGTTAAATTTACCACTTGGTGAGTATGATATGGCTTCTTTAGCATTTGATATTGAAAGAAATGACTTAGGCTTTAGTGGTGGTAAACAAGATCAATATGCAGCTACCTTTGGTGGATTAAATTTTATGGAATTCTATGCTAATAATAGAGTTATCGTGAATCCTCTTAGAATGAAAAAGTGGATAAAAAATGAAATAGAAAATTCACTTGTATTATTTTATACTGGTACCTCAAGAGATTCAGGAAAGATAATTGAAGAACAAACTAAGGCTACAAAAAATGAAAAATCAATGGAAGCAATGTTTGAAATAAAAAAACAAACAAGTCTAATGAAGGAAGCAGTTTTAAAGGGTGATTTTGCTGCTATTGCGTCATCATTACATCAAAATTGGCTCGCTAAAAAGAAAACAGCTTCCGTTATTTCTAATCCACATATTGAAGAAACTTACAACTATATTATGGCTAATGGTGGTAAAGCAGCTAAAATAAGTGGAGCCGGTGGTGGTGGTTTCATGATGATTTGGTGCGATCCTAAAGATAGATATCAGTTGATAGAAGCTTTGAAAAAACGTCAGGAAGGAAAAACTAGAGTTGTAAATTTTGTTGATTATGGAACTCAAGCTTGGACAATATATGATGAAGAAAACTAGTATAAAATTCCTAGATGAATTGTTTGAAAGATATGAAGAACTTGTTTCTTGTAAAGATGAAATATTAAGTGCTACAAATATACTTATTGAAATGTATAAAGGGCAAAAAAAATTGCTAGTTTGTGGGAATGGTGGTAGTGCAGCCGATAGTGAGCATATAGTTGGCGAGTTAATGAAAGGCTTTATTTTACCAAGAAAAATAAGTGATGAGTTAAAAGATAAAATAAATGATGAACAATTAAGTGAGGCATTACAGTACGGCTTACCTGCAATATCATTAGTTTCACATACATCTTTATCTACAGCGTTTATAAATGATCAGCTACCTACTGCAGTTTTTGCACAGCAAGTTTTAGGCTATGGTCAAAAGGATGATGTATTACTTTGTATTTCTACATCTGGTAATTCATTAAATTGTGTATATGCTGCTAAGGTTGCGAAGGCATTAGGATTAAAGGTTATTTCTATGACAGGATGTAAAAATTCTAAGCTTAGTGATTTATCAGATATTACAATTAAGGTTCCTGAGTACGAAACATTTAAAATACAAGAATTACATTTACCAATTTACCATACTATTTGTTTAGTATTAGAAAACGAATTTTTTGGCACTCATTAATACTATTAAACTCTAAGGATAATAATTAATAGATACTTTTTATATGAAAGGTTTCTAGGGTTATTTTATGCCTTAGAGTTTTTTTATGGTAAAATTGTGTAAAATTATGTATAAATTTGTATAGGTATATTATTTGTATTCTAAATATGCTAAAATAAAGTGGTTTATTATGCGTTGAGGTGATAAAAATGCAAAAAATATTACATATTCCAAATTATTATAAACCACATATTGGCGGCATAGAACAAACATGCCATGATATTGTTGAGTCATGCAAGAATAAGTTTGAACAAAAAGTAATTTGTTTTAGTGAAAATAGTGAAGATAAGATTGAAATAATTGATGATATTGAGGTTACAAAGTGTGGGGTTTGGAAAAAAATTGCATCACAATCTATTTCTTTTAGTTATCCTAAAAAATTGAAAGAAATTATTAACAATTTTAATCCAGATATAGTCATTTTTCATTATCCAAATCCATACGTATCACATTATTTAAGAAAAATTTTATTAAGAAAAAAATGTAAATTAGTTTTATGGTATCATGCTGATATTATAAAACAAAAATCAGTTTCTTTTTTATTAACGAGACAGACAAAATGGTTACTTAATAGAGCTGAGGTTATAATATCAACTTCACCTATTTATCCACAATTTAGTGAAAATTTAAAGAAACATAGCGATAAGGTAAAAGTTATACCAAGTTGTATAAATGAAGAGCGTTTATATGTTACTGAAGAAGACAAGATAAAGGCAAAAAAAATCAAGGAGCAATATGAAAATAAAAAAATAATTTTTGCCTTTGGACGTCATGTAAAGTATAAAGGTTTAATCTATTTAGTTGAATCCGCAGAATTAATTAATAAAGATGCAGTAATATTAATTGGGGGAAAAGGGCCTTTAACGGATGAATTAAAATCAGCAGCCAATAGATATGATAATATACATTTTTTAGGTAGAATATCTGATGAGGATTTAAAAGGATATTTACTAGCAATGGACATATATGCATTCCCGTCTATTACAAAAAATGAGGCTTTTGGTTTATCATTAGCTGAAGGTATGTATTTTGGACGTCCTGCTGTAACATTTACTATTGAAGGTAGTGGTGTTAACTATGTGTCTATAAATAATGTTACTGGACTTGAGGTAGAAAACTCTAATTATAAAGAGCTTGCAAAAGCAATTAATAAATTATTAGAGGATGATAAACTTCGTGAGGAGCTTGGTAATAATGCTAGAATGCGAGTTTATGAAAATTTCTTATTCAATAAATTTAAAGAAAATGTATTAGAACTATTAGAAGAGGAGACAAAAAATGAAAGTAGTAATTGATTGTCGATACTTAGGATTATCAGGTATTGGTCGATATTTAGAAGGAATTATTGAAAAATTACCTAGTGATCATGAATATATATATTATGGCGATTCTAATAAAATAAAAAAATATGTTGAAACCAATAATATTATTGAATGTACTTTATCTCCATTTTCTCCTAAGGCTTTATTTGAAGGAGCAAAAGAAATAAATAAATATGATTGTTTTTTTACACCAAATTTTATTATTCCATTTGGTATAAAAATACCAATTTTTTCTACAATCCACGATGTTATTTTCTTAGACGATAGGACTACGACAAACAACTATTTAGATTATAGAATAAAAAAATACTTACTAAAAAGAGCTACAAAAATAAGTAGAGCTATTTTTACAGTATCTAATTTTTCAAAAGAAAGAATAAAACACTATTTTCCTAAGACCAAAAATATTATTATCACTTATACAGGGTTAGCCAAAAATGTTCTTAATGCAAATAATAAGGAAATAGAAAAGGATAATAGTATTGTATTTGTTGGTAACTTAAAGAAAAATAAAAATATAATTACATTACTAAAAGCTTTTGAAAAGGCTAGAAATGTGGATAATTCTTTAAAACTTTTTATAATTGGAAGTAATAATCATAAAACAAAAGATGAAGAATTAAACAAGTATTTAAATTTACCAGGAGTTAGTTTTACTGGTAAAATTTCTGATGATGAACTGTTTTTAATAATTAGAAAGGCTAAATATCTAGTTCAACCAAGCTTGTATGAAGGTTTTGGATTACCACCATTAGAAGCTTTATATCTTAAGACAGTACCAATTATCTCTAACATTCAGGTATTTAAAGAAATATATGAAAAATATCCGGTTATATTTTTTTCTGGCATAGAAGATTTAGCTAATAAGCTTTTAGAGGCTCCTAAAGATGTTGAAAGTATTGAACTTAATAACTATTGTTTCGAATTTGTTGTTAATAGTATTTTTTCTGAGATTAGGAGGTGCTTACAATGAAAAAGAACTTATTAATTAGTTTAGATATTTTAATGGTATTATGTTTAGTTTTCATTGGTGGGGATTCCTTAAGCTTTAGTATAAATAATATGACTATTCGCTTAGTACAATTTATATTTCCTTTAGCTTTTATTAATCTAATATTTTTAAGAGCATATAGTTTTAAAAAGTTTAGTTACTTTATACCATTTGGAGTTGGGATGTTTTTATCAATGATATTTGGTTTAAATATAAAAAATAGTTTGAGCTATTTTTTATGGATGTGCTATAACCTATTTCTAATAGTATTTGTAGTAGCATCATATATCAAGCTAGTGGGGAAAGCAAAGGCTGAAAAAATAATTCGACTTTCCTTTTTGATTGTTGGTGGATTAATTGTTATTCAAACAATTATGTTATGGGTATTTAATTATGACTTACCATTCTTAGTTCACCAAGAACATTTAGGTATTTATAGACCGGCTCTTTGGTTTTATGAACCTAGTTATTTGGCTACATACCTATCTTTTTGGTTAGCATATTCAATTTATAAATTATTAGTTGATTTAGATAAAAAGTATATTTTTGATGCTATATTTATGACACTTTTAATGTGCATGACTACATCATCAACTGCTTTTTTAGCAGTAGGTTTAATATACCTTTGCGGAATAATATTCTTTTTATTCCAAAAAAAGGTTGCTTTCAAAATTAGAATAGGCGTCATTGGTGGAATAGTTTCTTTAGGAATAATAGCTATTGTAATGATGGCAATTTTTACTCCCCATATTTTTGAAACTTTCTTCATGCGCATATTTAATGATGGAATATTTGAAGCCGGTGGCGATAGATTTAATCATTATAAAGAGTCATGGGAAATGTTTTTAAATAGACCAATATTTGGTGTAGGTCCAAATAATTACAATGTATTTTTAGGACAACCTAGTACATATCAACCTACTAATATTACACTTGAAATTTTATCTACAACAGGAATAGTTGGCTTAATAGGCTTTTATTTTATTCCTGGTGTGATTCTATACAAATTATTTTCTACTAAAAATAGTTACGCAGCGATTTTCGCTTTGATTATTTTCTTAATAACACTACAAGCAAATCAAAACTATTTGAGACTTTATTTATGGTTATTTATCGGAATCTCTTTAGCTGATGTTTGGTCAAATAAAACAGTTTCTAATATTAAAACAGTTTATATTAATGGCTTATTTTTAACTCAACCAAGGACAGGAATTCAAAGACTATGTTGTGAATTTGTTAAACGAATAAAAAAATTTGATAATGATAAAAAATATATTATATTAGCACCTAAAACTGTAAAAGAAGATAGTATAGGTGGAATAGAGATATTAAAGATTGGATTTTTAAAAGGGGTACTTTGGGAACAAATAATTTTACCTATTTATACAATTTTTAGACCTAAGTCTATTTTATTAAATTTAGGTAATCAAGCGCCTATTTTAAATCCTAGCTATGTCATGATACATGATATAATCTTTTTTGAAAAGAACTACAATAAAGGTAGTTGGGCATTAAAGAATAGAATTTTGACAATTTTAAATATTGGTAGATATGAGAGGATAATTACCCCTTCTCAATTCACAAAGGAACGAATTTTAGAATTAATGCCTATTGTTGATTCAACTCAAATTATTGTCGCAAATCCATCTGCATTACATATGTTAGACATTAAGCCTCAAAAATTTGAGCATGAATTTAAAAATTACTATTTATCGGTTTCATCTATTTTGCCAAATAAAAATTTTGAATTAATTGTTGAAGCTGCAAAGTTAGATTCAAGTAAAAATTTTGTTGTTATTGGTAAAAAAGAAAAAATTGAAAATCATTTTTCTGATATTCCTAGTAATGTCATTTTTACAGGATATATAACAGATGAAAACCTTGCTTACTTATATTTAAATTGTGATGGTTTCATTTCACCAAGCTTTTATGAGGGTTTTGGTTTAACACCATTAGAAGCTATTTCACTAGGATGTAAGAAAATCTTTATATCAGACATCAAGGTTTATCATGAGGTTTATGGCGAATGTGCTAATTATTTTGATCCTAATGATCCAAAAAGTCTCTTAGATTCAATAAAAAATGGTAAAATACTAGATGTTGAACAAAGAAGTGAATTACTAAAAAAATATGATTGGGACATATTTACAAAGAAAGTTATAGTTGAGGTATTAAATTAATATGAGTCAAATTGATGTTTCCATTATTATGATAAATTATAATACATATGATTTTTCTGTTGATGCAATTAATAGTATTATTGCTTATACTAAAAATTTAAGTTATGAAATAATTTTGGTAGATAATGCGAGTCCAGATGGTTCTGGCGATAGGCTTTATGAAAAATTCAATAATAAGATTATTTATGTTAAATCAAATGATAATATTGGAACATCAAAAGGATTTAATCTAGGTTTAAAATATGCTCATGGAAAATATATTTTATGGCTAAATACTGATGTTTTGATAAACTCTAATTTTATTTATCAATTATATAGTTTCATGGAAGAAAATAGAGACTGTGGTATTTGTGGTGGCAACGTTATTGACTTTAATAACACCCCTGCACATTCTTACTCTAATGATTTACTTAGTATTAAATTTATAAAAAAAGATTTAAATATTTTTAATAGAATAATTAGAAGAATTTTTAAAAAACAAGTCAGCTATGAGTTTAATTATACTAAAAAACCTAAGAAGGTTGGTGTAATAATAGGTGCTCAAATGATGATTCGAAAAAGTATAATTGATGAAGTTGGTGGCTTTGACGAAGATATATTTATGTATGCAGAAGAATCTGAATTTACATATAGAGCAGTGAGTAAAACTAAATGTCTTGTATATTCTATTCCTAATGCAACTATTAAACATTTAGAGGGTGGAAGTTTTACAAAGGATACTAGATTCAATGAAAGAAGATTTTACTGGTTTATGCTTGGAACTCTAAAATGTATTGTTAAGTCATATGGTGAAGCAGATGGTAAAAAATTTTTGGAAATTTTTAATTATAGATATAATAGAGGGCTTTATGTTTTAAAATTTTTTAACATAAAAAATAAATATGAAGAAACATTATCAAAACATAATATTATTTCTGAAATGTTAGAAAATTATCCTAAAATTTTGAGTGTGTGGAAATAATATAAGTATATATAATTAATATTAATTGTGTTTTATAATTTGTATAACTTGATAAAATATGTACAAAATTGTAAATTATTAAGATTTATGGAGATGAATTATGGAAGTAAATAATCAAGAATTAAATGATGTTCAAGATAATAAAATAGTGAAGAATGTTGCAATGGTGGCTTTCAGTAATGTATTAACTATTTTAGCTGGAGTTTTAGTCGGGTTTTTAATTCCTAAAATAATGGGGATTGAAGATTATGGATACTATAAGATTTATACTCTTTATATAGGATATGTTGGTTTTTTTCATTTTGGTATTATTGATGGAATATATCTATTCTTTGCAGGTAGGTCTTATGATAGCCTAGATAGAGAGAAGTTTCGTTTTTTCACTAGATTTTTATTTGTAACTCAGGGAATTATAACGATTATTGTTACGATTATTGCTCTTTGTTTCATTAATTTTAATTATGGTTTCATTTTTTTATTTGTAGCATTGTATCTATTTTCTAATAATATAACAAATTACTATCAATTTGTTTCACAAATGACATTTAGATTTAAAGAGTTAACAATAATGAATATAATACGCTCATTCCTATTATCAATCAGCGTATTAGGATTATTTGTAGGATATAAATGGTTGAATTTTGGGTTGATACATTATCAGTTATATTTGATGATATTTACGGTCATAAATTACTTATTAACATTTGGGTATGTAATTTTATATCGAGATATTTCATTTGGTAAGGTAAGTAAGTTTAAAGAACAAAAAAAATTGCTTAAAGAACTGATATCTTTAGGTTTTCCGTTATTATTAGCAAATATTATTGGCAATCTTATTTTAAATATTGATAGGCAGTTTGTTTCAATATTATTTGATACTGAGGTTTATGCGGTATATGCCTTTGCGTATAATATGCTAAGTTTAGTTACAACAGCTATTGCAGCAATATCAACAGTATTATATCCATCCTTAAAATCTAAAAATGAAGATGATTTAAAAAAATCATATTCTAATTTAAGTGGTATAATGCTTATTATAGTATCATTTTGCTTACTAGCATATTTTCCACTTGTACTAATAATTAATTGGTTTTTACCGCAATATAACGAATCATTGAAGATATTTCAAGTTATATTCCCAGGATTATTATTTAATACAGCAGTAACTGTTGTAATGACAAACTATTATAAATCTTTAGGATTAGTAAAAAATTATTTTATTAAATCAATTATTATTTTGGCATTATCAGCAGGAGTTAATTTTTTAGCTTATATAATTTTTAAGAGTCCAATTGCTATATCAGCAGCTTCTGTTGTAGTTATGGTATTTTGGTATTTATTAACAGAATTTACTTTGATTAGACGTTGGAAATTTAATTTTATTACTAATTTAGTTTATGTGCTATTAATTGCTATTGGATTTTATGCTATTACATTTTTAATTAAAAATGTTTATATAGGTGGTATTTCGTATTTAATATATTTTTGCATTATGACTTTCTTATTTGAAAGAAAGAATTTTATTAAAATGATAAAAAGAAAAATATTTTAACTAAAGAAGGAAGGGTGTTTAGATGGAAGCGATTATTTTAGCTGGTGGCTTTGGTACTAGGCTTCAAAGTGTAGTTAAGGATGTTCCTAAACCAATGGCTGATGTTTTAAATAGACCATTTTTAACTTACATTTTAGATGAGCTTGTAGAGTACAATTTTAATAAAGTAATCTTGGCAGTTGGATATAAAAAAGAAGTAATAATGGATTATTTTGGGGATAATTATAAAGGAATGCAAATTCTTTATTCAACTGAGGATGAACCGCTAGGTACAGGAGGATGTATCAAAAAAGCAATGGATTTAGTATCTGATGATAATGTTTTTATCATAAATGGAGAT
Organism: uncultured Acholeplasmatales bacterium; assembly: GCA_944324805.1. Taxonomy (GTDB): domain Bacteria; phylum Bacillota_I; class Bacilli_A; order Acholeplasmatales; family Anaeroplasmataceae; genus CALUXS01. The sequence goes on along the minus strand of CALUXS010000013.1, from coordinate 32,141 downwards.
ACCTTATTTAAGGTTGATTATGCTAAAATGAAGGAATTAAATTCTATTGCTATTGCTTGTAAATATATGACTAACTTTGATAGATATGGTGAAGTTATTATAAATAACGGAATCATAGAAAGATTTATGGAAAAGAAGCAAGTAGAAGCAGGTTATATTAATGGCGGAATATATTATCTTCCTAAGAATGTTTTTTCTAAGTATTCTCTTCCTAAGAAGTTCTCTTTAGAAAAGGACTTCTTTGAGGTTTACATGGATAAGCTTAATATAAGGGCTTTTCTTTCTAATGATTATTTTATTGATATAGGAATACCTGAAGATTATGATAAGATTCAAAAGGATTTATCTAAAAAAAAGGCATTATTTTTAGATAGAGATGGTGTGATAAACATTGATTTTGGTCATGTTTACAAAAAAGAAGAATTTAAATTCGTACCTGGTATATTTGATTTTTGTAAAAACTATATTAAAAAAGGATATATAATTGTAATTGTTACTAATCAAGCTGGAATAGCAAAGGGCTTATATTCTAAAAACGACTTTTTGTCTTTAAATTCATATATGCTTGATGAATTTTTAAAGAATGGAATCAAAATAGCAAATGTTTATTATTGTCCACATAAACCTGAGGATAATTGTGAATGCCGCAAACCGAAACCTGGTTTATTTTTGAAGGCTATAAATGATTTAAACATTTGTCCTGAGCTTTCTATAGCGATTGGAGATAAAATAACAGATTTAGAAGCTGCTCATGCTGCAGGTATAAAAAAATTATTCTTAGTACCTTCACGTTATGAATTAAAGGATGTTGATTTTACTTACGAAATATTAGATACTTTAGGAGATAAATAATGAAAATAGGCGTAATTGGTTTAGGACATGTTGGGGCGCATGTTGTTAGTGCGATTGTTCAAAAAAATTTAGCTTCAGAATTATATTTATACGATTTAAATGAGAAAAAGTTGATTGCAGAAATTAATGATCTAGAGCAGGCATCATTATTAGAAGATACTAATCCTCGTTTTATTAAAGCTAATTTAGAGGATTTACTATATTGTGATATTGTAATTAATACAGCATCTAAAAGAATTATCAGTGGCGATCGCTTAAAGGAATTAGAAGGGACAAAAGAAATAATATATTCATTATTTAAAAACTTTAATAAGGATAATTTTAAAGGAATAATTATTAATATATCTAATCCTTGTGATATTATTTCATATCTTATTCATAAAATTACAGGAATTGAATCAAAAAGAATTATTGGTACAGGGACTTTACTAGATTCGATTAGATTTAAGGCTGTTTTATCTAAAAAATTAAATGTTTCTCCTAAAGATATTTATGCGCTTGTTGTTGGAGAGCATGGGGAATCTCAAGTAAATGCTTATTCAAATTGCAATGTATATGGCATTAATTTAGAAAAATATTTAGAAATAAACAATATAGAATTTAACAGAAATGAAATTAAATCTTTAGTTAGTCAAGCTGGTTGGGATATCTTTAGTGTTAAAGGTGCAACAGAATATGGAATTGGCTCTGTTACTGCTTATTTAATAGACTGCATTAAAAATGATAAAAGAATTAGCATTCCTTATTCACATAGTTACATATATAATGGGAAAATAATATATATATCAACTCCAGCATTGTTAGGCGAAGAAGGCTATATTGTTGATAGTCCTTTAGTTTTATCTGAGGTTGAAAACCAAGCATTTATGAATTCATGTATGCTAATAAGTGGTATAATTGAGGAGTTAAATGCCTAGGTTGTATATTTATATTAATTATGGTATAATCTTAAAAAAATAAAATTGTGGGTGAAAATATGGAAGATAATAAAATTGAAGAAGGCGTAAGTCTTGGTGAGATTTTTGGATGGATATGGGCTAAAAAAATTATAGGATTGATTGTTACAGTTGTATTATTTTTACTTATTGTTATAGGTTTAAAATATGTTTATAATCCTGGTGCAATCAGTTATAGTGTTAAATTTTCTTATGAAAATATACCATATTTAGCTAGTGGAAAATATGTTGATGGTAGTGCCTTTAATTATCGTGATATTATTAATCGTAATACTGTTAATAAGCTAGTTGAGGAAAATGATGAATTTAAAAGTGTTGATTTAGATGCTTTATTAAATACAAATTCTTTTTCTATTAGTGAGGTAACAACATACGTAAAAGATGGAGATCCTACTTCAGGAGTTTTAGAGAATTATTATTTAATTAAAGCGCCTTATAAGGCATTTAATAGTGAAGATGATGCAATAAAATTCTTAAATGCTTTAATTATGAATCCAATTAATAAGGATAGAGAGTTAATTGATAATCTATCATTTGATGCAAACTTTGATCTTATGCAAAGCGCAACATCATACACTACAGAATTAGAATCTTTAACTAATCAAGTAAATTTAATTTTATCTGGATATGAAACATTAATTAGTGAGTATGGTGATACTGTTGTTTATTTAAACAATCAACAAGTTGTTGATTATGCAACTGGTGGTGTTCAATATAAGTTATCACAGCTTAAAACTAGATTAAATAATAAATTAACAGAAAGTGGATTTTATTCATTAAGTAATGAGCTAAATGCGAAAGGATATGTAAAAAATCCTGAAGCTGAAAAAGCAGTTTTAGAAAATAGAATTGTTAGTTTAGAAGAAGAAAATAAAAATCTAGAAATTAAAATTGAGGCATTACAAACTCAATTAGATAGTATTTTACAATCTAGTAGCTCAAATCAAATTATCGTAACAGATGCTATAAAAGATTTAGTTAATCAAATAACTGATTTAACAAATAAAAAGGTAAATAATCAAATTGAAATTACATCATGTAAGAAGAAAATTGAAACAATAAATAGTAGTGATTTAACAGCTTCAAATGCCTTTGGTGAACGTTTGAAGAGTGTTGAAGAAATGCTAAAGGAAGAAACTAAAACATATACTTCAGTTTGTAAATATATTTATACACGTGATGCAGATGTTGTTTACTTAAATTCAAATATTGTAGACACAAATGGCGGTATTAGTACAATATTGATTTTAGTTGCTGGTGCATTTGTTGGTTTATTTGTTGGTGTGGTTGTAGCTGGTACTGCTGGTTATTTAAAAGTAAAAAAAGAAGAAAAGGTGGTAGCTGCTCCTAAGTTAAGTGAATAAAAAATTACCCCATAAGTTTCTTATGGGGAATTTTTACGAGTATAGATTATGGAGGTAGCTAGTTATGCTAGAAAAAGTTAAAAATAATAATATTTTTGATGAAATATTCATTTTCATTTGTGCAATCATAACAGCATTAGGTTGGATGTTTAATAGTATAAATGGAATGATAGTCTTAGTTTTGTTAGCAACATTTACACTAATATTGCTTAAAGATTTAAAGTTCATAATACCAATTGCAATCTTTTTTGTTTTTACAATAAGAGATGGTTTTCCTAACAATGTGATTCCTATTCCACTAATAATCGTTGCTTCAATATTTGTATTAGTATTACTAATTTTTACTTGTATTCAAGGAATTAAACTTAAAAAAATGAAATCATTATGGGGTTTAATTGGGTTAGCAATTATGAATTTAATTCCAATCTTTTGGTGTAAGACAATAGAAGCAGGAAATGAGGTATTCTATTTTTTCTTTTTTGCAGATTTAGGATATTTATTTATCTATTTTATTTTTGTAAATGGTATTAAAAATATTTCATTGCACTATTTAGCAACAGTAATGTCATATCTTGTTTTTATCTTAATGTTTGAGTGTTTAATTAAGGTTATAGAATTAAAAGATACGACAGAAAGTATTTTTAGTCTTGCCTATTATTTAGGTTGGGGAGTATGTAATGAAGCAGGAATAATGATATGCTTTTCTGTTCCTTTTATTTACTATTTGCTTGCAACATCTAAAAGTATAAAGATGATTGCTTTTGAATTCTTAAAGCTACTAGTTGCTATTTTAGGAGTTTTATTAACAACTTCACGAGGCTCTTATCTAGCGCTCTTATTTATAGTTATTACATCGACAATATTGTTACTAATCAAGTCAGAAAGAAGAAGATTTTTTACTTATTTTGTGATAGTTTTCTTAATGCTTTTTATATTAGTGGCATTAGTAAATGCAAAATCAACAGTTGCTTTTATTAATAATATTTTGGATAATGTTTTTTATAATGGCCTTGATGATAATGGTAGAAAAGAGCTTTGGGTAATGGGCTTTAAAGAATTTACTGATAGTAGCCTAAATATGTGGCTTGGAAGTGGAATTTGTGCAGTATTAGAAGAGCACATGAGTTCAGCAGGATTCCAATTAGTTCCGATTGTTTATCATTCAACTTTGGTACAAACTATTGTTATGGGTGGCATTTTTGGTTTGTTGATGCTATTATTACATTTTTATGAAAAATATCGAAATTTAGCTAAAACTAACAAGTATTTCTTTTGGTATATGCTAGTAGGATATATTTATGTTGATATTTATGGTATGGTTGATAATACCTATCATATGTTTTATTATATGATTCCACTTGTAATTTCTTTAGCAAGTATTGATGTATATATTTATAAAAAGAATTTGTAGAGGTAAAAGATGATTAAGAAAATATTAAAGATTTTGTTAGCTATTATTTTAGTTTTAATACTAATAGTTGGTGGCTATATTATATATTTACAAGTAAATTACTATCGTATTGAGGATAATTTTGAATTAACAATTGAAAATAATCCAACTATAGAAATTGATACAGCAAATAGTTATGAAATAATGACTTATAATACTGGTTTTGGTGCTTATTCACAAGAATATTCCTTTTTTATGGATAAGGGAGTAACAAATGGTAAGGCAACAAAGGGAAAATATTCACGTGCTATTAGTAAGGATGATGTTATAAAAAATACTAACGGACAAATAGAAACTTTAAGCGAATATGATCCTGATTTCATACTATTACAAGAGGTTGATAAAAAGTCTACACGTTCATATAAGTATAATATGGTTGAAAGCTTCCAAAATAGCTTTAGTAATTATGGAAGTATTTATGCATCAAACTTTCATTCAGTTTATTTGCCATATCCAATTCCACCACATGGAAGTGTTGAATCAGGAATAGTAACTATGTCTAAATATAAGGCTAATAGCTCTATAAGAAGACAATTACCAATAACTTCATCTTTTGTATCTAAATTTTTTGATTTAGATAGATGCTTTTCTATTACTAGATATCAGGCAGGAGCAAAAGAATTAGTTATTATTAATATTCATATGTCAGCATATGATGAGGGTGGAGTTTATAGAACATTACAGGTAAATATGCTAAATGAAGTTTTAAAAGAAGAAGCTACAAAAGGCAATTATGTAATAGTAGGTGGAGATTATAATCATGATATTGCAAACTCTAAGGAAGCATTTCCTACTAAACAAGACATACCAGAAATAATGACTTTAACTAATGAAAATTTAATATCAGGATATCATTTTGCAGATGCTAAGAATAATGCACCTACCTTAAGAAGTGCAGATATTCCATATGAAGAGGGTACAAACTTCTTATGTGTAGTTGATGGCTTTATTGTTTCTGATAACATTGTAATTGAACAAATAACTAATATAGATACAAAATTTTTATATAGTGATCATAATCCTGTATTATTAAAATTTTCTTTAAGTTAATATTTTTTGATTTATTTTTTAGCAAAAAATGTTATAATTAATGAGGACTATTTTAGTCACAAAATTTAAGGGAGGGTATTCCGATTATATTCGGAGAGAAATGAGAAGAATTAATAAAATTTTATTTTTAGTTGTAGTTATTCTTTCTTTATTTATAGTCACTTCTTGCAGCGATGAAGTTGATTATAGCTCATTAACAGCACCTAATGTTAAAAAAGATGAATTGACAAATTTATTCTACTGGGATGCTATTGATGGTGTAGAAGGATACGTTATTAGTATTGATGGAGAAGTTAAAGGAATCGGTAATCCTGTAATTGAAAGAAATGAAGTAATCACAGATTCAATGGGTGCAGTCAGTACTATTACAAATTATGTTTGTGAGTACAATTTGGATGTATCTTCATTAAACGAAGGCATTCATGAAGTAAAATTTGCTTCATTCGTTCAAAAACAACTATCTCCTTGGTCAAAAGTGTTTGAAGTTAGCACAGCAACAAGAGTATTGAAAACTCCTACACTTCAAATAAATGGTAATGAATTTAGTGTTACTTCTAATTATTTGAGTTTTGAGTTTGATTTTGGTGAAGGAATAAAAGCTAGTTATGTAACTGAAGAAAATCAAGGATTAGTTAAAATTGATTTCTCAGAATTAAAGTTTTTACCTTTAGAAATCACTAATGAAAGTGGTGAGCAAGAAGAAGTTATTCCTACACTTGAAGTTGGAAAAACATATTTTGTATCTGTTATAGCTAAGACATTTTCATTAGAGAGTCAACCATCTAATATAGTTGAATTTATTTATAGTGAACAAGAAAAATTACCTACTCCTAAAATTAGTGGAGAACATAACATTGATGTTAGCAAAAATTTCACATCTAATGATTTTATTGAAGCATATGCAAAAGATGGCTATCTAAATATTAAGATTAATGATAAGATTTTTAAAAATGTTAAGTATAGTGCAGATGACTATAAAATCGATATAATAAATTTAGTAAATGGCTTACTTAAAGATGATAATAATATTGATGTTGTTTCTATTAAAAAAGATATTTTAGATGGTAAATTAAGTGTTGAAGTGCAATTTTGTGGTTTCAATAATTATTTGAATAGTGAATGGTCTAGTAAAATTAATTATAAATTTGTTAACTTAGAAGAATATGTTAAAGACAACATTGTTTTAACAATTAATAATTATGGAGCAAAAATTAATATTCTTGAGTATGCTAAATTAAATTATGATGTTAAGGTTAATAATAAAACTATTCAAGGAATCGAAAATGATAATTTTATTACCTATAATTTTTTATCTAATTTAAATTATGATAATGAGATGAATATTGTAAAAATTAATATATCAGGATCTATTTTTGGTGGTTTTGTAGAATATGAAATTGAACCATATGAAATAATTGTTTCTGATATTGATGATTTATTTATCTCAATTATTAATGATCAAGTTATAGTATCAGAAGACAATCTAAGTGTAAATATTAATGCAGAGAATTTAGATGAATATTCATTTTTATATTCAGTATATTTAAATGATAATTTTGTTAATGGTTATAATGTTCCAGGTGCTATAGATAAGGGACTTAGATATGATTTTTTAAATAGTGGATTCCTAGTTATTGGAGAAAATAAAGTAGTCATTGATGTAGTTGTAAAATATAATGATGAAGTTGTATATGATATCACTTTCTTAACGACAACTATTATGATTGATGATCCTAATACATTTATTTATGAGGCCTTCAATCAAGAATTATTAGAAAGTGAAATTAAATTGAATATTTTAGAAAAATACATTCCATATTTACAAAATTTAAACATTGAATTATCACTAAATGATAAATTAGTATCTTGTGAAAAGGTTTCAAAACGTGAATATAGTTATGTATTTAATGTTGCCAAAGAGCTAGTTATTGGAAAGAATAATTTCAATTTCACTGTTAAAGGAAATTATATGGGGTTTGCTTTTACAGTTAATTTAGATAAGTTAGTAAAAGAAGTTAATGAAAGTGAAATTGATAGATTTGTAAATTCTTTATTAGAAGTTGAGTTTAACACTAGGGATAATATTATAAGTTTGAATGAATTACAAGATTATGAATATTCAATAACTACTAAACATCTTGTTAATAATTATATATATTACTTAAATGCTAATGAGAAAAATGAAATAATTGTACCAATTACATTTGGTAAAAATCAAGTTATTGTATATATCAATATATTCTGTTTTGGTGAACAAAGAGAAATTGAATTAATGAATAAAAGCATATACGTTCAAGAGTATGTTTCAAATGTGAAAATAAATGGAAGTTTACTATCATGGGATTATGATTCAAAAGACGCTTTTAATGAAATATTATATTATTTAGAAATTTATAATAGAGATACTGATAAATTAATTTATAGTTATGAAACATATAATAATAGATTTGATTTTAATGATTTTTATCTTGACTCAAATAAATTTACTATTAATATATATGTATTAGTAAATGAAGAAATGTCTGAAGCAGTAGATTATTATTTTGAGCGTGAAAATAATTATACATCAGTAAATTTTAGAAATAATAACTTGGAAATTTATAATTATAATGATAATTATTGTTATGAAGTTATTGCGGACGGAGAATCAGTTTATTCTTCTAGTAACACAACAGGTGAAGTAGAACTATATGTTGGAAATTATGATTACATTGAAGTTGTTACAAAACAATTAGGAGATAATATTTTTTACCTAGATACAAATTATGAAGAGTACAAAATAAGTATAGTAGATTCTCTTTCATATAATATAATTGATGGATCTAAACTTGTAGTGAATGGGTATGGTTCAATTTACAATTTAATCATTGAATGTGAAGAAACGACATATTCATATACTGGTGAATCTTACTATGAAGATAGTGGTACAAGTGCAAAAGAAGATGATTATTTCAGAATCCTAGATTTTATTGATAGTAACAATCTAAATGATTTTAATGTTTATGAACAAAAATATCTTCCAGAAGGAATGAGTATTGTTTCTAGGACTTTAGAGGTTGATTTATCTAATCGACTTGAAACAGCATTAAGTTTAGAAATAACAGGAAGCAAGGCAAATATAATAAATCAAGAGAGACTTGCAAAATTTGAATATAAAATAATATTAAAGAATGAAAATAATCTATATGATGGTTTAAGTATTTATGACTATAATCAATCTGATAAAATAGAATTATCTGATTTAGAATCTGGTGTTTATAGTATATTAGTTCGTCAAAAGGGTCAAGGAAATAAACTTAGTAGCAAATGGGTTGTAACTGATTTTATAAGTTTCAAGGATTTAAGTATAAATTATCAATTAAATCAAACTGATAATTTTGATAAAACTTATATTACAGTTTATGATTTAGAAAATATAGATGTAATGAATTGTTTATCTTATTCAGTTAAAATCAATAATTATTCATTAAGAAATGATGAATTTGATAGATATACCTACTACTTTAATAATGTGTCTATTTCTAACTTATATGATTTATCAATTGATGTCAATTTTAATTCAAAATATTTATATATAGATGATGATAAACCAAGTGTTAATTTAGATTTAAAACGCTATAAATATGAATATAAGAATGAAGAATATAACAAAGATATTTTCCTTTTAGATTCAGATGATGATACAATTTTGCCAACTGCAAAACGAGAAATATATGAAAATACATTATTTGATGTTAATATTTCTACGTATGGTGTAACTACTACATATAAGAGTGTAGATGATATGGAAGCTGGATATTATAAAGTCACAATTGTAAAAGAAGATGATTTTTCAAATGAAAGTTTGTTTGTTAAAGACATAGATATTTTAGGTGATAAGAAAGAAGAAATTTATTATATTATTATGAAGTATGATTCTAAAATTTTAGAAAATTTAGGATTATTAGATTTGCCTAAACCTTTCGTCTATAATATTAAAAATGATGTTGATGAGTATATTGAAATAACAGAGTCTGACCTTGTAAATAAAAATTTTGATATTTACATAAAAGGATACTATTTATAAAAAAAGAAATTGTCATAGTTTTACTATGGCAATTTCTTTTTTACATAAGCATTGCGTAGAAGCTTGCAAGTATAACAGTTAAAATACCACTAACGGCAATTGATAAACTACTCATTGCTCCTTCAATATTACCAAGCTCCATAGCCTTAGCAGCTCCTATAGCATGAGCACTTGTACCTAAGGCAAGTCCTTTAGCAATAGAGCTTTTTATGTGACATATTCTAAAAATTAGTGTTCCAATCATATTTCCTAAAATACCTGTAACAATGATAACTGCGACAGTTATTGTAACATATCCACCCATTTCACTACTAATTTGCATTCCTATTGCAGTTGTAATTGATTTTGGAAGTAATGTTACATATTCTTCATGAGTTAGATTAAATAGTTTAGCTAGTAGAAAAATACTAGTTAAGCTTGTTAAAACTCCTGATGTTATGCTTATTATGATTGCTGCAAAGTGTTTTTTTAATAATGATAGTTCTTCGTAAAGAGGAATAGCTAAAGCAACTGTTGCAGGTGTTAATAAATAGCTTAGATATTTAGCACTACTTTCATAAGTAGTATAGTCAATTTTAAATAACCAAAGAATCAGTATTACTAGTATAATAGCAACTAACAAGGGATTGAAAATGGCTAATTTCAATTTTTTCTTTAATAATATACCTATAAAATAACAAATTACACTAATAAACATTCCAAAGAAAAGAGAATTTGTAAGTAAATCATTCATTGATATTTTCCTCCTTTATAGCTTTCTTTTTAGTTAAAAGCTCGGCAACAATTCCTGTTACAGCCATAACTATAATTGTTGTTATAATTGTAATAATAACAACCTCTAATAAAATGGGCTTTAAAGATGAAAATGAAGTCATTAAACCTACGCCAGCAGGAATAAACATAAGTGGCATTATTTCAATTAAAAATTTACTAGTCGTTTTAATGTTATCAAGTTTTATTACTTTAAGACAAAGTAAAGTAAACATTATTACAAGTCCATATACACTTCCAGGAATAGGAAGGGGGATTAATAAATTTAAAAGTTCTCCACAAAATGATATCAATATTATTAATAAAAATTCCTTAACATATTTCATATTACTACCTCTATAAATACACAAAAAATATTATAGTCTTATAGATTTTATAATACAATTAGCAGTTTTTATTTTGAAACGTTTTCAAAACAAACTTGTTTTAATTAGGTATAAGGTTTATAATACCTAATATGTGTGTAAGAGGGTGGTTTTGTGGAACAAAAAAGAAGTATGACAACAGGCAGTATATGGAAGAAGATGACATTATTTGCCCTACCAATATTTTTAGGAAACTTATTTCAACAGTTATATAATACAGCAGATTCATTAATAGTTGGTAATTTTTTAGGATCAAACCCCTTAGCTGCTGTAACATCATCTGGTAATATAACATTTTTATTAATTGGCTTTTTGAGTGGTATTTCAGTGGGAGCTGGTGTAGTAATAGCAAAATACTTCGGAGCTAAAGACTATGATAATATGAAAGTTGCAATTCATACTACAGTAGCTTTTGGTTTAGTTGCTTCAGTTATTTTAACGGTAGTAGGTGTTTTATTAACTCCGCAAATATTAATTTGGATGGATACACCAAGTGAGGTTATGAACGATTCTAAAACCTATCTTACAATTTATTTTTGGGGTTCATTAGGCTCAGTTATGTACAATATTTTTGTTGGTATTTTACAAGCGGTAGGTGATAGTAAGCATCCGTTATATTATTTAATAGTTTCTTCAATAATAAATGTTGTGTTAGATATTGTTTTTATATTATGTTTCCATATGGGAGTAGATGGAGCTGCTATAGCTACTATTATTTCACAATTTGTTAGTGCACTACTTTGCTTCTTACAGTTAATAATAACTAAGGAAAGCCACCATATATATATTAGAAAAATAAAATTCAATTTTAAAATGCTAAAGGAAATAATAAGATATGGCTTACCTTCAGGATTACAAAATTCCATAATAGCTTTTGCGAATGTTGTTGTTCAATCAAAGGTTAATTATTTTGGTGGTTCAGCAATGGCTGGTGTTGGAGCTTATGCAAAAATTGAAGGCTTTGGATTTTTGCCAATAACAAGCTTTACAATGGCTTTAACAACCTTTGTAGGGCAAAATATTGGCGCAAAAGAATATGATAGAGTCAAAAGAGGAGTTAAATTTGGTGTTTTAACTACAATTATTTTGGCAGAAATTATAGGTGTTTTTATTTTTATTTTAGCGCCTTTATTAATTGCTGCTTTTGATGATAATCCTGAGGTAATTATGTATGGCATTGATAAGGCTAGAACATCAGCATTATTTTATTTTTTATTAGCCTATTCCCATGCTTTATCTGCAGTATTACGTGGGGCAGGAAAATCAATTGTCCCAATGCTAGTTATGTTAATATGTTGGTGTGTTATAAGAGTAAGCTTTTTAGCAATAATGGTACCAATCTTTAAAAATATCCAAGTAGTATATTGGGTATATCCGCTTACTTGGTTTTTAAGCTCTATTTGCTTTTTCTTTTATTACAAGAAAAATAGCAGTTATTAAAAAAATGGTTATGATTTTTCATAACCATTTTTTTAAACATCTAATGTAGTTTCTCTTTCAATGAATGAAGTATTAATCATAATTTTACAAGTAGGTAAATTTGGATTTTCAATACGTTCTAATAATCTTTTGATAGCTATAATTTCTAAATATTCTTTAGGGACAGAAATAGAAGATAAAGTAGGAGATATAAAGGTTGCTAATGGCATATCATCAAAGCCAATAATCTTTATATCCTTAGGAATGCTATAACCAAATTCTATAAGAGCTTTCATTGCTCCGGCTGCTATAAGATCATTATCAGCAAAATATATTTTTGCAAGCTTAGTATCTTTATTAATTAAAATATTTTTCATATCTAGATAGGAATTTTCCATTGTTGGAGTAAGATAATGAATATATTCCTTTTTCAAAAAAAGTCCTTTTTCATCTAAAGCTCTTTTAATTCCATTTTCTCTAGCAATAAAGTTTGTAATTCTAATATTAGAGGCAAGATAACCAATTTCTTTGTAATCTTTATCAATCATTTTTTTAATAGCCAAATAGGAACTATCACTATTATTAATAGTAATTGAGTCAATATTGATATCAGTGAAATTAGCATCTAAAAGTAAGGTTGGTATTTTAGGATTTATAAGTAGAGTTAAATCCTCTTTTTCTATTTCAGTTCCTAATATTATTATTCCGTCTGCCTCAGTATTTAACAATGTTTCATTTTCTTTTAAATTTGTTTTATAAAGATAGCTTATTTGTAATTGAATTTGTTTCTTTTTACATTCTTTATTTATGCCTTCAATTAATTTAGAAAAAAATGGAGTATCTGTAACTATAAAACCTTTGTTTTTAAAAATGATAAATTGAACAATTTTTTGTTTAGTTTTAGTAGGAATTTTTAATCCGTATTGCTTAGCAGCATTTAGGACAAATTCCCTTGTCTCCTCACTAATACCCTTTTTATTATTTAAAGCCATAGAAACAGTGGCTCTTGATATATTTAGTTTATTTGCTAATTCTTTAGAAGAAATACTCATATGAATCACCCAACTAAATATTACTAAATTATAATTAAAATGTCAAATAAATTCAGAAAGATTTAATTGACATTTAAAAAATAAAATATTATACTTGAGTTAGATATAGAAAAGGGGAAAAATATGAGATATACAAATTATAAATTTAGTGTTCCAGAAGAAAAAGTTGTTAGAGTTATAATGGATACAGATGCTAAAAATGAAGCTGATGATCAATTTGCAATTGTTCATGCTTTACTTAGTCCAAAGTTTGAAAATGTGGGCTTTATTGCTGCTCACTTTGGACCACGAGCAAAAGATGGAGTTATGCAAAGCTATAAAGAAATAGAAACAATTTTTGATAAAATGCATTTTTCTAAAGAAAACATGATATATAAAGGTGCTAATGAAGCACTAGTAGATAGAAAAACTCCAATTATGAGTGAAGGAGCTAAACTAATTATTGATGAGGCTATGAAGGATGATAGTAGACCATTATATGTTTTGTTTTTAGGTCCACTAACTGATCTTGCATCAGCTTATCTTATTGAACCTCGTATTGCCAAAAGATTAACAGCTATTTGGATTGGTGGTGGTAGTTATCCAAGTGGTGCAATTGAATTTAATTTACAAAATGATGTTAATGCAGCGAATGTAGTTTTCTCTAGCCCAATTGAATTATGGCAGGTACCAAAAAATGTGTATGAAATGTTACCGATAAGTTTAGCAGAAATAGAATTGAAAATGTCAAATTGTGGCGAAATTGGTAACTATTTGCTTGAACAATTAGATAGACATGCCCATGAGCCAAGTGCCGTTAATAATTCATTTAGAACAGGAGAAACTTGGGTTTTAGGTGATAGCCCTGCTGTTGGTTTATTATTATATGAACATCGCTTTATGTATGATTGGGCTCAAGCACCTTTTATTACCTCAGATATGACATATGCCCATACTAAGATAAATCGTCCAATTAGAGTCTATAGAGGCATTGATAGTAGATTAATTTTAGATGACTTAGTAGCTAAATTAGCTTTATTTACGAAAAAAAATAATTAAGATAAAAAACAATTTAGATTAGATAATTTTCTTTTCTAAATTGTTTTTTTTAAACAAATACAGTTGGTATTAGCATATTTTTTTATTAAATTAGTTTTTGTAAAACCATTTTTTAAATAAAAATTAATTGCATTTATATTTTTTTCAAGAACAAAAAGATAAATACCCTTATTATTTATTTCTGCAATTGCCTTTTTTAATAAAGCAGTTCCTAAACCATTATTTTGAAAATGTGAATCAATATAAAGACTATAAATTTCATTATAGTTTTTATTGTCTCTACCTTTACCATACCCACAAAAGCCAATAATCTCGCTTCCATTAAGAAGAATTAGTAAATTTTGATTTTCTGGCTTTGAAAAGGTATTATAAGCACTTTGATAATCTTTTGAATCTAAATATTCTTTAGGTAATAAGTCTTTATATGTTTCTTGATAACATTTTACATAGAAGTTAGCTAATTTTTCTAAATATGCAATGTTAAATTTTTTTATTTCTATCATTTTTACCTCAAAACTTTTAATATTTATTTATATTATATAGCATATTTTAGTAAAGTAAAATATTTGCAATAGTTATAAATAAAAGTATAATGAAATTAATATAATCGTTAAAAAATAGGAGGAAAATAATGAAGGTTGTTATAATAGGTGGTGTTGCGGCAGGAGCAACAACAGCAGCAAGATTAAGACGCTTAAAAAAAGATATAGAAATAGTTATCTATGAAAGAGGTAACTACATATCTTATGCTAATTGCGGATTACCATATTACATAGGTAATGTTATAAAGAATCGAGATGCATTATTATTAAATAATCCTAAATTAATGAAGGATAGATTTAATATTGATGTATATGTTAATCATGAGGTCTTAGCTATTTTAAAGGATTCAAAAGAATTAGTTGTATTTAATAAAGAAAAAGGAATAGAAGAAAAAGTAAGCTATGACAAGTTGATTATTGCAACAGGATCAAGTCCAATAGTTCCTAATATACCAGGTATCAATAACTCAAGGATAGTAAGTTTATGGACTGTACCAGACACAGATACAATAAAAAGCCTAATAAAGGTTAATAATGTAAAAAAAGCTTTAGTAATTGGTGGTGGCTTTATTGGTATTGAAATGCTAGAAAATTTAGCGAATTTAGGAATTGAAGTGTCACTTGTTGAAAAATCTAATCAAATATTAGGAAATTTAGATAAAGAAATGGCAAAAGTTTTAGAGGAACATCTTAAAACTAATGGTGTAAAACTAGTGATTGGTAAAGGGGCTATAGCTTTTAGAAATGTAGGCGAAGGACTAGAAGTTTCATTAGATGATAATACTAAGCTAATAACAGATTTAGTTATATTAGCAATAGGTGTTAAACCAAATAGTATGCTTGCTAGTAACGCAGGAATTTTAACCAACAATAAAGGTGGAATAATTGTTGATTCTAAGCTTAGAACTAGTGAGAATGACATTTATGCTTTAGGTGATGTTGCAACAGTTAAAAATTTTGTATCAAATCTTGAGGTTATGATTCCTCTGGCCGGTCCTGCTAATAAGCAAGGTAGAATTTTAGCTGATATTTTAGGAGGCTTAGATAAAGAATATAAGGGTAGTCAAGGAACTTCAATTTTAAAAGTCTTTGAAATGTCTGGTGGATCTACAGGGTTAAATGAAAAACAACTTAAAGCATTAAATTTAGTTAAACATGTTGATTATGAAGAAGTAATGATTACCCAAAATAACCATGCGGGTTATTATCCTAACGCTACGCCTTTATATATAAAAATGCTATTTGATTTAAAAACAGGTTTTATTTTAGGAGCTCAAGTTGTTGGTTTTTCTGGAGTTGATAAGAGAATTGATATTTTATCAACAGCGCAAAGACTAAAATTAAAGGCATGGGATTTACAAGAACTAGAACTAGCATACGCACCACCATTTAGTTCAGCTAAGGATCCAATTAATATGCTTGGTTATGTGGCAGAAAATGTAGTTAATGGGCTTGTAAAGCTAGTTGATGTTGTTTCTTATTACGATAATAAAGATGAATATCTAACATTAGATGTGAGAGAAAATAAGGAACGTGAGCAAGGATTTGTAGAAGGTTCAGTTCATATACCTTATGGTGAATTAAGAAAAAGATTTATAGAATTAGATAAAAATAAGAAAATTGCGATTTATTGTGCAATTGGAGTAAGAGCCTATAATGCAGCTAGAATTTTAATGCAAAATGGTTTTGAAGAGGTTTATGTAATAATGGGTGGTTATAATTTCCAACGTATATACGAGAAGAAGTAAAAGCGTTTGCACTTGTAAAAGAATATCATATATGATACAATGAAGCTGAGGTGATAAAATGAAGAAAATTTTAACATTCGTGTTACTATTTTGTATGAGTTTTAGTTTGGCTTCATGTAATGACGATGAACAAAAAGTCACTGTTACTAATGATAAGGGGGAAAAAGTAGAAGTTGTTTTAACTCCTACTGAAGATAAGGAAACAGTGAAAAATGCCGTATTGTACGCCTCACAAGCAAATTATGATGCTATTGATGGTATGTCAGTAACTGCAAACGGCAATGTAGAGATGGTTTTCAACGAAACGCATAGTTTAGCTTTTAGTGGAAGTTTAGGATTAACAGGTACTAATGAGGGATTTAATGGTAATGTTGATTTTAAAGCTAACGTTAAAGGAGTTGAAAGTGAAGAAGGCTTAAAAAATGAGTCTTTAGGATTAAATGGTAATTTATACTTTGAAAAAGATGACCCATATATTTATCTAGATGGAAAAGTTGAACAAAACGGAACATCTGAAAATCAAAAGGGTAAATTATCAATAGAAGAATTTGTTAGTGGCATTATAGGTATTCCTAGCTCACCTGCTCCTCAAAAGGCAGCTAGTAATGGTTCAACAACTGTTGCTGTAGATCAAATGCTAGAAATGTTATATACCTTCATGCCTAATTCAAGTTTAGTGATTTCTGAGGTTAATAAAGAATTATATGTATTAAAATTAGATTTATCTTTAAAGGACTTTTTCTCAATTAGTGGCCTTTCTTCAGAAATTACAATTGAAAAGGATATATTGTTCACAATAAATTTAGCATTTAATATTTCTAATGGATATTTAAGAGAAGTTGCATTTGAAAATTCTAATAAACTATTCTTAAAGTATGTAGATTCCGAAATGTATGATGAGAATAGTGCTAAGTTTAATGCTAGTTTAAAATTAGAACTAAATTATGGCAAACAAGAGTTTAAAAAGTTGACTGCTGAAGAAAAGGCATTATATCCTGATTTAACGGAAAAACCAAATCAAACAAATTAAAAAAAGAAGCTTCGGCTTCTTTTTTTTCTTGTAAGAATAATCGCTTTGTGCTAAAATTACAAAGGTTTATATCCCTTCGTTAAAACGCTAGAAACTCTCGAAGCGGAATAGAATTTAACGAGGAGGATTTTTTCTTATGCACAAAATTGAAACAATGAATATTAAAAAGTTACTTATTACTATGTCACTGCCTATCATAATATCAATGCTTGTGCAAGCATTATATAATATTGTTGATAGTATATTTGTTGCCCAATACTCAGATTCAGCATTATTAGCAGTCTCTTTATGTTATCCTGTACAAACAATGATGATTGCTGTTGCTTGTGGTATGGGAGTTGGATTTAATACAGTTTTAGCTAGATATATTGGCCAAAAAAGAATTGATAGGGCTAATTTAACACTTATCCATGGGGTATTAATTGCTATTTTAAACTGGTTGATTTTTGCAGTTTTAGGTTATTTTTTTGCAGAAATATTTTTAGGTTGGTTTACTGATGATTTAAATATTATAAAAGATGGAAGTATTTATATAAGGATTTGTACAATGGCATCAGTTGGTGTATTTGTCCAAATTACCTATGAAAGAATTATGCAAGCAACCGGAAAAACAATGTATAATATGATTATTCAAGCAGCTGGTGCAATTATAAACATAATTTTAGACCCAATCTTTATTTTTGGCTATTTTGGACTTCCGGAAATGGGGGTAGCAGGTGCTGCATTAGCGACAATTATTGGGCAAATTACAGCAATGCTAATAGGTATATTTATAGTTAAGTATAGGATAAAAGAAGTAAGGTTTGATTTTAAAAACTTTAAACTAGATAAAGAGATTATTAAAAATATTTATAAGGTTGGTATACCAGCACTGCTTATGCAATCAATAATGAGCTTTATGACTGTTTTTATGAATATGATACTAAAAACTTTTTCAGAAGAATCAATTTCAGTATTCAATGTGTATTACAAGTTACAACAATTTGTATTTATGGCAGTAATGGGAATGACAAATGCTTTAGTTCCAATTGTTGCTTATAACCATGGAGCTAAAAAAATAGATAGAATTATAGGCTCAGTATCTTTCGCTTTAATTTTATCTACAATTATTATGGGGTTAGGAACAATTATTTTTCAAATATTCCCTAAGCAACTTTTAGCCTTATTCAATGCGAATGAATCTATGTATGAGATAGGAATTCCTGCTTTAAGAATTATTAGTATTAGTTTTATATTAGCAGGTATTACAATTGTTTTATGTTCAGCCTTCCAAGCTTTGACATATGCAAATACATCACTTGTAATAACATTATTAAGACAATTAGTATTGCTACTTCCATTAACTTATTTATTAGCAAAAGCAGGTGGCTTAGATTTAGGATGGGTTGCATTTATAATTACTGAAGGTATATGTGCAGTAATTTCACTTGTTTGTTGGTTTAAAATTAAACAAGGATTAACAAAAGAGGCTTTCTAGCCTCTTTTTATATTGACTATTTTAAATAAATGATATATTATATCAAATAATAATCATTATCAATAAGGTGAAATAATGAAAACAAGAAACACATTCCAAAGGCAAATAATTATAAAGGCTATCGAAGATTTAAATACTCATCCGACGGCTACAGAAGTTTATAATTTTATCCACAAAACTTATCCTAATATTTCTAAAGCAACAGTTTTTAGAATTATGCAACAAGAAGTGGAAATGGGCACATTAAAAAAAGTCATAACCGATGATAAGGAAACCCACTATGATTTAATATTAAAGCCACATTACCATTTACGCTGTATAAAATGTGGAAAAATAATCGATTTAAATTTAACTTACCAAAAAGATATTGATGAAATGCTATTAAAAACATCAAATTTTGTAGTCTTTAGTCATACAATGTTATTTCAAGGCCTTTGCTTAGAGTGTGCTAAAAAGAAGGAGGAACAAAATGAGTAAACACCTGCCACTAGATGTTAGGGTGGCGATTGAAAAGGATAACTTATCAATTGTTAGAAATGAAGAGTTATGTATTAAATGTGGACAATGTAAGAACATATGTGAGGAAAAGATAAGTGTCCACGGTTTTTATAATCTAAAAGATACCTTAGATGAAGCAATTTGTATTAATTGTGGACAATGTGCTAATGTTTGTCCAACAAATAGTATAACTGAACGTTATAATTATGAGGAAGTAAAAAACATTATTGCCAATAATGATAAAGTCGTAATTGTATCTACATCTCCATCAGTTAGGGTTTCTTTAGGTGAGGCATTTAATATGGAGCCTGGTACTTTTGTTGAAGGTAAAATGGTAACATTACTTAAAAAACTAGGATTTAATTATGTTTTAAATACTAATTTCGCAGCTGATTTAACGATTATGGAAGAAGCAAATGAACTAGTTAAAAGAATTGAAGTAAGAAAAAGTTTACCACAATTTACTAGTTGCTGTCCGGCTTGGGTAAAATATGTTGAGACATTTTATCCAAAGTATATTCCTAATCTTTCAACAGCAAAAAGTCCGATTGGAATGCAAGGACCAACTATAAAAACCTATTTTGCTAAGAAAATGGGGATTGATCCTAATAAAATAATTAATGTTGCATTAACACCATGTACAGCTAAAAAGTATGAAATAAATAGAAAAGAGCTAAATAGTGCTAGTAAATATTTAGACAATAAAGATTTAAAGGACATGGATTTTGTAATTACAGCAAGAGAACTTGTTAAATGGACTAATGAAGCTAAAATTGATTTTTCAAGCCTAGAAGATAGTGAATATGATAATTTAATGTCTTTAGCTTCAGGCGCAGGAATTCTATTTGGTAATAGCGGTGGGGTAATGGAGGCTGCTTTAAGAACTGCTTATAACATAATAACAAAAAAGGATCCGTCTGATTTATTATTAGAGTTTAATCCGGTTAGAGGATTTGAAGATGTCAAAGTTGGGGCTATTGATATAGATGGACTAAAAATCAAATTTGCCGCTATTTCCACTACAAGTGCAGCAAGAAAATTCTTGAAACACTTAGAAGATAGTAAGGAAGAATATCATTTTATCGAGGTAATGACTTGTCCTGGTGGATGTATTGGCGGTGGCGGACAACCAAAGGAATTACTTTTTAAAGATAAAGAACTTATTAAAAAAAGAATGCAAGGTTTGTATAAAAAGGATAAGGAAATTGATTTAAAGGTTTCTTATAAAAATAAAGAAATTATTGAATTATATAAAGATTTTTATGAAAAACCACTTAGTAAGCTAGCAGAAGAAATGCTACATACAAGCTATGTTGATAGAAGTAACGATTTAAAGAAGGGAATTGAAAAGAAAATGAAAAAATATAAATGCAGTGTTTGTGGATATATACATGAAGCTGACACTCTAGACAAAGATTTTGTTTGTCCTATTTGTAAAGTAGGAGCTGAAATGTTTGAAGAACTACCTGAGGAAGTAAAAAGTAATTCTTCAAAATATGCAGGAACAAAGACAGAAAAAAATTTAAAGGAAGCTTTTGCAGGAGAATCACAAGCAAGAAATAAATATAAATATTTTGCTCAAAAGGCATCAATAGAGGGTTATGAGCAAATAGCAGATATTTTTATGGAAACATCTGAGCAAGAATCTCAACATGCTAAGCTGTGGTTTCAAGAATTAAATGGAATTGGTGATACAAAGGATAATCTAAAATCAGCAGCTAATGGTGAAAATGATGAATGGACAGAAATGTATAAAAGAATGGCAAAAGAGGCAAGGGAAGAAGGATTTTTTGAACTAGCCGAAAAATTTGAACGTGTTGGAGCAATTGAAAAAGCCCATGAAGAACGTTATCGTAAATTGTTAGAAAGATTAGAAGCTGGAGAAGTATTTAAAGAAAATGGTGCTGTATTCTGGATGTGTAGACAATGCGGTCACCTTCATTTTGGTGTTGATGCTCCTGAGGTTTGTCCAACTTGTGGGTATCCTAAGGCTTATTTTGAAAGACGTAAAACTAATTACTAATAGAAAGCTAGAGGTGTGAAAGCCTCTGGCTTTTTTGTTGGTTAAATATAAATAAGGGATGCTTTTAGAATTAAAATGTGGTATCATAATTATTAAAGCATTTGTATGCTAATAAATATTTAGAAGGGAGATAGTATTATTTTTTATAATACTAACAAAAAAATGTTTAATAAGATTGTTGCAATTGAACCTGTTAATTTTTTACCAAGTGGTAAAGAAGAGCTAAAAAAGTATGCTAAAGAAATTGTTTTTTATGATAGCTTACCAAAAGATAGTTCAGAAATTGTAAAACGAATTGGTGATGCAGATGCAATACTAATTAGTTATACACAAATAATTGGTGCGGATATTCTTAGTAAATGTCCTAATTTGAAATATGTTGGAATGTGTTGTAGCCTTTATAGTAAATTTAGCTGTAATGTTGATATTGACTATGCAGAAAAGCATAACATAACTGTTACAGGTATTAGGGATTATGGCGATGAAGGCGTTAGAGAGTATGTTGTATCAGAACTTGTTCAGCTACTTCATGGTTATAGTGGCAATGATTTTTATTATGGTAGAGCAAGTGAACTAACAAATTTAAAAGTTGGTATACTTGGAATGGGAACGACAGGAAAAATAGTTGCTAATGCGTTGCTTCATTTTGGTTGCGATGTATATTACTATAGTAGAACAAGAAAAGAAGATATGGAAGAAAAGGGTGTAAAGTATTTAGAATTAGTTAACCTTTTACCTAAGGTAGATTGTTTATGTTCTTGTTTAAGTAAGAATGTCGTATTATTACACGAAGAAGAATTTAAGCTTTTTGGTAATCACAAGATTATGTTCAATACATCATTGAGCCCTTGCTATGATATAGAGCCTTTTAAGAAATGGTTAGATAATAAAGATAATAGATTTTTCTCTGATACACTAATGGCTTTAGGACCTAAGGAATTATTAGAATATAAAAATGTTAAATGTGCAAACCAATCAGCTGGTATGACAATGCAAGCAGTTGAAAGATTAAATAAAAAAGTGCTTGATAATATTAAAAATTATTTTGCTGAGGTATAGAAATGAAAAGAATTGGAATAGCTGGTAGTGGAAAATTAGCTGAAATTGTAGTTGAATGCTACAATAAAGGCTTATTAAATGATTATGAATTAGTAGGTATTTATAGTCGTAACGAAATAACTGGAACTGAGCTTGCAAAAGCTGCTAAGACAAAATACTTTTCGAATGTATCTAGTCTATTATCTGAAAAAATAGATTATTTAATTGAAGTGGCATCAAGAGAATTTTTGTGGGAAAATTTAGCTAAAGTATTAGAAAATAAAACAAATGCGATTTTACTTTCAATAGGTGCTTTTGCTGATAAGAAATTTTATGAAGAAATGTATAATTTGGCTAAGAAAAATGAGGTAAAGATTCACATTGCTAATGGAGCAGTTGGTGGATTTGATATATTAAGAACAGTTGCTTTAATGGGAGAAACAAAAACCACGTTCACTACACACAAAGGACCTGCTTCTTTAAGAGATACAAAAGCAATTTATTCTGAAGAATTAGAAACAGTAGAAAAAGAGGTTTTTAGAGGAAGTGGTGTAGATGCGATAAATCTATTTCCTCGCAAGGTAAATGTAGCAGTAGCTACCTCCTTAGCTTCAGTTGGACCTGAAAATATTTTAGTAAGCATTACATCAGTTCCAAATTTTGTCGGTGATGATCATAGGGTAGAAATGAAAAATGATGCAGCTCATATTGTATTAGATATGTATTCAAAATCTGGTATTATAGCTGGTTATAGTGTAGTTGCACTACTAAGAAATTTGGCATCTCCGATTATGTTTTAATAAATATCCCCCCTTTAGAATATCTTAAGTAGATAGACTAAAGGGGCTTATTGTTTAATTAATAGAAAAATGTTATACTAAAATATATGTGGAGTTGGTATTAATGGTTATTACATTTGATAATGTATCTTTTAAATATATTGAGAAAAAATTGCTAGATGGAGCGAGTTTTTCGGTTACAGATAATGACAAGGTTGGTATAGTTGGTGTAAATGGTACTGGTAAAAGTACGTTACTTAAATTAATATGTGGATTAGAAAAACCAAATAAAGGTGAAATAATAATTTCTGGTGGAATGCAAATTAACTATTTAGAGCAAGAACCTCATTTTCAAAAAGGTAAAAAAGCGATTGAAATAGTATTAGAGGCAGGAAATACCTTGCATCCTGTTATGGAATATGAGGCACGAGCAATTATTACTAAGCTAAAACTTAATCCAGATTCTATAATTGATAAATATAGTGGTGGCGAATTAAAACGTCTTGCATTAGCAAAAGTTTTAGTCACATATTCTGATATGCTTATTTTAGATGAGCCTACTAACCATTTAGATAATGATATGATTTTATGGCTAGAAAAGTATTTATCAAAATGGAAAAAAGGCTTGTTAATGGTAACACATGATCGATATTTTTTAGAACGAGTATGTAATAAAATGCTAGAATTAGATTTTGGTAAGACATATTTATATGAGGCTAATTATACAAGATTTTTAGAATTAAAGGTTGAAAGATTAGAAAACGAGGCAAGACAAAAGCAAAAACTAAAAAGCATCCTTAAAACTGAAAAGGAATGGATGAGTAGAAGTGTTGAGGCTAGAAGAACTAAAAGTAAAAGTAGAATAGAAAGATTTAATAAATTATCCGAAATTGAATTTAATGAACAAAAAACAATGGAATTTAGTTCTATTACAACAAGACTGGGGAAAAAATTAATTGAAATACATCATGGCTATAAGGCTTTTGCTGATAAAATTTTGTTTGAAGACTTTAATTGGAAGTTAGAAAGAAGTGATGTTATCGGCTTTGTAGGAGAAAACGGAGCTGGTAAATCAACCTTATTTAAAATAATTATGGGCTTAGAAAAATTAGATAAAGGTGAATTAGTCTTAGGAGAAACGCTAAAAATTGGCTATTTCTCACAGCACTTAGATTTAATTGATCCAGAAATTAGAGTGATAGATTATATAAAGGAAGAAAATGGTTTAATCGAAACCTTAGATGGAACTTTAACTGCAAGTGAGCTACTAGAAAACTTTTTATTTGATGGTGAGATGCAATACACTAAGGTCAAGATGCTTTCAGGAGGAGAAAAAAGAAGATTACAGCTTGTTCGTGTCCTAATGAAAAATCCAAATTTATTAATATTAGATGAACCAACTAATGATTTAGATATTTATACTCTAGAAATATTAGAAAATTATCTAGAAAGCTTTAAAGGTCCAATATTAGTTGTTAGTCATGACCGTTATTTCTTAGATAAAGTTTGTAATAAACTTTTCGTTTTTGAAAACACAAGGATAAAAGAATATATGATGTCTTTTAGTGAATACTTAGCTAAAGGATTTAGTGTAGAGGAAACTAAGAAAGTTCAAGTAGGAAAAAAGGATAACTCTAATAAGATGTCTTCTAAGGATCGTAACGAACTTGCCAAGTTAGAAAAAGAAGTTCCTTTGTTAGAAGAGAAAATAGCAAATCTTAAAAAAGAGTTAAACACTCTTACAACTGAATATACAAGGATAATGGAATTGACTAGTGAAATTGAAAAACTAGAAGAAACATTAGATGTTAGTATTAGTCGTCTTTTAGAATTAGAGGAATTAAAAGAAGAACTAAAAAATTAATAGGGGATGGTGTTAATATGAAAGAAAGTTGCAGCGCATTCTTATGGGAAACTTTAGATAATAAACATTTGTTTGCTAGAAATTACGATTTTAATAGAGTTTCTGAAGGGACAAGTGTTATATATGTACCTAACAATTATGAATATTATACAATGGGTGCAAAACTAGAAAATGATCTTTTAGAAGAAAATAAGAGAAAAAGTAAATATAGAATTTTAGGTATAGGCACAACAATTTTAGAGCCAACTCCAGCTTTGTATGAGGGTATGAATGAGATGGGACTTTGTGGAGCTCAACTATACTACCGTAATTTTGCACATTTTAGTACAGAGCTTAAAGAAAATACCTATCCTGTGCAACCACCTTTTTTTGTAATGCATGCTCTAGCTACATGTAAAGATGTATTAGAAGTTAAAAAGATGCTTGAAGAAGATATTAGTCTAGTAGGTAAGCCACTTTTAGGAACAGTACCTACAATTCATTTTATATTCGGAGATAAAAAAGGTAATAATATTATTGTAGAACCAGATGTTGATGGCATCAAGATTTATGACAAGACAATAGGTGTTATGACTAATAGTCCTAGTTATAAATGGCATGAGCTAAATTTGTTGAATTATGTAAATTTAAGAAATTTAGATTATGATACCTTAAAAATTGAAAATGTTAGTTTAGAACAATGCTTTTCAGGAAGTGGTATGCTTGGGTTACCGGGTGACTTTACTTCTCCATCACGTTTTGTCAGATTAGCACTTTTCAAAAAATATGCTTCAAAGGGAAAAAATGAAGTAGAAGGCGTGAATTATTTATTTAGATTGATGCAAAATGTTAGCTTCCCTCTTGGAATGGTTCTAGTCTCTAATCCTGGTGAGCCTACTTCTAAGGATAAGGGTGTTGTCCCTTTTGATTATACTGTCTATACATCAGTAATGTCTTTAGATTCACTTTGTTTTTATTGGACAACATATGACAATAATATGATTCGTTTTGTGGATATGAAAAAACATTTTGATTCGACTAAAATTATTACATTTAATTTAGAAGGGGAAGTAAAATTCCAAGAAATAAAATAATATAAAAATGAGGGAGATATATGGTTAAGCTTTTTGATACAAATCGTTTCGTTCATGAAAATGAAAAGCAAGGACCAATTCCAAAATATGGTAAGGTCGCAAAAGAAACGATGAAAATTGTATGGCCTGCTATGGTTGAGGGGTTCTTAGTTGCATTAGTTGGAATGTTTGATGGTATTATGGTTGCAGGACTTGGAAATAGTGCTACAGCAGCCATTACAATTACTAAGCAACCAGTATATTTTATGATATGTTTTATAACTGCCCTAAATATTGCTGTAACAGCAATTATCTCTAGACGAAAAGGAGCAGGAGACTTTGAAAGTGCTAATAAAACAGTTCATGTATCTTTAATATGCTCTTTTGTAATAGCAATTTTATTGTCTATTTTTGTCGTTTTACTTTGTAATCCAATAAATCTTTTATTAGGTGCAAATGAAGATACTATTGGTTATGCAAATGACTATATGCGTATAATTGCAGCAGGTTTTGTTTTTAATGCACTACGTTTAACAATCAATGCCTGTCAAAGAGGTATTGGTCAAACAAAAATTTCAATGGTTACAAATATCATTGCTAACTTAGTAAATATTTTCTTTAATTATTTATTAATTACAGGTAATTGGGGTGCTCCAAGATTGGAAGTAAAGGGAGCAGCTATTGCTACAGTTATAGGTAATATTGTTGCCTTTTTGATTTGTCTTTTGACACTTATAAAAGGGAATGAGTATTTACACTTTAGTATAAAAAGATTAAAAATAGATAAAGAATCTTTTAGACAAATAAAAAGTTTATTCCCTTCAGCTATGATTGAACAAGCTGTTATGCGTTTTGGTTTTATTATTTTTGCGATGATTGTTAATTATTTAGGAACTGAGGCTGCTTATGTTCATGGTGTATGTAATGATATTAATAGTTTGATGTTTACTATTGCAGATGGTTTTGCTATAGGTACTGCGGCAGTTGTAGGTCATAGACTTGGGGAAAAAAGAAATGATTTGGCTATAGTTTATGCAAAGGTAAGTATGATGATTTCAGTATGTGTTGCAATTTTAGTATGTTTAATTATGATATTTGCGAGAACTCCTTTAGTTGAACTATATAAGCCTGAAACCGAAGATGCTTTAAATAAGGCTAAATTTATTATGCTTATTGCAGCTATAACTACAATTCCTCAAAATATTCAATGGGTTTTAACAGGTATTTTAAGAGGATCTGGTGATACAAAGTTTACGGCAACAACATCTTTAATAAGTGTAGCTATTATAAGACCAATAGTGGCATATATTTTATGCTATTTTACTCCACTTGGTGTAGTAGGAGCCTGGATAGGTATGTTTATTGATCAAACAATGAGATTATCGGCCAATATTTGGCGGTTTAAGTCACGTGCTTGGTTAAGAATTGAGGTATAGTAATGTTGCTATACCTTTTATTTTTTGATATAATATTTTAAATGCGGAGGTAAAAAAATATGCAAGAAAATTTTGTTAAAGATATAATACCTAAGATTTTTTTATGTGATTCACCAAGTGGTTATAATGATAATGTTAACTTGGTTCTTGGCGAAATATTAACAAATTTAGGATATAAATATGAAATATTAAATAAAAAGACTGTTTTAGTTAAAATAGATGGCAAAGATAATTCAAAAATTGTGGCAACATCTGCTCATGTTGATACATTAGGATTAATGGTTAGATCAATTAACGCTGATGGTACACTAAGGGTAACAAATGTTGGTGGACCTCTAGCTCCTACATTAGATGGTGAATATTGTAAAATTCAAACTCGTTTTGGTAAAACTTATACAGGTACTATAATTTCTACTGCTCCATCAGTTCATGTTTATGAAAATAGTAAAACTGAACCACGTGATTATGATCATTTAGTTGTCCGTATTGATGAGAAGGTTACAAATAAAAATGAAACTTTAGAATTAGGAATCCAAAATGGTGATTATATTTTTATTGAGCCAAAAACTACAATCACAAAAAGTGGCTTTTTAAAGTCACGCTTCATTGATGACAAGGGTTCAGTATGTGCTATTTTAGGTGTTTTAAAAGAATTAAAGGAGAAAAATGAAAAACCTAAATATAAAACATATGTTTATTTTGTACATCAAGAAGAAGTAGGACATGGTGCTTCAGCATTAGATAAAAATATTAGTGAATTTGTTACAGTTGATATGGGATGTGTTGGTAAGGATTTAGCTGGAAATGAATATGCTGTAAGCATTGCTGCTAAGGATAGTGGGGGACCATATAGTTATAATTTAACTACTAAGTTAATTATGCTAGCTAAGGAAAATAAGCTTAATTACGTAGTGGACATTTTCCCATTTTATGGTTCTGATGTTGGTGCTGCATGGCGTGCAGGTGTAGATTGTGAAGGAGCTTTGATTGGCCCAGGTGTACATGCTTCTCATGGAATGGAAAGAACACATTTAGAAGCAATTGATGAAACAATGAAGTTACTTTATTTATATTTAACTAAGTAAATTTTGGAGATGATTTTTAATGTATGATGTTATAGTAGTTGGTGGTGGACATGCAGGTTGTGAAGCAGCTTTGGCAGTTGCAAAGATAGGCTTAAAGTCACTATTGATAACGGGAAATTTAAATATGGTTGGCTCAATGCCTTGTAATCCATCAATTGGTGGTCCTGCTAAAGGTGTTGTTGTTCGTGAAATTGATGCTTTAGGCGGGTATATGGGGAAAAATGCAGACTTGTGTCAAATTCAAACAAAGATGCTTAATTCCTCTAAAGGACCTGCAGTTAGAGCTTTACGTTTTCAAGAGGATAAGCTTTTATATGTTAGAGAAATGAAAAAACACCTTGAAGCTACTCCTAATCTTTCTTTAAAAGAAGCTATTGTAGAAAGATTAATAGTAAATGAAAAGACAGTAAAGGGAGTTGTTCTTCAAGATGGAGAAGAAATTTACTCTAAAAAGGTAATCCTTACAACCGGAACGTATTTGAATAGTCGTATTTTAAGAGGAAAGGTTATAACGCCATCAGGACCTGATGATCAAAAGACATCATATGGAATTTCTAAACAACTAGCAGAGTTAGGTTTTACAATCCAACGCTTAAAAACAGGTACTCCAGCTCGTATTTATACAGACTCTATTGATTTTAGTAAAACAAAAATGGAACCAGGAGATAAACAAACACATCATTTTAGCTTTGATCCTGGGTATGAGTCTATATTAGGTGTTAATATTCCTTGTTATTTATCATATACCAACGAGAATTTACATCAATATATCTTAGCGCACTTAAGTGATAGTGCTATGTATGGTGGTGTGGCAGAGGGAATTGGACCTCGTTATTGTCCTTCTATTGAGGATAAGGTTGTTCGTTTTAGAGATAAAGATCGTCATCAAATATTTTTTGAACCAGAAAGTATGGAACTAGATGAAACCTATATCCAAGGCTTTTCAACTTCTATGTCTGTAGAAGTTCAAGATAAGATGATTCATATGTTACCAGGACTAGAAAATTGCCGTGTTAAAAGATATGCTTATGCCATTGAATATGATGCAATTGATCCTCTTGAGTTATGGCCTAGCTTAGAAACAAAATTTGTAAATGGTTTATATACTGCAGGTCAAATTAATGGTACAAGCGGATATGAAGAGGCTGCTGGTCAAGGATTGATGGCTGGAATAAATGCCTCAAATAGTATTTTAGGTAAAGAACCATTAGTGTTAAAAAGAGATGAGTCATATATTGGCGTTATGATTGATGATTTAGTTACAAAAGGAACTAAAGAGCCATATCGTCTATTAACATCTAGAGCAGAATATCGTTTGTTGTTACGTAATGATAATGCAGATTTGCGTTTAAGGGAATATGGTTATAAAGTTGGTCTTATTAGTGAAGAAGCTCACAATAGATTAGTTAGAAAAAAGGAACAAATAGCATATTACTTAAATCGTCTAAATGAAATAAAAATAAAACTAAATGTAATCAATGATTATATAGGAAATCCTGAAAATTATGTTAAAGAATCAGTATCTGTAATTTATTTATTAAAGAGACCAGAATTTTCATATGTTGATATTAAAAAAATGATTGTAGGTCTAGAGCAATATAATGAAGTGTCTGAAATAGATGATGAGGTTTTAGAACAAATTGAGATTCAGGTAAAATATGAAGGATATATTAAAAAGACTGAAGAATTAGCTCAAAAGATGCATTTTTACGATGATAAGGAAATACCTGCTGATTTTGACTATGATAAAGTTGATAATATAGCACTAGAGGCTAGAGAAAAACTTAAAAAAATTAGACCTACTACAATTGGTCAGGCTTCTAGAATAAGTGGTGTAAATCCTGCTGATATAACTGTATTAGTAATTTTTATTGAAGGGAATAAACGTTAATGAATTTTGTAGATGAAGTTAAGAAGCTTGGAATAGAGCTTAGTGCCGAACAACTTGATAAATTTAATATCTATTATAATTATTTGATAGAAGTTAATCAGGTTATGAATCTTACTGCTATTACAAAAGAAAATGAAGTATATATAAAGCATTTTTTTGATTCTTTAATTTTAGCTAGTAAAACAGACCTAAGTAGGAATGATATTACATTATGTGATGTAGGAGCTGGCGCTGGCTTTCCTTCTATTCCTCTTGCTATTTGTTTTCCTAATTTAAAGGTTACAATTATTGACGCATTGCAAAAAAGAATTACATTTTTAAATAATTTAATTGAAAAATTAAAATTATCTAATGTAGAGGCTCTTCACTATAGGGCTGAGGATTTTGCTAAAGTAAAAAGAGAAAGCTTTGAAATAGTTACTGCGAGAGCGGTAGCCAGATTAAATATATTAGCAGAATTATGTTTGCCACTTGTTAAAATAAATGGTGAATTCATCGCTTTGAAGGGTGATGATGAAGATGAGATTTCTGAAGCTGATTATTGTATAAGTAAACTAGGAGGGAAAAAGAAAGAGATTTTTCACACTTTTCTTCCTGAAAATATGGGGAATAGAACTATTATTATATATAATAAGGTTAAAGAAACTCCAAAATCATATCCAAGAAGTTTTGCTTCTATCAAAAAAAATCCGTTGCGAGGGTAATTTATGTATAGATTAAATGAAATTATATTTACAAAGAAACCACATGTATGCGGTTCTAACGAATGGAAAATATTGCGAGTTGGTGTTGATATAAAACTTGAGTGTCAGGGATGTGGTAGAATCATTATGCTTTCATCGTTTGATCTAGATAAAAGAGTTAAGCCTACACTAAGTAAAAAGGAATTAGCTATAAAAGAAGAAAAAGAAAATAATAATACAGTAAGTACCTCTAAGTAGAAAAACTATTTAGAGGTACTTTTTATTTGTATAAAAAACATAAATTATAAGTGTCTTTTTACTAAAAAATAATTTTTTTAAAAAAAGTAAAAATAAGGCTTGATTTTATGCTCTCAATATAGTAAAATACAAAGGCACGATGAATTAAATAACAAAAACAAAGTTAACATTGTGTTTTAATAAATGGTTGGGTAGCGAAGAGGCTAAACGCGGCAGACTGTAAATCTGCTCCCTAAGGGTTCGGCGGTTCGAAACCGTCCCCAACCACCACTTATAAAAAATTCTAAAAATAATTGTTGACAAGGAAGTAACGTTGTGATATAATTTGAAAGGTTGCTTTCAACGAAGCAATTA
>CALUXS010000012.1 GCA_944324805.1 uncultured Acholeplasmatales bacterium | reverse complement strand
CAAAACCAATTCCATATGATGCGCCTGTTACTAATGCAACTTTTCCATCTAGTCTAAAATCTTTCATTTCCATATTTCTTTTCTCCTTTATTATCTTAAATCAACGTTTTTAATATTGTCCATATCATCAAAATCTTGATTTTCGCCACACATTGCCCAAATGAATGAATAATTTGATGTACCAATACCTGAATGAATGCTCCAACTTGGTGATATAACTAGTTCTTCATTGTGCATTACAATATGACGTGTTTCAGTAGGTTCCCCCATCATGTGGAATACAATATTATCCTGTGGTATATCAAAATAGAAATATACTTCCATTCTTCTTTCATGTGTATGCGAAGGCATAGTATTCCAGCCACTACCTTCTTCAAGATTTGTCATTCCCATAGCTAATTGACATGATTGACATACATCAGGGTGAATGTATTGATTAATAACACGTTTATTAAGTGTTTTTGCATCTCCACATGGTCGATGATTTGCCTTTTCAAAATCAATATAGTATGTAGGATATGTTTTGTGAGCAGGGGCAGATGCAATATAGAATTTTGCAGGATTATTTTCATCCACTGATGAAAATTCTACATCTACAGTACCCATACCAACATATAAACCATCATTAGATTTAACATTGTATGTTTCACCATCAAGCTTTACAATACCAGCTCCACCTATATTGATGATACCTAATTCTCTACGCTCTAAGAAATATTTAGCACGTAAAGCATCATTAGTTTCAAGCTTTAAAGTTTTTGTTACAGGCATTACACCACCAGCAATAATTCTATCTTGATGTGAATATACAAGTAAAATTTCATCTTTTTCAAAAACTTTTTCCATTAAATAATGTTTACGCAATTCAGCTGTATCATATTTTTTTGAATCAGCTGGATGGTTAGCATAACGTACTTCTAATTTCATCTTCTTACCTCGCTTTCAATTTTTTTAATAAATTTATAACTTTCTTCCATTCCATCAGCACTTACACCCTCAAAGATATAATAAGCATCAGGGCATGAATCTAGCATCATTTTTAAAACTTTGTGGTAATCTAAAATACCTTTTCCTAAATCAACTTGTTTTAATTTACCATCTATAACTATAAAATCCTTTAAATGAAAAATAACTACTCTATCTTTTAAAGTATCAATAGCATTCTTCAAAATATCTAAATAATTTTCATAGTTATCAATTGATAAATAATTATATAAATCAACTATATAATATACTGAATTAGAACCTATTTCTTCATAAAGACGCTTTAATACTTCTGGCTTATAGCATACATGTCCATATGCACCTTCTAAAGCCATTTTTGCATTATATTTTTCTGCCACCTTAGCCAAATCTTTGAAAACAGATAACATCTTTTGAAATCCTTCTTCAGTTCTATTAGTAGGGTGATAAACCCAAGGTTCGTCACTGAAAGAACCTGTTTCACTTCCTACAAAATCAGCACCAAAACAGTTCTCATACTTAAGAAAATTAGCAAAGTTTTCAAAACCTAATCTTACTTTATCAGGATTTGAATGTACAGGATTGAAATATGCTCCTAGCATAAATATTTCTATATTTTCCTTTTTAAAAGCTTCTTTTATGGAATCAATTTTCTCTTTATTTAGAACAGTTGGTAATTTTTCCTCTCCTAATAAAGCTTTATTACATACTAATTGTATACCATCAAAGCCAATCTCTTTTACTTTTTTTGCTAAAATTTCTGGAGTATTTCTTCCCAAATCATGCAATCTAACTCCTAATTTCATTCTTCAATTTCCTCCATTGGAACAAAAGGAGCATTATCAGGATCAGTATATAAACGTCTTCCTAAATTAAGTTTATCTATACACTCAACATCTTCACTAGATAGTTCAAAATCAAAAACATCAAAATTTTTAATGATTCTATCGATTGTTACTGACTTTGGTATCATAACAACATTTCTTTGAATTCCATAACGGACAACAATATTTGCTATAGATTTATTATATTTTTTTGCCAATTCAGCTAAACATTCATTTTCAAATACCATTCCCTTAGCAAAAGGTCCATATGATTCTAACAAAATGCCATTTTTCTCCAAAAAATTTTGAAGTGGCTTTTGTGTCAAAAATGGGTGCAATTCAACTTGATTAATCATTGGTTTAATTTTAACCGAAGGTAATAAATGTTCTAAATGGTGTATCTTAAAATTTGATACCCCAATAGCTCTAGCCTTTCCTTCCTCATATAATTCTTCAAATGCTTTCCATGTATGAAGATTTACTGAATAATTATTGCTAGGCCAATGCATTAGGTATAAGTCAACATAGTTAGTTCCAAGGCGCTTTAAAGCCTTTTCAAGATTAGTTTTAGCACTATTGTATCCAGGTTTTCCAGGAAATAGTTTAGTAGTTATAAATATTTCTTCCCTAGGAATACCACTATCTTTAATTGCACGCCCAACACTTTCTTCATTTCCATATCCCATTGCAGTATCAATATGCCTATAGCCAGCTTTCAAGGCTGCCAAAACAGCCTCGTAGCATTCATCACCATTTTCAGCTTTAAATGTACCTAGCCCAACGCCAGGAATCTTTACTCCGTTAGATAAAGTAAAATAATTCATATAATCCTCCTTAAATTAGGAAAAGTGCTATGACTTTCGGCATAGCACTCTTATAGATTAACGTTGAACACGTCCACTTGCGTCGCCACCAGCAAGTGCATTAACTTCAGCTTCAGATACTAAGTTGAAATCACCATTAATTGTATGCTTTAATGCAGATGCTGCTACAGCAAATTCTAATGCCTTTCCTTGATCATTTGGATATGTTAATAAACCATGAATCAAACCACCTGAGAAAGAATCACCGCCACCAACACGGTCGATAATTGGGTTAATATCATAACGCTTAGAAGCATAGAATTCTTTACCATTATAAATTAATGCTTTCCAACCATTGTGAGTAGCAGAGAAAGATTCACGTAATGTAGATACTACATACTTGAAACCAAATTTTTCAGCCATTTGTTTGAAAATTGTCTTATATCCTTCAGCATCAGTTTTTCCACCTTCAACATCAGCTTCTGGTTTGAAACCTAAACATAATTCTGCATCTTCTTCATTACCAATACATACATCAACATATTGCATTAAAGGACGCATAATTGAAATTGCTTTTTCAGATGTCCATAATTTTTTACGGAAATTTAAGTCTACAGAAACTGTAACACCATGACGTTTTGCAGCCTCACATGCTAATCTAGTTAATTCAGCAGCTTTATCAGAAATAGCAGGAGTGATACCTGACCAGTGGAACCAATCAGCACCTTCCATAATTGCATCGAAGTCAAAATCTTCAGGATTAGCTTCAGCAATTGCGCTATTAGCACGGTCATAAATTACTTTTGAAGGACGCATAGAAGCACCTGTTTCAAGATAGTAGATACCAACTCTATCGCCACCACGAGTAATATACTTTGTATTAACACCATACTTACGTAATGCATTAACTGCAGATTGACCAATTTCATGAGTAGGTAATTTTGTTACGAAGTATGCATCGTGTCCATAGTTAGCACAACTTACTGCAACGTTTGCTTCTCCTCCTCCATAAACTACATCAAATGAATCTGATTGAACGAAACGAGTATTACCTGGAGTAGATAATCTTAACATAATTTCGCCTAATGTAACAACTTTTGCCATTTTTTTAACCTTCCTATAACTATAATTTTATTTTTACAACAACTTTTTCTACTTTTTCATCATTAATTTTTAATTTTGGTAAATGCGCATCCTCTGGATAAACAATTGCAAAACCACCATTTTCCAAAACTACTAAACACTTATTTTCAGCATCTACCTTGTATTTAGTAACATCTTTTTGTTCATTATAAGGATCAGTAACTACTAAACCTGGATCAGTAATATCTGTGTATCCAAAGTATTCTTTTCCTTTTAAAACAATTTGTAGATCTAAATAATTTTTATGTGTTTCAAAGAAACAATCTTTTTCTTCTTTTGCCACATAAGAATCTCTATTTAAATATACTTCCTTACCATTTATTTCATACTTTCCGTTTTCTAAAGAAAGTAAATCATTATTTAAAACAAAATCAATCGCTGTATCTAGGTTTTTGCTTAACCCTTTATATCTAGCAATATCTTTTAATTTTCCAGTTATCATTGCTTAATCTCCTATCTTACGACCTCAGCTGAGCCATTTGCACTCATAAACGCTTCTACATCTTCAACAGAGAATATTGAAGCATCACCATATATTGTGTGTTTTAGTACACTCGTATTCAAACCAAATCTAACTGCATAAGCTGGATTTTCAAAATTCTTTAATAATCCGTGTATTACTCCTGATGCAAAAGCATCTCCACCACCAATACGATCAAAAATATTAAAACGAATTGGCTCAGTTAATTCCCATGTCAGTTCGTCCCCTTTTAAAGCAAAGTAATAACCAGCTAGTGAATTTTCAGTTGCAGAAAATACAACTCTATCTGTACCAAAAATATAGTTTAAATTATATTTTTTTATCATTTTTGGGAAGACATTTCTTCTCTTTTCAGATAAAGTTTTATCTTCAAATCCTTTATCTAAAGGTATTTCTAAGATTGTGTTAGCATCCCAAAAACTTGCAAACACTATATCAACATAATTCATAAAATTTTGATAAACTGGTTTTGCTTCTTCGACTGACCATAGCTTAGAACGATAGTTAAAATCGAAACTGACTTTTACACCATATTTTTTAGCTTCTTTAGCAGCTCTAAAAGCCACCTTTCTAACTCGTTCTCCAAGAGCTAAAGTAATTCCACTAATGTGGAACCAAGTAGCATCCTTAAATATTTTTTCCCAATCAAATTCATCTTCAGAAACTCTAGTGATAGCAGAATGCTTTCTATTGTATATAACTTTAGAAGGACGACCGCCAAAACCTGTTTCTAAAAAATAAATACCTAAGGTAGTAGAGCCACGAACAATATAATCAGTATTTACGCCATTAGCTTGAAGATGAGAAACTGCACCATCTCCTAGTTGATTTGGTGGTAGTTTACTCATAAAGTAACAATGATGCCCTAAATGTGATAAAGCAACAGCAACGTTTGCTTCGCCACCACCGTAATTAACTAGAAAAGAATGACTCTGATTTATGGTTGAATAATCAGGTGTAGATAAACGAAGCATTATCTCACCGAAAGTAATTATTTTTTCCATAGTATCAATTTCCTATTTATTTAGATGCTCTTGCGTTATTAACAGCTTCAACAAAGCGTTTTGCTAAAGCAGTAACTCCTTCATAATCACCTTTTTTAGCTGGAGCTGTTAAGCTTGAACCGGCACTTACACAAACTACACCAGCTTTAATCCAATCAGGAATATTATCAATATCTACACCACCAGAAGGCATTAAATTTGCTTGTGGAAGTGGTCCTTTTACGTCTTTAATAAATCTAGGTCCTAAAATATCTCCAGGGAATACTTTTATAACGTCACAACCAGCATCAAGAGCACGTTTTACTTCTAATACTGTTTGAGTACCTGGGATATATGGAACTTGATATCTGTTACATAATTTTGCAACATCCTCATCGAAACATGGACTAACAATGAACATAGCGCCATTTAAAATAGCTGCACGAGCAGTTTCAGTATCCAATACAGTTCCTGCACCAATTAGTACACTCTTATTATCTGCATAATTTTTAACTAAATTAGCGATAATTTCACCAGCACCAGGAACAGTATAAGTAACCTCAATTGCTGTAACGCCACCTGAAATACATGCTTCAGAAATTTTTAAGCCTTTTTCTGTGCTTTCAGCACGTACTACTGCAACCACACCAACATTAGAGATGCGGCTCAATACATCAAATTTTTTCATTTTTATACCCTCTCTTCTCAAAAAAAATGGATGAAAAAACTCATCAATTTAATTATACTTATTATTATTTTTAAAGTCAATGAAAGCGGTTAATGTTTTTGCAGTAAAATCGCTTTTTTATTTTGGTATGAAATATTTTATTTACTAACAATGTAATTTTAGCTATAATTATAAAAAAATGAGGTGTTTTTATGGAAGATAATTTGGAGTGTACTTTAACAAAAAAACAAAAAATAACAAATTTTTTAAATCGAAAAAATGTAAATATATCTTTTAAAAAATATTTTATTGACGCTATGGGATCTATGGCGTTAGGACTTTTTGCATCATTATTAATAGGTACAATTTTAGACACCATTGGAGATTTAACTAAAATCAATTTTTTCGTTGAACTTGGTGCATATGCCTCAAGTGGTAGTGGCGCTGCAATGGCCATAGCTATTGGTTATGCTTTAAAATGTCCGCCGTTAGTTTTATTTTCTTTAATAGCTGTTGGTACTAGCGCTAATAAACTTGGTGGTGCAGGTGGTCCAATATCAGTTCTTTTCACTGCCATTATAGCTGCAGAATTTGGTAAGATAGTATCTAAAGAAACAAAAATTGACATTTTAGTAACACCTCTTGTTGTTATTTTAATAGGATGTGGTCTATCAATTTTAATTGCCCCACAAATCGGTATTGCTGCTACAAAAATCGGTGAGGCTATTGATATGGCAACAAATCTACAACCATTCTTAATGGGAATTATAATTTCTGTCTCAATAGGAATTTGTTTGACTCTACCTATATCATCAGCAGCAATATGTTTCAGTTTAGGTATGACTGGTCTTGCAGGTGGAGCAGCATTAGCAGGTTGTTGTTGTCAAATGGTTGGATTTGCAGTCATGAGCTTCAAAGCCAATAAATGGTCTGGTTTAGTATCTCAAGGTATAGGTACATCAATGCTACAAATGCCAAATATTATTAAAAAACCAATAATTTGGCTTCCTACAATTATTTCTTCAGCCATTGTTGGTCCGATATCTACTTGCTTATTCAAGTTAGAAATGAACGGTCCAGCTATTGCATCAGGTATGGGAACGTGTGGCTTGGTTGGTCCTATTGGTGTATTTAGCGGTTGGGTAGATAGTATTTCAAATGGTCTAAAGGATTCTATAACCTTATTCGATTGGACAGGATTAATTATGGTATCTATCGTACTACCAGCAGTTTTTACTCTTTTAATTCATTTAATTTTTAGACACTTTAATATTTATACAAATGAAGATTTAAAATTAAATTTATAATTAATAAAAATGGAACATAAACATTGATTTTAATGAGCAATTAAAAAGTTTGATTAAAATAAAATTTATTTAATATTACGTTATTTAGGGATTGATATCTAATATCTTAGAGGTCAATCCTTTTAATTTTACTCTAATTT
Source organism: uncultured Acholeplasmatales bacterium (assembly GCA_944324805.1). Lineage (GTDB taxonomy): Bacteria > Bacillota_I > Bacilli_A > Acholeplasmatales > Anaeroplasmataceae > CALUXS01. Next base: position 40,362 of record CALUXS010000012.1, on the reverse strand, counting down.
TTTGATTAATATAGTAATTTATATATATGTATAGTGTTTTCTAGTTTCTTAAGTATTTCAAATTCATATTAATAGCCATAATACATTTAACTTTTCATAGTTCAAAAAAATTTCAATAGTACAATTGTTATGGCAGTTACATTTTCTATATATATTTTATCTTAGAACTTTCTTAGATTTTTACATATCTTACCAATTTAACCTTTGCATGATTTGTATTTGGATTTTAGTTCTACTCTAAAAAGAATTGTGTTTTCATTAGTCGTTTTATTTTTTATGATTGATATGATGTCTTCTATTTTTTAGTTTTAAAGCTGTCATTATAAATATATCTAGACTCATTTTCATTAAAAATATCTGTAATTAAGTTATTAATTTTCTTATTAGTATCACACAATCAAGGTTCTAAATTTTTTAATAGATTATTATATCCAAATTTTGGCCAAATCATTCCAACTTTTACACAAAATTTAGCAAGCATTTTTCTCTTTTTGATTCGCAATTAAAAATTTTATTAACTATTTTCATTTTAAATTAATATTAATATTTTACATTCTTTCCTTTAATATTAAATGACTCAATTCGAACTTCCGATATTGACGCTTTATTTGACTTACTATTAATTAAGAAACATTAAATTATTTACTTATCACTAAATTAATTGTCATTTTTCTAAAAATATAATTATCTTAATTTCATAATAAAACCCCATAAGTTTTCCTAGTATTTTCACTAGTAAATCTTATGGGGAAGATTATACAATTGTGTTCATTTTTTCTTATTAATCAATAAATTCAAAAACAAAGTCAAACACTCTTACTGTATCTCCATTTTTAATTCCTAATTTTCGTAGCTCATCATCAACACCAAAACTACGTAATTGTCGTGCAAAACGATTAACAGAAGATTCAATGTTAAAGTCTGTCATTAAAAAGATTCTTCTTAATTTTTCACCAGCAACGTTATATATGCCCTTATCATCTTTAGTTATCGTAAACATAGGCTCATCTGGTTTAAAATCATAATTAACTACTAATTCTTTTTCATCTTCTTCAAATAATGAGAATGATTCTGTAACTTCTAACAAATCAGCAATTTTATATAAAAGTTCATCTAAATTTTCTTTTGTATAAGCACTAATAGGAATAATTGGTAAATCAACCTTTTGTTTAAACTTGATTAGGTTATCTTTAGCTTCTGGCAAGTCCATTTTATTTGCAACTATAATTTGAGGTCTTTTGCTAAGATTCATCTTATAATCCTTCAATTCTTGATTTATTATTAAATAATCAGAATATGGATCTCTACCCTCAGAACCAGCCATATCAATAACATGCACAATTACTTTACAACGTTCAATATGTCTTAAAAACTGTAAGCCCAATCCTGCACCGCTATGAGCTCCTTCAATAATACCCGGTAAGTCTGCCATTACAAAACTTCTTCCATCAGGAACTTGAACCATTCCTAAATGTGGAACAAGAGTGGTAAAATGATAAGCAGCAATTTTAGGTTTGGCCGCACTAACTGCAGAAATTAAAGTAGATTTACCAACTGATGGAAAACCAACAAGTCCACAATCGGCTAATACTTTAAGTTCACAACGAATATATCTTGTTTGTCCAGGCTCTCCCTTTTCAGAAAAATCAGGACATTTAATTGTACCACTTGCAAAGGCCATATTTCCTCGGCCACCTCTACCACCATAAGCAATAACTGCTTCTTGCTTATTTCTAGTAATATCTGCAATAACTAAATTAGTGTCATCATCAAAAATTGTTGTTCCAAGTGGGACATGAACATATGTATTTTCTGCGTTTGCACCATACATTCCTTTATTACGTCCTCTTTCTCCTTCTCTTGCCTTTAAAACTTTCATATATTTTAAATCAAGAAGAGTACTTAATCCCTCATCACCAACAAAAATAATTGATCCACCTCTACCGCCAGATCCTCCAAAAGGTCCACCTTTTTCAACCTTTAATTCGCGTCGGTAAGCAACAATACCATCGCCGCCTTTACCTCCGTGTAATTCCATTTTAACTTGATCTATAAACATTGGCATTTTCCTCCAAAAAAAAACTAGGCTCTCGCCTAGTTAATCTATTATTCAGCAACTGGATAAACAGAAACTTGCTTTTTATCGCGTCCCTTACGTTCAAATTTTACAACGCCACTAACTTTTGCAAATAATGTGTCATCTCCACCACGACCAACATTATTTCCTGGGAAAATTTTTGTTCCTCTTTGACGATATAAAATAGAACCTGCAGTTACTACTTCACCATCAGCCGCTTTAGCTCCTAGACGTTTAGCTTCTGAGTCACGACCGTTTTTAGTAGAACCAACACCTTTTTTAGATGCGAATAATTGAATATTTAGCATTAACATATTTATAACCTCCTAGCGATTATATTTAATATACTTTGGATATTGCTTAGATAAACTTTCTAAAGTAAAATCCAAATTAAAACTAATTGCATCTAACACTTCATTTCCCTTATTAACTAATAAAGAAAAATACCCTTCATCTATCTTGCTTTCTAAAACATTGTAACCTAGATTTAGTTTTTCGATTAGATTCAAAGTCATAATCAAAGCTGTAGATACCGATGCACATACAATATCTTTGTTATAAACTTGATAACCAGCATGACCCTTGACAGTTATATGCAATTTTAATTCTTCATCTTTAACATTTACATTAATCATAATTAAGCTTCAATAGCTTCAATTGTTAACTTAGTATAAGATTGACGATGACCTTTTTTAGTTTTCTCATTTTTCTTTGGACGATATTTGAAAACAATAAGTTTTTTACCACGGCCATGTTTTTCAACCTTAGCAACAACTTTTGCGTTTGCTACATATGGAGCGCCAACTTTAGTTTCTTCGCCACCAACAAACAATACTTTGTCGAAAACGTAAGTAGAACCTTCTTCAGCATTTAATTTTTCAACAAATACTACATCACCTTGTGCTACTTTTACTTGTTTTCCACCTGTTTCAATAATTGCGTACATGTCGTTTACCTCCTCTAATATTTTTAAGACACACTATTAGGGTAGATTTCTCATTTATAACCCTTTCTAAGTGGTGCATGTTACAACATGGTAATTATATTATTTTTAATTAAGTAAGTCAATATCAAAAAATTTTTTTTTTAATTTAAATCCAAATTTACGTCATTTTTCTTATTAGTGAAGAAACGTACAGCACGTTTAGGAAAGAATGTTATTGTATCTGAAATGACTATTGGCAAAATTTTTAACGATTCCTTTAAAGCTTGTCTTCTAATATCTTCTTTTGTTACAATACTACCATCTGAAAATAAGTATCTTCGCGTTACACATCCAATTCTAATAGTCATTAAAGAATTTGCAACTCCTTGCAAAACAGACGTTATTAATGGTTTAATTAATGGAATCTCACCTAGCATATTCATCGAACTTTGAGGCAAAATATCTTCTAACCTCATATTTTCTAAACCCTCAGCAATCAATGATGTTGCAAACACATTGACTGTAAGCTTACTTAAATTACGCATTGAAGGTCGGAATCCACACTTTACAACCAAATCCTTTATCATCTGAATATTAATTGTAAAAACGCTAATCATATCAAATCTTGAACTTTGACAAATAGCAGTTGAAATCATAACAGTCTTTGCATGGTGTATTATTATTTTATTTAATTGCTTTTTTACATCATTTTCAAAAACTATCTGTAGATTTAATAATAATTCTTCTCTTCCCTTATAATTAGTTAATAAAAGTTCACTTTCTTTAGGTAACTCGTTACTTTTTACTATATTTTTTGCAACTTGCTTATAGATTCTATAAACTCTAATATCCTTTTGATCTAAAGATGTTGCAATAGATAAAGATGGACTAGTTAAAATAATCCTAATAGGATTAATAATTCCTAAAAAGACAATCAGAACAACAAGAATATAAAAAACAATTTCTAAAGCTAAATGTACGTTTCTTAATCTTTCTCCTACCTCTAAAACAGAACTTAATAGGATTAAAGAAAAAATTAACAAACATGCAATCGCAATTGTATACCAAAAGTATTTAGTTTTCTTTTGCACTATCTTCCCTCCTTACAATAAAATAACGAATCAATAAATATACTACTACAGCAAATAGAATTATACCTAAAAAGACGAAGAAAGGCTTATTTAGATTGTTATAGCCACCTAAAAGTGAGAATAAACCATAGTATTTAATTGAATCAAAAGCCAACTGATTATAAAAGTGATCAGTAAAAATCAATCTTAACACCGGAACAACTGCTAAACCAACAAAGCAAATTATATCAATCACTAAATATCTATAAAAATTGTAATATATTACCCCTAATATTAGTCCGCAGGCTCCCTCAATAGAATTGAACATAAATTCTCTTTTTGAATCTAATTTTCTATTAGTAAAAACCAATTTTGCTATTCCCATTATGATAAATCCCACGCCTACCATTGGAAAATAAATAGGAGAAAGATAATTCGTTGGTACAAATATAAATAATATACTAAACGTTAGAGCGATTGCACTAAGAATTAAATATCTATTCTTACTCATATGTAATCATCCTCCTTATTTATTATTTTAGCATTTTTTTTATTTGACTGCTACTTTTTTCATAATTTATTCATTAGCTATTTCACTTTTACTTCTTCTTAATATTTTCTTGTATATTAAAATGAATACTAACAATTCAATTAGCCATGTGACAGTCCATGATATTGGGTATGATAAATACAAATTAAATAATGTTTTATTTAATGTGAAAAAAGTGAAGATCCATGTAATTCTAAAACCAACGACACCAACTATCGTTAAAATCATACTCATAGTAGAATATCCTATGCCACGTAATACACCAGATGTACAATCCATAAATCCACATATAAAATATGTAAGTCCAAGTATAATAAGACGTTCTACTGCATATTCTATTACTTCAGCCTTATCGTTATAGATTAAACAAAATTTTTCAGGGAACAATACAATTACTCCACCAAAAATTAATGCTGCAACAAAAGCATATAAATATGAAAGAATCAAAATATGCTTAATATTTTTAAATTTTCCAGCGCCATAGTTTTGACTTGTAAAGGCTATTGTTGCTTGATAAACTGCATTCATTCCAACATAGATAAAACCTTCTAAATTACTTGCAACACCATTTCCAGCAATTGCATCATCACCAAAACTATTTATTTTAGCTTGAATAATTACATTTGAAACATTAAAAACAACGCTTTGTAATCCTGCAGGTAACCCAACCAAAAATATATCTTTAACAATTTTTCCATTTAAGCTTAACTTCCTTAAATTCAAATGCAAAATATTATCACTTCGAATAAGGGCAATAATAACCAAAATGGCAGAAACAGCCTCTGACAAAATAGTACCTAAGGCAACTCCGGCAACGTCTAATTTAAAAACAACAACAAATAATAAATTGAATGCAACATTTAAAACACCGGCAATCATTAAAAATATCAGTGGCCTTTTTGTATCACCAACTGCTCTCATCAATGAAGCACCGAAATTATAAATTATATTAAAAATAATGCCACCGAAATATATTTTTAAGTATAAGCTAGATCTATCTATTAGTGTTGGAGACGCATCCATCATTTTCAGCATTGTTGTTGATAACAAAACTCCTAAAACCGAGACTGTAACACCTAAAATTAAAGAAATTAAAATTGTAGAATGGACTGTCTTTTGTCCATTTTCATAATCATTAGCACCATAATATTTTGCCATAATTACAGAACTACCAACTGATATGCCTAAGAAAAAGTTTACGAATAAGCTTACTAAGCTTCCGGTAGATGAAACTGCTGCCATCGACTCATAAGAAGAAAAATTTCCCAAAACTATTATATCAAAAGCATTATACAATAATTGCAATATTCCTGAAAACATTAAAGGAATTGTGTATATAAGCATTTTCTTTGCTATACTACCTGATGTTAAATCCATTTCATATTTACTACTCATTTTTCCACTCCATAAATTCAACAATAAATGCATCCTTCAAAAGAAAGATGCATTTTTTTATTTTTTTAAAATATAATATCTTTTTTGTTTTTCTTTAATTATTAAATAAATTAAAACACAAACACCCACTAAAAAAATCAAACCAAACAAAATAGCTCCAATTATTAAAGTACTATAGGAGGTACCACTATTAGGATCAAAACCGATTAATCCTTTAATAATAAAAATTTCTTCATATATTGCAAAAGCAATAATTAGAATAACAACTAAAAACCTTAAAACAATTATTTTTTTTGACATTTCAAGCCTCCTAATCCTCAACTTTTGGTTTAATCTTTTTTATAATGATAGAAGATTTTGTTTCAGTAGTGATGGTATCACCATCATATGTTACCTTCTTATCTTCTTTAATTATATCATTATCAACATTTTCTTGTAAAGAGGAATCATCATCAAAGAGGTTTCTTTTACTGTTATTTGCAATATTTAATTTAGGCTTATCTTTTGTCTTAAACTCTGGATTATTTTCTGCTAAAATTTTATCTAAATCCGTCAAAATATTGTGAGATGGTTTTGATGCTCGCAAAGGTTCTTCATTTATAATATCGGTATTAAATAAATTACTATCAAGTTCCATTAAATACTCACCTGAAACTATTTTCTCAGGATTTTTAGCCTTATCTAATAACATAGAAATAGGCATATCAAATCCTTCTTTAGCAAAACTCTTACCTGTATCAGAAACATTATATTTCAAAGAAAAAGCCTCAATTTCATCAATTCCATTACGATAGATTAAAGAAATTTTCACATTTTCTTTGTATTGATTTGGTTTCATTATCTTAGCATCAACTAAAATATGAGGATTAGTTTTTAAGCGTTTAATTAATGGGTTACCTGCTCTACTTCTTCTAGTCAAAGGAATAGAATCGATATTAACACGTTTAACTTGTACTTTACTTGTTAATAACAATACATCTTCTTCTCTATTAGTATATAATGCAGCAATAACCTCATCTTTTGGCTTTAAAACGATAGAACGAATTCCACCAGCCTGTGTAGTATCTCGAAGTGCTACTTCAGAAGCTCTAAAGCGCAATGCTTCTGCATATTTAGTAACGACTAGTATTTCTAGCAAATTATCAGTGATATCCGTAGATACAAGACGCTCATCTGCTCCTAATTTCATTGCTCTAACGGATTTTGTATAACGATTTACAACAAAAGACTTAAGCATTAATTGCTTGATATTTCCTTCATTTGTAATCATTAAAATAGTTTTATCATCATCAAAACTAGAAATACTATATGCACTTATCAAATTTTCTTTTGGATCTATTTGCACTATACTATTAATAAATGTTCCTGCGTCTTTCATCTTACATTCTGGAATCTTATATACAGGTAAATAGATAAAGTTACCTACTGAAGTAAAAATTAGCATTGTATCTAATGTTGAAACTTCAGATAAGAATAACATAGAATCATTTTCTTTGAGATAATTAATTTTAGAGGCATTAAATGATTTTAAATTAACTCTCTTAACGTATCCGCCTCTACTAATTGAGACTACAACTTGTTCTTTTGAAACTAAATCTGTTTCATCTACTGTTAAATCAGTTACTTCATTTTCAATTATTGTCTTACGAGGCGTAATAATTGTTTTATTTATTTCTGACAATTCTTTTTTAATTACTTTAAGAAGTTCTTTTTCGCTTGCTAATATTTTTTCATATTCAGCAATATTTTCATTAAGTGTTTTTTCTTCTTCTTGAAGTTGCATAATATCAGTAGAAGATAAACGATACAATTGCATTGTAATAATTGCTTCAGCTTGTAAATCCGTAAAATCGAATTTATCCATAATGTTTTGTTTAGAGTCTGCTCTATTCTTACTGCTTCTAATGGTTTTAATAACTTCATCTAAAATTGAAACCATTTTTATTAAACCTAGAACTATATGTAATCTTTTTTTTGCTTTTTGAAGATCAAAATTTGTTCTATTTGTTACAACCTCTTTTTGATGATTGATATAGGCATTTAAAATAGGAATAACACCTAAACACATTGGGCGTCTATTACAAATTGATACCATATTATATCTATAGTTTATTTGCAAATCTGTATTTTTGAAAAGGAAATTCAATATAGCTTGTTCATTAGCATCTTTTTTTAAATCGATTGCTATTCTCAATCCTTCTCTATCTGACTCATCACGTACTTCTATTACATCTGGTATTTTATTTTGTAATCTAAGCGTCTCAATTTTTTCTACTGTTTGAGCTTTGTTTGTATCAAATGGAATTTCATTAATAACAATGCGTTTTTGTCCTTTACCCATATCTTCAATACTATAATTTGAACGAACAATAATTTTTCCATTTCCAGACAAAAATGCTTCTCTAATTCCTTCTATATCTTGAACTGTTCCTCCTGTTGGAAAATCAGGTCCTGGCATAATTTTTAATAGTTCATCAATAGACATATTAGGATGATCTATTAAATAAATTGTAGCATTAATTACCTCATTTAAATTATGTGGAGGAATATTTGTGGCATAACCTGAAGAAATACCGCTTGATCCATTTACCAATAAATTTGGAAATTTAGCAGGTAAAACTGTAGGTTCCATTTCTTCTTCATCAAAATTTGGAATAAATGATACTGTATTTTTGTCAATATCTTTCATCAAATATTCAGCATTTTTACTTAATCTAGCTTCCGTATAACGCATAGCTGCTGGTCCATCACCATCAATGCTACCATTATTACCATGCATATCAATAAGTAAAACACCCATTTTCCAATCTTGACTCATTCTTACCATAGCTTCATATATTGATGAATCGCCATGTGGATGGTATTTACCCATTACTTCACCGCAAATCTTTGCAGATTTTTTATATGTTGATGAAGAGGTAATTCCTAAATTATCCATTGCGTAAAGAATTCTTCTTTGAACAGGCTTTAAACCATCTCTAATATCGGGGATAGCACGTTCTTGAATTATGTATTTTGAATATCTACCAAAACGATCACCGACTGCATCTTCAAGGTTCATCTGCTGAAATTTTTCATTAGCAAACATATCTAATTTTTTCTTTAAATCCATAATCATTCTCCTTGCTCATCTTCTAATGTAAATGACACATTACTTTCAAGCCAATTTCTTCTTCTAGCAGCATCATCACCCATTAGAATGTCGATTTGTTTTTCAGCATCACTCAAATCCTCAATGTTAACTCTAATTAAATTTCTTGTTTCAGGATTCATTGTAGTGTCCCATAATTGGTCAGCGTTCATTTCACCTAGACCTTTATATCTTTGAACTATAGTATTAGCAGGAGCATTTTTAAGAATTTTTTCTTTTTCTTCATTAGTCCATGCGTAAATTGTTTCTTCCTTTTTACCGCGTTTTACTATCTTAAATAATGGTGGTAAAGCAACATAAACTCTTCCATCTTCAATTAATGGACGCATATACCTAAAAAAGAACGTTAATAATAATACTTGAATATGTGCACCATCATCATCAGCATCGGTCATTATAATAATTTTTTTATAGTTACATTTTTTTAAATCAAATGAAGAACCATAATCAGCACCAATTGTATAAATCATTGTTGCAATTTCTTGATTTTTCAATGCATTTTCTTGTCCTGTTTTTTCTATATTTAGAATTTTTCCTCTTAATGGCAATATCGCCTGAAAACGACGGTCTCTACCTTTCTTAGCACTTCCTCCGGCTGAGTCACCCTCTACTAAAAATAATTCATTAATTTCTTTATTTTTTTCACCAGCTGGTGATAATTTTCCAGACAAATTAACCTCTTGCTTGTCCTTCTTATCTAATCTAGCTTGTGTTCTAGCTTTTCTTGCCGCCATACGAGCATTATATTCTACAATTGCTTTATCAACAATTTTTTGTGCTAAATCCTTATTATTTACTAAATATTCAGTCAATTTTTCATAAGTAATTTGGTCTACAATTGTTTTAGCAAGTGGAGTACCAAGTTTACCCTTTGTTTGACCTTCAAATTCTAAAATTGATTCTTCAACTCTAACAGAAACTATTGCTGTTAAACCTGAACGTAAATCTGAGCCTTCAAGATTAGGATCTTTTTCTTTTAATAAATTGTACTTTCGTGAAAAATCATTAAAAGCACGTGTTAGAGCAATTTTAAAACCAAGCTCATGTGTTCCTCCATCTTTTGTATGAACATTATTAACAAAAGAAATTATTTTCTCATCATAGGTGTCAACAAATTGCAATGCAACCTCAACAGCAATTTTATCTATTTGATCCTCAAAATAGCAAACCTTATGTATAGGCTTTTTATTTTTGTCAATATCTTCTACATATTCACTAATTCCACGTTCATAAACAAAACTTTCTTGCTTATTAGTACGTTTATCAATTAAATTCATTTTTAAATCTTTTATTAAATAAGCATTTTCTCTAATACGCTCTTTAATTTTTTCATAGTCAAAAATAGTTGTAGAAAAAATTTGACCATCAGGAATGAACTTGACAGTTGTACCAGTTCTTTTTGTGTCTCCTAAAATCTCTAATTTACCTATTTTTTTCCCACCATTTTCAAAAATCATACGATGAATTTTTCCATCTCTATAACTAGTTACTTCCATATAAGAAGAAAGAGCGTTTACAACTGAACCACCTACACCATGTAAACCACCTGATGTTTTATATCCACCTGTACCAAATTTACCGCCTGCGTGTAAAACTGTATATATTACTTCTAGCGTATTCTTTCCAGATGCGTGCTTACCACAAGGTACACCACGACCATTATCCATTACGGTTATAGAATTATCATTACCAATGATAACGGTAATTTCTTTGCCATATCCCGCAAGAGCCTCATCTATTGAATTATCAACAATTTCCCAAACCAAATGGTGAAGGCCTCTATCATCAGTAGAACCAATATACATACCTGGTCTTTTTCTAACTGCTTCAAGTCCTTCAAGTATTGTTATGGAACTATCTCCATAATTATTATTTTGCATTAATATCACCAAACTTTTTTATTATCTTTTATTATGATATCATAAAATTTCTAAACTCTCAATAAATGAATTTTAAAAAATCGTTTTGACATAAAGTGTATAATCTAATATAATTACTACGGAGGTATATTAAAATGTTTTTAGAGGTTCTCGCTGCAAAAGATATTTGTATAACAATCGGATTATTGATATTATCATATTTAATTGGTTCTATTCCTTTTGGATTGGTTATAGGTAAAAAAGTTTGTAAGACTGACATTAGAAAGTTCGGATCACATAATATTGGTTCTACTAATGCCATTAGGGTTTTAGGAAAAAAAGTTGGTTTTTTTGTTTTCTTTCTTGATGTATTTAAAGGAATGATAGTTATCTTACTTGTAAGAAATGTATTAGAACCACTTAACATTTGGACTAGCCCTATTGATTATCTTTTTTATGGAATTACTGCTATTTTAGGTCATGTATTTTCAATTTATTTAAACTTTAAGGGTGGAAAAGCAGTAGCTACATCCCTAGGTGTAGTATTAGTACTTACTCCACTACCTGCTCTATTATGTCTAATTGCATTTTTAATTATTCTTTATACAATCGGCTATGTTTCAATTGCTTCTACAACTGCAACAATTACTGTATTAGCTAGTGCTTGGATTTTACACTTCTGTGGCTTAGATCCATCACTTGGATTTCTTGAATTTTTAGTTGGAAAGCCTACCCTTCTAGTATGTTTGCTATATTCATTGATGGGATGTTTAATTATAGTTAGACATATAAAGAATTATAAAAGAATTTTACAAGGTACTGAAGCAAATGCAAAAAAAGAAAAAAAGGCAAAAAAATTAGAACAAAAGAAATATAAATTAAAATAAGGAATTTATTCCTTATTTTTTTTCAAAAAAAAAGTAGCAAAAGCTACCCTTTACTTCTTCTACTTATTTTCTTCAATAGAACGCATAACTGCTCTTACTTGTTTTTCTGAAGGTGTACGTCCCATTTGACTCATCATTGCACGAACCATATTTTCGTTAATTGGTGGATGCTTCTTTAGATATCTTGCAAAGAAATATCTAGAAACAAAGAAACCAACAATAGCACCAACTAATAGAGCCGCAATACCGATAATTAAACCGCCCCACCAAGGCATCATCCTAATCACTCCTTACTTGTCTTAATTTTACTTTATTTCTACTTAAATAGCAATATTAAAAACGTTGTTTTCACATTTTTTTCAATTCATTGTTTCAATTTAAAAATATTTATTTTTCATTATTCAAATAATTTAGTTTTTTATATTATAAAAAATACTTTTAATAAAATTTACTTTAATGAAATTATTATTTTTGCATTTTGCTATTATCTAGACATTAACATTAATAAATGCTATAATAAAACAAGAAAAGGAGGAATCGACAATGCCTAGAAAAGTTACATCAGATTGTATTCAATGTGGCGCTTGCATCGGTGAATGTCCAGTTTCTGCAATCACTGAAGGCGATACTCAATCAGTTATCGATCCAGATACTTGTATTGATTGTGGAGCTTGTGAAGCTGTTTGCCCAGTTTCTGCAATTGTTGCTGAATAATTTAAAAATAAAAAAAGGTCTTCGGACCTTTTTTATTTTTATAGGCTTGAAACAATTTCATCAGCTAAACTTTGTAATGAAGCCTCATCAATTACTTTTACACTAGATTTTAATGATGGTTTTTGTTCGAAAACATTAATACCTTGTAATTTATTTAACTCTTCTAAAATCAACTTATTAGAAAAAGCAGCCCATGTACTATTTTCAATTAAACCAATATATCTATTTTTTACATTAAGTCTAATCATAGCATCTAGCAATTCTTTTGTTTTAGGATATATACCCATATTATATGTAGGGCTTGCAATCACTAAATGACTAGCTCTGAAAATTTCAGAAATAATATATGTTTCATTTGTAATCGAAATATCATAAATTTTTATATTCTTAACGCCCTTAGAAGCTAATTTGTATGCTAATATATTTGCTGCTTTTTCAGTATTACCATACATTGAAGCATAAACTATAACTACATTTCTATCTTCTGCTTCATATAAAGACCACTTCATATATTTTTGAATTATTATATCAAAATTTTCGCGCCATAAATACCCATGAAGAGGACATATCATAGATATTTCTAAATTAGATACTTTTTTAAAGGCATTTTGAACATTTTGACCATATTTGCCAACTATATTTGAATAATATCTTCTAGCCTCAGATAAATATGACTCATCATTTACTTCATCATAAAATAAATTACCACTTAATGCTCCAAAAGAACCAAAAGCATCAGCACTAAATAAAATTTTACTTGTTAAATCATAACTAAACATTACCTCTGGCCAATGTACAAATGGAGCAGAAATAAATTTTAATTGATGATTTCCCAAATCTAAAATATCATTTTCCTTAACAATAAGTTTTTTATATTTTATATTAAAAAATTGATCAATCATTTTAAAGACTTGTGCATTGCTGACAATAGTAACATCAGGACATCTTAAAAGAAGTTCTTCAATTGATGCACAATGATCAGGTTCCATATGATGAACTACTAAATAATCTAATTTTCTGCCATCAAGTGCCATTTTTACATTTTCAATAAAATCTCTTACTCCAGAAAAATCAACTGTATCAAGTAAGCATGTTTTTTTATCTAAAATTAAGTATGAATTATAAGAAACCCCATTATTTACAGGAATATATTTTTCAAAAATATTGATATTTCTATCATTTACCCCCACATAAATAATATCATCAGTTATTTTAGGTAAATACATTCTAATCATCTCCTTATTCTTTTCAATTATAGTTTTATATTATTCACTTTACAAACTTAATGCTAAAGAAAACGTTTACTTGTTTTTTCTACCATAGTATTTATTTATTTCTTCAACCATATTATCAGGAATCTTTTTATCAATTGGGAATACGTGTGAAGATAAAATTCTATTTAAAAAATCACTTATGAATTCTAATGTTGAATTAAACTTTTTTTCTGACAAATATAATCCATTATCTTTGTTTGAATGAATTGCAGCCCCTCCAGGATAGGATAAACGGGCAAAAGAAATTGATGGAACTCCATTATCAGCAAATGGTGTTGAATCAGATGAATAAACACCTTGACTTACATTAATTGGAAAGCCAATTTCTTTACTAAATGAATCTACATAATTAACAACCGCTATTTCGCCAGTAACACAAGCAATATCATGGCCTAACGTAACGCCAGTCATATCAACATTTATATTTAAAATAGCATTATCTAATTCTTCTTTATGTTCACTTGTATAAGCCTTAGAGCCTAATAATCCCCTTTCCTCAGCTCCACACCATAAAAAGCACAATGAATATTTTGGTTTTCTATTTAAAAAGTATTCATATAATGCCAAAATAGTAGCTGAGCCTGTTGCGTTATCATAGGCACCTTTTGAAAAACGAACAGAATCATAATGTGCTGTAATATAAATGCACTTTTCACTTTCACCCTTAATTTTAGCAATTACATTATGACTTTCATATTCGTCTTCTTCTTGTTCAAGATAAAAATGCCCTTTTGCTGGTAGGCTTAGTGCTATTTTTTCAGCATCAATCATTCTAACTGCAAAACAAGCAATTTTTCCATATTCTAAATGTCTTGGTCTAAGCATGTTTTCTTGTAAATCTGTTTTACTTAAATCATCATATAAGGAACCAGAAGTGCAAATGATTGCCTTAGCACCTGCCTTTGCTAATTCCTCATAAAATTTATAGTTCAAAGGACAAGGAATTAAACATGCTTTATTAGATAAATCCATAAACTTAACCGCCTCAGGACTATCAATTAGGACAACTTCAAGATCTTGATCAATATTTCCACTTAAATGAAATCCTTTTACCTCATATTTTTCATTATTTATAATTAGATCAACTTTATTTATTTTACTAAAAGGAAACTTGAAGTTCTCAATTTCAACATCACCATTTAGTTCTTTTATTCTAGCAGCAATAATATTTGCTGCATCTAATTCATCTTTACTTCCTGCAATACGTTCAAATGCAAGACTATTTATAAATCTAAAATAGTTCATAATCTTTTTCCTTTCTATATTGTCATAAATGCAAATAAAATCAATACAAACATTCTAGCAAATTATTTTCTAAAAATGAAAAATATTTATTTTTACCTATTATTATGTGATCATACATTTGAAAATTAAGTTCATCTAGAGTTCTTTTTAGTCGTGACGTTAGTTCCTTATCCTCTCTTGATGGCGTAGGATCACCACTAGGATGATTATGACAAATAATAATTCCTGAGGCTTCATATATCAACAAATAATTAATTATTTTTTTAAATGAAACCCCAACCTCACCGACACTACCATTAGAAAGCTTCACTTTTTTAATAACTCTACATTTAACATCTAATAAAATTATATAACATTCTTCTATCTTTGAAAATATAAAATCAGATTTTATAAAATTATATGCATCATTTACAGAAATTAATGTTTTTTTACATGTTTCTTCTCTCAAACATCTTTTAGCTAATTCAAAAGAACAAATTATTTTAGTTGCCTTGGCCTCTTTAATGCCAATATTTTTAATTAATTCCTGATAAGATATATTAAACAAATTAGATAAACCATACTTATTCAAAAGATTTCTAGCTAAATCAATTGCCGACATTTCTTTCGTCCCACTTTGCAAAATTATAGCCAAGACTTCAGCATCACTAAGTACAGATACATCATTTTTAATTAACCTTTCTCTAGGTCTTTCTTCCTTTGAAATTAGTTTTATGTTCATCTTTTATCACCCATTAAAATAAATAGGCAAAAAATTTAGTTTTTATAATATTTTCTAACCTCTGAAATAAAATGTAATGATCCAGTTATTAATAATAAATCGCCATCGAAATTATTAATTGCTTCAACGTAATTAGAATAGCATTCATACGGTTTAGTTGTTAAATTAGAAAATGTATCAGCCTCAACACCACGGCTATCAACAAATGTAACAAACTTATAATTTGAAACAATTTCATCTAATTTTTTTATCATTAAATCATAATTTTTGTCTTTTAAAGCTGTAAAACAGCAACATATTTTCTTATATTTCATTTGCTTTAATGTTTCAACTAAAGCCGTAATTCCATGTATATTATGTGCACCATCTAATAGAATATTTGGTTTTACGAATTCAAATCTTCCCGGCCAAAATACATTAGCTAAACCTTTATTAATCTCATCATTTGATAAATTATAAAATAAATATTTACAAACTGCTATAGCTAAACTAGCATTATTAGCCTGATATAATCCATATAACGGAGTATGATACTTTTCTCCATCATAAATAAAATCTGTACCATTGTTTATAGATGCATGCAATTTATTTGTATCAATTTCAATTAAAACTGCTTTTTTACTATTTGCTTCTTCTGTAAAAATTCGAGAAACATTTAAATCCTTGACAGTAAAACAAATTGTATTATTTTTTATTATACCAGCTTTATGATATGCAATTTCTTCAATTGTATTACCAAGCGAATTTTGATGATCTAAACCAACATTAGTTATTACACTAGCAACAGGATTAACAAAATTTGTAGCATCTAATCTACCACCCAAACCACATTCTATTACTGCGTAGTCTATTTTTTCAATTTTAAAATATAAAAAACCTATCAATGTAACTACCTCAAAAAAAGGTACGATATCATTATATTTTTCTTCATATTCTTTTATTAATGGAAGTATGTCATTTACAATTTTTAGTAGCGATTCATCCGAAATATATTCATCATTAATCATGATGCGCTCGTTAAATTTAATAACATAAGGTGAGATAAAACATCCCACCTTATAGTTCTTTTGCATTATTATTTCTTTAATATAAGAAGCAACGCTACCTTTACCATTAGTTCCTGCTATATGAATTATTTTAAAATATTTTTGGGGATTACCAACTTTTTCTAAAAGATATTTTATGCGTGATAAATCTTTTCTTTTTTCTTTGCGCTTGATTCCCTCAATCCAATTTATTGCCTCACTAATAGTATTAAACATATTATTCTCCTAAAGCTTCTAAATGCTTCAAAACATCTGCATACTGTTCTTCATATTTTTGAAGTTTAGCTTTTTCTTCAGCAACCTTTTCAGGTTTAGCCTTACTAATAAAGTTTTGATTATTTAGCATATTTTTACTACGTGATAATTCTTTTTCAAGGCGATTCTTATTATCAAGTAATTGTCTTTTTACCTCAGCTAAATCAACCAAATCAGCCTGTGGTATAAATAAAGTCATATTTTCTAATACTTTAACAACATAACCATTAGTGTTTTCTACATTTAAAGTATATTTAACTTCTGTTGCTTTTGTAAATCTTACAATATATTCATCTAATTTTCTAAATGATTCCATCAAGTTTTCATCCTTGAATTGAATTATTAATGATATTTTAGCAGATGGTGCTTTATTTGCCTCTGCTTTCGCATTTCTAATTGTAGTAATTAAATCAATTAGATTCTCAACATTTTTAAGTGCTTCAAAATCATTATATTCATTCATTACAACAGGCCATTTTGAAATCATAATAGATTTTTCTTCATGTGGTAGTAATTGATAAATTTCTTCAGTAATAAATGGTACAATTGGATGAAGTAATTTTAAAATTGACATTAATACATAATATAAAACACTTCTTGCATTTGAACATAATCCCTCATTATTACTTTGTAAATCAACCTTTGACAATTCTACATACCAAGAAGCAAAATCATTCCAAACGAAATTATATAAGCTTCTAGCAGCTTCACCAAACTCATACTTATCGTAATTATAATCAACTTCTTTTATTACTGTATTTAACTTAGTTAAAATATATCTGCCTGTATAATTTAAATTTTTAAAATCGATTGGTTTTAAATCACCCTCTAAATTCATCATTACATAACGGCTAATATTCCAGATTTTATTCAAATAATTCCAGCTTGACTCAACCTTTGTCTCATCATATCTTAGATCAAGGCCTGGTGCACTATTTGTATTTAAAAAATAACGAAGGGAATCACAACCATACTTATTAATTACATCGAAAGGATCTACACCATTACCTAAAGACTTAGACATTTTACGGCCTTCTTTATCACGAATTAGACCATGTATCAATATATCTTTAAATGGAGCAGTTTTAGTAAATTCAATACCTTCAAATAACATTCTAGATACCCAGAAGAAAATGATATCATATCCTGTAACTAGAACATCAGTTGGATAATAACGTTCTAACAATTTTGTTTTTTCAGGGAAACCCATAGTTGCAAATGGCCAAAGTGCACTACTAAACCAAGTATCTAATACATCTTCATCTTGTGTGTATCCTTCGCCTGGACAAGTTTCAGAAACAATAACTTCATCTCCCTTATACCAAGCAGGAATACGGTGTCCCCACCATAATTGACGACTTATACACCAATCTTGAATATTTTCTAACCAGCGTACTAAAACTTGCTTATAACGATCTGGAACAAAGCGATATTCTTTATTTTCTAAAACTTGCTTAGCTAGAACATCCATTTTAACAAACCATTGTTTAGATAGACGTGGCTCAACTACAACACCTGTTCTCTCACTATGACCAACACTATGAATCATTTTCTCTAATTTTATAAATTCCTTTGTTTCAGTCAAATCTTTTATTAATTGCTCACGGCACTCAAAACGATCCATACCTTCATATTTTCCAGCCATTTTATTCATAGTACCATCATCATTCATACATAAAGGCATTGGTAAATTATGACGTTTTCCAACTTCAAAATCATTAGGATCATGCGCTGGTGTTACTTTAACTACACCTGTACCAAATTCTTTATCTACATAGCTATCAGCTATAACAGGAATAATAGTATTTGTACCTGGTATTCTAACATGCTTACCAATATAAGCTTTAAATCTATCGTCATCAGGATGAACCATCAATGCTTGATCTGCAAACATAGTTTCAGGACGAGTAGTTGCTACAGTTAAACTTCCTGTTCCATCTACTAAAGGATAAGCTATGTAGTAAAATGCACCTTCATCATCGCTATGCTCAACTTCAATATTTGATAAAGCTGTTCTAGCTTCACAATCCCAATTGATTATTCTTTCACCTTGATATATGTAACCTTTTTTGTATAAAGATATAAATACATAATTAACCGCTTTTGACATACCCTCATCAAGAGTAAATCTTTCTTTACTATAATCTAGTGATAATCCTAGAGCTTTCCATTGACTTCTGATAGTTTTAGCATACTCTTTTTTCCATTGCCATGCTTCTTTTAAAAATGCCTCTCTACCAATATCGTATCTAGATATTCCTTGTTCCTTTAGTTTTTGATCAACCTTAGCTTGCGTAGCAATACCAGCATGATCCATACCAGGTAACCATAAAGTGTCAAATCCTTGCATTCTTTTTCTTCTAACTAACATATCAGCAATAGAAGTGTCCCAAGCATGACCTAAATGCAATTTTCCGGTAACATTTGGTGGTGGTAAAACAATTGAAAAAGGTTGTTTCGAATTATCTCCAGCTTCAAAAAAACCTTCATTCAACCAAAAATCATACTTCCCTTCTTCAACTTTTTGATGATCATATTTTGTGTCTAATATTTTTCCCATATTTTTTCTCCTTTTGATAATTTTTAGCATTAATTGAATATAAGCTTATACTATATACCTCTCCATTCCACAAAGTATCATAATCGCTTATATTTCCATCATGAATAAAACCAGATTTTAATATCATATTTTGACTTCTTGCATTACCTATTTCATGCATTATTTCAATATAATTGGCTTTTTTATAGGTAAAAGCATAATTAATTAATGATTTAATAGCTTCTTGCCCAAAACCCATTCCCCAAAATTCTTTTTTTAAGGAAATCCCTATTGTATATACACCTTTTATTTTTCTAATACCACCAGGTGTAAGATTAATAGTTCCAATAAATTTCTTAGAATCTCGAAGGAAAATTGCATATGTATCTCCTCTATAAACCATACCAGTGACAATTTTTTTAGCCACTTCCATGTCAGGAATCGGTTTAAAGCCAGCTAATCTAGCAACTTCACTATCGCTTGCATATGAAAAATACTCAAACCAATCATTAAAAATTATTTCTCTTATTTCTAAACGTTCACTGCTAATAAGCATCAATCACACCTCTCAAAAAGGCAATAAAAAAAGCCCTTAGATAAATCTAAGGGCGCATAAAACGTGGTACCACCTTAGTTCTAGAACAACTTTCTAGCACTTCATTAGCCTTAACGCGGCATACGTTTTAAACTACTAATTTCATCTAAAAAACTCCAAGATTACCTTCAAAATAATTCCCTAGACATTTTCACCAACCATATCCTCTCTAAAAGCCAAATTATTTCTACTCTTCTTTTCATTGTTCATGCTATATGATATTAAAAATAGGAGTTTTTGTCAAGTATCTTTGTTTTATTCGATAGCCTTTAAAGATTCAACCATCGAAATTTTTTTGTAATGTGGAATAAAACATAAATCGACTACAATTGCAAAACCAAGTGTGATTACAATTGTTAATACGTAGCTTAGCCAACTAATATGTCTACCTGCCATAATTCCGTTTGTATCAATTATGCTTGCAATAAATCGATGTAATCCAAAACCAACACCAATTCCTACTCCGATGCCAAGAATTGTCAATATAAATGTTTCTCTTGATATGTAACCATGAACTTCATATGTTGAATATCCCAGGACTTTTAAAGTTGCAATTTCTCGCTGGCGTTCACTGATATTTATATTCATTAAATTGAAGATAACTACTAAAGCTAAAATAGCAGCAAACATTATAACAACTATTACTATTAAATTCATATTTCCAACTAATGTTATATATGCACTTGAAACACTGCTTACAAACTGAATAGATACAATTTTACCTGTCTCTATAAGTTCAGATGCCAATGCAGCTTCTTCTTGTTCGTCTAAATCTGTCGTTTTTATAATTAAGTAATTTGAATCAACGGCCAATAAATTACTTCCTATAAAAATATAATTATCAACATAGTTTTCATTTATATTTGTGATAGTATATTCATTATCGTTATAGGCTATTTTATCTCCAACTTTTAGTTTAAGTTCCTTTGAAATTTGTTCACTAATAACAACATCATTTGCAGTAAAATCAAACTCTTTTTGATTTGGAGTCATAAAATTAATATAATTATTGAGTTTTTCATCAGCAACAAAAACTTTTACAGTATATATATCTTTAGAAATCTCATCATAATAAATTAAATCACTAGCTAATATATCTTCGTTTGTTACTATTTCCTTGGTATCCGTTATTTTAGCTAAAGCGTCGTACTGAATTATCTCATTGAACTGTCTATCGCCTATTGCATCAATAGAATTTTTTAAACCAAAGGCAACAAGTACAAGAGCAGCACAACCACCGACTCCTATTAACATCATAACTAAATTACGCTTGTACCTAATCATATTTCTAATAGTTGATTTATATTTAAACTTTAAATGTTTCCAAATAAATGTAATCTTTTCTAAAAATATTCTTCTTCCAGCAGGTGGTGCCTTAGGAATCAATAAAGTAGCAGGACTCTCATTTAAAGACTGTCTAATAGTTAATAAAATAACTACTATTATAATTAAAATCATAGCTAGAACACTTAAAGTTACAAACATAAAATTATAAGTAATCATTAAAGGTGGCATATGACATGTAGTTTTATATGCCTCATAAATTACTTTTGGTATCAATGCTATACCAAGAGCAATTCCTAGTAATGACCCTATTCCGCTTGCTAAAATTCCATAAACTAGATATCGCATTGAAACTGCTGTTCTAGAAAATCCAAGCCCTCTTAATGTACCAATTGTACTTCTTTCTTCTTGTATCAAGCGACGTAATGAGGTCAATGTTACTAATGAGGTTATTATGAAGAAAAAGATTGGGAATACTAACGCAATATCACTAACTTTATCTACATACATATCATATAACATAAAGCCCAAATTATCTAACCTAGAAAAATAATAGAAGTCATACGAATTATTAGTTTCAAATTCTTCTACTGCCTTATCAACTTGTTCTTTAAGTGAAGTAGTAAATAGTTCATTAATACTATCGTAATTGAAAGTACCAAAGTTAGTGTCGATATCTTCGCCACGATAATATTTTGCCTTCATTTCATCAACATTTGCCCCAGGAAGAAGACTTTCAACCATCCCTAGTGCAACTTCGTCTTTTATTTTTTGCCACATATTATCTTTGTGAATAGTAAGTAATTCATCATTAGAAGTTTCTAAGTAATTTAATAGTTCTTCTACTTTATTTTTGAAAGAATCTGTAAAAGCATTACCTTCTAAACCAAAATAACAATAAATATTTGTAAAAACCTTTTTCTCATTTACAAAAGTAGGATCATAAATTTCACTTAATGGCAAGTAGCAAACCATCTCTAGACTTGCTTGCAATTCATCTGAATTATATCTTTCCTTCATTATATACCAAGGATTATAAACAATTCCAACTACCTCATATTCAGTACCATCAATTAAAACCTTAGAATTAATTTCAGGAGCTTTTATATAATTTCCATTTTGTTCAACTAATATTTCCTTTTTACCTACTTCAGGATATCTTCCTTCAACCAAAGTATAAACATCCTGACTTTGATGTTCATCCTCATAGACTAATTTAGCCAAATAACTTTGATTATTATAGCTAACATACTTGTCTATTTCGTATGTAGCTCTTATCTCTTTTATTCCTTTTGTGGAATATCTTTCTTTAACATAATCTACATCTTCTTGAAAAAAACCAGTTGAACTTCTTAAATATATCTCTGAAGTTTTTTGTTCACTCAAAAAATCACTAGCCGTAATTTGCAAATCAGGAGCAACCGAGAATAGTCCAACTAAAAATCCAATCCCAAGCATTACGATTAGGACTATTGTAATAAATCTTGAAAGATTGCTCTTGATTAATTTGAATATACTTTTTATATAAATCTTCATATCTACCACTCAATTTGTTCAATTGGGATTGGATTAGGATTCACTTTACAATCTGTAACTTGACCATTTTTTAGTAAAATAACACGATCTGCCATCTTTGTTAACGCTTGATTATGTGTAATAACAATAACCGTTTTTTTCTTTTCTTTGCATAAATCATGTAATAATTTTAGTATTTTTTTACCTGTTACATAGTCTAATGCACCTGTTGGTTCATCACAAAGCAATACTTTGGAATTTTTTGCAACGGCTCTAGCAATAGATACACGTTGCTGCTCTCCTCCTGATAATTGAGCAGGAAAATGATTTTTTCTTTCACTAAGATTCACATCATTCAAAACCGTTTCTGAATCTAATGGCGATTTTGATAGCTCTTTGGCAATTTCAACATTTTCTAAAGCAGTTAGATTAGGCATTAGATTATAGAATTGGAAAACGAAACCAACGTCATAACGTCTATACTTAGTTAATCCTTTATCATTTAATTTAGTTATATTTTCCCCATCTAAATAAATCTCACCTTCATCAGCCTTTTCCATTCCACCTAATATATTTAAAAGTGTAGTCTTACCGGCACCAGAAGGACCAACAATTACGCAAAATTCACCTTCTTCAATATTAAAGCTTATATCATTATTTGCAACAATTACATCTTGCCCCGACTTATACCTTTTGAAAACATGTTTGAACTCTACATAACTCATATTATCTAACCTCACTTTACTATTAAATTTTGCAAACGAACCCTCTATATACATTATAGCACAATTTTCTACTTTTCAAGTATATAAAATAAAAAACACCCGAAGGTGTTTTTCATTACTTTCTTAAACCTAATTTTTCGATTAAGCTTGCGTAAGAAGCATTATCTTTCTTTTGTAAATAAGATAATAGGCTACGACGTTGACCAACTTTAGTCATTAATCCGCGACGGCTATGGAAATCGTGTTTATGAACAGCGAAATGTTCATTTAATTGATTGATTTCAGCAGTTAAAATAGCGATTTGAACTTCAGTTGAACCTGTGTCCTTATCATTCTTACCATAAGTTTTTACAATTTGAGCCTTTTCAGCAGCTGTTAATGCCATTTTTTATTCCTCCATTTATTTATTTTATACGCGATTAACCTAGTTGAACGTTGAGGAAACGTATAACAAAGAAAATCGTACGATGGTATTTTATCATATTTTTTTAATATTTCAACTAAAATTTGTGAAATTGTTCAACATTTAAAATAAAGATAGTTGCGCCACCAACTGTAACCTCAATAGGATTAGGTGAAAATAAACCTAATGTTTGACTCATTGTAGGAGTGACTAATTTTTTTCTTGAGTGAGCACATTCCTTGATAATGTTCAATATTTTTTCTACTTCTTCATCTTGGCAACCAATTAATAATGTTGTATTACCGCTCATTAAAAAATTACCTGTTGATGATAATTTAGTTGAGTAAACACGATTTTTTATAAGTGTCTTACTAACTTGCTTAATATCATCATTGTTAATAATTGCAACTAATAATTTCATAAACTATCTCCTCCATATAACTCTAAAATTTTGTTTTTATCTGTAATTAGTTGATTAACTAAATCAGAGCGCGATTCAAATTTTCGTTCTGCTCGAATACGATCAAGAAAACATATTTCAAGTTCTTCGCCATATATATTATCATTAAAAGAAAATATATTTACTTCTAATTTTATTTCCTCAGAAAAATCTATAGTAGGATTATATCCAATATTTGCCATTCCTAAATATATTTTACCACAATAATGAACTCTAACCGCATAGACTCCTCCACGTGGCAAATAATATATTCCATAATCTATATTTGCAGTCGGAAATCCAAGCAAATGTCCAACACTTTTACCATGAACTACTTTACCAATTATAGAAAAATTCCTTCCTAACATTAAGTTAGCTCTCTTTATTTCTCCTGAATATAAAAGTTCTTTAATGTATGTAGTTGATACTCTTACATTATCTAATTGAAATTTAGGAATCTCATGAAAGTCAAAATTTTCTTTTAAATCGACAACATTACCCTCAGCTTTTCTGCCAAAAGTAAAATCATAACCACAAACAACACTTACTATACCTAATTTTTTTAAGTTAGTAATAAATAATTCTTTGGGCATATCAGCAATTTCTTTAGTAAATTCAACAATAAATAAATAATCTACACCAAGCGATTCGATTATCTTAACTTTATGATTTATTGGTGCTAGTTGACGATAAGGATTTATCCCTTTCAGCAATGTAAATGGATGTGGATAAAATGTTAAAACTGCACTTTTATATGAAAAACTCTTACATTTTTTTATTAACTCCTGATGACCTAAATGAACACCATCAAAATTTCCAATTGCACAGCACTTTTCTTCTTTAAACTCTGGGAAAATACCATTTTTGATCCAAATTACTTCCATATTTATCACACTCCTAATAGATAAAAATAGGTCGATAAATTTCTCCTTTTCGTTCATAAATCGCAATATTTTTCCCTAAATAAACTAATATAAAGCGATCTAATTTTCCAACATCCCGATACTTGCAGTCATTTAATAGATTATGATTATACAATGTTACACCATTTTCAACGAATCTCAAAATTCGTTCATTTATATTAATTTTTGGATAATTAAAAACATCTTCAATTGCAATAGGAGTAATATTTTTTTCTAAAATAGTACTAAGTGGTATTGCATCCTTCTTTTCAAATCTACCTGCTCTAAGACGCTCTAATTTTCCCATTACAGCATAAGTTCCTACAAGTTCTCCTAAGTCCCTTGCAAAACTTCTTACATAAAAGCCTTTAGAAACATCTAAAATTAGATCAATTTTTTGAAAGTTACCATCCTTATAAAGTGGCTTAACAATTTTTATATCATAAATTTCTACAGGCCTAGGACTAAGTTCTACTTCTATATTCTTACGTTCATAATCATATAATTTTCTACCATTAATTTTAATAGCCGAAACCATAGGTGGAATTTGTTCTTTTCTAGTAAGTAATGTCTTCAAAGCTAAATCAATTTGATTAGCTTCAATTTCAACTATATTTTCAGCTATTTTTTCTCCATAAGCATCTAGTGTATTAGTTAAATACCCAAAAACAATTGTAGTAAGATAAGTTTTACTATCATTTATTAAGTATTGTAACATTTTTGTAGCCCTATTACAAGCGACAACCATGACTCCTGTTGTTTCTGGATCAAGTGTACCATTATGACCAACTTTATTAAACTTGTAATTATGCTTAATTTTATTACACACTGTCTGGCATGTTATCCCAGCAGGTTTATCAACTATATAAAAACCATCCATCTTTGCACATCCTTTAATGATAAAAGGGCTTATTTGCCCTTTTTAGTTTTTATAACTTCTTCAAAAACATCCTCAAGTCTTTTTACACAATTTTCTAGTGCAAATTGTTTTCCAAATTTTATATATTCTAATGAGCGTTTCTTTTTCAATTCATCATTTTCGTACCAATACTCTATTTTATTTAATAAATCATTATAGTCACCTTTTTTAAATAGATTATCAACTTCTAATGCGAATTGATTAGTAGCGGAAATAGGACTATCTGAAATAATAGGAACGATTCCACAACTAAAGGCTTCAATACAACTAATAGCTTCAATCTCAGCATCACTTGCATGCACGTACAAATCAGCCATATTTATTACACGTACTAATTCATCTTCTGTATAAAAACCGAATATTATTTTATTCGTTAGTCCAGAACCTAATTCTTCTAAATGACTCTTCCATGGACCTTTTCCAGCTAAAATTATTTGAATATTTTTTTCATATTTTGAATTTTTAACCGCATTTATTATTAAATCTTGTCTTTTTTCAACTGAATATCTACCAATCATCAGAATTATGAATTTATCCTTTAATTCAATAGGTCTTTCAACCCTTATAGGTTGGAAAATCGGACTTACTCCATTAGAAATAATATGTAATTTAGCTGTATATCCATTTTCGACAAGTTGCTTAGCAATCATATTAGAAGGACAATGAACATGTTCAAATTTGTTATAAAACTTCCTAAATTTTTTATAAATATACTTATTAACAAATTCATACTTATTTAAATGAATAGTAGATGTAATATTTTCTGGTTGTAAATGAAAAGCAGCTGTAGATGGAATATTGTATTTATCACACAATCTTTTGGCATATTTTTCTATTTTAAAAGGAAGTAAAAAATGAACAATATCACTTCTTAGAATTGCTTCTTTTAAAATTTTTTTATTACATTTTGCAAATATAAATCCCTGGGTTTTTGATACTTGATATAATACAGGTGTTTTCCTTACGCCTAATTGATATCCTGTTACAATACCATCAGTATCAACTGCTGCTGCAACAACCTGAATCGTATGACCATGCTCTTTTAGTACTCTAGCGAATCTCCTTGTGGTCATTGTAATGCCATTACTAGCATCTTTATACGAATCAACTATGAATGTAATAACCATATATAAACTCCTTATTTTTTATCTTGAAATTCCATACTAGGAAAATGAAGCTGCATATAATCATCATCAAAGTACTTATCAATTGTTTCAGTGATGACATTTGCAGGAGGATTTCCTTCTTTTCTCGATGCATATCTAACTAAAATAACAACCGTAAAGCTCATATCAACAATAATTATTCCTAATAATATTTTACCAATTAGTGCTAATGCTTGTTGCTTAAATTTATACATAAATCTTAATAATGGACGGTATAAAACATATACCGCTAATACAGATAATAATCCCCAAAATAGCATAAATGGAATTGTTGTTCTACCATTAATGTGTAACCATTCATCATGATAATCCCATGACCTAGTATGTAAAATTAATTCTTCTAAAAAACTAAGAATATATTCTACTACACCACCACCAACCGCACCATACAAGAAAACCTTTGATGGTGAATTAGTTTTTCTTAGTGTTAAAATTATTACTACTGCACCTGTTCCATATACAAAATTAAATGGTGTAAAAATAGTTCCATTACAATAAACAAAACCATCACCTCGCACTAAATTTAATATTGTTTCCCAAACTGTACCTATAACTCCACCAATAATATATATAAATATTAGATGATACCATTCTAATTTTGAATCTAATGTTTCATTTGGGATTGATAAAGCACTATGAAAATCGTTTTTTTCTACTTTCTTCAATAACATACAATCACCTCATTTTATTTTATTATACAACATTGATTCTATTTTTTGTAGTAATTTCACAAAATTCACATAATCAAAAACTAACATTAAATAAAAAAAAGAAGTTAAAAAACTTCTTTTTTATAATTCTTGCCAACTAGGATCATTAGGATCTTTTTGGAAAGCTAATATTTGTTTTTCTTGCTTTGCAGTAATATATCCTTCTTCACTAGCAACTTTAGCAAGAACTTCAAAATTTGATAAAGAATAATTTTTTACGTTTGCAGCAGCTAATCTATCTAATCCTTTTTGTAGATTATATGTGAAAATAGATACGATACCTAGTACATCTGCACCATTTTCTTTTAAAACATTTACAACCTCTAAAGATGAACCGGCAGTAGAAATTAAATCTTCAATTACTACAACTTTCTTACCATTAGGATTTGCCCCTTCAATTTGATTATTTCTACCATGATCTTTAGAACTACCTCTAACATAACCCATAGGTAATCTTAAAATATTAGATACATATGCGGCATGTGGAATACCAGCAGTTGATGTACCCATTAAAACTTCAACATCAGGATAATATTTTTTTACAGTTTCAGCTAGACCATTTTCAACAATATCACGAACTTCTAAATCTGCTAATACTAAACGATTATCACAATAAATTGGTGATTTTATTCCACTTGCCCATGTGAAAGGTTCATCAGGACGTAAAAATACAGCTTTAATTTTTAACAAACCTTTTGCTACTTCTTTTGCTAAATTTTCCATTAGTTAAAATCCTCCATACATTTCTTATATGCTGCTACAGGATCTAAGGCTCCTGTAATACTTCTACCTACTACTATATATGTACTACCAAGATTCTTTGCATCACTTGGAGTAGTAACACGACTTTGATCACCTTTAGCATCTCCTGCTAATCTAATACCTGGAGTTACACTTATTAATCCTAATTCTTTGGCTATTGGTGCTTCTAATGGTGAACAAACGATACCATCTAATCCTGCCTTCTTTGCATTACTTGCATAGTCGTATACAACATCGTTGACAGTCTTTTCAATGTCTAATTCATTTTTTAGCATTTCATCATTTAATGATGTTAAAATTGTTACGGCAATTAATTTAGTGTTTGAACCCTCTAATCCACGTTTAGCTGCCTCCATCATTTTAATTCCACCTGCAGCGTGAACATTAGTTATATCTACATTTAAACTTGCAATATTTCGCATAGCTTTTTCAACAGTATTTGGTATATCATGCAACTTTAAATCTAGGAAAATATGAAATCCACGATTTGTTAGATCTTTAACTAATTCAGGTCCTTCCTTATAAAATATTTCCATTCCTATTTTTAAAAATGGATTTAACCCTTCAAATGGTAATAAAAACTTATTTAATTCTTCTTTATTTTTAAAATCACAAGCAATAATAACTTGATTCATCACTTTTCCTCCTATGATATTTCCTCAACATAATTTACATATTCTAAATCTCTAATTGCACTTATATAAGGAATATGCAACATATCTTTTATATCTTTTTTGTTCCTATTTTCTAGGTATATAGTATAAACCGCAAGACCACTAGATGCATATGCAGGATTAGCTTCAACTCTTTGTATAACTAAATCTGAATGTCTAATAAAATTGATTAAATCCCTTAAATAGCAAGAATCAGTTAACTCAATATGTATAGTAAAACTTCTTGAACGATCTTTTAGATTATTTTCAACACCTTGCAAAACTGTAAAACAAATTAAAATTGCTACAGTTGCAGTAATGGCTAATGTATAAAATCCAACTCCAATAGCTAGACCCATACATGCAGAAGCCCATAAACCCGCAGCAGTTGTTAATCCGCGAATTTGACTTCTAGAAGTCACCATAATTGTACCGGCACCTAAAAAACCTATACCACTAATAACTTGTGCTCCTAATCTAGCACCATCACCTGTTCCAAAGCTCTCAAATACAAATTGATTTGTTAACATTGCAACTGCTGCACCTAATGTAACTAATATATATGTTCTTAAACCTGCAGCATGATTTCTTGATGATCTTTCTAACCCAATTAAAAAACTAAGAACGATTGCAATAGCCAATCTAAATACAATTGACCAAAAATTTATTTCTGCTGCCCAATCACCAATAACCTTAGTGATTGGATCAACAATTTCTATTAAAAACATATAACCACCTCATCGATATAGACAAGATAATTATATCCGAATTATTTATTTATTGCAATTATGACTTTTTCCAATAATTGATTTTAAATCTGTTATTTTTAATTCTTTCATAACTTCATCAAGTTGATTAATAATTTCTTTACATGCAAAAGGATTAACCAAATTTGCAGCACCAACCATTACTAAACTAGCACCAGCGTACATCATCTCTATAACTTCATATGCATTAGAGACACCACCCATACCAATTATAGGAATATTTACATTTTCATAGACATCATAAATCATTCTTAATGCTACCGGAAAAACACCAGGACCACTATATCCGCCCTTATTTACACTTATTATTGGTCGAGCAGTTTTTAAATCTATTCTCATACCTACTAGAGTGTTAATTAAGCTTATTGCATCTGCACCAGCCTTTTCAACTGCCTTGGCCATTTCAACAATATCTGTGACATTAGGAGAAAGTTTAACAATTAAAGGCTTTTTACATACTTTCTTTACTTCTTTTACTAAGTTGTATGCAACATCTGGATTAGTACCAAACGCCATACCACCACCCTTAACATTAGGACAACTAATATTAAGCTCAATTGCACATATTTTATCAACTTGCGAAAATTTCTTAGTTACTTCAACATATTCCTCAATAGAATGACCACCAACATTAGCAATTACTTTATCAGAATAAAACTTCTCTAATTTTGGTAATTCTACATTTATAACTTTATCAACACCGGGATTTTGAAGCCCTATTGCATTAATTAAACCGGCTTGACATTCAGCAATTCTTGGAAGAGGATTACCATAACGAGCTTCTAATGTTGTACCTTTTAAACTCATTGATCCTAAAACATTAATGTCATAGAATTCAGCAAATTCATATCCAAAGCCAAAACATCCAGAAGCAGGAATTATTGGATTTTTAAAATTATGATTTAAAATATTTATTTCTTTATTCATAAATTACCTCTGATGCTTCAAATATTGGTCCTTCTTTACAAACACGCTTAGGACCTTTTGTAGTCTCGATTGAGCATCCCATACATGCACCAAATCCGCACCCCATTCTAGCTTCTAACGATAAGTAACCATTAGTAGTTAATTTAATTAAATTTTTTAACATTATATTTGGTCCACATGCATAATATTTATCAAAATCAATTTTATTGCTGCTTAGATAGCTACATGGATTGCCCTTAATTCCTGAGCTACCATCATCAGTTACTAATATTAATTCTTTTGTATTTTCTTTAAAAAAGTCCAATAATACATAGTTTTCTTTAGTTTGTTCACCATATATCATGGTTGGTTTTATACCTAATTCGTTAAATTTCTTGACTAAATTAACAAATGGTGCAACACCAATACCACCAGCAACTATCAATGGGTTTTTAGTTAGATTTGTAAAACCATTACCTAAATCAGTCAATACTTCTAAAGATTCACCTTTTAACATAGTACTCATTTTATCAGTACCATGACCTAAAACCTTATAAATTAATGTTAAAGTATCATTTGTATAATCAGCGACACTTATTGGTCTTTTTAAATAAAAACCTGGAATTGTTACTTCAACAAATGAACCTGGATTTTCTATTCTATTTTCTCCCTTTAAAACCATTCTATAAATTTTATTAGTGAGTAATTCATTGCTTATAATTTCTAAATTACATTTATACATTTTATTCACCATCAATTGTAGAAATACCCATTGTAGTTTCTTCTAATACATTTAATAATACATTTACTGTATCTAAACATGTGAAAACAGGAACATTGTTATCAATTGCTGTTCTTCTTATTACAACTCCATCATTACGTGAATCCTTTCGTTCTTCAGTCGTTGTATTAATTACATAAGTTATATATCCTTTTCGCAATGCCTGTGTAATATCCTCACTACCTTCAGAAATCTTTTTTAATACTCTTGTTCTGATTCCATTTGCTTTCAAATAGGTTGCTGTTCCTTTAGTAGCGACAATATTAAATCCTAATTTATAAAATCTTCTAATTAATTCTAAAGCTCTTTCTTTGTCTATATCAGCGATAGTTGCCATTACTGTACCATAATTACTTACTCTTAAACCAGATGCTTTCAATGATTTATACAATGCTCTATTTAAGGAACTATCATATCCAATTGCCTCACCAGTCGATTTCATTTCTGGAGACAATACTGCATCTAAACCAGTAATTTTAGTAAATGAGAAAGTAGGAGATTTAACATACCAACGCTTACGTTTTGGATAAACACCAACATATCCTAAATCCTTTAATGACTTTCCTAACATTACCTTAGCAGCAATATTTGCGATAGGTACCCCTGTAGATTTAGCAAGGAATGGTACCGTACGAGAAGAACGTGGGTTAACTTCTATTACAGAAACTTTTCCGTTTGCCTCTACAATAAATTGAATATTAAATAAACCAATTAATTTTAAATTAATACCTATCTTATTAGTATATTCTATAATTGTTTTTTGTGCTTCTTCGCTTAATGAATAAGGAGGATAAACACTCATTGAGTCACCACTATGGACACCAGTTTTCTCAATATGTTCCATAATACCAGGAATAAAGCAATCCTTACCATCACAAATTGCATCTACTTCACATTCTTGACCAGATATATATTTATCAACTAGAACTGGGTGAGTTGAATCAAAATCTAATGCCTCTTTTATGAAAGATTTTAATAACTTCTCCTCATAAACTATGTGCATCATACGACCACCTAATACAAATGAAGGTCTAACTAATACAGGGTAACCAATTTTCTTTGCAACTTCAATTCCTTCTTCAACTGATAACACACCTTTACCAATTGGCATTGGAATATTAAGTTCTGTCATAATTTTTTCAAATTGTTCACGATCTTCTGCTAAATCAATCGCATGTGATGTTGCACCTATTAGTTTAATTCCACTACCTTCAAGGCGTGAAGCTAAATTAATAGCTGTTTGTCCACCAAGAGCAACTATTACACCTAGAGGGTTTTCAAACTTAATTATATTCATTACATCTTCATAACATAAAGGTTCAAAGTACAATTTATCTGATAAAGTATAATCAGTTGAAACAGTTTCTGGATTATTGTTAATTACTACCGCTTCATATCCTGCCTCTTGAATAGCCCAAATAGCATGAACTGTAGAATAATCAAACTCAACACCCTGTCCGATACGAATTGGTCCTGAACCAAGAACAACAACTTTTTTACGTTTGCTTGCAATACTCTCATTTTCAGAATCATATGTACCATAAAAGTATGGAATATAGCTATTAAACTCACTAGCACAAGTATCAATCATCTTGTAGACAGGCA
Source organism: uncultured Acholeplasmatales bacterium (assembly GCA_944324805.1). Classification (GTDB taxonomy): domain Bacteria; phylum Bacillota_I; class Bacilli_A; order Acholeplasmatales; family Anaeroplasmataceae; genus CALUXS01. The sequence continues at coordinate 6,522 of CALUXS010000012.1, read as the reverse complement.
TTATATTATTTTCTAAACGATATTTAAAAATATCTTGCTCAGTTTTTTTAGAAATTTGAGCTATATATTGATCACTAAATCCCATCTTTTTTGCTTGTTTAAAAGTTGCTAAGTCAAATGGATTTGCTTTTAATTCATTTTCGAATTTGACTATATTTTGAATTTTTTCAAGGAAGAAACGGTCAATTTTAGTCAATTGATATATATCATCAATTGTTATATCTTTTCTAAATGCTTCAGCAATAGCATAAAGTCTCTCATCATTTTCTTCAAGAATGAAATCAACTAATTCACGTTTAGATAAACTCTTTAATTTTTCTAACTCGATATGACAAACTTTATTTTCAAGCGAACGTACAGCCTTTAATAATGACTCTTCAAGTGTTCTACCTATAGCCATAACTTCGCCTGTTGCTTTCATTTGAGTAGATAAATGACGATTAGCTGTATTAAACTTATCAAAAGGAAAACGTGGAATTTTTGTTACAACGTAGTCAAGTGTTGGTTCAAAGGAAGCCTTAGTATTAGCAATATCAATCTCATCTAATTGTAAACCACAGGCAATTTTAGCTGATACTCTTGCAATTGGGTAACCAGAAGCTTTTGATGCTAATGCTGATGATCTACTAACACGTGGGTTTACTTCTATTACATAATATTGGAATGAAAAAGGATCTAATGAGAATTGAACATTACAACCACCTTCAATTTTCAAAGCTCTTATGATTTTTAGTGCACTATTTCTTAACATTTGATATTCTTTATTAGTCAATGTTTGGCTAGGTGCAACTACAATACTATCACCTGTATGAATACCTACAGGATCAACATTTTCCATATTACATACAACAATTGCTGTATCATTTTTATCTCTTAATACTTCATATTCGATTTCTTTAAAACCTTTAATAGATTTTTCAACCAAAACTTCTCCAACAGGTGAAAGCTTTAATGCATTCTTTGCAAGTTCGATAATTTCTTCTTCATTGTTGGCAAATCCACCACCTGTACCACCTAAAGTGAAAGCAGGACGTAATATTACAGGGTATCCAATCTTTTTAGCTGCCTCAAGAACTCCATCAAGACTATTACAGTTAATACTCTCTAAAATTGGCTCACCAATTTCTAGACATAGTTTTCTAAATAACTCACGATCTTCCGCTTTATTAATAGCTTCAAATCCAGTACCAAGCATTTCAACTTGACATTCCTCTAAAACACCTTTTTTGTATAATTGCATGCCTAGATTAAGTCCAGTTTGTCCACCTATAGAGCATAAAATACCATCAGGACGTTCAAATCTAATGATTTTTGCAACATGTTCTAAATCAAGTGGTTCCATATAAACTTTATCAGCAATTTTAGTATCTGTCATTATTGTTGCTGGATTTGAATTGACTAATACAACCTGATAACCTTCTTCTTTAAGAGCAAGACAAGCTTGTGTACCAGCATAATCAAATTCTGCTGCCTGACCAATGACAATTGGCCCTGAACCAATGACCATAATTTTCTTTAAATCATTTCTTTTTGGCATTTTTTCTTCCACTCCTTCATCATATTAGTAAATCTAGTAAATAAATATTCACTATCCTCTGGACCAGCAGCTGATTCAGGGTGATATTGTACACTCATAACATAGTTTGCCTTATCTACCATTCCCTCAGCTTCATTATCTAAAATATTAATATGAGTCAATTTTAAGCCTGTATTTGCTAATGAATCTTTATTGATCGCATATGAATGATTTTGACTAGTAATTTCAATTTTACCAGTCTCTAAATCTTTGACTGGATGATTAGCACCACGATGTCCAAATTTCATTTTATATGTATGTGCTCCATAGGCTAAACCTATCATTTGATGACCCAAACAAATTCCTAGTATTGGTAACTTTCCCTTTAATTCTTTCACTAAATTAATTACAGGAACAACATTTTCAGGATCTCCAGGACCATTTGATAGGAATAATCCATCTGGATGGAAACGTAAAATTTCTTCTTTTGTTGTATTATAAGGAACAACAACAACGTTACAGCCAAACTCATTTAGTTTTCTAATTATATTCAATTTACAACCACAATCAACTGTAACTACATTATATAAAGGGTTACGTGTTCTACTATACCAAATTCTCTTAGATGTTACCTTTTCAACTTGATTAGTAGGATATTTATAGGCTTTTAATTCTTCTAGGCATACTTCTAGTGGTTTATCAGCATCACAAATCATTGCTTTCATAGAACCATTATCACGAATGATTCGAACTATTTCACGAGTATCAACACCGCTTATTCCAACAGCATGATTCTCTTCCATAACATCACCTAGTGTTCTTGTGTATCTAAAATTTGAAGGAGAATCATTATATTCATGAACAATAAAGCCACTCATATAGACACTTTTTGATTCATAATCATCATCAGTTAAACCATAGTTTCCAATTAAAGGATAAGTCATAACAACAAATTGATCACAATATGAAGGGTCTGATAAAATTTCTTGATAACCAACCATTGAAGTATTAAATACTATTTCAGCTATTTTTTCTTCTTTTGATCCAAATCCATCACCGAAAAATTCTTTTCCATTTTCTAAAACAAGCTTACGTTTCATCCTATTCCTCCTTATAAACAAGTTTTCCATCAACAAATGTATAACGCATAAAACCAGTTAATTCCATACCAATATATGGTGAATTAACTCCCTTAGATAAAATCTCTTCTTCCGTATAACAATGCAATTTAGTTATGTCCATTACAGCTATATCAGCAGGATATCCAGGAGCAATCATAACAGCAGATAACCCCATCAATTTTCTTGGGTTGTTAACAACCCAGTCAATGAATTGTTTTACAGTGGCCTTTTTTGTCTTAATTAAATTAGTATATACAAGAGGAAGCATTGTCTCTAACCCAATAATACCATTAGGTGCTAATTCATATGGTCTTTGTTTTTCTTCCTTTGTATGAGGTGCGTGATCAGAAGCAATAATAGTAGCTGTTCCATCTAATAATGCTTCTAATGTAGCTAATCTATCTTCTTCACTTCTTAATGGTGGATTCATTTTGTAATTAGGGTTATTATTAATCATAGTTTCATTTAAAAATAAATGATGAGGAGCTACTTCACAAGTAATATTATCATATCCAGATTTTTGAGCTTCTTTTATATAGTTAAATGATTCTTTTGTAGACATATGACAAAAATGATATTTTACACCTGTTTTTTTAGCGATTTCTATTTCACGTTTAACTGCTACATATTCTCCTGCAGGAGCATATTTTAATACTGCATCTTCAGCATGCGATGCTACAACAATATTATTATCTTTGGCAATTTTACATGCTTTTTCTAATAAGTCTAAATCTTGAATACCTACACCATCATCTGAAAAAGCTTTAACATGTTTAGCTAATATTTCTAAATCTGCTAATTCCTTTCCTTTTTCTTCTTTTGTTGTACAAGCATATGGGAAAACATGAACTACTGCATCCCTTTTTATAATATCTTCTTCGACTTTAAGTCCTAATAGATTATCTGGATAAGGTATTATATTTGGCATGGAAAATATTGTTGTGATGCCGCCTTTTGCTGCAGATAATGTTCCTGTTTTAATTGTTTCTTTATTTGTAAAACCTGGTTCTCTTAAATGCACATGAATATCACATGCGCCAGGCATAACTAAACATCCTTCACAATCATATACTTCTATTTTATCATTTGAATTAAAATCTACAATCTTGTTACCTTTTATATAAATATCCTTTTTTATTAATTCATCATTTTCAAGAACAAAACCATTTTTTAAGCAAATCATTTTATAAATCACCATCCAATACCATTGAGATAACAGCCATTCTAACATAAACGCCATTTGTCATTTGTTTATAAATACGACTCTTTGGACATTCTGCAACACTATCTGCTATTTCAACGCCTCTATTAATTGGAGCTGGATGCATTATTATAGCCTTTTCTTTCATATTATTCATTCTTTCTTCAGTAAGGCCAAACTTTTGATGATATTCTTCAACACTCATACTCATTTTTTCTTGATGTCTTTCAAATTGAACACGCAATAACATAATAACATCGCAAGTCTTTATTGCCTCATCTAAGTCGATATGTGGAGCACTACCATCATTATATTCTTCTGGTCCTGCTATATATACTTCCATACCAAGTCTATTCATTACTTCTATGTTTCCGTGCGCAACTCTTGAATGAGAAATATCACCTATAATTGCCACCTTTAATCCTGCAAAATGTCCATATTCTTCATAAATAGTCATTAAATCTAATAGGCATTGAGTAGGGTGATTTGCGGCACCATCGCCTCCATTAAAAATTGGCATCTTTATATTCTCTAATTCCTTGAAATATTCGTCTTTTGAATGACGGATAACTACACCATCTAGACCTAACGACTCAAATGTTCTAACGGTATCATATAAAGTTTCGCCCTTATTTACTGAGCTTGCTGAAGCATTAAAACTTATAACATTTATTCCTAAATTTATCATTGCGGTTTGGAATGAATATTGAGTTCTTGTAGAATTCTCAAAAAAAAGGGTAGCCATCTTCTTATTTTCATAAGTTTTTTTGGCACCACCCTTAAGCTCCAATGCATAATTAATAATTTGTTGAATTTTTTCTGTACTTAAACCTTTTAATGTTAATAGACCACGCATAATTTCACCTCAAAAAAAAATAGTCTTCTATCCAAAAAGACTAGAAGACTAGTAATAACAAAATAAAATTATACCCGTTTCTTGTTAGCCTCTCTGGACTATCTTAAAGTTCAACTAATGATACCACATTAGCAAAACAAATACAAGCATAATTTTTAAATTATTTAATCAAATCTAAAATAATATAGCGACCTATTAGTATTCCAGCAACACTAGGTGTAAATGAAATACTTGCTGGCACATTTTTACCATTATCAAATAGTGGTGATTTTATTGGTTCTTCTTCGGAATACAAAACATTAACTCCACTTATTCCTCTTTTTCTTAACTCTGTACGAACTACTTTTGCAAGTGGACAAACCTTAGTTTGATTAATATCCTTTATTTGAAAAAGTTGAGGATTTATTTTATTTCCTGTTCCCATAGAAGAAATTACCGGAACATTAAATCTTTTAGCCTTTTCAATTATTAGCAATTTCGCTGTTACATTATCTACAGCATCACAAACATATGAAAAATCAAAACTAATATCATTTAAAGATGCTTTATCTATAAATATAGGAAACTTATGAATTACTAAATTAGGGTTTATATCTAATAGTCTTTCCTCTAAAACATCAACCTTTAACTTCCCAACTGTAGAATTTAAAGCAATTATTTGCCTATTTATATTAGATATACTAACTCTATCAAAATCCACAATAGTTAATTCACCAACTCCGGAACGAGCTAATATTTCTGCTACAAATCCTCCTACTCCACCAACTCCAAAAATTGCAACATGACTTTTTTCTAGCTTCTTTAGACCATCTATTCCGATTATTGGGATTTCTCTTCTAAACATTTTTTTCTTTTCCTCTCATATTCAGTGTTAAAATCATAATAACTTCTGTCAATTTCATAACCAACCATTGTATCAACATTGCATCTATGAACAGACATAAAAATGTTATGTGGTATTATTGGATTTAGCTTTTTTAACTCCTTAACTATTTCTTTTACTTCTTTTCTCTTCGAATCAAATTCATTTTCTCTTTCTGTAAATTTGCAGGCACAATTGATAAATTCTAACTCATTATATTTAGTCCAATTTATAATATCTTGTTCATGTATTTGATATAATGGTCTTATTAGTTCCATCCCTTTATAATTATCACTTAAAAGTTTTGGAGGCATTGTTTGGATTTTCCCATTATAAAACATACTCATTAAAGTAGTTTCAATAACATCATCAAAATGATGACCTAACGCTATTTTATTGCAGCCTAAAGCTTCAGCCTTTTTATATAAAAATCCTCTTCTCATTCTTGCACACAAAAAACAAGGTTTACCACCCATAATATCGGCTATATCAAAAATATCACTTTTTTCAATTATAGCAGGTATTTTTAAAAGAGAAAGATTATTCTCTATTTTTTCTCTAACCTCTTTTTTATAGCCAGGATCCATTACTAAATACTTTACTTTAAAAGGAAAATCCGAATGTCTTTCTAATTCTTGAAAAAGTTTAGCCATAAGAAAAGAGTCCTTACCACCAGACATACATACACAAATATTATCATTTTCTTCTACTAAATTATATTCCTTAATTGTTTTTATAAAAACTGCCCATATTTTTTTTCTATAGGTTGTTATAATACTTCTCTCAACTTCTTTATATTTTTCCATTTCTTCGCCTCTTTCTTATCCGATTATAGCAAAAAAATAAATTATTTCAAGTAAAGTAATTATAAAAAGAAAAGGAGGATTAATTGATATGATATCTCCAAAGTAGACAAAAAAATAATTAAAGAATGAATACCTCTAATTATTAGTTTACTTTGGAGGT
>CALUXS010000011.1 GCA_944324805.1 uncultured Acholeplasmatales bacterium | reverse complement strand
TAACGCCATTCTATTTTATCTTGCGTTACATTAAATTCTATTTCTCTTCCGTCTTGTCCTTTTAAAGATTCAAGCCATTCTTCTACACTGCCTTCAAAACCAAGTTCAACTGCAATTTCGTACGCTGACTTTCCATTCTCTCCTTGAATAGTTTCTAGATTTAAAAGTTCTTTCCACTCTGTTTCTCCAACATATCGCCATTCTACTTTATCTTGTGTTACATTAAATTCTATTTTTCTTCCGTCTTGTCCTTTTAAAGATTCAAGCCACTCTTCTTTGCTTCCTTTAAAACCAAGTTCAACCGCAATTTCGTATGCAGATTTCCCTTCTAAATCTATTAATTGTTCTACAGAAGCAACCACTTCCCATTCTGCAGTACTGTCTTTACGCCATTCAATATTATATTCATTCAATCTAAATTCAAAGTTTTCTGAATTAACTTTATTATTTTGCGCAATACTACATGACACAGTAGATGAAACAAATAATAGCAATACAAACAAAATTAAACTTTGTATACTTAATTTAAATATTCTTTTCATGCTAACCTCCTATAATTTATCCTAATTCATTAAATTAGATAATAAAAAATAACTTTTTTCCCCAAATATAAAACATAAATTTTACAAACTAAAATATTTTGAAGCCACTCATAAAAAGCAATTTAAAGCTAGAACTTATGGTTGATTATAAATTGCATTATTTATCATAGTTGTATGAATTATATGCAATAAGCAAAATCATTGTTCCCTTGAAAAATAATTTATCACGACATTCAATACCATAGTTAAGAAGTTTAATGATACAAATTATCTAAGTAAATTTAAAATTGTATTTTCAAAAAATTTTTTTAATATTTAAATGTAAATACTGCATGTCCTTCAACATTCTTAATAACATCACAAACGTCGCCACCATAAATACCTATTTGATTTGCTCCATTTGCAACTCTACCATCCATAAAGCCCATGTTCGCAACATCCGCTTTTGTAGTAAATCCCTTAACAATGCTTTCTTGAACAACATTTAACCATTCTGAACCGTTTCTTAAATCAGGAACTTTACGATTATTTTGATATGTATCAGGAGTTAAACTTACACCATATGTCAAACGTAAATTACCGTTAAATTTAACTTCATAACCAAAATCAAATGTTAAAGTTTTCTCATTAACTGTTAGTATATACACGCCTTTTGAGCCAATATTCTTAAATACTAAACTCATATTATATTTTGAATCAAATTCCCAAACACCTTTTGACTTATTCCAAGTTGCATAACCAACTGTATCACCGTAAACACGTTCACCCATATATGCTTCTACCATACCACCATTTAAAGCAACAACCTCAGAGAATAATCTTACTTCACGTTTAGTACCATCAGCTAAATACTTGGTAGAATCAACTGTACCAGCATCAAATGAAATACCCATAATAACATGACTATATTTTGCTTCAGCACCTGTTACATTAGAATTATCTGGACTACCCATCCAAATCTCAGCACGAACTGGTTGATTTGGATTATTAGATGGAGAAATTGTAGATTTAGTTAAATCATATACTGCATCCATCTTGTCATATGCACCACTATTATCTGCCCAACTCAAATATTGTGCTGTTGTTACACCTGCTTTATAAACAGATGCTCTCCATCCTGTCCACATTCCATCTGGATCACCTGATGGATGATATCCTCCTGAACCATCTGTATTTGTAGTTTCAAAATCAGCAGGACGTGCAAAGAATTTACCGATATTCTTTGCATTACTAGATGCTTGGAACATCATACTTGCTTTATCTTGTGTATGAATCTTTAAGTCTAATTCATAATTTTGATACCAACTAAACTGACCATTTTTAATTTTCTCACCATCATCAAATATTTTTGATAATCCATTTTCATCAAACCATGAATAACTAAAGCCATTTGTACCAGAATATACTGCATCACCTTCAACATCTTTGATTACTGGTTTAATAATACCTTTTAAATTACCAGTAACAAATAATTCATCTAAAGCCTCAAAAAAACTATTAAATGAGTCAAGTAATAATCCACTATCATCATATGCATTAAATTGTGTTTTAACAGTCACTTCATACTTTGCATATAAATCTAAATCTCTAAACACTGCATCATACGAACTAAATTTTTTATCGTTTACGTCGTCACCAGTAAACCATCCAATGAAATTATAACCATATTTAGTTGGTATTGGTAAATCCAAAGTATCTCCCCATGATACTTCTATAGTTTCTTCATAACCAATAGGTAAAGAACCTCCATTTAAATGGAATGTTACTGTATGTTTTTCATCATAATGCGGTGGTAAAACAACTTCCGCTCTTTTTCCTGTATCTACACCATCAACGTACCAATTACCATTTTCTCCGATTGTTATTATTGGTGTGTGTCCATTTTTTCCTGGTTCTCCTTGAATTCCATCTATGCCATTTGCACCATTTGTTACTGTAAATGTTGTAGTTGTTCCATCTGTAAATGTTATTGTATATATATCTACTAATCCTTCACTTGATGTCTTTTCGATACTTGCAATTCCATTACCTATATCACCTTTAATTCCTTCTGCTCTTTTTCCTGTATCTACACCATCAATGTACCAATTACCGTTTTCTCCGATCGTAATTACTGGTGTATGTCCATCTTTTCCCGGTTCTCCTTGTATTCCATCTACACCATCTTCACCATTTGTTACTGTGAAAGTATATGTTGATCCATCACTATACCTTATAGTGTATGTGTCGACTAAACCATCGGTACTTGTCTTCTCAATTGTTTTAATAAAATTACCACCATTATTATCACATGATGTCAAAGAAAATGTAAAAGATAGCATCAACAATAAAGATAACAGTAATACTATTTTTTTCATAAAAAATCTCCTTTTAATATACTAAATCTTATCTATGCAATAGATAAGATTTGAAAAGATAACTTTTTTCCCTAAAAATATACTTTAAAAATAAAAAGATTTGATTAAAATCAAATCTCAGGCTGTTGACAAAATAATTTTGTCGATAGCCTTTTTTGTTTGTCTAAAGTTATACAGTGGAAAAGTATTTCTAGTTAGTAGATACTAAAAATGGTATAATTGTATTAAAGAAATGAGTGATAATTATGATTACAAATAATGATAATAAAAGACCAAAATCAGTTATGCAATTTGTAGATATGGAAATGCTAGTACCACAAGATCATTTAGTTAGACTAATAGATAAAACTATTGATTTTGAATTTATAAGAGATAAAGTAAAACATTTGTATAGTTTAGATAAAGGAAGACCATCAATAGATCCAGTAGTATTATTTAAAATGGTCTTTATTCAATATATGTTTGGAATCAAATCAATGAGACAAACTGTAAAAGAGATTGAAGTAAATATAGCTTATCGTTGGTTTTTAGGTTTAGACTTTACTGAAAGTGTACCTCATTATTATACTTTTTCTAAAAATTATGAACGTAGGTTTTCAGATAGTACGATATTTGATGATATATTTATGGAAATATTAGATAAAGTTAATCAAAAAGGATTACTAAATAAAACAACATTGTTATAGATTCTACACATACAAAAGCGTATGCCAATAAAAGAAAATAGATAATAAAATGATTGAGGCATCATATAATAAATATGTAGAAACATTACGAAATGAAATAAATGAAGTAAGAATTAGTGAAGGAAAAAGACCATTAGCTAAAGAGGAAAAGAAAGAAATTGTATCAACCACAGACCCTGAATGTGGAATGTTTCATAAGGGAGAAAAGGAAAAACAATTAGCATATTCTACGCAAGTAGCTTGTGATGAAAATGGTTGGGTAACAAATGCCAAAGTATATCCAGGAAATATGAATGATAATAATTCAGGTGTAGATTTTTTAGAAACAATAAATAAAGATAATGAAGTAGAAAATGTCGTAATGGATGCCGGATATACATCACCAGTTTTATTAAATGAAGTGCTAAAGGCAAATAAAAAACCAATAATACCATATACAAGACCAAAAAGTAGTAAGAGTAGAAAAGAAAATGATTTAGAAACACCAATACCATCAACAAGTTATAAATATGACGAAGAAAACAATGTGTATGTATGTCCATTAGGAATATTATTAACATATAGAGGAATGAATTCACAAGGAAACTTGGTATATAAAACAAGTGCAAAAGATTGTAAGAATTGTCCATTAAGGAATAGATGTACAAATCAAAAATATAAAGAAATTCAAAGACACTTTTTAGAAAGAGCTACAGAAAAAGCAAGAGAGATAAGATTATCACCATTAGGTAAAGAATTATATCCATTAAGGAAAATGACTATAGAAAGATGTTTTGCCCAAAAAAAATTTAATAATAATTTGGGTTTTACATTCTTAAGAGGACGTAAAAAAAATCAAGACCGAGTCTTGATTATTTTCGCGTGTCATAATTTAATAAAATTAGCTAGAATACTCTATAAGAGTACTTCTAACATTAAAGAATTATTAAGATTTTTCGTTCGAAAAGTCTTTTTTTATTATGAGTTATCCATATAAATGAAAAAGACACCTATAAAAAGTGTCTTTTGTCATCACTCTGAAAGGACATACTCTAGTATGTCCTTTTATTATTATTTATTAAACAACATATATGAGGCAATTAAAAATGCTCCATTACCAGGTAAATATAAAGGTAAGGTCTCATGATCAGGATATTGAATATTATGACCATTTTTCAAATAAGTATTTTTTTGATAATTACTTAAAAGCATTTCTACTGCTTTATCATATTCTCCTAAATTATATAGACACATTGCAAAGCTTGGGAAATCCCATCCCCACATTGTATCTATTTTAAATGTTTTAAAAATCTTATCTAAACTATTTTTTACTATTTTAGGATTCAATCTTTCCGATTTAAAATAGCTATAGGCCATTATAGGTAGTGGATGGTCAAAATTATATTTTGTATATGTTTCATTTGTATTTAAATGACCTTCATATGCATCTTCAAAAACATGTGGCATAACTGCATTTTTAATAATTTTTTCAAAATTTTCTTTATTTTTATGGTTACCTAAAAGTTTATTAGCTAACGCTAAAGAATAAATGAAATACTCAACCTCAAAAATTGGCGAATCTACTGTTTCAGGCTCATAAAATTCTTGAGCAGGCCTTAAAGGTTTATCTAAATAATATTTCCCATTTTCTTCTACAAAAAAGCTTGCAAGACATAATGCCGTTTCTTCAATTAGCTCATTATATTTTGTCATATCAAAGCTTGGGTTTAATCTTTTTATTTCTGATAACATAAATATTATATGTGGTTGTTGCCACATCAATAAGCAGCCTATGTCTGATGGTGAGTCTAACCCTGTTAAATCAGTCATTTTAGGCCATCTTGCGCCTTTAAAACCATTTGATGCTGCTCTTTTTTTAGCTTCATCTAAAATCGTAAAATAATAGTCTATTGATGGTATAACTAAATCATAATGACCGTAATAAATCATGCCTAAATCGTGCCATAGATGCATTTCTAAATGAAATTTGCCATACCAGCTATTACATGTTAAACCAGTTTCAGCCGGTGGATAAATACCTAGACTATTAACTCTAATTAAATATAATGATAATACTATTCTTCTTTCTATTTCTAAATTATCATTATAATATTCTTTTGTTTTGTTCCAAAACTCTGGCCATAAATTTAGACTTCTTTTTATTTTTTCATTAATACCTAATGTCATTTCATTTTCTTCTTTAGAACTATAAAAAGCAATAGAATCTTCTTTTTTTACAATGAACATATCTTTTAAAGCATAAAATATTTCATCTTTACGATATAAATCTTCAATTAAGATTTTTTCTTTATCATATGCTATATTAATTCTTTCTTCCTTGCTTCCTTCTTTATTATACCAAGCCACGTTAGAAGAAAGTCTAACATTTAAACCTTTTTTGAATAGCTTTGATTTAAAACTAAATACTAAAGTATTATATTTGTAGTCTATATAGGCCCTTGTTGTTACCTCTTCATTTTTATATGTAAATTTAGATACAATTAACCCATAATACAAATACAGATGTTGATTTATATTGCTAATTTCTTCTGACTTAATTAATTCATCATTATAATAAAAAGCCAAATTAAATAAATTATATTTAAAATGATTTGTCCTTAAACTATCAAAAGCTTCTTCTTGACCTTCCTTCTTAGTCATATAAGAAACGATTCTACCATCACGAGCTATAAAGCTTTCTTTTTCTAAAGCTAGCGTAGTTTCTTTTGTGGCGAATTTATTTGTCATAGTCATTAAAGGAATTAAATTATAATCTTTTTTTAATGTTTGCAAACCTGTAACATCCATAGTAAAGGCTAGGTTTCCGTTTCCGATTGTTAATGGATTTTCAACATCAATCTTCGTATTAATTACATCAAACTTTTCTACAAAACTTTGTTTCATTTTTATTCCCCCATTAAAAATGTTTCTAAATAAAAGTAGTTAGGATATACTTTTTTAATTTGTTCTAAAAGTGCTTCATTATAATTTAAAATAAAATACGTTGGGCCACTCCCACTTTGAAAAGCTTTAAAACCAAGTTTTTCTATAAATTGTACTAATTCTTTTAATTCTTGTTTCAGTCCTTGACTAGATATTGTTAAATCATTAAAGATATTTTTTTCTAAGGCATCAATATCGTTATTTATTAAAGCATCTAGAATTATTCTTTTATCATAGCTACGTTTAATATATTGATAATTCTTGTATACTAAGGCTGTGCTTAAGCCAAAGTCAGGTTTTACTAATAAAAGAGGAATTTTTTTATAATTAACATTTAATAAGCTTACTATTTCTCCTCTACCTTCGCAAAACGCCAATTTCTGATATAAACAGTAGCTTACATCCGATCCAACCATATTACAAATATCTTCTAATTCCTTTAAAGGTAAATTCAAATTATAAAATCTATTAAGTCCTCTTAAAGTAGCGGCGGCATCACTTGAACCACCAGCTAAGCCAGCAGCCACAGGAATTTTCTTTACAATTTTTATTTTCACTTTACCATCTAGATGATATTTTTCAAAGAAAATTTTAGCTACTTTTTCCATGATGTTATTTTCTATTTCTAGACCAACTATTTTAAATTCAGGAGCACTTTCTATCGTTATACTATCATATAAATCAATAGGTGCCATTATAGTTTCAACACCATGATATAGATCACTTCTTTTAGGTAAAATTCTTAATGTTAAATTAATCTTTGCATAGGCCTTTTCTTCTATCATTTTACTCACCTAATATGTCACTTAGCTTTATTATTTCTTCTACAGAAAGCTCTTCACTCCTACAGGTAGGTTTCAAATCTAGTTTTTTTAGTGCTTCATTTATTTTATCTTTTTTAATATTAAAATTTTGTAAATTATTAGCTAAAGTTTTTCTTCTTTGTTTAAAAATAGCTCTATTTAATTCTAAAAAGAATTTTTCATTCTTTGGTTTAATATGATACTCTCTAGGTACCATTTTAATAACTGCACTCCAAACCCCAGGTACTGGCTTAAAAGCATTAGGTGAAACATTAAAACACTTTGATGCTTTAGTTTTATAATTAATTAGTACTGATAAGGCATTATATTCTTTACCACCCTTTATAGCTGTTAAACGTTCAGCAACTTCTAGTTGGACCATAAATACATATGCTTTAACGTCTAAATTTTTTTCTAATAATCCTAATATTATTGGGGTTGTAATATAATAAGGTAAATTTCCTACTATAACAACATTACTATATTTATCTTTATATTTACTAATTTCTTCTTCTAAGTTTACAGTTAATATATCTTGATTAACTACCTTAAATTGCTTGTCCTTAAATTCTTCTTCTAAAAGAGGTACTAAATCAGTATCAATTTCATAAGCAATTAGATAGCCAGCCTTTAAAACTAAATGTCTAGTTAAAGCTCCTGTACCAGGCCCTATCTCAATTACTAAAGTGTCAGAATCAATATTTGCTTCTTCAATTATATTATTAATTATATTTTTGTCCTGTAAGAAATTTTGACCAAATTTCTTTTTTGCTCTTACTTCACTCATATTTAGTTAAAAGCTCCTCTACTTGTTCTTTTTCTATGCCAAATTGATTAAGACGCTGTAAAAAGGTTTTAGCATTTGGGGCTCCAATATTTAAATTCAAACTAATAAAATCTCTTTTTTTCTTCGAATCCTTATTTCCCACTAAACCTAAATTATATAAATCTGCCATTGAAAAGTTATTTGTAATTTTTGCGTTATTATAAACCTTAGCTAGAGCATCCTTAATAGCTTCATTACTTGCATGCTCTATGCCGACCTTTCTTTTATTTTTACTTATACCTAAATGCTTTGGTAAAAAGGCATGCTTACAATTTGGAATTACTTTTGTTATTTCATTTCTAATTTTTTCACCAGGACTATCAGGATCTAAAAATAATATTATTTCAAAATCCTTACTATATTTTTTTAAGGTATTAATAGTATCCTGGCTTATTTCTCTTCCATTTGTTATTAATACATTACTATCAGGATAAACCTCTTTTATTTTTATTAAATCATGTCTACCCTCTACGACTATAATTTGCTTCATTTTTCTTCCTCAAAATAGTATATTCTAGTTAAAGTCTTATACGATGAATCTACTAATGAATTTATTATTGGTGAATAATCTTCAAGCTTTACAATGCTACCATCCTCTAATAGCATATTAATACCACCTTTACTCGCTAAATACGCTACTGCACTTACAGTAGATTCATTATAATAATATTTATTTTTATTATAATTGCTTGTATCAATCTTGTCTTTTACATCAATGTATTTGAATAATTTTCTATTTAAAAAGGCTTGGCTTAAG
This sequence comes from uncultured Acholeplasmatales bacterium, assembly GCA_944324805.1. GTDB lineage: Bacteria > Bacillota_I > Bacilli_A > Acholeplasmatales > Anaeroplasmataceae > CALUXS01. Next base: position 46,663 of record CALUXS010000011.1, on the reverse strand, counting down.
GTTTTTAAAATATGATCATTCGAATTGGTTAATTGCTTAACAAAGCCATTTACATAGGCATCATCTAATGCAATATAATCAACAATTCTATTGTTATCTCTTAATACATTTATGAATTCAACAATATTAGCTTCTACTTTAATATTTTCATCTGTCAAATCTTTAATTCGCTTATAAATACCTTCTAAAAGTAATTCATAGGCTCTAGCTACAGGATGGTAGTAAACCTGGAAATACATATGATATCTACTCATTAGATATGATTCAACTGAATGGACTCCAGAAGCTCTAACAAATACACCATCTTTATTTATAATTAGGCTACGCAACAATCTATTACGATCAATTGTTCCATAAGTTGCTCCTGTGAAATAAGCATCTCTTGTTAAATAATCCATCCTATCTACATCTAATTCTGAAGAGACTAGCTTTTCAACTATTTTATATTTTGAATTCTTTCTAATGATTGATGCCACATCAAAAGGATTTATTCCTCCTTCTAATAATATTTTGTTTATATCTGTCATAGAAGATTCAATTATACGTGCTGTCATTTCTTCGTGAGATGTTTCTAAAACCTCTTCAAAGGCATGTGAATATGGTCCATGACCAACATCATGAAGTAATGCAGAAATCAAAAATAAAAGCTGCTCATAAATTGTGAGTGTGTCTTTTGCTCCTGTAACCTTTTCTAACACCAAATTTGCCATTTGGTAGCATCCTAAAGCATGAGTAAAACGTGAGTGTTCTGCAGTTTGAAAAACCATACTAACTCCACTTAATTGCCTAATTCTTCTAAGGCGCTGAACTTCTTTTGAATCTATTAATTTACTAATAATTTCGTATTCAACCTCAATATAGCCATATAAAGGATCACGAAAAACCTTTTGTCTTGCTAATTTTTTAAACATTTTATACCTCAAGCTTTAAATTTATATTATTTTTAACGATGCTAATACATAAACATCTATTATATATTTTACCATAATTTATGTTCATTTAACAATGTTAGAGACCTAGCTATTTAATCCTTTAGGCTTCTTTTTTGTGAAAAAAATATTTTTTCTTGATAATAAAAGTAAAAGTGCTATAATAACAATGTAAAAGGAAGGGTAATAATTATGAAACAAATTTTAATTGAAACTAGTGCTAGACACGTACATGTTACAAAGGAAGCTTTAGAAGTATTATTCGGTAAGGGTGCTACTCTTGAAGTTAAAAAGATGCTTTCTCAACCTGGACAATTTGCTTCTAACCAAAAAGTTAAGGTTGTTGGACCTAAAGGTGAATTAAATTGTTCAATCCTTGGACCTGAAAGAAGTGCAAACCAAGTTGAAGTATCTTTCACAGATGCAAGAACATTAGGTGTTGTTGCTCCTGTTAGAGAATCAGGCGATGTTAAAGGTTCTGCTCCTTGTAAATTAGTTGGTCCTGCTGGAGAAGTTGAATTAACTGAAGGTGTAATCGTTGCAAAACGTCATATCCACATGACTCCTGAAGATGCTGCTGAATTCGGCGTTAATAATGGTGACATTGTAGCAGTTAAGGTTTTAAATGAAACAGGACGTAAATTAGTATTCGAAGATACTGTAGTTAGAGTTTCTTCTAAATATGCTTTAGCTATGCATATTGATACTGATGAAGCTAATGCTGGTGCTTTATCTGGTGTAGTTTACGGTGAATTAGTTAAGTAATTTTAAAATAAATTAGGGTAGGCGTAATGCCTACCCTTTTTATTTACCAAACAAAATTAAAGTTTGCTGCTTCCCCATTATCAATTAGAATATCTTGTGCTGTCATTGATTTGTTAATAACTGTTACGAAGTATGCCCACTTTGCTATTTCTTCTACACTAGCCCACTTTTTTAACAAGGCTTCATTGATTACCTCATTCCAAAGTTTTTCATCTTCTAATATATGTTTATTTAAATCAGTTATTACACCACCAGGAGATAAACTATTAGAAGTAGCATTATATTTAGCAATTCTAATTGCAATATTTTTCATATATGCAATCATTCCACCCTTACTAGCTGCGTATAATGGGAATTCTGCACCTGTACTTCCACTGCTAGAAGCTATAAATAAAACACTTTTGATATTAGAATTAAAAGCATATTTTTCTGTAACCTTTATTGTTCCTTTTAGGTTGATATCAATATCGTCACTACTATTTTGTACACCAGCGTTGTTTATTAATATCTCTACTTCAGATATTTCTGGTAATTCATCATTATAAATGTCCTTTATAATATGTGTATATTTAGGATTGTTAATAGTTTGTGGCAAAATATCAATTCCAATAACATCATGATTATGTTCTAAGAATTCTAAAGCTATAGCTTTTCCTATACCATTTGATGTTCCTGTTATTAATACCTTCAATTAGTTTGCCTCCTTTAATTTTCTATAAGTCAAATATTCATTTCCGACATTTTCAGTTTGCCATTTTTGATTTACTCTATAACCAAAATATGAGAAAAGAGCTTCCCATAAAAGTTCAACTACCATTCCTGTTAAAGCACATGTAATACATTGAATAAGAGTCCAACCAAAAAACACATGACTAACTATTAATGCAAACAATAAGTTATCTACAAATTGTCCTAAGCATGTTGAAACGTATGTCCTTGAAAAATAAGCTACTGCTCCATCAGGATTTTTCTTAAATATTTTTCCTACTGCAAAATTAGAAAAATTATTAACAAATGCTGAAGCTAAAAATGCAATTGTACTACCTAATATTACATACCAAGTTCCGCCAAAAGTATTATTTAAGGCACCATTAATAATATCTTCGCTACCTGGAATATAAGATTCTCCCCACACACCTGGAATTATACTTCCTATGAAGAAAATTAAGGAAAATAATAAGTTTACTAAAATTGCTAAGATTGAAATTTCTGTAGCTGCTTTAGGACCAAAACGTTTTGTAATAACATCCATTGCTAAAAAAGCAAACCACGATACAATAATTCCACAATCTAAAGCTAACCAAGAAAATGGTAAATTAATACTCTTGTTAGCTAATAAATTCATTGCCATTACTGAGGCAATGAAAAGAGCTACTACTACTCCTGGTATTGACCTTAAAAGTAGTTTAAACTCTTTTAATTCTTCTTTTATTTTTTTTCTCATCTTGAACCTCCAACTAAAAGTAGTGGCCATTTCCAAGAAAAAAGGCGCACTAGGCGCCCATCTCCCTAGTTTTGTTTAGAGACAGGATGGTCACGAACTGTCTTTTTTGGTGCGGGTTAAATATATCACATCTTACCTTTATTTGCAAGATATCATTCTACTTTATAAATGACAAATGATACTCCACCATATTGTTCATTATAAACTGCAAGATTTAAATTGAAGAAATCAAGAGTCTTCTTAACAATACTCATACCTAAACCAAATTGTCCTTTAGAACCTTTTTCGTATGGTTTAAAATTAGTATCTAAGAATTTTTCTTCAATAGCCTCACCATCATTATATATTGTTACTTTATTCTTCTTTGTAGTAATTACAATTTTTGTTTTTGCATAACGTAGTGCATTATCAACAATATTATCTATAACTGTATTAAAGTTTTCACGATAGCCTAAAAAATAACAATCTTCTAGATTAGATTCAAATTTTATTTCTGAGCCAATTTTTCGATTATTAATTATTTCTTGACATACCTCTTTTAGATTAACATTTTCAAATTCGCCATCTTTATTTAGATATTCTAACCTATTATATTGTAATAATTGATTAACCTTAGATTTCAGTAAGTCTGCTTGTTTAATTATTATTCCTGCAGCTTCATCTGTCAAAACGCCATCTTGAATAGCCTCACCATAACTTTTAATAACTGCTATTGGAGTTTTAAAGTCATGACTAATATTTTGTAGCATTTCTCTTTTAGTGTCCTCAGCTTGCTTTATTTCAAGACGCATATTTTCAATACTCAATGATAGGTCCGCTATTTCATCATCACCATCATCAATATAATTTTTCTCATACTTATTTTTACTCATTGTTTTTACATGTTCTTGAATACCTTGTATTCTCTTTACTAACCTTGTAACCCAGCTAGATACAATAGTTGAAATAAGAATTATAACAACAACAAATATCAAAACTATTTGGATAACTACTCTTTGCGTAAAGTAATTTGAATACATATCATCGACCATCATAATGATAAAATATCTAGTCTCAGGATCAACTTGATAAACATAATAGAGGTCATCCTTTTCTTGATCAATATAGTGTCCTTTACCAACAACTACATTATCAATGAATTGTTGAAATTCTGATTCACTAAAATATTTATCCATATTACGTTGAATAATGGTACTAACTAATATGTTACCATTTTGATCTACCATTCCTTGAGTAATTCCATATGTATAACCCGTTTCATTTCCAGGTCTAACTTCTTTACCATTTCGCCAGTCATAAGATGTAATGTCACAATACGCATGTAATCTATAATAAAGTTCATCAGTACTTATATTTTGCAATGAATATATTACTACTACCGTAACAAAGCCAAACGCAATTATTATTACTGAAAAAAATAAAAAGAATATTTTAGAGGTTAAACCACGTTTAATATTTACCATAATAATCGATACCCATAGCCATAAATAGTTTCTATATTAATTTTTGGCATTTTACTTCTTAATCTTCGTAGTAAATCATCTACTACTCTATCACTACCAAAATAATCATCACCCCAAACGTGAGTTATAATTTGTTCACGTGCTAAGGCTTTATTCTTATTTTCAATTAAGTAACAAAGTAGGTCATATTCCTTAGATGTCAGAACAATGATTTCATTATCTAACATTACCGAACGCTTTTCTAAATCAATTACATAACCTTCATAAGAAATAGTATCATGTTCCTTTGAAGCTTTATAACAACGCTCTAACAATCTTTTTATTCTTAACATTAATTCCTTTGGAGAATATGGTTTTGCCAAATAATCATCAGAACCTAATTCAAGTCCCATAATTTTATCAATATCTTGATCACGAGCTGATGTGAAAATCACTGGCATTTCTGGTTTTACTTTTCTAATTTCCTTAATAAGATCATAGCCTGATGTAACACCAGGTAGCATTATATCTAAGATCCATAAATGAAAAGGAATAGCTGCATTTTTTAAGGCATCTTCACCATTTGTAAATAAGGTTGCCTCATATCCTTCCTTTTCTAGATATTTTATTAATAAACTTCCTAAGTCCTTTTCATCTTCAACAACGGCAATTTTATACATCGTAACCCTTCTTTCTTACTTAAATTATACTATAAAAAGTGATAAAGACCAACCTAAAAAAGTTTAAGTCGGCCTTTATCTGGGAGAGTTATAGTTTGCTTATGAAAAAGTATCTATCATTTTTTAAGGGAGAGTGATAGATATGTCTTCCTTAGAAGACACCTAGAGTATATTAAATAATTCTCTATTAATTATGTATAAATTATGGGAAATTATGGGATTTGTAATTAGTTATATAATGTTGGACTACCAAAAGCTACTCTATCTTGTCCTGAACTACCCACTACTTCAATAGTAATTTTCTTACTTCCTTCAGGAATTAAAATAGTTTCATAATTATATGGTGTTTTCCAACCAATATTATTATATGTAGAAACTAAGTTATCATCTATATAAAATAAAACAGTAGCATTTGCATAGCTTCCCCAAGGAACGTTATCTCTAATTGATTTATCAATACTAAAGTAAATTGAGAATGCTTTAGCATTATCTACATCAATAGAAATTGTAGCATTTTTATTACTTATTGCTTTCATTTTAAAGCCTGTAAACTTTTCTTCTGCTATTCCATTCCACAAATATAGCTCATCAAAAAAACTAGTTTCTGAATTTGTAGGTATAGTAGTGTTTTCCTTTAGAACACTAAATTTATTATTCATAACATTAAATGTTAAATCAGCCTCAAGTGTGTTACCGATATTCGTAAATACCTTTATTTTTCTTATAAATGTTCCTGAGTTTTCTAAAGAAAGATCTCCTTCAATTTTAGTAATTTCTACAATATTTGAAACACTAGAATCTATTCTTAAATATTTATTAATGTCAAATTCTTCTCCTTTAACTAATAAGAAGTTTGTTTCTAAAATACTAATTAAAGGGTATTTAGTTAAATTAGTATTATATCTTTTCTCTACAAGTTTAGGCATCTTTGCATAATTATAATAAGAATATCTTCCTGAGCTTGCAAAATAATCCTCACCTTCAAATGATAATCCCCAAGTAGCATCATTCATATACCAATTTCCATCTAGCATTACTCTATTCCATGCATGAGCTGCGCCAGCATAACCAACATCATATAAAACCTTTATGCCAAGCCTATGACATACATATTCTAGACCTTTAGAATAACCTGAGCATATCGCATTTTTATTGATAAAAACACCATAAAAGCCATCTGCATAATTAACATTAGCATAGCTTGTACTATTTTGTAGTTTCCTTTGAACTATGTTTAAAGCTTGAAAATCTGTCATATCATCTTTTAAATCAACTAACCAAGAGGAAACTAAATCTTCACCATTTTGATAAATTTCATCTAAATTATGATTATAATAATATCCTCCACTACCATTATAAAGTTTAAAGGTTATTGTATCTATTAAACCATTTTTAGTTGTATAGCTAACACCTGCATTATCACCTTCACGCCAATAATAGGTAAAGTAAACTCGTGATTCATCATATGACATATATTTTTTTATTAGGGTTGCTTCACTTGGATAAACATAAATATCATTATCTTGAAGCTTAAAAGTAATTGTTGTTTTATCGCTATCTTCTAATGATACATTTAAAAGGCCATTTAATATTAAATCATATGCCTTTCTTCCTTCTGTTGATAGAAGCCAATAGCCATAATATAAGTAATTAGCAAATGGCTTTTTTAACTCTTCTAGGGTAAGTTTTTTTATAAATCTATCTTCATTTAAAATATTTAAAGAAACTTCTTTTGAATTTATCATACCATTATTTATTACATAATATTTAACTTTATACAATTCATCATTTATTTTAGTTAAACTATAAGAAATATCTTCTTCTAATTTTGTACCTGTTTTGTCATAGGCAGAAAATACTTCTAAAATATTATCACTAGTTAATTGGTATTTGCTAGGAATTGTAATATCACTTACAACAATTTTAGGCCCTACACTACTACGATATGTAAGTTTAGGTTCGCAGTAAGTAGCATGATCTAAACCATTATTATCAATACTATCCGCATATAGAGTTAATCTATTTGCTCCTTTAATATCAATTTCTACAAATTGCATACTAGAGCTTTTAGTCATTTTACCACTACTATACACTAACTTATTATCGACAAATATTTTAAATTCTAACGTAGCGCCTTCTCTAACTCTTCCGGTTTTATTAATACCGATATAACTTGTAAATGTCTCATACCCCATCCCTTTTATATTATCTAAAATAATTGTAGAATTAGCATGAGCAAAAATACCATTTTCAAATTCTCTTTCTTTACCACTATCATTTAAAGAAAGTCTATTTCCATCTAAATCTTGATTATAAACTAAATTTTTATAACCAACTGCCGTATAATCTAGCTTCAATTCATTTAAATAATCAAATTTAATCTCATTATCCTCTAGAATTGTTAAAGATGCCTCATATTCTTTAATAACAATACCTTTATAATTAATAATTTCTGCTTTAGCAATTGTTACACCAGGATTAGTTAAAGTATTATTATAATATTTAACCTCATATCCTGCAGGAATGTTACCTGTTAGCAATAACTCATGCATTTGACCATCATATGGAATAATTGAATCAGTATAGCTAATATTATCTAAATCAATTGTTGGTTCTAAAATTGTTAATGTCGCATATAATTCCTTTAAAATAGTATCATTTTTTGTATTCTTAAGTGTTGCCGCTGCAGTAACACTTCCTATTTCAATTCTTTTATTATCACGATATGATACACTAACATTTTCAGGTAAATTTCCTTCTATTTCTATTGTTTTTTCTTTTCCGTCATAAACATAACTTTTATCATTAAAGCTAATGTTTGAGATATCAATTATTTCTTCTTTTTTACAGCTATAAATAGTAATTGAGCTAAGAAGAATAATAAATGTTAAAATAAATCTTTTCATCTATAAATTCCTTTCTTATTTAATGCGTGAAAAGTATACACTATTATAAAATTAAAAGTTATGAAAATATTGTGTAAATGATACTAAATATCAAAAAAAGGAAATACTAGCTCCACCAAGAGCTTGGTATTTCCTCTAATTCAACTAATGATTGCTTCTCATGCGCTAAAATTTTACTAACTGTATTGTAAATACCTCTAGCATTACAAACAATCATATCAGCATCACCAAATTTAGAAGTTATTTCAGCCTTATTATAAATAAAAGCTTCCTCTAGCCTTTGATAGCATTCTGATACATGTGGATGTAATGAGCAATAGTGACGATGTAAGTTAACTAAAATAACTCTACCTTTATCGTTTATATAATATGGGGTACTATTAAGAGCAATTCTATTTTCAACATCAAAGCTTTCTTCAACACTATGAATATATGTATTTTTAACATGATTAACACCAATCAAAAGAATTTTAGCATCTCTTGCAAAAAGCCTACCATATACCCCTTTAGGATCACATGGAGTAGTTAATAGTTCTTCTCCTTTAATATAATTTATAGCATCTTTACCATATGCACAAATACTATGAGTAGGATGAAGAGAACGATAGGTATTAGATCTTTTTAACATTAAAGTTGGTAAAATACCTACGCAAGGCATACTTTTTTCTACATCAAAGGTTGCAAAAGGCTCTTTAATATTAGCCCACGTATGAGTTGGTAGTAGTAATAATCCATCCTTAAAATATTCCATTAAGGCATCTAAAACTACATTAGCATCAATTTTCCCAATCTTTTTCATAGAAGAATGAACAAGTACTGTATCCGTAGGTTTTAACCCTGCCTTTTTTAAATCTAAAATAAGGCTTTCCTTAGTTATTGTTGACATAGTCAAAGGCTTCCCTAATAAGTTTTGGTAATTTCTTGCAATTTTCCTCATTTATGGCAGCTAATGTAATTCTAATGCTTCCTCCTAATGGAACTACATATACTCCTTTAGAGGCTAAATAGTCATATAATGCCTCATCTTTTTCGCATAATATTGTCACAAAGAAACCACATTTAAAAGGTAAGGTTGGAATATTATACTTTTTAGCCTCTTCAATAAAGGCATTAGATCTTTTTACAAGCATTTCTCTTACATCAGCTAATTCTTCTAAAAACATTTTCTTATAAGTAGGATTAGTGAAAATTGTGCCTATTAAATTCATACCATATGTAGTTGCCATACTATATTTTGTACGAGCTGAATACTGAGATGAATTGACGAAATCATCAATCGCTTCTTTTGTTTTAGTTACACCAATCATAGCTCCAATACGTAAGCCATATAAACCTAATGTTTTAGAGCCACTGAAACATAAAATTGTTAAAACATTATCATTGAATGTTTCAAATAAACGGATATTATCTCTTGAAGCCTCAAGACCATTTTTATCATAGTCTATATATGCCATATCATAAACTAAAATAAAAGGAGTTCCATCTCTTGATAAATCATTAATGATTGTAACTAGCATTATCCATTCTTCATGAGTCATTGAGTATCCGGTTGGATTATGACATGGATCATTAATAACTAGCATTACCCTGCCTTGTTCCTTTTTTAATTCTAGGCATTTTTGTTTTAAATCAGCGGTATTAAAGGTGCCTTCCTTTGTAAACATATCATAAGTTTCATAGCCTAAATAATTTTCATAGGCAACTTGCATATAGTTTCCCCACATATAATTTGGAAGTAAAACCTTCTCACCAGGATTTAAATAGTTAGAAAATGAATTGCTTAACGCACCACTACCACCAGGAGTAGCTAATGTTTTTACATGCATAACACTTTTCATTTCCTTTTCATAATCCTGGAAAACCCAAGATTCTACGCCATCTAAGAAAGATTTAGTACCAATTGTATTTGCATAACCATAACGTTCTTGGCCCATAACCTCTTTTTCTGCTTCAGTTACACACTTAAATGTATAGAATTTTTCATCCTCACCATAAAGCATACCAATAGTCGCATTTATTACACTTGGATCCTTCTTTTTTGCTTCCTTAGCTATTGCTGCTTTTTGTAAAATTGTTGAACTATCATGCTTAACTACTGAATGTTTTGCTAAAAGTCCCATCATAACACCTTCCTTTTAGTGCTAATTATAACACTAAAAACCTTAAATATTCAATAATTAGCTAGTAATAAGGCTATTTTTCTTTGCTTTCTGTTTAATTTTTAAAAATTTTATGATATAATAATTTAGCTTTTTGGAAGGAGTAAATAAAATGAATGAAAATTTAACTGAACAAGAACGAATCAGAAGAGAGAAACTTGAATATTTAAAAGAAAAAGGTATTAAGCCTTTTGGCTCTCGTTTTGATAGAACTGACAACTCAAAAACTATTTTAGAAAAATATGATTGCTACGATAAAGAAACTCTAGAAGAGAAAAAATTTGTAGTTAAAATTGCTGGTCGTATGGTTGCTAAACGTCGCCAAGGTAAAATCGGCTTTATTAACATTCAAGATAAATTTGGAACTATCCAATGCTATTTAGCAAAAGATATGTTAGGTGAAGATAGCTACGATGTTTTTATCAAATCTGATATTGGGGATATTTTAGGTATTGAAGGATACGTAATGCGTACTAACACTAACGCTTTAACTGTAAAATGTCAAAAATTCACTCATTTAACAAAAGCCTTAAGACCATTACCTGAAAAATTCCATGGTTTACAAGATGTTGAAGAGGCAAGACGTAGACGTTATGTAGATTTAATTGTTAACGAAGAAAGTAGAAAAGTTGCTTTTATGCGTCCTAAAATTATTAGAGCTGTTCAACATTTCTTCGATGGTAGAGGATTTGTTGAAGTAGAGACTCCTGTATTACAACCAATTTTAGGTGGTGCTGCAGCACGTCCTTTCTCAACTCATCACAATGCCTTAGATATGGAATTTTATCTACGTATAGCTACAGAATTACCATTAAAACGTTTAATCGTTGGTGGAATGGAAGCTGTTTATGAAATTGGTAGATTATTCCGTAATGAGGGTGTAGATGCTCGTCACAATCCTGAATTCACAACCGTTGAAGCTTATTTAGCTTATTCAGATATGGAAGGTATGATGGATTTAGTTGAAGATTTCTTCAAGAGTGTTACACAAGAAGTTCTAGGTACTTCTATTGTTGAATTTAATGGCGTAACATATGATTTATCTAAATTCAAACGTCTTCACATGGTTGATGCAATTAAAGAAAAAACTGGAGTAGACTTCTTTAAACAAATGACTTTTGAAGAAGCTAAAGAAATAGCTAAGGCTCATAATGTTGAGGTTCCTAACCACTTCACTGGTGTTGGTCATATTATTAATGCCTTCTTTGAGGAATTCTGTGAAGAGGATTTAATCCAACCTACACTTCTTTATGGTCACCCTGTTGAAATTTCTCCTCTTGCAAAACGTAATGAAAAAGATCCACGCTTTACTGATCGTTTTGAATTATTTATCGGTGCAACAGAGTATGCAAATGCCTTCAGTGAATTAAATGACCCTATTGATCAATTAGGACGTTTTGAAGAACAATTAGAAGAAAGAAAGCTAGGTAATGATGAAGCCTGTGAAATTGATACTGATTTCGTTGAAGCTCTAGAATATGGTATGCCACCTACAGGCGGTATTGGTATTGGTATTGATCGTTTAATCATGTTATTAACAGGTAAAACTAATATCCGTGATGTAATTCTTTTCCCTCACAACAAACAAAGAGGCTAATATGGATATTTTCACAGATTATGCAAATTGGAAGGTCGAAAAATTCGACCTTCTTAATACTTTAATTGAAAATGATAGTGCTATTATCAAAAGAATTTATCCCGTTTACCTAGTTTTAGATTATCTATATGATATATTAGTAGAAAAGAAACGTCCTTTAACTGAAGATGAAGAATTTATTTTTGATTCAGGCTTTAATTATCTTCACGACAAGTTATTAACTATTGAAACATTGTTAGATTCTACTTTTAATAGAAATATTATAGCAATGGAAAAATGTGCTAAAAGTGTTAATCTTCTTCTTTACGTTGAAGACTTTGAAGATGAACTTTTAAATGCGACTGATGATTTCTCAAGCGATATGAAAAAACTTGAGGACTTTGAAAGTAAAATTTTAGCAAAACTAGAAAAACACGAAAATGTTGATGATGCTATGTTTGTAATGCTTGATGAGCTTACAATTCCTATGTTTGAGCATCATAAGTTAGAAATTAATCCTGTAGAATCTATCTTCTATCAAATTGCTGAGACCTATGATTTGTTAGAAGAAAAGGATAATGATATTTATAATGAGTTTATAAACGAAAAAATTCACGGAGATCACGATGAACATCACCATTGCCACTAAGGAAGACATTAATGCTATTTTAGAGATTGTTGAAGATGCTAGATTACTAATAGAGTCAATGGGATTCAAGCAATGGACAAGAGAAAGTGGTTATCCTAGTTATAATGATTTTGAAAATGATATTAATGATAATTCTCTTTATGTTTTAAAAAATGCCGGAAAAATAATTGGAATGATGGCATTAAAAGTTGGTATAGATGAAAACTATAATCATATTGATGGTAAATGGTTAACATCGTCTAATAATTATTTGGCCATTCATAGAATTGCAATAAAAAAGGAATACTATGGTACAAATGCTAGTCAAATGCTAATTAACTATGCGTTTGATCTAGCAAAAACTAAAGGTATTTCTGTTCGTATTGATACACATAAAAAAAATATTCCTATGAATAAATTGGCATTAAAAATGGGCTTTTCTCTTTGTGGAACAATATATATAAAAAGAGAAAAAATTGAGCCTGAGCGTAATGCCTATGAAAGGGTGTTTTAATTTGAAGGTTCTAATTTATTCACAAAATCAAAAACAAATGCGTAAGTCTGGAATAGGCAATGCCTTACGTCATCAAAAGGAAGCTTTAGAGGCAAATGGAATTGAGGTTACATTTAATCCTAAAGATAACTTTGATATTTGTCATATAAATACCTTATTTTATCGTTCCTATCGCTTTATGAAAAAATTACAAAAAAAAGGAATTCCGGTAGTTGCTCACGGGCATTCTACTAAAGAAGATTTCTTAAATTCCTTTAAGTTTTCTAATATTATTGCCCCTTGGTTTAACCATAATCTAATGCGTATGTATAAAAATGCAAATTATATTATTACCCCTACTACTTACTCTAAGGGATTAATTGAAAACTACAAAGTTAAAGCTAAGATTTTCGCTTTAAGTAATGGTATAAACCTAGAAAAATATCACTTAGATACTAAATATGATGATGCTGATGTAGAAAACTTCTATAAATTTTTAAGACTAAAAAAGGATGATAAATTCATTATTGGTATGGGATTTTATTTTATGCGTAAAGGCTTACAAGACTTTATTGAGGTAGCTAGAAGCTTCCCTGACATAAAATTCATTTGGTTTGGCCAGCGTTATAAATTCATTACTTCAAGACCAATTATGAAAGCTATAAAAAATAAACCTAGTAATGTAATATTACCAGGTTATATAAATATGAATTATAAAAAGGTAGCCTTTGCTAAAGCTAGTCTTTTCTTCTTCCCAAGCTATGAAGAAACAGAAGGTATTGTAACCTTAGAAGCTTTGGCTTCTAAATTACCACTTTTAGTAAGAGATATCCCTGTTTATAATGGTTGGCTAGAAAAAGATGTTAACTGTCATATGGCATCTAGCAATGAAGGCTTTATTAAGGAAATAAATAGTATTCTTAATAATAATCAAGAGAAAATAATAAATGAAGGCTATAAGGTTGTTGAAGCAAGAGATATTAAACTAATTGGTAAAAAGTTAAAATCCATCTATGAAGAAGTAATATCTAACCCAAGAAATGAATAATAAAAAGCTAAGATTTTATACTAGCTATTACCTAGTATACTATTCTTAGCTTTTTTTCATATTTATAATTTAAAACTAATCTTACTAATTAGACTTCACATGTAGTAAAACCATAGACATTATTATAAAACTTTATACCATCTAAGTATGAATTATATGAATATTTTATATTGATAGAATATTCCTGATTAATATCTAAAGAATCTATAGTAAGTGAGTTATTATTATCTATATTGTATGAACCAACGTATTCCATATCAAGACTACTTATCACCCTATATAATTCTATTTCTTCTATTTTAAGACTAGGATTATTTAAATAATTTATAGAACTAATACTTATATTCACTTGATTTGAACTAGGACTAATATCGCATTCTAATTGTTTTATACTTTCTATAGCCCTTACTTTATAACTATAAATTAATGTTTTTATTCCTGCACCATCATTATAATCAACATCAAGTTTGTAAATAATAGTATATTCTGAATTCTTTTCTAATTCTTTGAGGCAATTATTTGCATCATTTAGTAACGTTTCGTATTTACTAGAACCTGCAAAATATATTCTAGTATATTTAACCGTACCATCTACATCATCAAGATCATATCCACAATAAATATGATCATCAAAAGTCACAATAATTGGCTTAAATACAGGTTTTTTTACATTTAATGTTATTGCATACTTAGTTGATTCAATAGTCTTTTTTTCATTATTTATGTAATAAGAATAAATAATGGTAAACTTATAAATATTATTACTTAACAGACCATCAACTTCACCAGAAAAATTTTTAGTTTCTTCAATTAATTGGTCATTTTTATCATAAATTTTCAAAGATGCTTCCTCAAGCTTAGACATATCATTAAATTGAATTTGATATTTAATACTGTTTTTATTTGGTTCTAATAGGAAATTGTTAATTTCAGGTATTACATTAGACTTTGTTCTAACGAATAAATCTACTCTTTCTTCTTTACCATTTACTCTTTTAAATAATATTGTTAATTTATAATTTGTATCTGATTCTAACCCTTCAACTTCATTAGTATTTGTTATATCAATATCATCATTTAAAAGTACTTTATAACTTAAAGGTTCTATATCAAATTTTAAATTATATGTTATCTTATCATCATAACAGATAATGTTTTGAAATGTTATTGGTGAATATGATAAGAATGATTCATTATAAATTGTCATCGCCACCTCACCATTACCATCAAGCATATCTGCATAACAGACAACTAATAAGTCATATTGTTTTCCTTCTTCTAAATCATAAAAATTTAATTGTGAATTAAAGTCAGATACATCTGCCATTTTAACTATTTGGCCATCTTTCATTAAAATAAACCGATATTTATCATTATAGATTAAATCAGAAATAATACGATATTTTATAGTTAACATTTTTTCTTGTGCATTATCTATTTCTACATAAATCTTAGGTACATCAACTCTACTTACTACAACTTTTATTAATGCATCATTAAAATTAAATATAACATTAAAAATATCAAGGTTTTGAATGTATTTTATTTCCTCAACCTGATAATATTCAATTCCTGGTTCTTTACTTTCTAATTCTATGATTATTTCTTCACTAGTAGATTCTTTTTCAAAATTGAAAGATTGATATTTGACACCATTTATAATAACAGAAATTATTTCATTAGACTCAGGATTATCAAGATTTATATGCAAATAGAATTTTTGATTTGGTTTTATATACTGATCTTCCTGATTTGTATTATTAACCGAATAATGATTATAATTATTTTCTTGCAACGAGATGAAAACATCCCTAAATTTTACATTTCCCTCTTCAACTTGATTTGTTTCTTTGTTACAAGAAACCATTACAAACAATAACATTATGCTAAATAAAATTATTCCTATTTTTTTCATATTGAACATCTCCTATAAATTCATTATCTAAATAAACAGAAACTTTTAAATCTATAATATCTTGAATAGTGATCACGTATGTATCATTGATAAGATTACATTTATTTTCCTTAACATAATAATCATATTTTTTGTCCGCAGTGAAAGTTAAAAGATATCCTCCACTATCAAGTTTTACTAACGCATCAAAAGATATAGTTGGTAATTCCTTATTACTTGGAGAAAAATAATAATAATATTCATATAAAGTATTATTGTAAGAATACGTTATTAACACTTCATAAACTTCATTTTCATCTAAATTATCTAGTCTTATCACTTCTTTTCCTTCATAATATACCGTTGCTGGTAACTTGGAAAAATCTGCATAATTGTTACCAATTTCTATTTCTGATAATGAAAAAGGTAATTTGGTACTAACTTCTTTTTCTAGGAAATAATGTTTATATTTCCCTTTACCATCTAATAAGTCGACAATACCACTTATTTCTAATTTATATATAGTTCCAGGCTTTAAATTGGTCACTACATATGACTCTTTAATCGTAAATTTATCTATTAATGTATCTTTTTCATAAATAAATAATTCTATGTCATCAAGCAATTCTTTAGGTAAGTTTTGTTTAATGTCAAATGCTATACTAGTTACATCACTTCTAAAATTCTCTA
The DNA here is from genome assembly GCA_944324805.1 of uncultured Acholeplasmatales bacterium. Taxonomy (GTDB): domain Bacteria; phylum Bacillota_I; class Bacilli_A; order Acholeplasmatales; family Anaeroplasmataceae; genus CALUXS01. The sequence goes on along the minus strand of CALUXS010000011.1, from coordinate 30,009 downwards.
TTTCAATATCACAATTTGCATACATGATACCAATTTCAACTGTATCATTTCCTTCCATTTTTACGTTTTTAATTTTCGTGCCATCTATATACTTAATTTCCGATACTGATATGAAAAAGGTGCCAGACACACTAGGAACTTGATAGTCAACATAAATAGTTTTATAGTTAGAGCCATCATTAAACATATAACTAGTATATGGTGTTCCACTTACAACAAATGATACAATATCATAATAATTTTCATTGTTAAAATTAAGTTCTAATGTTATTACTTCCCCAGGTTTCGCATAATATTCTTTTGCTTCTTCTACAATTATGCTCGAATCTTTCACAGATTTTAAACTATTATTTCTTACTATTTCCATTCCTAAGAAAGAAACCTTTGTTCTAAGCCCTAAAAATAATATAATTATGCTTCCTAAAAGTATAGTTAAAAAAGTCACGCTACCCATAAAAATTAATGGTGATTTCTTTTTATTAAAAACAATATTTTCTTTTATTTTTGCTAATTCTGATGTTGATGAAATAGCATTAAGGTCATTTTTCATTAGTTTTTTTAATTTTCTCATCAACATTCATCTCCTTTATAATATTGTTTCATTTTTGCTAATGCCTTTTTATAAATATAAAAGCATGTGGTTTTTTTTATATTTATGATATTAGCTATTTCACTAAAACTAACACCATAAATAAAATGAAGTATTATTATTCTTTGCTCCGTTTTATCTAGTTTATCTCTTACCTGTTGCCAAATCCCAGTATCTAAGTTATATAAAGTAAAAAAATCTAAATTTTCTAGATATTTATCTTCTATTTGTCTCGAACGTAAATAATTTTTAGACTCATTTTTAGCAATTTGAATAAGATAGTATTTAAAACTTCCACCTTTAAAATTTTTTATATTTTCCCATAGCTTCATAAATACAGTTTGACAAATATCCTCTATAACATCACTTCTTTTTGTTATGTCATAAATAATATATTTTATTAAAGGCGCATATTTATAATATAGTTTATCAAATGCTGATTCATCGCCATTTTTCAATCTATATACTAAGATTTTATCTTCTAACATAACAAATCCCACACCCCACCTTCATACATTAAATAGAATGTTAAATTATATTTTTTGTCCTTACCTTTATATTGATATTCAACATCCAAATCAAATTCATATGTGAATTTACTTAATTCTTCTAATGGCCAATTAGATAAATATATTTTGTTATTCTCTTGTTTTACATCAACAGGAAAATTAAACAACAACTCTTCTATTTTATTAATTACAACATTATAGTCATATTCTACGCTGCTTATAACTTCTAAAACTGATTTTTCAGAATCAAAATTAACATTAAAATCCGGCTCATCTAAAGGCTTAGTAACATTAATTGGAAATGTCCTAATAATATTTTCCTGAACTCCTAAAGAATAGAATTTATAATAAAAATAAATATAGTAATCTTTTTGATAATCTAAATTTGAAAAAGTACCTATAAAATTAGCATTTTTATCTAAAAGAACTGAGTCTTCATATAATCTAACTTCTTTTTCAATTATTAGAGAGTTTATATCATCTCCAACTATTTCGTAATTTACCATACCATACGTTGCATCATATTTTATTTCATAATTAGGTTCTATATAGGATGTTCTCATAACAAAAACTTCACTATTTTCCTGCCAATCTAATCCATTATGTAAATTTAGTAAATAATGAACTTTAATAATATACTCTTTACCAGCATCTAATGAAGATATTACTAAGCTTGTTGTGGTTTTAACAAGCTCAGTTCCAAAGAATACTTCTATATAATATATTTCTAAATCATGAGGTGCTAAATTTTTTACAATAAATACTCCTTGATCTTCGCTAATGCTAATAAATTCATTATTTCCTTCATAATAACTTTTAGTTTTAAAAGTAATATTCTTAGTTTTTGTTTTTGTTTCTAAGGTTTCAAAATCTATAAAACTTATAGTAGCACTAATGACGTATTCCCTATCAAAATAAAAATCCTTTAAGCTATAGTAATTACTATTTATAGAATCTAATAATGCGTCACCTAAATAAATATTTAATTCATATGTTTGATATAACCGATAATCATAATTAGAAATAACATTAATTACATATTCTGTCGAATATTCTGAAATTTCAATTTCAAAATCACCCTCACTAGAAACATAATCAAAATATAAACTTGTATGATAGCTAGCACTCTTTCCATTACAAGTTCCATAAAATACTAAATCATAATATTCATCTTTCCCTTTTGGCTTTGTTACATTTATTAAATTTGACTCATATTCATATTTATTATCACCAAATGTATAATAATCAATACTAAACCCATTTATTGGTTCTACTTTTAATAAATATCCATATGGATCTACCTTAGTTTCTGATATAGTTAATATGTCACTAGTGACAACATCAATCTCTCTAAAAACAAAGTGTTCTTCATTTTCTTTTAAAAGATATAGTTTAACTGCGTAAAAACTATTTATTTTTAAATCGTCAAAGTATAGATTATCTTCATATAATACATCACTAATAAAATTATCAACACTACTTACTATACGCACATAAATAGGAAAGTTGTGATTGTAATTTTCTAATTTAATTCCTATACCATTAGGTTTGATATCTGTATTTATACTAATTTCTGTCAATTCAGCTTTAGAAATTATTTTATAATCATAAGTTTTATATAAATCATAAATAACTCCTGCAATTCTTATCTTAGTAATATCTATTTTTAATTCATCTATATTAGGAACACGATAATCAACCTTATCATCTACTAGAATATAATACTTACCATTTATCATTACACTTTCAATTAATTTATTTGCAGTAAAAATAAATGAAATAGTATCTCCTTCTAACAAATATTCGTTAGAAATTAAATTGGCTTTTACCTCAATCTGTAGTTCTAAATCCTCAAACTTCTCATTTGACTGACTATCATTAGAACCATTACATCCACATATAATAAAAATCAATAAAAATAAGCTCAAAATCCGTTTCATAACTAACCCTCAAATCAAAGTATTTCCTATTTATATTTTAACAAAAAAATAAAAAAACAACACAATATAGCCAATTTTTTTTGATTTTTTTCCTGTTTTTGCTAATTAAATAATCAAAAAAATCTTGACTATAAATATAAGACACATTTCTAACCTATTTATTCAATATTTTTTTTTGATTATTATAAAAAAAGATGATTTATATGTAAAATACAAATCATCTTTTTAGTAATTAACTTTAAAAAATTATTTTAAAAATGTTACGCTACCTTTCTTAACTAATTCATCAAGCCTTTCGCATTTATTATCTATTTTTTCCCAATCTTCTTTGCTTCCTGCATATGTGAAATAAAGAAGCGAATCATTGAAAGCATCTTCCTCTATCGTCTTAATACTTAAAGGTAAATACAAATTTTGTAGCTTGAAGTACCAGTTTGGAAGTATAAAAGCATATCTTCTAATAACCTCTACTCCCTCATCTAAATTAATTTCATTGATATCCTCATAATTCATTCCTTTATTATCTATTAAAACATTAGAATTAATGACTTTAGAGTTTGTAATTGTTAATTTCTTTAATGTTCTTTCTACCCCAAAATCATATAATATTCCTTCATTATCATCTTTAGTATTACCTATAAAAGGAATTGACAATGAGTAAATACTTGCTTCTTGTAAGGCCATATCTTCTATTATTTCAATGTTTGAATTTATTGTTAGCGTAGTAATATTAGCATTATAAAAAGCATTAGTTTCTATCTTTTTAACTGAATTTGGCAAAATCATTTCTTCAATATTAGCAAATCGGAAACTTTCAGCTGTTAAAATTGTTATACCTTCATCAAAGATAATTTTATCAATATATGCATTTTCAAATGCATTTGCTTCAATTTTTCTCAGTGACTTAGGTAAGATAAGCTTATTAATATCTGCATAACAAAAAGCTCCTGTAGGTATACTAGATACGCCATTTGGTATTATTAACTCATCAAGTTTTAAATCTAAAAAAGCCTCAGTACCTATTTCTTCAAGACCATCATTTAATTCAATTAACTTGAGTTTATTATATTTAGAAAAAGCTTTAGAGCTTATCATTTTAGCATCTGTTAAATGTAATTCCTCTAACTTATCTTTATTACAATTTAGATAACTAATACCATCAGGGTTCAATCTACTTTCACCAATGAATGGTATCGTTAATTTTTTGATACTAACATCTTTTAAAGCATCCCTTTCAATTGTTTGAATTGTATTTGGAATAACTAATTCATCTATTATTGAATTTCTATAAAAAATTTGATTTAACTTAGTAACCCCTTCTGGAATTGAAAGTTTCGATATTTCAACATTAGAAAAAGCTTTAGCATCAATTTCTTTAACATTAGAAGGTAAAATCAATTCCTCTTGTTTCATTCCTACAAATGAATTTTCCCCTATATATTCTAAAGTATCTGGCAAAATCATTTTTGTTCCAGAATTATAATAATCTATATTTTTTATACCTGTTATACCTTCATTAAAAATTATTTTTGGGCATAATTCAAAGTTGTCACCATCAAAAATACCTTCTCCTTTGACAACCATTAAATCACTAATTTGTGAATATCCAGAATCATAGTATTCAACTGTTATTTTCTCTTTAACTACAGTTTCCTTTAACATACCGTAATTCTGATTTACTACTATTTTTTGATTGTTATCATAAAAATCTTTAAAAGTTATTTCATATTTTTCTTCAAGCTTTGTTTTATTAATAATTTTGCTTCGCGCTATAAGATATGAACCATCTTTATAATTAATTTCATAAATTAAGTTTTCTTCTAAAATATCTGAAAGTGGAGTTAAAATTCTTAGATTTTTCACTTCACCATTAGAATTTAAATCTTTATCTACATTCATTTCTATTGCTATAAGATTTTTTCTTTCATCAAAATATAAATATGTAACTGTTGATCCTGTTTTACTATATAAAACATTTTCTTCATATTCTTTTAATTTAAGATTATCTACTGCTCCATCATACGATAAGTTGACTTCCATTATTCTTTTTATTTTATTAATATCATTAATGTTTGTGAAATAATTATTAAAAATTGCAGTTGGTAAAAAAACAACAACAGCTAAACTTGCAAATTTTAAAGCTGTTCCTATTAAATTTGACACAATCTTACTTTTTCCATAACACATATCTATTTCTTCTTTAAATACAGTATCATTTTCAGCAAAATGAGTATTTTTGATAGTCCAACGTTTGAAACGTCCAGGAATAAATAAGATAAATATTCCTATTGTTATAACCCCTAAAAAAAGCCATAGTATCCATTTACCAAATAATCTACTACCTTTACCATAAAAAGAAAGCTTTTTACCATCGTAATAAGTGTTTCTATATTGATATTTAATTAACCAACATTTAACAAATGGATAAGCAATAAATAATGTGCATAGTGAAATTATAAAACCTAATACTCCTCTAAAAAATCTTGATAATGCAAATCCATCATAATGACTGCTATTCTCTTCTACTCCCTTAATATGAGTATGGTGCACTCGCCATTTAGTTATTTTATTAGGAATGAAAATCAAAAAAATACCAAGTGTCACAATAGAAAGTAGCATCCACAATATCCATTTACCTATAAGTTGAAGTCCATTACCATCAAAATAGAGGCTTTTACCATCATATTTAGTATGTTTTATCTCATATGAAATTTTCATGCACTTAACAAAAGGATAAAGAATTCCTAAACTAATTATTAAGAGAAATCCTCTTATAATTTTCCCTGCTAAATTAGAAAGGAAATTTGAATCGTAATAACTAATATTTCTATTTTCTTCATCCGCCTTATTTAAATCTATTGGAATTTCTAAATTTACAACTCCTTGATAATCAAAATTATCATATAATTTTTGTAATTCATGTGTTTTTTCATTTTTGATGACAACCTCTAAATTACTTTTTTCTATTTGTTTATATTTTTTCTTAGTTTTACTATAAAATATATTACTTTTTCTACTTCTTATGATTAAAAATAAATCAAGCAACAAAAAAACAAAAATAATTATTGCTAAAACATTAAAAATAATGTTCTTATAAAGAATAATTCCAGCAATTGAAAAACCAACAAAGTATGGTAATTGAAAAAAGAATAATTTTCTTAATATTACTACTTTTTTAATTGTTATACTCTTTAATGACAAAATAAAAGAAGGAAAAAATATAATTAAACCAAAAGATAAAAGCATCAATTCTACATTATCATAACTACGATAAGGAAAAAATTTAATTAAATCATTAGATATTATGTAAATTAACGCTAAACAGCTAATTAAAAGAGTTATCACATAGAATAGCAATAACATTTTTCCCATCTTAAAACTTTTTTTAATCTTATCAACATCATTCATATCTCTTCACCTCACTTATAAGACACTCTATTATTAAGTTTATTCAAAAAAATTGTATAAATAAAAAAAGAGTTAGAAATGAAATCATTTCTAACTCTTTTGATGTAGCCTAATTATAAGCCTAATACTTTTTTGCAGTATGTTTTGATTTCTTCATCCTTAGCATCTTCAAAGAAATGCTTCTTGAATGAATCTCTATCAATTGTATTTAGTAGGAATTCTTGGTCAATATTCTTTAAGATATCAATCATCTTAGTATGAGTAATTTCTTTTACTCCATCTAATATCTTCTTATTTGCTTGTTCAGGAATTGCTCTTTCACGAGGATATCCTTGGCCTTTAGGACCATTGAATAACTTTTCAAAGCAATATTCTAGATTTAACTCAGCACCCCAACCAAAACCTTTTGCAAATGGGAATGCAACTGCATTACCATCATTAATTTGATTGAACATATAAGCATCAGATGGATCAACAATATGACCACATAATACTTTAGGGAAAGAGTTTAAAGCTAGCATAGCTCCTTCTCCTGTTCCACAACCTGTAACAACAAAGTCGCATGCTCCACTATTTAATAAAATTGCAGCAAGCAAACCATTTTGAACATAAGTTAATGATTTGTCTTCAGGACCAAACATACCATAGTTAACTACAGTATGACCATATTTTTCAGCAACATTCTTTAAAGTTGTGAAGATTAATTCATTTTTTGCAGCTTGTGAATTTTCATTGATTAAAACTATACGCATCTTTATTCTCCTAAAATTAAAATTTATTTTATTCTGCTTTTCCTACTGAACCGAACATCTTCATCTTTTCTAATACTGTTTGTTTAATAGCCTCAGCACCTGGAGCTAATAATTTACGTGGGTCAAAGCCTTTCTTAACTTGATCTTTACCAGCTTCAATATATTCACGTGTAGCTTTAGCAAAAGCTAATTGGCATTCAGTATTAACATTAACCTTGCATACACCTAATTTGATTGCATTTTGTACCATTTCAGCAGGAATACCAGTACCGCCATGTAATACTAATGGCATACCTGGACATTTTTCTTTAATTTGCTCTAAAACTTCAAAATTTAATCCTGGCCAGTTAGCTGGATATACACCATGAATATTACCAATACCAGCAGCAAGCATATCAATACCTAAGCTTGCAATATTCTTACATTCTTCTGGATCAGCAAATTCACCAGCACCAACTACACCATCTTCTTCACCACCGATTGAACCTACTTCAGCTTCAACTGTAGCGTTGTACTTCTTTGCTAGAGCAACAATTTCTTTTGTTTTTTCTACGTTTTCTTCAAATGGATAATGAGAACCATCAAACATTACTGATGAATAACCAGCTTCTAATGCAGCCTTAGCACCTTCATAAGTACCATGGTCTAAGTGTAATGCTACAGGTACAGTGATATTTAAAGTTTCAATCATTGCTTTAACCATAGCAGCTACTACCTTATAACCAGTCATATATTTGTTAGCACCTTCAGATACACCTAACATAACTGGTGATTTTGCTTCCTCAGCAGCAAGTAAAATGGCTTTTGTCCATTCTAAGTTGTTAATGTTAAAAGCACCAACGGCATAATGACCTTCTTTTGCCTTTAACATCATTTCTTTTGCATTTACTAATGGCATAAAATATTCCTCCAATTTTTTTTAAATGTTTATTACCATTAGTTATTATAAACTAAAAGGCTTATCATTTCAACTTGAAAGCCTTTTTATATTGATGTTTATTACATTTTTTGCTTATTAATACATGCTTCAATCAATCCAATAAATAGTGGATGAGCACGATTAGGACGACTCAAGAATTCAGGATGGAATTGTGAGCATACAAAATAAGGATGATTCTTTAGTTCTACTACTTCAACTAGATTTGTTTGTGGATTTATACCACTAACAATTAAATCCTTACTAAAGATATTTAAATACTTATTATTAAATTCATAACGGTGACGATGACGTTCTTTTATTAATTCTTTACCATAGTATTTTCTAGCAATTGTTCCATCACTAAGCTTACAATCGTATAGACCTAAGCGAAGTGTACCACCAAGCTCAATACCAGCATATTGATCAGGCAAATAATCAATAATTGGATGAGTTGTATGAGGATCTACTTCTGTTGTATTAGCATCCTCATAACCAAATTCACTTCTTGCGTATTCAATGCATGCTAATTGCATACCATAGCATATTCCTAATAATGGAATATTATTAACTCTAGCGTAATGAATAGCTGCCATTTTTCCTTCTATTCCACGTTCACCAAAACCACCTGGAATTAAAATGCCATCATATGGTTGTAATATTCCTTCTACATTATCATAATTAAGTTTTGATGCATCTAGAGGAACAATTATAACCTTTTTTCCAAAATGATAGCCAGCATGCTTTAAAGCCTCATTTACTGATAAATAAGCATCCTGTAAAGATACATACTTACCTACTAAAGCAATTCTTATCTCACCAGATAAAGCCTTAATGTTATCAATCATCTTTGTCCATTCAGTCATATCAGCTTCTGGTAAATTGAAACCAAAATGATTGCAAATTACATCATCAATTTTTTGTTCATGTAATGATAGAGCTATCTCATATAAAATCTTTGCATCTTTTGCCTCAAATACATTTGTTTCAGGAACATCACAAAATAGAGCAATCTTATCTCTTTGTTCTTTCTTTATAGAAACTTCAGTACGTAAAATGATTATATCAGGTTGAATTCCTAATCCTCTCAATTCTTTTACTGAATGCTGTGTAGGTTTAGTTTTAATTTCCCCTGCAGCTCTTAAATAAGGAACTAAAGTGTTATGAATATATAAAGTATTATTATAACCAAAATCACGACGAGCTTGACGAATAGCTTCTAAAAATGGTAGTGATTCAATATCACCAACAGTACCACCAATTTCTGTGATTACAACATCAGCATTACTAGTTTCAGCAGCTCTTTTTAGTTTGTTTTTAATTTCGTTAGTAATGTGTGGAATTACTTGAACAGTTGCGCCTAAATAATCACCACGACGTTCTTTTGCAATTACATTAGAATAAATCTTACCAGTAGTAATATTTGATTCCTTTGATAAATTTTCATCAATAAATCTTTCATAGTGTCCTAAATCAAGGTCTGTTTCAGCCCCATCATCAGTAACATAAACCTCACCATGTTGATAAGGTGACATTGTACCTGGGTCTACGTTGATATATGGATCAAATTTTTGCATGAACACCTTTAATCCACGATTTTTTAATAAGCGACCTATACAAGATGCAGCAATACCTTTACCTAATGATGAAACTACACCACCTGTAACAAAAATAAACTTAGTTTGTTTAGAAGCCATTTTTTTCACTCCTTTTCGTTTATAAAAAAATAAAAGTTCTTCACATGGAAGAACTTGTAGTGCCCTTTTCGATTATATAACAACTACTTACTAAAAGCAAGGCTCATTTTTTAATTTTATATTATAAATATTTTTCAAGAATTTTTGTAAATGCAACTACATCATCTTTTTTAGTAGCAAATGAAGTTACAAAACGAACTACTACTCCATCATCTAATCCTAAAAAATCCTCAAACAAAACTTCTTGATGAAGCTTACTTGCAACTTCATTAGATAATTTAACAAAAATTTGATTAGTAGTACTTGGCATATATTCTTTAATACCTAATTCATTTAGCTTTTCTCTAATTAAATTAGCACAATCATTAGCATTTTGAGCCAATCTAAAATATAGATTATCCTTTAAAAGTGTATAAAATTGAACACCTAATAGACGACCTTTAGCAAGTAAAGCTCCGTTTTGCTTAATTAAGTATTTAAAATAAGGCTTTAATTCATTATTTCTAATTACAACTGCCTCACCAAACAAGGCCCCATTTTTAGTACCACCAATGTAAAATACATCGCATAATCTATTTATATCTATTAAAGTAAGATCATTATCTTTAGACATTAAAGCTGAGCCTAAACGAGCTCCATCCATAAATAGATATAAATTATATTTATCACAAATGGCTCTTAAATCCTCTAATTCCTTTTTTGTATAGATAGTACCATATTCAGTTGAATTCGAGATATATACCATCTTTGGTAAAACCATATGATAATCTGTATGAGACTTAATTACAGCTTCTATTGCCTCTGGAGTTAATTTTGCATTATTATTTTTTACTGCAATTACCTTATGTCCTGTAGCTTCAATCGCTCCTGTTTCATGTACATTTATATGCCCTGTATCACAACTTATTACTGCCTCATATGGCTTTAAGGTGCTAATAACTGTTAAATTCGTTTGAGTTCCGCCAACTAAAAAATATATGTCAACATTCTCATCAGCAACTAAGCTTTTAACTAGATTTTCAGCTTGTTTAGTATATTCATCCTCACCATAACCAACAGTTTTTAAATCGTTTGTCTTTATTAGAGCCTCTAATACCTCGTTTGCACAGCCCTCACTATAATCATTTTTAAAGCTTAACATTTTGTACCTCTTTTTGCCATATACTCTTCAATATCTTTAACTTCTTTTATAATTCCTGCTGATAAATTTATACACCCATCTTCTGTTATAAATAAATCATCTTCTATACGAATTCCAATATTCCACTCAGGAATGTAAAGTCCAGGCTCATTAGAAATAATCGCACCTGCTTTTAATTTTTCATATAGGCAAAAATCATGACAATCCATACCTAAATGATGACTAACACCATGGAAATAATATTTAGAAACCTCGCTCCTATCTTTAATTAATCCAATTTTCTTTAATTCAACGGCAAAATAATCAATTAATATTTGATTTAATTCTCTAGTTGTATATCCAGGTCTTACTGTTCTTTCGATTAATTTTTGACCATTTAAAACTATTTCATAAACAAGCTTTTGTCTATCGCTAAATTTTCCATTTACAGGATATGTTCTTGAAACATCTGCACAATATGTTTTGTATGAAGCTCCTAAATCAAATAATATCAAATCTCCATCCTTTAGAACGTCTTTATTTTCACTGTAGTGCAAGCAAGTTCCATTTATTCCTGAAGCTGCTATAGTTGGAAATGAATAACCTGTAGCTCCATTAAATTTAATTGCTTGATCAAAAAATGATTCAATTTGATATTCCATTAAACCTGGCTTTAAATTGTCTAAAATAGCATTTAAGCCTTCGTTTGTAATAATGTTTGCCTTTCTTATTAAAGATGCTTCTTCTTCATCCTTTACACTTCTTAAACGTTTCAATAAACTATTACCATTTACGATAGTTACTAGTTTTTTACTTAAAATTGTACGACCAAAATAGTCTTCATATGAATAATCCTTAGTATCATCTTCTTTAGATAATAAATACAATTTAGTATCATAATCTAATTCTTTCAATATATCACTAAAATAATCTGTTATTAATCCGACCTCTTCAATTTGAGCTACCTTTTTAGCTTCTTCTTTACGAATAGTTTCTCCTGTCCATTTTTCTTGAGCTAAATCAATAGGATGAATATATAGTTTTTCCTTACATTTACCATTTTTCTTTATTAAAACTAATACGTCATCAAATTCTGCAATTCCTGTCAAATAGAAGAAATTACGATCTATATCATATCTTTTAGCATCCTCACTAGGTCTTTTAGCAAAGAAAACAAAAATACTATTTTCTTCCATTTCCTCAAATAATTTTTTTCTTCTTAATTCATAATTCATAAAAATCACCTACAATAAATTAATATTTTTTTCCTTACATTTTTTTATTTCTTCACTAGACCATAGAGATGCTTGAACCTCACCTATATGAATCTTATTTAAAAGTAACATACAGATACGTGATTGTCCAATACCACCACCTATAGTAAGTGGCAAACGTTTTGACATAATTAGTTGATGATAATTATATTCTAGCCTTTCTGTCATATCCTTGTAGCGAAGTTGCTCAATTAAGCTCTTTGAATCTACTCTAATTCCCATGCTACTAATCTCAATTGCTTCATCTAGGTAAGGATGATAAACTAGTAAATCACCATTTAAATTCCAGTCATCATAATCCGGACTTCTACCATCGTGTGGCTTACCATTAGCTAAAGGCCACCCTATTCCAATTATAAAAACAATATTATGGACTCTAGCAATTTGGTGTTCCCTTTCCTTTGGTGTTAAATTAGGATATAGTTTTTCTAATTCTTTTGTTGTTATAAAGAAAACATCATCAAAAACATATCTATCTAGGTTAGGAAAATCCTTTAAAAGCTCCTCTTGAGTTAAATAAAGTGCATGAACAATAGTTCTAACAATAAGTTCTAGATACAATCTATCTCTTTCATCTTCTGTAATTATTTTTTCCCAATCCCACTGATCGACATAAATTGAATGTAGATGATCAACATTCTCATCCTTCCTAATGGCATTCATATCAGTATAAAGACCTTCTCCTACCGAAAATCCATAATGTGCTAAAGCCATACGCTTCCATTTTGCTAAAGAATGGACAATTTCAATCTCAGAATCACTAATTCCTTTAGCTACGAAAGATACTGGTTTTTCTACTCCGTTTAAATTATCATTTAGACCTGATTTTGATAAAACAAAAAGTGGGGCTGATACTCTCATAAGCTGTAAGCTGCTTGCTAAATAGGCTTCAAAAGTATCTTTTACCTTTTTTATTGCAATTTCAGTCTCTTTTAAGTTTAATTTAGATTGATACATACTATTACCTCACTTTAGTTTATTATTATACATCCTTAGACTATAAATTTATAGTATTTTAGTTCTTTCATTTTTAAAATATTATCTATTCATAAACATTTTAAAATAAAAAAACATTTTTTTAATTTTCCCTCTTGCATTTATAAATAATTATGCTATAATAATACACGCACGCCGCAGTAGTACAATGGCTAGTACATCTGATTGCCATTCAGATGATGTGGGTTCGATTCCCATCTGTGGCTCCAAAATCGAACTTAAAGGACTCATAGAAGTCCTTTTTTTGTTATATAAAAGAAAAAGGGGATTAAATCCCCTTTAGTTAATAAGCTTATTTGTTGCTTCTTTCATAAACTGTGTCTTATATAATTCAAAATAATATCCTTTGTTCAATAATAAATCATGGTGTTTGCCTGATTCAATTATTTTTCCATCTTTCATTACTAAAATTAAGTCAGCATTTACTACTGTAGATAAGCGGTGAGCAATCATAAAACTTGTTCTACCCTTTAACACTTTAGTAATAGCATCTTGAATTAAATTTTCTGTTTTAGTATCAATTGATGAAGTTGCCTCATCTAAAACTAATATTTTAGGATCAGCAATTAAAGCTCTCGCAAATGATAATAATTGCTTTTCACCTAAGCTTAGTTTAGAGCCTCCTTCACCAATATCCGTATAATAATTATCATCTAGCTTATTAATAAATTCATCAGCATGAACTATCTCGCAAGCTTTTTTCACATCCTCAATAGTCGCATCTAACTTACCATATCTAACGTTATCAAAGATAGTTCCACTAAACAATTGTGGGCTTTGTAGAACATATCCTAAATTTTCATGTAACCATCCTATTGAACGTTCCTTATAGTTTTTACCATCAATTAGTATCTCTCCTGTTGTTGGTTCATAGAAGCGGCATATCAAATTTACGATAGTTGATTTGCCTGAGCCTGTATGACCAACTAAGGCCACATTAGTTCCTGCCTTGATCTTAAGATTAAAATCCTTTAAAACCATTTCACCAATTGCATATTTAAAGGAAACATTTTTGAATTCAATATCACCTATTAATGGTTCAAAATTTTCTCTTTTTGGCTCAAAAATTGTACCATATTTATCAATTACTTCTTCAGTGTCTTTTATTTCTGGCTCATACTCAATTAATGAAACAATTCTTTCAGCGGAAGCTTGTGCTTGTTGGAAATCACCAAGTACTCTAGAAATACTAATTACTGGATCAAAAAACTTGATAGTATAATCAATGAAAAGGTATAGTTCTGACACTAAAAGTGTTCCACCTAATACCATATTTCCGCCTTCAAATAGCGTTAAAGCAACACCTGTATATCCGATTATAAAAATTACCGGACCAAAAAGCGCTGAAAACATAGCAGCTCTAATAGCACTTTTACGATACTTTCTAGCTTTATCATCAAAAGCTTTTCTTGTTTTTTCTTCTATAACTAAACTCTTTATTGTTTTACTACCTAAAAAGCCTTCATTATAAGCTGCGGTAATTTCTGAATTTATCTTTCTTGCACTACGATAATGCTTCAAGATAATTCTACGCATAAAAATAGAAAAGGCTAGTAATAATGGTAAAATAGCTACTATTATTAATGCTAATAAAGGATTTTTAACTAAAAGAATAATTAAAATGCCAATCATTGTTAAAAAGCCCCAAAAGAAATCAATAAAGCCCCAGGAAAGGATTATTGAAAGCTTTCTAGAATCACTTGTAACACGAGCCATAATCCAACCTTGTGGAGTTTGATCAAAGTAGCTAAAAGGCAGTTCCTGAAGTTTATGGAAAGCCTCTTTTCTTAGTTCATAGGCTGTAAATACCTGGATCTTATTTGCAAAATACAAAAATGAAGATACAATCAAACCATAAAATATTGCAAATGCTACATACATAATAATAAAATATGTCACCGTGTCAAAAATTCTATCTTCTATAAACTTTTCAATGGCATATTGATTAAAAAGAGGATATGCCAAATCTGCACAAGCTAATAGAATAACTGAGATAAGCATCATTATAGCACTCTTTTTTTCTCTTAAAACAATGGTAAATATTTTTCTCCAAGGCTTAACATCACTATTTGAATAATCAAGTTCTTCTGCTTCTTCGTACATATTAGCGTTCCTCCTTTTCTAAAATATCTTTAAATTCAGCTTCTAAATTACCCTGAATTTCCCATAATTCCTTATATAATCCATCTTTTTTTATTAAATTTTCATGTGTATCAAAGGCCTCAATTGTTCCGTTATTTAAAACCATAATTCTATCAGCTTCCTTAGCTGTTGTTGTACGGTGAGTAATAATAATCATAGTTCTTTTGTTTTTGTTCTTCAAAGCCTCTCTAATTAAATAATCTGTCTTAGTATCAAGAGCTGATAAGGAATCATCAAATATAATAATTGGTGAATCATCTACTAGCATTCGTGCGATAGCTATTCTTTGCTTTTGACCACCGGATAATGTTGTTCCTTTTTCACCAACAATTGTTTCGTATCCATGTTCAAACTTTTCTATTTCTGCATCAATATGAGCAAGCTTAGCTGCTCTTTTTACTTCTAAATTTGAGTATGAATCATTAATTATACTAATATTCTCATATACTGTCTTTGAAAACAAGAAAGGATCTTGTAAAACCATTCTAATTTGTCTTCTTAAATAATGTTTTTCAATATCCTTGATATTAGTATCATCAATATAAATATCTCCTGCTGTGTTATTCAAAAACCTAGTTAACAAATTACAAATAGTTGTTTTTCCGCTTCCGGTTTTTCCAACAATTGCGATTGTTTCTCCAGCTTTAATATTAAACGAAATATTATTAAGAAGGTGATTATTAGTATCATCAAAATGAAAATAAACATTTTTAAAAGTAATATTTCCATTAATTACAGGTTCTAGACTACCATTATCCTCATATTCAGATTTTTCCTTTAATATTTCTTCCATTCTATTTACTGCAACTAATGTTTTACCAAAATTAGAAATAATTCTTCCTAAGCCACGAATTGGCCAAACTAACATTCCTAAAAGCAATAAACATGCCACAATATCTGCTGAATTAACCTCATTCTTATATGCTAAATAAATACTAATTGATATAGTTAAAGCATATTGGAAAACAACTACAAAGTCTGAAAAACCCCAATATAAAGCCTCTTTTTTAGCTAAGGCCATATCACGTCTTGCAAATTCCTTATTTGCTGCATCCATTTTTTCAAATTCATATTTTTCATTAGCGAAGGCTCTTACTACTCTAGCACCATTTACATTTTCTTGTACGATTGTAGTCATTTTACTTTCTGCGTGCTCAACCTCTAAAAACTTTTTGTTAACATAATTAAACCAAATTATTGATGATATTCCAAGAAGTGGTATTGATGCTAGACTAACAAGCATTAAAGTTATATTTATTTTCCCTACCTGATATGCGCCTATACCAATAGTAACAAAAATATTTATTAACTCTGGAAATTGACTTGAAATAAATGAAGATGATGTGTCTATATCTGATGTACATCTTTGAATCAAATCTCCTATATCACTTTGATTATGATAACTATATGATAAGTCACCTATATGATTATACATTGTAACTCTCATATCATAACCAATGTTTTCTGTTGTCTTACCTCTTATGTATCCATCTAAAAAACGCATAAATGATCTACTTGCTTGTAGTAAAATCATTGCTATTGCTATTACAATTATTATTTTTATAGGTTCTTTAAAGCTATAAAAAAAGTCTAGTAAGAAGTTTGGCAAATTAATATTTCCACTTTCTTTTCCTAGCACATCAAATGCTACTTGAACAAAAAGAGAAATATAGGAATATAACCATTGTAAAACAAAATTTAAAATAATGATAAAAATAATTATTAACGCGTATTTCTTACTCCAACGCCATAAGTATCCTAGTCTTTCCATAAATCCTCCCAAAAAAAGAGTCCTCTAAAAAGGACTCTTGAATTAATTAATTGGTATAACTGTTGTATCTTTTTCTACTCCAATTACTAATGAAGTCTCAACATTGCCAACAGATGGAATTGAAAGTAATGTACCAAGAATAAAATCACGATATCCTTGTAAATCCTTTGCAATTACCTTGATTAAAAAAGCACCAGCACCAGTTGTCATATAGCATTCAACAACTTGAGGTAAAGCTGTAACTTGCTTTACAAATTCATCAACAACCTCTTTTGTTAAAGCCTTTAAGCTTATATGTAAAAAAGCCATAACCTGATAACCTAACGCCTTTTCATTAACTATTGTAACAGTCTTTTTTATTAATCCATGTTCCTTTAAATTTTTTACTCTCAATAAACAAGATGAAGGAGCAAGTCCAACCTTTCGTGATAAGTCTAAATTAGAAATATCTCCATTTTCTTGTATAATATTTAAAATCTTTTTGTCAATTTCATCTATTACAAATTTTTCCATTTCATTCATTTTTACTTTCACACTCCTATTTTATATTTTTAAAAATACTGAAAACTTAGTTTTAATTGGGGCTAATTCCTTTAATAATGGTATAAATGTATCATCTTTACGTATTGATATAATATGCGTAATAAGTAAATTTTTATTTAAAAAATGTCCTAATGTTTCTTTTAACTTTGGATCATTAATAGAATCAAAAACATAAAAGCCAATTATTTCCTGAGAAAAATTATCTCTTATTATAACTAATCTTCTTTTATTATAGCTAACTAAATCAATCGAAAGCCTAATTTGCTTAAATTTAATAAGCATATCATTATAATGCTTATCTAATTCTAGTAAATAATCCTTACTTAAATAAGCTAAAAATTTCTTATAAAGAATATCAACATTACGTTCAGAAATAATAATATCATTATCAGCTAGTAAATCACAAATTTGTTCACGTGAATACTTTTGACACTTATAATAATATATTATAAACAATACCTTCATCGAATAACGACATCCCGTTAAAGCAAACTTAGAGGCAGTTGCTGATACATAGGTTTGATTATTACATAATTTGCATTTATAAGCCAAATTTCTTACAAAAAAATGCTTACCACCAGAAAAACTTATTGTCTTTGCAGAAATAGCATAAGAATAGCTTAGTTTATTTCCACATATTGGACATGTAATAATCTCAGGTTTATAATTTTTTACAATAGGCTTCATAAATTAGTCTTCTTTATTTGCTACTAAATAATATGCACCATACATACCTGCTTCATCACCTAGAGCAGCTAATATTATTTTAGTATCTTGTATTATAGGTAGAGCATATTTTTTGAATGCCTCTTGAACTCTTACAAGTAAGAATTCACCTGCATTACTAACTCCGCCACCAAGCATAACAATACCTGGATCAACTAAAATACATGCATTTGCAAGCGCCTTTCCTAAATAATCGCTGAATATTTCTACTGCCTTAGTTGCCAACTCATCATTCTCTTTTGCACCATCGAAAATACGTTTAGCATTAAATGGTTCTTTAACACTTGTTTTATATTTACCAACTAAAGATTTGGCAATATTAACAAGTCCTGTTGCTGAAGATAATGTCTCAACACAACCCTTTTTACCACAGCCACAAGTGAAATTATAAACATCATCGTTGTGTAAATGACCAAGCTCCATTCCTGCTCCATGAGCGCCTTCTAGAATATTACCATTAATTACTAAACCGCCACCTACACCTGTTCCTAAGGTTACAAAAAGTAAATTCTTGTAGCCACAGAAAAAGGCTTCGCCTAAAGCAGCTGCGTTTGCATCATTTACTAATCTGATTTTTGCATTAGTTTTTAAATGAAACAATGTTACTAAATTTGTTTGATTTAAAAAGTGAATGTTTGCAGAAGAGGAAATAAAATTATCAATAATAAAGCCAGGACAACCAATTCCAATCCCACCAATTGAATCATAACGTGAAATTATAGAATTATAAATGGCATCTACTAATTCCTCTGCCGTTTTAAAATCTAACTTAATAGACCATTTTTCAACAAGTTTACCAGAATTAAACGCACCAACCTTTATTGAAGTTCCTCCAATATCAACACCAAAATACATATCTTTTTCCTACTTTCCTCCAAATAACATTTTTATTGAATCAATTTGTGATGACGTCTTTTTTCCATAAAGACAATCATTTACAAAATGCTCACAATTGTTAGTGAATAGATTATATCCACCAGTTCCTACCATACTTAATGCATAACTGACAATTTCCATTTCATTTCTTATTGGCTTATTAGTTTCATCATATTCTAATACCTCATAACTATCTCCTTTTAAAAAGGTATTAAAATCAGTAACAATTACTTTTACCTTTTCAGGATGAAGTAATCCATCATCATCTAGCGCACTAAAATGAATAACAGTTTTATCATCTGCATAAATACCATAGTGATCATAAAAGCCTCTTTTAACTCTAACTGCTTGACCAAAATGAGGCTTTTTACTTATCCACATCTAGCTCAACTCCTAAGTCTTTACGTAATGTTTCTACTGCTGCCCTAAATTCCTCATCAGGCTTTATCACATTGACCTCAACTAAATTTTTTGTATCTCCATCATAATAAAAGCCTTCATAAAAAATATTTTTACCTTGAAATGAAAAATCAGGTAGTCTTTCAAGAACTTTTTGATTATGGTCTAAAAAGACCTCAAAACCAACAAATCTTGTACATTTACTTAAGCCAGGTGTTTCAGCCTTTTGCTTTTTATTTTCTTCTTCTGTTAACTCTTCTGCTGGCTTCAAATATTCATTTGCATCTGTAATACAAACAATTTTATATGCCGTTTTGCCAATTATCTTCATAAAACCAAAGCCAAAACGTGTACTCTTTTGCGTATAACCATTTTTAATAAGCTTATCTGCAAAATTATCAACATCAAATGGATGATTAGCTTTTTTATAATGTTTTGGTTTAGGCTTATATTTAAAAGTCGATGCAATTGCCATTTGTAGTGCAAAGGTCATAATTAAAAAATCAATAACTAAAAGAATTGTTACGATTGTTCTATTAGTAGCATATAAATTCCACCAAATAAGTAAAACAGCAACTATTATTGTAACTAAAAAAATAGTCCATAGCTGCCACTTCTTTAACATTTTCATTAGTAATCCTCCTGATCATGACATGCTAAATCAAAAAACACTGCTGTCCTATAAAATTTCATTAGTTCAAAATCAAATTCAGGCAATGGTGAAAAATAATCAAGTCTAACTTCATCTTTGTTATATAATAATATTTGTTGATAGCCTTTTTTAGCTAAAAAAGTATTTTCCTTAGCAAATTTTTTAGCATCATCAGAATAATCATCAATAACATATAGATTAACACTCTTGCTAGTATCTTTTTCTTCTTCAGATAACAAATTTTCTTCTTCTAAACACTTAATTGTTGTCTCTAAGATATTAAAATTAGGAAAATCATTAACCAAAGTAAATTTAAATAATACACCATTATAATTTCTAGTAAAAATTACATAGCTACTTGTCTTTTTTACTATTCTGTTTTTAGCGTATAAAAGCCCCTCATTGAAATAATGAAATGGTTTTGAATCTAAAAAACCAACAAAGGCTAAAGGGTCTACAGGTTTTTTCTTCTTAAATATATTCATAAAACACCATTTACTATAAAATTTAGTAAATAATCCTTTCTTCCTTTACCATTATACCATATTTTATGATATAATAAACACAAAAAATACAAGAGAGTGAATTTTATGCAAGAACCAAAGAAAATTACTGCAAATATGACAATTGACCTAATTGCCCCAAGTTTTGGTTGTACAACAGAGCCTTATAAAACTAGATTAATTGAGGCAATAAAAAAATTTAAACATAATGGACATATTATATTTGAAGGAGAAAATATTTTTAAAAATGACGGAATTGTAAGTTCAAATACTCCTGAAAATAGAGCAAATGAATTTATGAAAGCCTATAAATCTAATAGTGATATCATAATTTCAGTTGGTGGTGGAGAATTAATGAATGAAATTTTACCATTCATTAACTTTGAAGAAATTAAAACACTTCCTCCAAAATGGTTTATGGGTTTTTCTGATAATACGAACTTAACATTCACACTAACTACATTATGTAATTTAGTAACTATTTATGGACCAAACTTTCCAAGTTTTTATCCAAAAAGAAATATTTTAGATAATCGTGATGCCTTAAGAATGATACAAGGAGAAAAAAACTTTAAAGGATATAAGAAATATGAAAAAGAAAGCTTTAATAAAGAAAAAAATCCTTTATGTGCTTTAAACCTAACTGAACCTAAAGTAATTACTCCTTTTAACTATCAAAAGCCATTTACTGGTATATTATTAGGTGGATGCTTAGATGTTTTAGTAAATTTATGTGGAACTAAATATGATAATGTGAAAAATTTTATTAAAGACAAAGAAATTATTTGGTTTTTAGAAGCATGTGATTTAAATCCTTTACAAATTAGAAGAGCATTATTTGAATTAAAAGAGGCAGGATGGTTTGATACAAGTATAGCCTTCTTATTCGGAAGACCATTATGTGGTGATATAGAGATAATGGGCGTAAATAAATATAATGCTGTAATAGATATTTTAAAGGAATTAAATACTCCTATTTTATTTGATATAGATTTAGGACACATTGCCCCTTCAATGCCAATAAAATGCGGAGCTAAAGCTCGGGTTAGTTTCAAAAACAATAACATATATTTCAACTATAAATAGCTAATTCAATTAGCTATTTTATGTGGGTATGGCGAAATTGGTAGACGCGCTATCTTCAGACGGTAGTGAACATTTCATGCGGGTTCAAATCCCACTACCCACACCATATTAGATTACACGGCTTGATATAGTAAAATTATGATATCAAGCCTTTTTTATTGCAAAAATTTAAGCTGAATTTAAAGTTCAATACCAAGATGAGTATCAAAGAAATATAACGAAATCGTTAAAAGTCGAATGTTTTTAGCAAAAGTTGTTATATAGTAAAAAAATCACATTATTTGTGATATAATCTATTTACATTACAATACAAAAAATAATTGATAAAAAGAGTTTTTAGTTTAGAACAAAAATCAGAATTTGATGAGGAGATTAAAAAATGGAGAGATATCCAATTACAGATACTGACAAAAAATTAATTAAATTGGGTTTAGAGGTGTTAGCGGAAAATTTTGACGACGGAATATACAATCATACTGTCGGTTGTACCGTTTTATGTAAGAATGGGAATATATATAAAGGTGTAAATTGTGATGGTATTCATGGTTCCTGTGCAGAATACATTACTATAGGTATTGCAATATCAAATGGAGAACGAGAATTTGATACAATAGTTGCTGTTCATGAAAAACACCTTAATTGTGTAATCTCGCCATGTGGCAATTGTCGACAAATGCTACTTGAATATTGCCCGGATATTAAGGTCATTGTTAATGATGAAAACGGTAATCTCATTAAAGTAAAAGCAAAAGATTTACTTCCTTTTGCATGGAAACCTGTGGTCTGTTAAATTCTAATTTATCGTAATACTTATCCCTTTAATTATAGTGGAGATCATAGAGGAGATGTAGCTAGAATACTATTCTATATGGCAACAATGTATTTAGAATTACACCTAGATGATAATTTAAATACATTAGATGACATGTCAATGGGTAAACTTTCAATCTTACTAGAATGGAATGAATTAGACCCAGTAGATGCATTCGAGATTCAAAGAAATAATAGAATTTACGAATACCAAGGAAATAGAAATCAATTTATTGATTATCCAAATCTTGCCGATGCAATTTGGTAAAAAATTTTAAAACTAAAAAAACCGATTTAAGCAATACTAACTTAAATCGGTTTTTTATTATTAATAGAAAATATTTAATCTTTTGTTACAACAAATTTTATTATTAAATTAGTTATATATTCTATACTTTCCTTACAATCATTTTTTACCCATTCTAAAACAACTGCTTCTACACCCTTCATATAAAATACAGCTGTAAACTTCATCTCATTTTTAGGAACATTAAAACGCTCTAAAATAGGAAAAATCACATTTTTTTCAGCTTCATTAGTCGAAATGTTCACGTTGAAAAGTTCGGGTTTTGACTTAGCAATTAAAAATAATTTTTTATTGTTCTTTATATAATTTAAATATGGAATTAAATATTCAGGACATATAAAAATCAATTTTTCTTTCATAGCATTTCTTAAGTCAGGTAATGATAGTTTTTTAAAATAATTATTAAATTTTTCATTTGAATAAATGAGAGTTTCTTTTAATAAATCATCCATTCCCCTATAATGAAGGTAAAATGTAGATCTATTAACCCCAGCTTTTTTACAAAGCTCACTTATAGTAATATAATCATACTCTTTTTCTTCTAAAAGCTTTAATAAGGCTTCATCCATTAATTGAGCAGTATTAAAATATTTGCTTTCATGCTTATTGTAAGTACTGCTCATTAAAATCAATCCTCCTTATTAGCTATCTCTTTAGCTATTTCAATAATATCTCCTGCATATTTAGCTTTATTAAAGGCTAAATATTTACGATAAATAAAGTAATTAAAACTACATCCTACTATTCCTATTATACCTAATATTATACCAATAATAAATGCTATATTTCCTTCAATTAACACTCCCATACAAAAACACATTCCTGTACCTAATATAAGCGTAAAAACAATTCCTAAGCTAATTGCTAATACTAATGGTGCTGTTTTCACTTTAGAATCTAACTTCTTTAGTTGAACAACCTTTGAATCCTCCTTTTTTGAATATTCGTTCACAATTGATAATGCATAAATTCTATCTGTATTCATTCTTATTTTCCTCCTTGTTTACAACATCATTTTAGCTTATAATTTTTTACAATAGAACAACAATGACATTCTTAAATGTCTATTTGAGGAGATAAGATGGAATTAGTAAGAGTAAAAAATTGCAAAGATAAAAATTATTTAGAGGCAATAAATCTTTATAAAAAGAGTTTTCCCTTTCACGAACAAAGAATTGAAAAATCCCAATTAGAAATATTGAATAATGAAGATTATAGATTTTCTTTAATTTATGTTGAAAATTCTTTTGTAGGTTTAGTTTTATATTGGGAAACTAATGATTTTATTTATATTGAGCATTTAGCCATTTTAGAAGAAAAAAGAAATCTTGGCTATGGTAGAAAGTGTCTTAATTTATTAAAAGAAAAAGGTAAAACTATAATTTTAGAAATTGATCCTTTAAAAAATCCAATTGATTATAAAAGAAAATTATTCTATGAAAGTGTTGGTTTTATAGAAAATAAATACATTCACTATCATCCTTCATATCATAAAAATATTGATGACCATTTATTATTAATAATGACATATCCAAATTTGCTAGAAAAAACTAAATATAATATGTTCTTTGAATATTTAAAGAATGTTGTAATGCTTAATGCCCAAATATAAAAGGCTTTTAAAGTAGGTAATAATTTACTTTAAAAGCCTTTTGTTATTTTATTTCTTCAATTTTTGAATCTAACCAAATTTCTAGTATTTCTTCTGGCTGATAGCCACGACATTTACTTACAACCTTATCATCCTTCATAATAAGAATTGTAGGAACTGCCTCTACACCAAATTCTTCACAAATAGGTAGTGTTGTTTCATCAACCTCTAAATGGTGAAGTGTACAATCATTTCTATTACCTACAAGTCTAGCTAGGATAGGCATTAGCGTTAAACAATTAGCACAGCTTTCTCCAGAAACCTCAACTACACTTATACCTTTTAAAACTTCTTTATAATTTTCTTTATTTAGTTTCATCTTTAATAACTCCTAATATTTTCTTAGCATGAATTACTTCCTCTTTAGATGGTGGATTTACTCCCTCTAACGGATAAGGAATACCTAAATTTTTGTATTTAACTACTCCCATTGTATGATATGGTAATACTTCAATTTTCTCTACTGTCTTTAATGTATCAATAAATTCCTTTAATTCTACTAAATATTTATCATTCAAGGTAATACCCGGAACTAAAACATGACGAATCCAAATTTTCTTACCATGATCACTCAAGAATTTGGCAAATGCTAAAATATTTTCATTTCTTACTCTTGTTAATTTTTGATGTTCTTCATTATTAATATGTTTTATATCTAATAAAAATAAATCTACATATTTAATTAACTCTTCGTGTTTTTTAACGTTTTCAGGATCATTTGGATTAAACATATATCCAGATGTATCACATGCTGTATTTACATTATTCTCTTTAAATTTTTTAAATAGCTCTAAAGCAAAATCAAATTGCAATAATGGTTCTCCACCAGTCAATGTAATTCCGCCTTTATCTCCAAAATAACCACGATAACGAAGTGCTTCCTTAACTATTTCATCTACCTCATACTCTTTGGCATTTTCTCTTGTCCATGTATCAGGGTTATGACAATATTTACAACGTAAAGGACATCCTTTTAAAAATATTACATATCTAATACCAGGGCCATCTACAGTTCCAAAGCTTTCAAATGAGTGAATATAGCCTTTCATACATTAATCATCCTCTCTCGCAAAAAATGTACCATAAAAATGGTACATTTTCAACCTAAAAATTATAAAGTTGCTTTCCAAAGACCATGAAGATTACAATAAGCATATGCTGCAACAACTTTCTCATCAGCCTTTAAAGAAAAACTTGCTTTAGGTTCATCTGTTGGAGTTAAATCCTTACGATAAACACCATTTGTAGTTTCTACAACAATAAAATTAATTAAGTGAGCTTCAGTTTGTGGATGTAAAACACTTCCTACTACAACTTCTACTTCATTTCCATTAACACTAACAACTGGTACATGCTTTTCTTTTGCTGCATCAGTAGTATTAGCAACTAATTCAACCATTGGTTGACCACAACAAAAAGGTTTAACCTTATGATCTACAACCATTTCTACAACATTTTTACAAGTATTACAAAAATAAAATTTCATATTTATTCCTCCTTGACTATATTATACCATATTTATTTTAAACTCAAATTATTTTGCTTAAAAGAAAATTGCATTAATAAAAAAAATATCCTATAATTTAAAAAAAGGAGAATAATTATGAGTTGTGTATTTTGTTTAATTAATGAAGGAAAAATTCCTAGTAAAAAAATTTATGAAGATGATAAGGTAATTGCTATTTTAGATATTTCACAAGCAACATACGGTCATACCTTAGTTATACCTAAAGAACACTATGACGATATTTTCTCAATGCCTTTAGATTTATATTTACATCTACAAGAGGTTGTTCATAAGTTAGCTAAAGAAATAACTACAAAACTTAATGCTAGTTCTTGCAATATTTTAAATAACAATGGGGAGTTAGCAGGACAAACAGTAAAGCATTTCCATGTACATATTTTACCTCGCTATGAAAATGATGATTTAAAAATAACTTTTACTGATCATGGTAATAAAGTTGATTTAGATGAATTAAAAAATAAACTAGCTTAATTTTTAAAGCCTATCTTAGAATAGGCTTTTATATTGTAAAAAATAATTTACAACACTATATTTTTAAATATGTTATAATAATTTTGACTTATATAAAAAATAGTGTATAATATAAGTTCCCTTAGGGGAAAAGAATTGAGGTCATAAAATGTTAAAAGCAAATTATCATACACATACAAAATTATGTAATCATGCAATTGGAATGCCTGAAGATTACATAAAAAAAGCAATTGAATTAGGCTTTAAAGAAATCGGAATGTCTGATCACGCACCAGTTCCTGAAGATTTTATGAGTCATGAGGAATACATGTATAACTGGATTCATAGAAATATGAAATTAAACGAATACTACGAGATATATCTTCCTAGTTTAGATGATGCAATTTCAAAATATAGTAAAGATATTAAAATATATCGTGGTCTAGAAACAGAATTCATTCCTGGTCATGAAGAATATTACATTGGCTTAAAGGCTAACCTTGATTATTTAAATCTAGGAATTCACTATTTCCTATCAAATGGTAAAGAGTTAAATTCTTATGATGATGTTAATTATAAAACTATTTACGATTATGCAAATATTGCAATAAAGGGTATGGAAACAGGAATTTTTAATTGTCTAGTTCATCCTGACTTATTTTATTTTCAATACAAAGATGAAAATGGTAATCATACATTCGATTGCCATTGTGAAAAAGTTACTAGAATGCTTGTTGAAGCAGCTATCAAAAACAATGTTTACCTAGAAGTAAACGCTAATGGACCAGCTAATTCACGTAAATATGGCGTTAATGGCAGTGATTGGTTGTATCCTTTAAAAGAATTTTGGACAATTGCTAAAGAATACAAAGATTTAAAAATCGTTATCGGAGCTGATGCTCATAACCCTGAAAATCTTTGGAACCAAGATGTAGCTGATGTTGAAGCTTTTACAAAAGAATTAGGATTAAATATATCTAATTTTATGGAAATAACTAAATAAATATTTTCAATATAAAAAGGTGGTGTGATTTAAAATCACATCACCTTTTTTATATTTTAAACTATGAAGTTGCCACTAAACTATTTCCAGATTGAAGAAAATTTTTCCCTTTTTCTAATAAAATTATATTTTCTGTTCCATCTTCAGAAACTAGAATATAGTTTGCTTTTTCAGTTTCTATTGCTCCTGGTTTAAATACAAAATTAGGAAGCAACCATCCTTCATTTACACCATAACCCTCTTCTGAACTTATTTCAACTTTACTACTATCTGTCATTGAAGAAAAATCAACAACTGCTTTTTTACTTTGACTAATAGAGATAGTTCCAGCAAATGAACCAGAAACGATTAATTTTCCTTCTATTAAAAATATAGGATTATCTTTAACAGGATAAACATATGATATACCATCATTGTTTAGTCCCAAGTCAACCCAGTCGTTATACACTATTAATTGACCTGATGAAACAATTTCAAGTTCTGCTCCGTCTCTTACAATAATTTCTGAGCCTGGAAGCATTTTATAATTATGATTTAAAGTAAATTTAGTTCCATTTTCTAATATAAATTTCAAATTATAAGGTAAGGAGAAGAATACATTTGCAGTATTAATATCAACACTAATTATTCCTAAATCCAATTTTAAAATTCCTGGATTATCATGAAATTGACCAAAAAGTGATAATTCTGTTTTAAAAATACCATTCGATTGTACCCATTTTTTTATTATATATGATTCTTCATTTTCAATAGATATCAATGCTCCATCATCAATAATTTTATATTCAGCAGAATTCCATTGATTTGGGGTAAACTTAGTCTTTCCAGTCCAAATTGATGCATAACCAATATACTTAGCACCATAATTTATTTTAGTTTCTACCCTAATATTATCCATAGAATACTGATTAAATGGCATTATTTTACCATCTTGATATGAACCGGCAGCACTACTTCCACCTTTCCATCCCTCGATTACAAAAGGTTCATATATAACTCCTCCATTTAATACCTCTATATTGCCTGTTCCAACAATATATCCTGGGCAGAATATTTTACCTGTATTTCCAACAACTAAAGTTCCATTAACTGTTAATTCTGAGTATGAACTAGAAATTTCACCTTGGATAGCTTGATTTCCGTATCCTCCTTTTCCTCTATTAGAACCAATAGTTAAACATCCATTTATAATTAATTTAGTGCCATAGATTAACTCAACACTTCTATATTTAGTTAAACTACTAGAAATTCCGTTTGGAGTATCAGGATCACCCAAATCACTTTCTATTGTATATTGTTCATATTTGGTTCTATTATCATGTGGTAAGTATAATTCTACATTTTGTCCTAATGTTAATTCTTCTTGTTCACCTGTACCTATTGTAGTATCACCATACACGTAAATATATGTTTTTGTTGATGCGTCTTTCGAATTAATTATTGCATCATCTAATGTTACATATCCTTGTCCTTCAGCATTCATATCTGTGTTTGTTGACACTTTAGCAATGTACACATTATATGTTATTACATAAGTTACTGAATTTACATTTTCATCAGTAGTGCTAAATACATATTCATATGCTCCTGAAATTGTTGTAGGAACTACTATTTCACCAGTTAATTCGGCTGGTATTGTATCTTTTTCATTAATTGTTATTTCAAGTATTCCTTCTATAGCTGGTGTATAACTATAAGTCAATGTTGTATCTTGAGATAATATATATGTTTCAAATACTTTTTCATTACCAATTTCTTCATTATTTATTGTTAATTTTACATCAGCTTTATTAATAGTCATTGTTACTTCTTTTTCACAGCCTAAATAGAACTCTGATTCTAAAATACTTAATATTACTTTATATGTTCCTGCTTTAGTTGCTTTCAAGTTATCTAAATTTTCTGCACCTGAAACAACCTCAACATTTACCTTTGGTGCTAAATCATCTCCAACTAAGCCTTCTATACTATATGTTATTTCATGCTCATTTGCATCATAAACTACGTTAATATTAGAAGAATTTATATTTAGTTGTTTCTTTGAAACATTAAATTTAACTGCAAATGTCTTATCTTCTAAACTTTCATCATTAAAATCTAAAATTAGATTTATAGTTATTGAACCAACTTCTTTAATTACTTGATCTGGATTTTCCCATCTCCATGTTGCAAATTCTAATGTTGGTAAACTTACACTTGATAATGCATCACCATATGTAGCTTCTTTATCATTTATAGCTGTTCCGTCAACAATTACTAGAGTCACTTTCACTTCACTAGCAAGATAATTATCTGTTTCTGCACTTTTTATAACAACATCATAAAGACCTATTTCTTTAAATACACCCTCATATACTAAAT
>CALUXS010000010.1 GCA_944324805.1 uncultured Acholeplasmatales bacterium | reverse complement strand
ATTATAAACTTGCCTTTGTCGTAATAAATTCCATTATAATTAACTACCGTATTAGCAAATTTAAAGAGATCCATTATATACTTGCCAAAAGTGTTTAATTGTTCTTTGGTGGTATTATTTTTTAACATCCTTTACCACCTCTTTCTCATTTTTCTTTTTATTTTTGTAGTATTCCTCAAAAATACCTTCTACTTTTTCTCTGTCAATTTCAATAGTAATGATTTCACCATCTTCGTATGGATCTTCATCTTCTGAAGATCTAACTGCATTACTAATAGAATCTAATAATGGTAAAATACACAAAAAGTCCTGACACTCCTGATTACCATTGCTTGTAATCCTGTCAGAACACAAAAGCTTTAAATCGGAAATGTCTATAAAAAATCGACTACCAATTTTTACCGAATTAACAAATGTAGACATACGCATGTACTTCCTTTCTTAATACTAAGGGGGGAAGGAAGGGGTAAAATATGGTTGCAATGGAGTTTCCCCTTCCATGTTTTTAGGAAAAAAACAACAACAAAGCTTAATAAAGTATGATATAATAGAAAATGGTCAGACAATTATATATTTTTTTATTAAGCATTTTTATATGCTGTTTTTTTGTTATCTTAATGTAAAGTATTAACCTTACATAATTAATTTTAAACAAACAGTGATATAATGTCAAGATATTACTTTACATTTTTTTATTGAGGTGAATATGTTTTTTAAAGAAAATCTAAAATATTTAACTAAAAATACTGAAATTAATCAAAATAAATTAGCTTCTATTCTTGGAATTAGTAGACAATCTATTACATCTCTATTAAATACTGATAACCCAAGAGCAAATACACTTTTAAAAATAAGTCAAATATACAATGTTAGTATTGATGACTTATTAAAAAAAGATTTATCAAAAGAAAATAATTAACTTTTACATATATTGTCTGACAAAGTAAATATTATAGTTTGTACTAAAAAGTCTAAAATAAGGTCCTTATGTAATGTATATTTAATATTATTTAACAAAGGAGAAAACTATGAATATTTTAGACCAAAACTTATCTATGAGAGAAATACTCTCACTTTTCACAAAAGAAACTACAGAAATCAAATCTATGGACTTTGAGCCTTTATTATCTTTGTATTTAAAATTACGAGAATACGAGATAAGATCAGAGACAAAAGAAAGCTACAAAGTCCATATGAGCTATGTTTTCAGTTTCTTTAGAAACATGAATATATATGAGACAAAGGATTTAACCCAAGAAGCTATTGATAATTTTGTTAAATACTCAAAATTCAATAATAATAAGAACATAACTATCAATAAGCGTATGGGAGTTTTTGTTGGTATATTAAAGTATATGAGTGAAAGAAATTATATCACTATGCCTAATGTTTCTTATAAAAACTTAAAAGAACAGGAAGCTAAGATTACTCCTGTAAAGTTAGATGATATACAAAAGATTTATGATTATTTACCAAATCTAAAAGTATCTCATCAACTAATACTTCTTCTTTTAATTGGAACGGGAATTAGGAGAACCGAATTAATAAACATAGAGGTTAAGAACATAAACTTCCAAGCTAAGTCTATATATCTAACAACAACCAAATCAGGAAAGCCTAGGTATATTTACTTTAACAAGCAAATCGAAGAACTTATAATTAAACAAATAGAGAATAATAACTCAAAAACAAATCCTTTTCTATTTGCTTCCGGGACAACCCACATAGATAAGCAATCTATTACTTCATTCTTGTATAAACTTAAACGTGATTTAAATATAGATGTTTTAAGTTCACACAAGATAAGACATTTTTTTGCTACCCAATTACTTAGAAATGGTGCTGATATTAAGACCGTAAAAGAATTATTAGGTCACACTAAGCTAGAAATGACTCAAAGGTATATAGATTTTACAAACCAAGAAATTAAAGAAAACAATTTTAAATATAATCCTCTAAATAATCTAAAACGATAATTTAGAATCTGTTCGGGAACGGAACAGTCAACGTATGGAAAACAAAAAAAGATAGTACTATACCAAACTCACTAATAATTCAGTATAATACTATCTTCTTCTAATATTATGAATGGATTTTATGAAAAATCCATTTTCATACGCTGGAGGTTTGAACCATCAAAGTTAGAATTTTTGGGGACAGCATAATAACTAATATTATTTGATTTAAGTATTTTCTCAATTTTTTCTCTATATTTTTGATCTGCCCTATGATAACTAATAAAAATTCTCATTATTATCCCCCCTCTAAATTAATATAAAAACAACCACATTTACTATAATTAAAGCTAAATAAAATAATACTATCGTCTTATTAAGTAGGCATTTAAAATATTTTTTTACCCATCCTTTCTCATAATCTATTCTTACACAAAAATCAATTTGTTCCTCATCCTTAAGCCTTACAATATCATATAAAGAACGATACTCTTTTTCTAGATATAGATAATATGCATCTAATGATGAAAATAAAATAATAGTACATAAAACTAAAGTAATGTACAAAATATTACTACTAATAAATGCATATGTAGCTATAATCAAAGAGAGAGTCCATCCTTTAATCATAAAAGAGTTTTGTGCCATTCTAGTTATAATGCCTTGAATAATCTCTAAATGTTTAACTTTACAATCCATATATTCCCCCACAAATAAATTTCCTGTACTAATTTATATTGATTATTTAAAATTTTTATATTTCAAACATTTATATTTTTTAATATTAAAAGTAGATGCCAAGCACTCCATAGCATCTACTTGATTAATATATTTGTAAATAAAATATTAACATTAATTATTAACAACAACTTCAGATTCAAAATTAAAATGCGCTAACTTATTTGACCAAAAACCATCACGCTGTATACTGATTGTTCTATCTTGTCTAGTAACAAATGATCCTGAAGATGCTGTTGTTTTAGTTAAGAAAACACAAGCTTGATATGTTTGTGAAATATTGTATTCATAGTACTTCCCAGAATTTTCAAAAGTGCTTAAATACCCAAAAAATACTTCTCCATAATTATCAGTCAAACTTCCTCTATCATATACCCATGGGGCATCATCTAGTGTTACATAAGAAACACTAATCATACTAGATATACTTGTTCCAGCATTTAAACTATAACTAATAGTAGCATCTTCATTTTTAAATTTAGGGCCATAATTTCTTAATTGAACATGTGAATTTGAATCTGGTTTAAATTTACAAACTAAACTATCTGTCCTATAATCAGTTTTATCCGGATTTGGTTTTATAAATGTTTCATTAATGAAAGCATAATATACATCACTAGATTCAGTAAGCTTAAAAGTAGTTCTCCATTCCGATACATCTCCAAAATGTTCTCCATCAGTTGTACAATCAATATCGATTCTACGTTCATCTATCTTCTTCCAATTAGAATCAACAATAACTCCTTCATCAATTCTAGAATTATTATTACTTACTTTTTTACCTTCAAAATAAGAATCATCATTTATTTGAGTCATTATAAAATTAATTTTATTACTAATAGTTTCTAGTGTTGATGATGAAGTACCATATATTTCCCCATCATACTCTATATCTTTTAAAATAAAATTATATTTTCCCGCCAATATAAGCTCTTCCTCAACGGTAGAATTATTATTTTCTACTGAAATCAAACTAGTGCCACTATTATCAATTTTTTTTGCAAAATCTTCATTTATATAGAAAATTGCACTATTATCAGGAGTAACTCTATCATTTAACGAAACAAATTCTTCATTATTTAAAACAATAACATTAGAATTATCTATTGTGTTTGTTTCAACATTATAAATACTAGTTACTCCTAAAATACTACTTGCTATCATTGCTATTAAACTTTTCATTATTATCTCTCCTATTTCTTATTAAATTGAATGATCCTATAAATATGAATATGATAGATGATATCATAATAATCTTAAGCAAAATGCCATCAATTTCCCAATTATCCAATAAAAATCCTATAATCATACGTCTCCTACGTTCAACACGCTCGCTAAAATACATACATAACAACACTAAAACAAAAGTAAGAGTAGAAAAACTTAATATTAAAATATTTGGAACTATTGTGTTTACATCTTTTCCTTTTGTTTTTACAACCTCTATATTTGATTGTTCATTTAAATCATTTTCTTGAAAAGAATCATCTAATAAGTAATTAAAACTTACACTAAATATATTTGCAATCTCTTTTAACTTACTAAGTTCTGGTTCAGTTTCACCATTTTCCCATTTTGAAACTGACTGTCTAGAAATACCAAGTTTAAATGCTAAATTTTCTTGTGTCATACCATTCTTTTTTCTCAAATAAACCAGTTTCTCATTGAACTGCATTTTTTCACCTCAACCTAAATTTTATATTTTTTTGTAATTTAGTCTACCAATTATTATTTGAAAATGCGCAACTTTAAGTTGCGCATACTATTTTCTATAAATTAATCTCATATTACATAATAATATTTATTGGATAATGTTCTTTACCTACTGTATCTTCAACTTCAACATTTCTCAAACAAAAATATCCTACAACTACTATTATAATAATTAATAAAAATAAACTAAAAACAATAATTTTGCCTTTTTTTGTCATAAAATACTCTGATTAATTTAATAAACAAATTACTAAATTAACTATTGCTCCTTCCTATAAATTTTATAAGTTCATAATCATCCAAATATTTATTACATTGAAACAGAATCATAATGTTAATATATTTTGTAAAATTCAACTTAAGTTTAACACTTTTTCTAGTTTTATTTTACTAGTTCTTCAAATTGTAAATTTTGTTTTTTGAAATTTAGTAAATAACAAGTATAATTGGTTCAAGAATTTTTAGTAAACTATATTCATACAAAAATATTTTTGTTATAACACATATAAGATAACACATTAACATAACCACTTTCAAGTACAATAGAAACATTTCATAGCTACTTATTTAGAAATCTCACAAAAATACATTCCTATTAAAAATGATATAGACTTAATGTGTTTAATTTTATGTGAAATTACATTTAAAACCAAATAACAATCCATTTTATCTATAAAGCCTTTTACTTTTTTCTAAAGGTCAGCTATATGATATTTTATCTAACTATATTATCTCATTCCTTTTACATTTAATTTACTTGCTCTAATGAAAAATTTACAACAAAAACAGATAAAATTATAATTAAATCTTTAAAATTATCGCTAGTTCTTATGAAAAAGATATATTTTAGTTAAATTAAGTTAACATCTTTTTCATAATATACATTATCTTATTTCGTTTCAATTTTTTAATATTTTTAAATAACCAACTCCATATACTTGTTTAAAATTTAATTCTAAAAATAATAAGTTTCCAAAATCTAACTTCTCCTATGCCACTAAAAATTAATACTTAGTTTAATGAATTATATCTATACCTAGTCAATCTCCTAATTACTTTATAAAACCCCATAGGTCTTTCCAAATTTACTTAGTTAAACCTATGGGGTATTTTATAATTTATAGTTACTTTGTTACGAAGCCAATCCTTACATCCATTTTTAAATCTTGCTTATTTTTATTGTATTTTAATACAACCATATTAAGATAATTGTTAGTAGGCTCATAATTTTGCTTGTAATTAATATTCTCAATATCACAATCGTAGAATATATAATTTGATAATCCTTGATTTTTATCTAGTATCAATGTATTAGCCTTTACATTTAACCCAGCATATGAGGAAATAGCGTCATATTTAGAAACATCTAAAACACCATATTCTATCTTTCCTAAACGAATCAAGACAGTGTAGTTATTACTTTCATATGAAATGTTTTTTAATAAATTTGAATCTTCATTGTAATAATAATCACTATTACCTATTATATTTAATTTTGTATGTTTAGGTAAAACGCCAAAATCGGATATCTCTTGATGAGGATAAAAATCTATTGTACTTCTATTTTGATCATCATTTATATAAATTAAATTTCCAAATTGAAATACCATATTATCCTCTAAGTAATAGTGATAATCAAGCCCATTATTTTTATTATATAAATATGCATCTGAACATATTTCTTCATTGGTCTCACTATTATAAGAATAATATATTTCACCTGGTTTATTTGTAGGAATATTTTTACCATTAGTTGTAAAATTTTCTATATTACAATTATGGAATGCTCCTGGTGTTAAAAACATAACATCTACATATTTTAATTTTAAACAATTATTAAAACTATCAGGACCAATGTTTTTACATTCATAATAACTAGACATACCACTATATATTGTCACCAAATTTTTTAAGTTCATAAATGTTCTAGGGGCTGTCATAAAACCACTATTTGAAGAAATCTCTTCTAGATAAAGATTACCATTCATACATCCTTCTTCAAAATATGTAAGAATATTAATAGTTAACTTTTTAAATTTAGCATTATCTAGCATAGCTTTTGGCATATAAACAACATCGCAATTATGTTTTATTTCTCCTAAATCGATAATTAATTCATCTTCATTTTTTAAATTAATATCTATAACTGTCGCAACTATTTTATTTGCCCATGTATATTCTATTGCTAGTGTATTATTAATTTTTTCAAAATACAAGTTGTATTCAGTTATGCCTGTTGGTAATCCTGTTTCATCAAAATATCTTCTATCTTCATATTTTTCTATTTTATATGTAACTCCATTATATTCATATGTCTCACCAATATCTAAATGCGTTCTATCATATTCCCATCTTTTTTGTAATAATAAGATACCACCAATTGTAATTGGTATAACGAATAAAATTACTATTAAAGCTATTAATGGTATTTTTCTTTTTATCATTTTTAATCCGGCACTTCAATGCCATTCCTTTCTTCAATATTAGTTCTTTCTATACTTTTAGAAATTAAGCTGATAAATCAAAATTGATAGTTAGACTTCCCATAGTATTTCCATATGCATTTATGGCTATCATCACCAAATGTGTTCCCTTGTAGAAATTTATTTCATTCTCGTAAACTATTTCTGCATTATAATCTGAAGGATCATCATCAGGATTGTAAAATGCATCATCATTAAAACTAACTAACTGTCCTGAATCTCTAAACAAATAGATATATGTATCATAATAACCCGTTGTATTTATCATAAATTTCGAATAATTAGTTGAAATTTCATAAATTAGTAACATATTTCTATTAACAACAGGTGTTATATTCTTTTGAGTAATATAATGATTTGTGGTAGAATATAAAGTCTCAACATGTCTTAAAGTTATGTTACATGTAAGATTGGAGTTATTAACAATAAAAACATAATATTTTTCATTTGTTTTTCCTTTTAAAAAAGATGTACTATCAATGAAATTACTAACTCTAAAATTAACCTGATTACCAATTTGATCATAAATATATATTTCTATTTTGTAGTCTAAACTATCATTAACATTTGGTTCAAAATATATTGTATCATCTGATAAAAATTTTAATTCATAAACTTTGATACGTTCATTTTGTTCTAATGAAACTGTATTATTATTAATGTTGTCATAACCACAATTACCTTTTGAGATATAACTTGTAGGTATGTATTCATACTTGTACTCAAATTTCTTATTTTCACCAAGAACTTTCATTTCAAAATTGTAACTAATAACCTGAGTAAAATTACCAATATCTTTTGATAAACTATTAAATTCAATTTCTAAGCTATTGTATGTCTCTACCACACCATATTTTTTGTAGAAGTCATAAATGTCAACATGATTAGATGTTCCAACTATGCTACTTCTCTCTTCAGTAATCGGACTATTTGCAGCTCGTAAAATCAAAGGATAAAATTCTAAAATTCTAGGTAAAAAACTGTAATTTTCTAAATAATAATTAGAAATAACTTCTTCTAATCTAACATAAGAACCACTATTTGGAATTATAGAATCTACAATATTTTCTTGTTTTTCTAATTCAAATTGTTCCTCATAATAATCAATTATTTTGTCAATAGCATTTATAGTAGGTTCTAAAGAATCCACAATCGCCTTAAATGTAGCATTAGATAAACTTAGGACTTGCAATACTTTATAAACATCAGAAATACTTATTTGAACATCTATAGGCTTTTGTATAAATGTAGTAGCATATAATACATTTGGTTGAAATAAATCTATATCATTTATTATTTTTCCAGTTTCATCCTTTCCAAAAATAACATAATCAAAATTATACGGCATTAATTCTGCACTATTAAAAAATTTGTTTGATGAATTAATAACAATCTTATTTAAGTTATCAGAAAAACCATAATTATTAACCCATATTTCATAGCTCAATGTATAACGTTCATAAGTTTCATAATAACAACAAAATTTTTGATTGAATGAAAAGAGAGAATATACTGAATTAAAACTATTATATTTTGCCCCCTCTGGTTTACTAGCACCACCCACAAATATTGCAGGTTCTACTTCTATATCATAAATTGCAACAATTGATGAGAATACTTGACCAACCTTTTTGTTCTCTGGAGATGTAGTTCTAATATAATAACCATATTCTTTCCCAATAAAAATTTTTTCCCCCTCTGAATAAAAATATTCTTCAGGTACAATATCAATTATTGGGTCATTAATTTTTTTCTCGTTTTCAGTTGTAGAATAATAAGGAACTTCATAAAAATCAATTAACACATCTGTATCAGTATTCGTATTAAGAAAATTTGTTCTACTTTCTTTGAATTCTTTCACTCTTTTATTTGTATTAATAAAATTAATATGATTAAAACGCCATAACAACTCATTATTACATAGAAAACTTTCATATGATATGCAACTATAGGATAAATCTATACTTTCTAAATTTATTTCTTTTGTATAACGACTATTATTATAATCTATGTGTAAGTAGAAATTACTTGTTGTTTTACCATAATAATCGTTCCTATCTATCAAAACATTATAAAAACTATTCGGCAAAAAATCATCAGAAATATAAAAAAAATCATCGTTATCTAATAATACCTTTTTGTATGAAAGATTCTCATAATCTAAACTTGGGAAAAAATCTTCATCTTTATCTAAATAAAACGACATAGAGAATAAATCCAAAATAACTACAAATATAATTATAAACATTTTTTTAATCATTTTTAATCACCATCAACATTTTTTCAATTATCCTTTCTTTATTTTAATGATACTTATGTAATAAAATCATTTTCAACACCTCTTTCTTTTTAATATTAAATGTATGTTACATACTTCTTTAAATTGAATCGTGCATTTTAATCATCAAAAAAACATACTATTTTATTCAATATTTTTTTCATATATAAGAATATTAATTTTATATCGTTTTTTTATCTTCATTTTCATTTTAATGTTAATTCACGCATAAGTCTATCAATCAAAATTATAAAAAGCGCAACTAAAAGTTGCGCACAATATTATTATAATATTTGTATCATTAATTAAATATATCTAATGTTCTTTTAAAAGACTTTAGATATATTTTAGATAGTTAAAAATTAATCAAGGTAACAATTTTTTCAACTTCTATTTTATTTTGATGGTTTAATTATTGACATAATCATTTTCTTTATCGGAATATAATCTCTAACACAATCTCTTGTAATTTCAATATAATCTACATTGTGTTCCTTACAAATTTCTTTTTTAAAATTATCATGTGCTATTACATTATCATCTAAATAATGTTCGGGACCATTACTCTCAATTACTAGTAATGGTTTTTCTTCACCAAAGCCACTACCAACTATCACCAAATCGAATCTTCCTGTGTAATATAGTTTTGATTTAAGGTTAGTTTTTTTGAAAATTGTACAAATTGCAACCTCATTTTTTACTCTTGCTGTTTCATCAATTACAGATAATACATGTTGTACAGTTTTTGTTAATTCTTTTTCACTATCCGTACTTATTTGTCTTGTTCCTAGGGCTGTAGATGTCGGACTTACATCAGTTAACTTTATTTTACCATTAGTTTCTACATATTCAAATAGCTCCTTCATATCATCATTACCATTTGATAAGTTATTAACCATTTTTTTGCTGCCAAGAACAATTAATTTATTTTTGGCTCTTGATACAGCAACATTGATAAGTTCTCTATTATTCTTTAACCATTCATATGTTTTTTGATGTGTACCTTTGGTAATTGCAGTTGAAAAAATGACCGTATCACATTGATCACCTTGAAATGAATGAACAGTTCCAACTGGTATGCCATCTATTTTATTTTTTTGCAAATAATACTCTATGCATTCTTTTTGGTGAACAAAAGGAGTAATAACTGCAATATTCATTTCAGGATTTCTCTTTATGTATTCACAAATTATTCTTGCTTCTAAATCAGATGTATTTTTATCATAATTTGCATCATCTAAATCAATTTTTGATGTATCAACAAACTCAAGCGGTGCTAATTCTTTGTTACTATTTTTTACAACAAGTTTATTATGATAATATTTTTGATTAGAAAAATTAATAATTTTTTCATTGCAACGATAATGAAATTTTAATAAAGTTTCCTTATTAACTACATCTATTTTTGTATAAGCAGTATAAATAGAATTACTAATATAATTATATTCTTCTGATATGTTATATTTTTTCATTAATTTCTTATTAATAGATTTATCTAATAAAATAACTGGATTAAGTTGTTGTGGATCACCAATTAGTAATAATTGTTTACCTCTAGAAATAGGAATTAAAGAATTCATAATATTGCATTGTCCTGCTTCATCTATCATTACCATATCAAAGTTAGGTGCTGTAGGTCCTAGATATGTAGAGGATAAGTTAGTTGATATTATTACAGGGAAAATTTCTAAAAACAACTTTAGATTATTTTCATTTGACATAAAATCTCTAAATTTACGAATTTGTAATTGTTCATCTTCATGTTCTTCATTTTTCATGAAAATTATATTATAAAGTTCTTTATAACGCTCTTTTTTCAATTGTTGAAGCTTTGAAGCAGTCTCAAAATGAATTGCCATAAACAAATAATGATAGTCAATTTTCATATAATTTGAAAATTCATTTTCAGATATTTCACCAATACTATTCAGTTCAGATTCAATAATTGCTTTTCTACTTTCTAAATTGATTGAAAACATTGAATCAGTTGCACTCTTCAATATAAAATTAATACTGTCTAAATTTTCCTTTAATTCAGTATAGCGCTCATACTTTTCTAGATAAGCAACCAAATCTTCCATTTCACTTTTTCTTTCGGTTTTAATACTTTTAATTAATGATTCCCTTGGTGTAAGTTTCTTAGCTATTTCATACATTTCTTTTATTCTAGCAATTGCATTTATTATATTATTATTACTTCCCAATCTAATTGCAGGAAATAATAGCTGACTATCTTTATATTTTAGAGATAAAATATCTTCGTAAACTCCATCCATAGGGATATTATTATTTGAACTAACTAGTACTGTTTTACCATTGAACTGAGCAGTTAAAATGGCATTAAGTAATGTTTGAGTTTTTCCTGTTCCCGGTGGACCTTGAATATAACTTACTGGTGAACGCATGCTAGTGTAAATAGCATTTATTTGCGATACATCACACTTTTCATCAACAGTGAATATAGGATAATTTTGCCTTCTAGATAATTTTGTGTTCAATAGACCAAAAAAAACCTTTAAAGGCATAGGATAATCTTCACTATTAACTAAATTTTTTAGTTCTGTAACCTCTTTATCAACATCCATAGTATATCTTTTACTTAAACTTATTATAAAAGGTCTTCCATCTGTTTTTATTTCTGATTTATAGGAAGATATTCTCGTATTATTATACTTGTGAATAGAATCTGTTATTTCTTGTATATTATTTTCAAAATCATCTAATAGATAATAATCCTCTTCTGGCATATATTTAAAAATGCTCTCGACATTATTTATATTATTATCATCAATAGAAAAAGAAAACTCTTTATTAATCATAATATTTTGAGAAGGTGACAAAGTTTTATTCTTAATATCAAGCAAAAGTTCACGATAAGCTAATACATAAAGTCCCTTTTTTGTATTAATACTTAAAATATTCATACAAAGAAAATCATCATATCGTTCTTGATTCATTTCCTTCTTAGATTTTTTTCTTTCCGAACTAAAAAAATTATTATCTGCTAATATTTTAAATTGCTCATCATTAAGTTTATATGTTCCATTTTCAATAATTGTATCATTATCAATACCAGGAATAAGACCATATTTACTAATATAAGGTGTTGTATCTAATTTAAAACAATCC
This sequence comes from uncultured Acholeplasmatales bacterium, assembly GCA_944324805.1. Taxonomy (GTDB): domain Bacteria; phylum Bacillota_I; class Bacilli_A; order Acholeplasmatales; family Anaeroplasmataceae; genus CALUXS01. The sequence goes on along the minus strand of CALUXS010000010.1, from coordinate 44,462 downwards.
CTATAATAATCTAAAATATCATCTTTAGTAACTGATGAATCTAAAAATGAATAGTCCTCTATATTATTAAAAATATTATCAATTAGTTCTTGTGGTTTATCATATGTTGAACCTTCTACAATATCAATATCTTGAATGCCATCAAAATACAACATTCTTTCCTCAGTATCATAATTATATGCAACATTAAAACTATCGCACTTCAAAAGTTTTTTATCTACAAAAATATCTTTAACAGCAATCATAAAACTAGTAGTCATATTCTTTTTATTATTGTATTCAATTTTGCACCAATATCCTTGTATTATTGATTTTAATAAAATTTTCCCAATATTCTTCAAAAGCATCACCCTATTTCTTATATTATACCATTTTTTATAAAAAAACTCGTTGTTTATAAGTTTTTTTATCAATTTTTGGTTTGATATCCGTTTTTTTCCCTAACAGCAAATGTATACTATTAATAACATAAAATTTAGTCTTTGTACTAATAAGAAAGGAAAAAATAGTCAACTATAAGTTTGATTATGGGATTGAAAAAATGGAAAAAGAAAAGTTTAAACTAAAAGATTTATCAGGAAAGGAAGCACTACAAATATTATTATATTCAGTCAAAAAATTTCATGAAATCGCAGAAAACTACGAAGAAGAAAAAATGGCTGACCAAAAATATTATGTAGCATCTGATGAAAAGTTCTTGAAAGATGCAGATGAGAATTTAGATGAAATTTCCTTTATCTTCAAGGAATTAGCATTCCATGCCCAAAATGGAAGCAATAATAGTCTAATAAATTTCGAATTAGACAGTAAATTCATATATGAGTTCACAATGCATTATAATCCAAAAGCTTTCTTAAATAAGATTGGTAATAATATCACTGAAGCAAATGTCTCTGAATTTATTGAAGGTCTATCTAATGGTGATCCTAACAAAAGTTCTAAATTTGTATTAAATTATCTAAAATGCTTAAAATATTGCGCTGAATATTTAGTAACAAAAAATAACAAAGCAGAGGTTATTGCTGATTTAAAAGCAAATTCATACAAAGAAGCCTTCAATAAATTTACTAATAGAATTAAAAAAGGTTATGGATTAGCATTAACTCTTGATTTCTTAAAGGAATTTGATTCAAAGGTATTTAATTATCCAAAACCAGACTTACATCTAAGAAGATTTATCTTATTAAATCTTAACGATTATGATATGAGTCAATATGCAACTAAAACAAATTTGACAAAATTAAATCTAAACTCTATTAATGATTTCGTAGCTGTAGATAGTTATCTAACCCTTATGGATAAAGCTAACGAGGAAGTCAAAAAATATAGTAACAATATAAGTTTCCCAAATTACATTCTAGACAAAATAATATATATATTAGGTAGTGGTAAATTCTACCTAGCAAATCCACAAAAAAAGAGAAATACAAAATCTAAGACTGAATATTTCTTAGGTATATTTAATAAAGAGTATTGTAACATTGATATTGAAAAAGAATTAAATATAATAACAAGTTACTTACAATAAAAAAAGATAGGAGATAAATATTTTTATCTCCTATCTTTTTTTAAATCAATATATTTTAGTTAAACAACTTAAATAGTCTTTCAACTAATTTATCATTTTTAAATAATACATCCTCACAAGCATTTACAGCATCATCTATTGTACTTTCAGTTATACTATCAAAAACCTTCTTATGATAATTAAAACGTTTTAATATGTATCCTTCTTTTACAAACGTATTACGAATTGTTTCTATTTCTTCTTCAGTTAACCTACTTCTATCAATAGCAATATTAACATCACCATAAGCTATAGTTAATCCAATTTTAGCTTTTCCAACTTCAAAATTTAAAAAGTTTTTACCGCTATGAAAATATATTTCTCCAACATAGCAATTATTCTTATATTTTTCAATCATTTTAATTGCTTTTTCTTTAAAATCATTCAAAATTTTTAAATCTTTCTCTGTCATATTATTACTCCTTAAAAATGTAACTTATAAAACTGAATTTGTATATCATTATTTCAGCTAAAATAAAATAATGTGATTACATAATCATTAGTATTATTATGAAAATTTGTTGTGCATAAAATATCTTTATGTTTAATTTTATTCACTTCAGCGATCAGTAACCATACATCATTTAAAATAGTTTTAATATTTCTATCAAGAATAAAAAGTGTATTATTTTCTTCTATTATCTTTTTATTTTTATTAACATAATCATATAGATTATTGGTTCTTTCAATAGTAAAATCAATTTTTCTATTAGAGCCATAAAGGTATTTAATATCAGCGTATTCAATACCAACACAACTAGGAAAATGAATTGCACTTAAAAAATACATTAATCCTAAATAATAACTATCCTTCTCAATACCATTGAATAAATAGGTGTTATCATATTTTCTTATATCGGCAAATCCTTCATAACTAATAAATTTCGCATAAAATCTATCATCAGCAAGAAGAGTCTCTCCAAAACTCCACTTACTTTTTCCTATCAAAAATAATAAGAAAATGGTGCCGGTTTCTAGTAAATTAGGACTAAATTCTTTAGAACAAATAACATTATCAATTTTATAACTTTCTATTTTATCAATAACTCTTCTCCCATATTCATCATAGCCAATTAAAATCGATTTATAAACTGGCAATTTAATTTCTAATGATTCTTCTAAAGATTTTTCAAGCATTTTCTTTCTCCTTAACGTTAACAAAAATATTTTATACTTTACACCTCCTATTTTTATATTTAATACATTTTTATTATTTTATCACCTCATATTTTCACTAGCTTTCGTTAACTATTATATATAAACCCATGAGGAGAAAAACGGATACGCCCTAGAAACATATAAAAATATTACTTACCTTATATATCCTTTATTAATAAATAAACAAATCATTTTTGAACATGCATCATTACGCGCCTCAAACAATGTTTTTCCTTTACCGATAGTTGTATAGAAAAAACCATCTAATTCTAAGCTACAAATATTATTATTAATTGTTATGTAATTTTCAAAATGCTCACTTTGGGTACAATAATCCATAAAGTCTCTAATCTTCCAAATATCAAGATTCTTTTTATCTATTTCTAAATAATTTATATCAAATAAAGCATTAAAAGTTCTTAAAATTTGTTCTATATTCCAATTACTATCATAAGCAACTGCACCTAATAAGGCGTAAAATAATTCATTTTTTGTTTCTGTATTAAGTACATTTGAAGGATGATCGTAAAATTCTTCTAGTCCATATGCCTCAATAAATTTATAAAGGTTATTTTTGTAGTGGCTTTTTAAGTTTGAAGGGTATTTATCTAGTAAAAAATTAACAATATTTTCTCCATATTTTACTAATTTATAATAATCATTTAATGAACCATCTTTACCATCAAAATAAACGTCCTCTAAGTTTTCTAGATTTAAAAAAGTATAATCTAAAATACTACTAATAAATATTTTTTGATTTTCTAATAATAATTCTTCCATCTTGTTTTCTTCCTTTCTTGCAAAACAAAAATAGCATATTTATTTTATCTTAATCAAATACAAAACAAAAAAAAGCATTTTATGCCTATAATCATCGACATAAAATGCTTTACTTCATAATTAATAATAGTTTTTAAATCTTGATACATATTCATTTATTATATAACCAATTCTAGAGATTGTTTTTTGAGGAGATATAATAATTATATATGGCCATATATTTGTATCTAAAACTAATTTAATAAATAGATTTTCATCTATTTGACATATATAGCATTTTCTTTTTTCAGGAACTGAACAAAAAATATTTTTATCCTTCTTCATATAAAATTTTCTTGCCTCATCCTCAAAATCAAATGCTTCTATACTTTTTTTATTTTCTATTTTATTGTTAACAAAAACAATCCACTTTTCAACCACATTGTTCTCACATAAGATCCTAATACTTTCCTTAAATCTTATTAGTATACTTTCTATATTACAATTATTTTCTAAGCAAAATATTATTTTAGTTTCATTGTAATCATTAGAATTTTCGATTTTTAATCTACTATCAAAAACCTCTTCTATAGAATTTATGTCAAAAAGAGCTATATTTTTACTTTTATTAGTATTAGAACTTGTAATTTTCAAGTACGGTTCATCAAAGAATAATAAAATATCTTTAATATAGCCTTCTAATTCTAATCTATTTGGAATTATGTTACTTTTATTTGAAAGAAAAGTACGATTAAAACTGTTATTATTATATTTTATTTTTACTTTCTTACATTCATCACAATATTGCTTAGCTTTTTTTAAAATGTCTTCAAACTTATCAGAATATTTAGATACATCTTTTTTTGTTGATTCAAGGCTTTTAATATAATAATCATCATAGATTGTAAAAAGCCCTTTAAGCTTCTCAATAATATCATTAGCAATTCTAGGCAAAATATTATTATAATTATTAGTAGCTAAACATAATTCATTTATTTCCTCACTGCTTAATGATCTTTCAGTATAATAATATTGTTTTTTACCATTCCCTGTTTTTTTTATTTCAAATAGAAAAGTACCTTTAAAAATATTATTTAAGCTATATAAATCTCTAAAAATTTTACTTATCGTTTCTCTATTTAGATTTATATTATAGTTAGTCACTAAATATTTACTAGTTTTTGTTATGTTAGTCAAATTATTCTCATTAGTGTATTTTAATAGATAATCTAAAATATAAATACGACATTTATTTAGAGTTTCTTCAGATGTTCTTTTTCTTATAATTTCTTCCATATTAATATTCCTTAAAGCTTATATATCTTAAGAACATATTTTTTAAATTTATCCTTGAATATTTCCTCTACTATATCCCAATTGCCATTAGCAATACCACAACCATATTTGTATGGTATGGCAATACTTTTTAAGTTATTATCTTCTAAGTATTTTAAGACCTTATCAAGACATTCCTCTAAAGCTTTGTAATTAGTTATAAATCCTTCTTCTTCGGAAAAGCAATTTGCAATTACATAATTTTTTGTTTTTGCAAAACAAACTTCACCAAGCTTTTTGTTTGGATAATTTTCATACACCTTTTCAACGTTAGGAAAATTTCTAGCAATCGTCAAGGCAATTCCACCACCCATTGAACCATGAAGATTTACTTGATGACACAAAATATCACAATCGTTTTTTAATGCATCTCCGTGTAAATAATATACTTCTCCCATTTTAATAAACCTCGCATCTAAATAATTTCAATTTGACAACTACTCATTACATCTAATGCAGCATTATGTTTATCTATTGTAAGCCCTGAAGAGCATTCCTTTACGATAGCCATTTTAACCTCAGGATAATATGCTTTTAATATTAAAGCATTACTAATAACACAAATATCAGTACATGTACCACATAATAATATTTCTGATGGCTTTCCATTTAATTCAATCTCTTCATATAATGTTTTGATACTTCCAAAACTTGTTTTATCAACAATTTTAATTGTAGCATTTTTATTTTTTTCAGCTTCATTATATATTTTAGAGTTTATTTGCCAACCGTATGTATCCTTTAGACAATGAACTATAGGTAAGTTTTTACCTTCTTTTGTTTCTAGATAGTTTTTATCATGGGTATCACGAGTAAATACTATTAACCCCTTAAAATTTCTTATTAAATCACATATTTTATCAACACTAGCCAAAGCCTCTTTATTTGCAAGTGCACCATCAATAAAATCATTTTGCATATCTACTATTACTAATACTTTCATAGTAATTACCTCTAAAAATCAGTTAATGATAAGAATTCCTTATTAGAATCACTCTTTGCATCTACAATCTTTAAGTATAATAAATTATCTGCCTCTAATCCTGTAGGTTTTAGAATATCTATAACCTCACATTTCATAGTAACCTTTGCATTTTTTACAACGAACACATCAGAAAAAGGTTCTAAGTAGGCCATATTTTTCTTATCTATGGTATCTGAATGAAGGTCACCAAAAAAATTAGCCTCCTCTTGCATTCCTTTTGCAAGAGCACTTACACCTAAAGTGTCACCTTTTTCAACTGCTTTTCCGGTTGTAGATTGACTTCCTAATAAGCATAAAAGCTTATCGTAATCTACCATCATCATCCAAGCACAAGTCATTGCATAAAATTTATTATTTTTATTTAAAGTAATAACGTTTGCTCCCATATTAACTGCTTGTAAATCTGCCATTTTTGTTTCCTCTTTTCTTATTTTTTTATTTATCATTTTCTAATGCAATAAATTCCCTCAGGTATTTAATTGGATAAGGATAGACCATAATATTCTCATCACTTATTACTCTACTGCCTAATAAAGATACTATATCTAGTAATAAATTTTTATTACCTCTTACTAACTCTATTTTGTATAAGTGTGTTGCTTTAATATTATTTTCTAATCCCAAGGATACTGCATAATATAAATTTTCATCTACATTATAGAAATTTATACCACTAGATATCAAGTCTAAATATACTAAATTAGTTTGATTGATAGTATTTATATTTCCATAATTATCTTTTATCAAAATTTTTTTTAATTTGCTATTATTTAGACAATTTCGATATAGATTTAATTCCTCTTGATTAAATATATCATCTTCTATTCTTTTTATTTTGAAACTGCCATTTTTATTTAAATTCATCTCATAGTAATTGTTATTACTTTCCATAACAAATGTGTACTCATAGCCAATAGGCCTATTTAGACTAATTTCATGCTTTACTAATAAATCATATTTAATAATAAGCTCTTTAAGTGTTGTAATTAATGCTTTATTTATCTCTTTGTTTTTTGTCAAAAAATAATTATCATTTTCAATTGTAAAACCTTGAATAGGTGCCTTATATAATAACTTTTTATAATTATCTGGTATTTTATTAATGCTATAAAAACTCTTATTATGTAGATAAATTAGATTTAATGCTTGCTCAGAAGGAATATTAGCAACATTAATACTTACTTTTAAATAATTTTCTAGAGCCTTCCTTATTTCTTCAAATCTTTCTTTACCTTTAACTGAACTAATTTGATTAATCATAAATAGAGGTCTCTCTTGATATATTTTTTGGATATCTAGTTTATAATCCATTATTTTTGCTAAATCACAACTATAAAATGCCTCATAATTATTTAATTCTAATTTGGCCTTATTAGTATAAAAACTATTGAAATTTGCTATTATTTTTTTCATTTCTTCCATTTTGTTTAGGTTATCCTTACTAAAAAATGGTAAAATATCCTTTTTATCAATATGACCATTTCTTATGTAATATTTGTTTTCTTTTTCAAAAAATAAAGCACCTTCAGTATTAGCATTCACTAAAATAAAGCTTGTTTGATTTACTTCAAGAATAAGATCATTAATTTTAAAATTTAAAGCAATAAGTTTATTATCATATCTCTTTATTATTTTAAAAATACTTCCTGAAATTTCAATATATTCTTTACTTAATGATACTTCTAATAGCAATGATACTAAAATTGAAATATCTATCGTATTAATAGCAAGATTTTCTTTACTAAAGCCTTCAATTTCAACACTTTTATCTTTATCAAAAAGAGCGTAAAAGCTTTTCCCATAGCTAAAATAAATTGCCTTTGCTTCAATGTATTTTTTATTAAGATTACGATTACTTTTCTTAATAAAAGAATCATGTGATGTATATTTAGTAATTGTATACTCATCTTTTAACAAGTCAAAATTAATCGTTGCATTAATTTTATTTATAGCAGCCATTGTAGACACCTCTTTATGAAATTATAGCATAAAATATAATTTTATAAACCTATTTTAGTAGATTGATTGCTTTAGCTAAATCGTAAACTATTTTAACCTCTGTTAAAAAATCTTCTATATAATTTAAATCTACTTTTCTTGTTAATTTGTAGACAAATCTATTAGAATAATCATAAATTAAGGCATATGCATACTCTTCCTCACATAATAAGTTCAATTTGCAATCTTGATTATTAATAAAATCATTTAAATAAGCTAAAAAGCTTGGTGTTAATATTTTATATGCATTTTTTGTATCTTTAACATAGAAATTATATTTTTCATTAAATGAATTTATTTCTGTATTCACCTTTTTAAAAGAATCATCATTATAATTAGCCTTAGTCGACTTAGATTCAATAAGAAGGCTATAGTCTATTTTATTAGGTAGCTTGAAGATAATTATTCTTCCTTTACGTTCACTTGGTATCATATTCTTGATTTTAACAAATTCAAAATAAGATGTTTCAAAGCTTAAATCAAAAACATTACCAGAATAATAAAATCCTGGCATATCTTCCTTATATTTCTTTAGGATTTTTTTATCCTTAATACTACTCTTAGGAATATATTTTTTATAATTTACACTGAAGTTCTGATAGTATTTTTCTCCTAAGTATTCTAGTAAAACTTTAATAAAAATATTTCTAGGTTTTGTTAAAGCTACTGATAATAAAATACCACTAAACATCTCTATTAAAAATGCCAATCCAAAAAATATAAAAAACAATTTATTTTCTAAAACAGCTGCTAGAATCGGAAATGCGAAAAAACCTAAAAAACCAATTCCTAAAATCACTGAAGAAAGTACTACTCCTAATATTCCTTTTCTTCTAACCTTATTTAGCTTTTCAATAATATATTTTATTTTATTATCCATTCTTAACATCTCCTTATAATAATTATAACTTTTTTAAAAAGAAAAAACAGCCAAAAATGGCTGTTTAATAAATATTAATTGATAGCAAGCTCCATTACCATTTCACCATGTGTATCTAGCCTACCATCGAATTTAAAACCAAAATTTTGATAAAGACCTATAGCTTTAGTGTTTTCTTTGAATACACTTAAATAAATATTCTTAGGGTTATAAGCATTTTTTAGATAGGTAATCATCATGCTTAAAGAATTTTTTCCATATCCTCTACCTTGATAATCTTTAGAAATTAAGAAGCGATCTAACCATACTTCATCCTTCCACTTTCCATATAATGCAAAGCCTACTAGTAGGCTATCATCATAGATACCTACTGCCTTCCAATCTTGATTTTCTTTAGCTAACTCAATAGAATCTGACATATCCTCTACAAAACCCTTTTGGCTCTTATATATTTCTAAGCCTAAAAGTCTAGCCTCATTTTCTTTTGTAAGAGGAACAAATTGGATATTCATAAATATACCTCTTTTCTCTTATCCAATGTCAGTATAAACTATAGTCTAACCCTATAGTCAATATCTATTCAAGCCTTATTTAGCATTCTTTTTTCTAATTACCAAAACTGCACCTATTCCGATTAACATTACTAAAACTAAACTTCCACCTATAAAATACCAAGCATAATTTCCTTTAAGTTCTAACTCATTAATTGCCTTTTCAATTTTTTTTGCATAGCCATCAACAACATCTTGTTCTCTTATATCCTTGCCATAAACAACCTGGGCTATTGCTTCATCGACAGGAGAAAAATCCTTATATATTGTTTTATCTAGTGAATTAGCTCTTTCAATTATACTATTAACACGTGAATAATCTGCTTCCTTATACTCTAATTGATTTATGGCTTCTGATAATCTATTACAATAATCATCAACTATATCTTGCTCATTTGCAGTTTTATCCCAATCAATCTCTTCTATAATAGCTTCTACTGTATCAAAATTTTTATATAAAGTTTTGTCTAAAGCATTGGCTTTATCAACTAACTTTTCTAATTCTTTATAATCAGCCTTTTCAATAGTTGTTTCTCTAATTGTAATATAAACAATTTCATTAGGCATTACAAAACTATTATTTTCAACTAAAGTATTATTAGCATATATAAGCTTATCAAAACCAACTACAACATTTAAATTTACTATTTCTCCTACTTCATAATTATATTTTTCAAGCGTAATAAAATTCTTAGCCTCTTCTGAAAGCGAAATAAATAAAGTAGCAGGTAAATTAGAGGAAATCTTAGAAATAGAAATATCACCAGAAAGTATTTCTATTTTTGAAGTTGCACTTATGATTTCTTCAGCAACTAAAATACCTGAATTTATAGTTATTCTTCCTGTTGCTCTTATATTACTATTTACCCTAATTTCTCCTGTTGTAAGATTTAAATAATCATCTAAATAAATAGAACAACCATAATTTTTAGTATCTACCTTTAGAATTGTATTTCCAGTTACATCTAATGATTTAGCAATAATTCCAAAGTTTGATTTTGTCGATGTAATATTTAAATTAGCACTATTGTTTAAATTAATGCTAGCGTTTAAAGCATAAATACCAGGATAGTCATTAGAAGTAAAAATATTAACTTTAGCGTTATCATTTATACTATATGTAGTTATTTCTTGCATTCCAAGTATTCCAGCACCTGCTGAGTAAATATCTAAATTAGCATCATCGTTAACTTCTAATTTATTATGAATTATTAGACCAAATGCATATTCATTACTATATGTAGAATCATTTTCAATTTGAATATTAATATTTGCCTTATCGTTTAAAATTAAATTATCTGCATCAATACCAGCTGCATTATATCCAAGAATTTCAATCGATGCTTCTTCATTTAAGGTTATATTAGCACCCTCACCACTAATTGCTGTACCATTATTTTTAGTGCCATCTTTACCGCCATATAATTCTAATTTAGAATTTTTATTTAAGGTAATATTACGGGCCTCTATAGCATGAGCGTAAATACCTAATGGATTTAGTGAGCCTCTAGCTTTAATATATGCATTTCCATTTAAAATTAAACTAGCATTATTTTGCATACTAATAGCTGCTTTAGTATATTCCATATTATCTAAAGTAGCGTCAATAAAAATATTTTCTAGAGTGATTTGACTATTATCTATATACATTGTTGATGATAATTTTAATTTGCTTTCATCTTTTCCTATAAGCGTCATATTACCACAATTAATTAAATTTATACTATTATTATCATCCTCAACTGACAATACATTTTCCCCAATTACGCTAATATTCAAATCCATGTTTTTGACGTCAAGTCCTTTATTTTTAGTTACTGCATTATCAAGTGTTAAAGTGTTATTTTTTTCATCATATGTTGCCTTTCCACTTTCTAGTTCAACTTCATTAGTTGTCAAAAGATCAACTCCATCGATTGTCAAAACTTGATTAGAAGCGGCCCTTGCATTTATTTGGAAAACAGCTACAATGCTAAGACTAAAAAAAAGTAATAAAAAAAGCTTTTTCATTTTTACCTCCTATTAAGCAAGAAAAGTAACCCTCATATTATATATAATAACAAATTTAAATCAATTTTGCAAAAAATATTATAAAAAAATCCGTAGGTTTTTCCTACGGATTTATTTTTATTCAATTAAGATTTGGTTTGTTTTTTCAGGTAAAGCCTCTACCTTTGGAATTCTTAATTCTAGTATTCCATTTTCCATCTTGGCCTTTACCTTTTCTTCTTCTATGTCTCCTACATAGTAGCTTCTTTCTTGCATACTTCTTCTTATCTCTTGACGTATATACTTATGCTTCTTATCCTCACTACTATCATTATGACTTGCTTTTACTGTTAAGTAGCCTTCATTGTAATCTACACTTACTTCCTCTTTTTTATATCCTGGAAGTTCTATGTCTATTACATATTCATTTTCTAGCTCCTTTACATCTGATTTCATATTATTTGCTGAAACAGGAAATAATTCTTCAAACATTTCACCCATTTCATCAAAGATACTTAAGGCATTTTGCTTTCTCATATTATTTTCCTCCTTCATTTTTCTTTTTATTATTCGATTGTAATAGCCTTTTTTTCTTTTATTTCTGGCTTCTTTAGATAAATACTTACCTTCAATACTCCGTTTTCTAGTTTTGCTCCTATATGATCTTCATTTAAATCTCCGAAGTAGATTGAACGCTTTAATGCTTTTCTTGAGCGTTCACGTAATACATAATTTACTCTTTCTCCTTCTACCTCCTTATGCTTTGCTCCTATTGTTAGGTAACCATTATCAAAGCTTACGCTTACCTCTTCTTTACTAAAGCCTGGTAGGTTTGCATAAACCTCATACAAGTCTTCCTTTGAGATTACATCTACTGGGAAGCTTTCCTTATAATTAACGTTATTGAAAAAATCATACCAAAAATCATTCATATTGCTTTCCTCCTTATTGGCACTCTTTATGTCTCTCTGCCAATTACAATTATAGTATACTCTTATTTTTGGCAATGTCAATAGGTAAGTGCCAAAATTTTTTATAAATTTTTTGTAAAGCTATGTAAATTGTTTGTCAACATTAGTTTAATCTATAGAAAAAGTATTTTTATAACTATAAAATAGCTATGGGTGATATAATGAACAAACAAAAATTAACTAAACAAGAAAAAGCGTGGATTTTATATGATGTTGGAAATAGTGCCTTTACAATGGTATCGGTATCATTATTTGCACTTTTTTTTGGTATATTAACAAAAAATAATAACATCAGTACCTCTTTAAGTAATAGTTTATGGAGCTATAGTGCTAGTATTGTAACCTTAATTGCTGTCTTTGTTGGTCCTCTAATTGGAACTATTAGTGATCGCGAAGGAATGAAAAGACCAATATTTATGTTACTTAGCCTTCTAGGAATTTTAGGCTGCATTGCTCTTGGTATTCCTATGAATTATATTCTTTGGCTTATAATTTTAATCTTAACAAAAGTCCTATATAATGGGGCATTGATGATTTATGACTCTATGCTTGTAGATATTACATCGAAAGAAAGAATGGATAAGGTATCTACATACGGATATGCTCTTGGATACGTTTTTAGTGTTATACCTTTTTTAATCGGCATCGCTATAGTTGCCTTAGGATTTCAAAATTATAATACAACTACACCAAGTATGGAGGCAAGTTTAGCTTGCCCATGGGGATATTTGATTTGTTTTGCAATAAATGCTATTTGGTGGTTAATTTTTACTATTCCTGTTTTCAAAACCTATAAACAAAAAAACTTTATAAAAAAAGAAGGTAACCTCCTAAAAAGTTCATACAAAACATTAATAGAAACTTTTAAAGATGCCAAAAAGCACAAAAAAATCTTCTTGTTTTTAATTGCCTTTTTCTTCTACATTGATGCAGTCTATTCAATAATAGAATTAGCAATCAAGGTATCTGAATCTTTAGGTGTTGATCAAATACAAGCATTAATTGCTCTAATAGGCGTGCAATTTATTGCTTTTCCTTCTAGTATTATCTTTGCATTACTTTCTAAAAGAATAAAAACAGAAAAGTCAATCATTTGCTGCATAATAGGTTATTTAGGAATAACAACTTTTGCTTGCTTTATAAATAGCAATTGGATGTTTTGGGTACTTGCTATTTGTGTTGGACTATTTCAAGGTGGAATTCAATCATTGTCAAGAAGCTATTTTGCAAAAATTATTCCTGAAAATAAAAGTGGAGAGTTCTTCTCTTTATATGATGCATTTGGAAAAGGTGCTAGCTTTCTAGGTACATTACTCTTTGGAATTATTAATCAAGCGACAAACAATGCGAATTTAGGTATAATCCCTCTAGTATTTTTAGTTTTAATAGGTGGAATAGTTTTCCTTATTTCTTTAAAGGAAAAAAATAAAAAAGTCAATGCTAATTCAGATATCGTATTAGAAACTGACCTAGCATTGACTAGTGAAATTTTAGAAAATTAAACTATTTTAAAATGAATTCTAAATAAACAGGATTATGGTCACTATATTTAAATTCATTTTCTACATTAAATACCTTTATAACCTCAATATTTTTTGAAAGAATAAAGCCATCAATTACAGTTAGATAAGAAATCCCTTTCTCATAGGGAATGTTTGCCCCTCTACAAGTAGGGGCATTATTTTTAGCATCAGCAAAATAAAAATTATTAGACAAATATTCTTTTTTAAATTTTTTTACCCAATATGGCACCTTTTCTTTTGTAGGGAAATAATCAATACTATCACTTATATCCTGATTAAAATCACCACCGGCTATAACATAGTTACCATCTTTATATAAATTTTCTAGTAAAGAAGATAAAAGTTTAGTCTGAAGTTCACGATATTTTCCACCCTTGTCATAGGCAGATAAATGACAATTTATTAGTACTAATTTTTTGCCATTTGAAATTGGTAAGTAGTTAATAACAATTGCTCTATCTAAATCGAAAAAACGAGAGAACATTCCTTCATCTATAGGTAAACTTTTTCTAATGGCTTCATCTATTTTTTTATTAGCTAAAGTAAGTAAACCCGAATTTGATTTTCCATGAAAAGAATAAAGAGGATAAGCCAAAAATGCACTATGAAAATTAACTCCAAAGCTAGCAGAATATTTTCTAAATTCCTTTTTTATCATCTGAGCTTGATTTATATGATACGAACGTGTAGAATCGGTATCTACTTCTTGAAAAAAAACAAAATCAGGATTATAGCTTTTAACTAAAGCTATAGAACCATTAACATTTTCTAGACACTCTAATTTACTTCTTGCTTTACTATACCTACCATGATTAATCTTACCATTTTCCATTACACCTCTATCCATAAAAAAGGTATAAGAATCACTATAGGCACCAAATCCTATATTTGTTGTTAAAATACTATATTTTTCACCTAAATTAATGCATTGCATTGCATTTTCTTCTATTTTTATTTTCAAATCATCTTCAATACGATAATAACTTGTTGCTAAATAAATATAATATCCTACTAATACCAAGATTAAAAACAAGAAAATTGCTAATAGTATCCACAAAATCACCATATTAATTCACCTCAGCAATAAAAATTATTATTTTTCCTTTCAGCAAAAAAAGGCATTAATTTTTCTTCTAGCATTTTAAATGTTTTCTCTTCTATATGCTTTGCATGACTTGGGCAAATATGAATACAGCGCATACAAGATATACATAGATTTTCATCTATTTTATGGAAATTATTACTATCTATTGCTTTTGTAGGACACTTTTTAACACAAAGACCACAATCATTACAAAAAGAATTAGTTAAAGGGATTAATTTAGCTGGCTTAGACATTTTATAAGGTCTATTACCAGGTATAATCGGTTCCTTATATTCCTTAAGTAATAATGATTCTATTTTCTTTTTAAAATAATCATAATCTAAAAAATCTTTTAAATCTGGTCTATCTTTTGCAACTTCTGTAAAAATTGAATGTCTACAAACTGCTTCTATTCCACATAAAATTGTAAACCCCTTATTTTTCAAGAAATCACTAAGCTCTATTAGAGTATCTTCACTAGCTCTATTACCATATGCTGATATTAAAACTGCACGCGCATTATTACCAACTATTTCATTCATTCTCTCTAAAGCTAAACCGGGAACTCTTCCACCAAAGGATGGTACTCCGACATAAACAACATCATCCTTACAAAACTCTATTTTTATATTTTCATTTGTAATGTCAATTAATTTATCAGCTTCTGCTAAATATTCAACCACCACTTTAGTACTACCTGTAGGACTAAAATAAATTCCATAAATCATATAATCACCTACTTCATTAACTTCTTAATTTTTTTTAGTTTTTCATTTGTAAATGGATAATATCTAAGCTTTATATCTAAATAATTCTTCTTTTTTAAAATACTTTTTTGATGCGTAAAAGCTTCGAAACTAGCCTTACCATGATAAGTACCCATTCCACTAGCACCTACTCCCCCAAAAGGAAGATTATCACAAGTGAGATGTAAAATAGTATCATTGATTGCTCCGCCTCCGAATGATAGCTTTTCTATCACCTCTTTTTGCTCTCTTTTGTCATCGCTAAATAAATATAAGGCTAAAGGCTTATCATGATCTAAAATATAATCATATACATCATTAATATCATCATATGTCAAAACAGGTAATAAAGGACCAAATATTTCTTCTTCTAAAATTTTCAAATCCATATTTGGATTTAAGAAGATAGTAGGAGCTATTTTTAATTTGTTATTATCATAATTTCCTCCGAATACTAATGATTCCTTATCGATCATATTAACTAAACGATCAAAATGATTTTTTGAAATTATTTTAGGATAGTTTTCATTATTAATAGCATCTTCACCAAGCATCTCTACAATGTATATTTTAAGTTTATTTATAAATTCATCTTTAATATTTTCATCTACAAATACATAGTCAGGAGCAACACATGTTTGTCCAGCATTTAATATTTTTCCCCATACAATACGTTTACAAGCTAAATCTAAATTAGCGTTTTTTGTAACTATCACAGGGCTCTTACCACCAAGTTCTAGCGTAACTGGGACTAAATTCTTACTAGCGTGCTCCATAATAATTTTTCCAACTCTTACACTACCTGTAAAAAATATTTTATTAAATTTTTGTTTCAAGAGTTTTGTAGATTCTTCTACACCTCCTGAGACTACACTTATATATTCCTCAGCGAAAGCTTCCTTAATAATTTTTTCAATTACCATACTAGTATTAGGAGATAATTCTGAAGTTTTAATAATAGCAGTGTTTCCTCCTGCAATTGCTCCTACTAAAGGGGCTAAAGTAAGTTGAAGTGGATAATTCCATGGACCTATTATTAAAACATTTCCATATGGTTCTTGATATAAATAACCATTAGCAGGAAAAACAGTGATAGGTGTTTTTACCTTTCTAGGTTTCATAAGCTTTTTTAGATTTTTTAAAAAGTAATTAATTTCCGTATATACCATACTAATTTCTGTCATATAGGATTCATATTCACTTTTATTTAAATCTTTTTTTAGAGCATCATATATTATATTTTCATTATCATAAATAACATTTTTTAGCTTTTTTAACATCATTATTCTAAAACTATAATCTTTTGTTACTCCGAGCCTATAGTAATCTTGTTGTCTTTCTAATAGACCCTTGCTTTCCCTAAAGCATTTTTTTATTTCTTCCTCAGGAAAACCAAAATCTTTATAACCTTCTATACAAATTTTTTCATAGCTAACCGTTGCTCTTTCAATATTATAGCCTTCATTCATTATATAAATTAGAGCATTGACACTTTTTCCATTAACTTCAACTTCAATCTCTTTTTTATAGTATAGGTTAGGATAATCCTCATAAAAGTCTAATTTAGGTAAATCAATATCTTCAATCTCATATACTCCAAGATATACCTTTGAATCTTTTTCTTCCTCTATTGTTAAATATCTTCTATTAACTAATTTATATCCTAATAACGTCGTTTTTCCTATAACCTTAGAGCTAGGACAACGTTTTTTCATTTCTGCTATATTCAAATTTGAGCCATAGGCTAAATAAAATTTTTTCATTTGTTTACTACTCCTTTTATAAATAATTATATCATATTAAAAATAAAAACATTGTAAGTATTAATTTACCTTTTAAATAAAAACTAGAAAAAAAGCCTAAAAAGACTACTTTCTAGGCTTAATTAAACATTTTTTACCATAACCAATTAAATCTTTTCTACCTGCTTTTACTAATGCTTCATAAACCAAATCATAATTTTGCGGCAACTTATATTGCATTAAAGCTCTTTGCATTGCTTTTTCATGTGGATTACGAGGAACATATACCTCCTCATTAGTAAAAGGATCGATTCCTGTATAATACATACATGTTGAAGCTGTACCTGGAGTAGGATAAAAATCTTGAACCTGCTCAGGCATATGGCCTGTATCACGCAAATATTCAGCTAAATTAATTGCCGCATCTAACGTTGAACCAGGATGGCTACTCATTAAATATGGTACTAAATATTGCTTCATATCAAACTTTTCATTAATCTTATTATACGTTCTAACAAACTCATCATAAAGGCCACGTGAAGGCTTGCCCATTCTAACTAATACCCTATCATCTACATGCTCAGGAGCTACCTTTAGTTGTCCTGAAACATGATATTTTACCAATTCTTCAAAAAACTCTTTATTCTTATCATACATTATATAATCATAGCGTAAACCAGATCTAACAAAAACCTTTTTCACACCAGGGATTTTTCTTGCTTCCTTCAAAATATCTAAATATTCGCTATGATCAACCTCTAAATTTTTGCATGGATTATAGCCAATACATTCTCTATTTGTACAAACACCCTTATCTAATTGCTTTTTACATGCAGGGCGATAAAAGTTAGCTGTTGGTCCTCCTATATCATGAATATAGCCTTTAAAATCTTTATCCTTACTAATTAACTCTACCTCATTTAGAATAGATTCCTTTGTTCTAGATTGTATGATACGTCCTTGATGCATAGTTAAAGCACAAAAATGACAACCACCATAGCAACCACGATTAGCAATTACACTAAATTTAACCTCATCAATCGCAGGAACATGCCCCTTCTTTTCTATTAAAGGATGACAAGCACGCATATATGGTAAAGCATAAACTGCATCCATTTCCTCTTGTGATAGTGGAAATTCAGGTGGATTTTGAACTACAAAACAATTCTTATATTCCTCTACTAATGGTTTCCCTGTAAAAGCATCTGTATTTTTGTATTGAATTTGAAATGATTTTACATAATTTCTTTTATCAGCTAAAACTTCATCATAACTTGGAAGCATAATTGCATTAGTAGGTAAAAGATCCTTATCCTTCGTTTTCCAAACAGAATTTCTAATATAAATTATATCTTTAACATCTAATCCTGAATCTAAAGCATCTGCTACTTGAACAATCGTTTTTTCGCCCATTCCGTACAAAAGTAAATCGGCCTTTGAATCTAGTAAAATAGAACGTCTAACTGAATTATCCCAATAATCATAATGATTAAGTCTACGAAGTGAAGCCTCTATTCCACCAACTACAATTGCACTATTTGGGTATAGCTCCCTTAACTTAGAACTATATCTAATTAATGCTCGATCAGGACGTTTTCCCATAACTCCACCTGGGGTATAGTAATCCTTCTTTCTCCTACGCTTAGATACACTATAATGATCAACCATTGAATCAATATTACCAGCACACACTAAAAAGGCCAATCTTGGTTCACCAAAACGTTTAAAATCTTCATTGTTATTAATATCAGGTTGAGAAATTATACAAACCTTATAGCCAAAATTTTCTAAAACACGCGAGATAATCGCAGGGCCAAAGGAGGGATGATCAATATAAGCATCTCCAATTATGTAAACAAAATCTGGTTGTTCCCAGCCATATGCTTCCATTTCTTCCCTAGTTATTGGTAAAAAAGGCATAAAATCAACTCCAATCTATTTAATTTTATCATAAAAATCGTTAAAATATCAACAAAAAGGTACCATTGTATGATAAAATCTATTCGGTGATATTTATGAAAACATTGTTAGTTGGTATAAATGCTAAATATATCCACCCAAATCTAGCGATTAGATTATTAAAAAAGAATGCTAGTATGCCAGTTGATATAATAGAATTTACTATCAAAGATAAAAAAGATACCATAATTAATTACATATTAGAAAATAAATATGACGTAGTCGGTTTTTCTTGTTATATTTGGAATATAAATTTAATAAAAGAAATATTAATAATGCTAAAAAATAAAAACATAACTATTATTTTAGGTGGACCTGAGGTAAGTTATAATGCTTATTATTACCTAGAAAATAATCTAGCTAAATTTGTAATTAAAAATGAAGGTGAAGAGGCCTTTGATAAATTACTTCTTCATCTTGACAATAAACTAGAGTTAGAAAAAGTACCAAACCTTTATTACAAAGGCGGATTTACATTTGATAAGCTAATAGATATTAACTCCTCTAAAATGGCCTATGACACCTTAGATGATTTAAAAAATAAAATAGTTTATCTTGAAACTTCAAGAGGCTGCCCATACCATTGTGGATACTGCATGGCAAGCCTAGATAATAAAGTACGTTTTTTTGATATTGAAAAAATCAAAACTGAAATATTAAATCTAAATAAAAAAGGTGCTAGAGTCTATAAATTTTTAGATCGTACTTTTAATGCTAACAAAAAGAATTTTATAAATCTTATCGATTTTATTATTGAAAATCATACAAACGGACAGTCATATCAATTTGAAATAACAGGCGATTTGTTAGATCCTGATATTATCGAATATATCAATAAAAAAGCTCCTCAAAACCTCTTTCGTTTTGAAATAGGAATACAATCAACAAATATAAAAACAAATTTAAGTGTTGGTAGAATTCAAAATAATGAAAAGCTATTTAATAATATCAATTTAATTCAAGATGCTAATATAATTGATTTACATTTAGATTTAATAGCAGGCCTACCATATGAGGACTATTTGACTTTCACTAAAACCTTTAACGATGTTGTTGCTTTAAAGCCAAAGGAACTACAATTAGGATTTTTAAAATTACTTTATGGAACGGCATTATATAAGGAAGCTAAAAAGTATAACTATATTTGGCAAAATGAAGCACCATATGAGGTTATTTCTAATGACTTTTTATCTATAGAGGATATAAAAGAGATTCATATAACCGAAGATGCTTTTGAAACTTACTATAATCAAGGAATAATGCCAAGAGCTATCCGTTTTATTGTTGATAATGAAAATAATCCCTTTGAATTTTTCCATCAACTAGGCTACCAAAACTTTAAAAGAAAACCTCTTGAAAAAATTTTCAGAATAATTGATGACTTTACTAAAAATAAAAATTATTATCAAGACTTGCATACTTTATTGATAAAAGATTATTTAGCCTATTTTAATGTAAAACCAAAGGCTTGGTGGGATGAAGCTTTGATGCCAAAGGAACGTAACAATTTGATTAGACTTTTATTTGAAACAAACAAACTAAATTTTTCCTTAACTGATTTATATAAATATAGTTTAATCGTAAAATTAAAAGAAAAAATAATCCTTGCTATATTTCTTCCTAATCATAAAGAAATATTAGAATTTTAATTCACTTATTTTTCATATCTTTAATTATCATAAATGCTATAATTTACTTGAAGGAGGTATTTTATGACCCAATTTATTATTGTTGCGATAGTCGCAGTTCTTGCTTTATTTATTATATTAAAGCTTTTAAAATTTAGTATAAAAACTATTTTAAAAATCGCTATCAATGGCCTAATCGGTTTATTAATAATTTATGTTTTAAATTTCATTCCAGCTGTTAACATTCCATTAACATGGTGGTCAGCATTAATTGTAGGCTTTTTAGGTATTCCAGGCGCTATTATTATGCTAATAGTAAGCTTTATAATTTAATTATTTA
The DNA here is from genome assembly GCA_944324805.1 of uncultured Acholeplasmatales bacterium. Taxonomy (GTDB): domain Bacteria; phylum Bacillota_I; class Bacilli_A; order Acholeplasmatales; family Anaeroplasmataceae; genus CALUXS01. Next base: position 23,247 of record CALUXS010000010.1, on the reverse strand, counting down.
ATCAATCTTAAAAATAATGGGCACCTCAAACGAGGTGCCCTATTTTCATAAAATTAAAGTTCTAAACACATTTCAAGTTCTTCTAATACTACACTATCAATCTTTTGAGAAATTTTATGCCCTGTAAATTTAAAACCAAGATACTTATAAAATCCTATCGCTTTTAAATTATCTTTTAGTACAAATAAAACAACTTTTTTATTATAGTTTTTAGTTATAAAATTATCTACTAGTCTTTTACCTATTCCCTTGCCCTGATATGCTTCTAAAACATAAAGAGCCACAATCTCTACAGCTTGATTTAAACTAGAAAAATCACGTGCTTTATTTAAATAGCATAAAAAACCGACTATTTTGTTGTTACTAATCGCAACTAAAGTATTATCTATATTTTCTCTTGCTATTTCTTCTAGTTTCTCTAAATTAAGTTTATCAAGATATGAAGAAGGTATTAAATTATGGTATGTTTCTTTCCATGAAGTATAGTGCACAAAGGCTCTACCTTTTATGTCATTTTTATTACATTTGCGAATTATACACATTATCTTCACCTGTATTTTTAATAAAAAATCAATTATCTTTTTTTACAAATATAATATTTTTATCATCAGAAAGACTAGAATCATAAAAATATCCATTTCCATTAAATTCTTGCATCTTTTTAGTATCAGTTATATTATTTTTAGCTAAATACCTTAAAAAGATACCTCTCATCATTTTAGATTCTGTCGACTCTTGCTTAAGCTTATCATTTTTAAGTTTATAAAAAATGACGTTAATCATTCTTTTATTATGAATTACCTTACTATATTCATTAGAGGCTAAATTAATAATAACTTCATCAGTAGAAAAGTAGGATGATAAATCCTTATCCCAATACTTTTTAGCATAATTCATTTCTAACCTATAGTTAATAATCGCATCTGTTGGCTTTAGTGCACCATATAATCCTGATATAATTACTAAATTCTTATTTATATATTCAATTGCTTCCTTTGAAAGCTCTTTAGGATTTAAATAACTAAATGAAAGTCCCTGATAACTATAAAGCGCCATACTAGTTTTCTCAAAGCTACTATTATCTAATTCTTCCTTACATTTTAAAAAATAATTATCATTTACCTTCCATACTTTCTTTAAATCAGCTTGTGACATTGCTTTTAGGTCATCAAAAATCTTTTTGGCTCTATTATTATAAATAGGCTTTGTTGTCCCTTCAATCTCACTATAAATCATTGTTTTAGTTGGGGAAAAAATAATTTTCATCCTAAACACCTCTAATATAATTTATAATCTATTATACATTATTTTATTTTCTTTATCCATTTATATAAATTATTTTTAGTATGTATAATTTTTTACATAAACATAAAAATACGCTATAATAAATATACCAAAATTAAGTTTACATTCAGGAGGAAAAAATATGTATGCTTGTACAATCGATTTTCAAATGTTATATCAAATTAATATGCTTTTAAAAGAAAAAGGCTATAATGTGACAATTCATACTATTGGTGGATGCTCATGTAATGGTATAGAATTGAAAAACTTAAATGATTCTAATAGAGAGTTAATTAAAGAAATTATTAATGATTATCTAAAAAATAAATATATGTACATAAAAGATGATCCAACTAATAAAAATTATTTTACTGTTTCATCTACTTTTGATAAATAAAGATTATAAAAACAAAAAAAGGCTCTAATTGAGCCTTAATCTTCTTAGTGGCGAAGTAGGAGGGATTCGAACCCTCGCACCAGTCACCCAGTCTACTTCCTTAGCAGGGAAGCCTCTTGAGCCTCTTGAGTACTACTTCAATTACCAAGCTTTTTCATTATACACGATTATTATTAAAATTGCAAGTCTATTTTTAAAAGATATTTAAAACAAAAATTTAAAATTTTTTTCACATAATTATCACATATTTTAATAATATAATAACATTAGATATGATAAGTGAGGTTTGATGAATATGAAAAAATACCTTTTAGTCTCTATACTTGTGCTTATTACATTTATGAGTAGTTCTTGTTCTAACGAAACTAACACTACTTATAGTAATAGCAGTCCAAATATCAATTATAGCGATGAAGAAACTAGTGAAACTATTGTAGAATCCGTAGTTGATGATGTATACTCTAGCGTTGTTTCTATTAATACTTATTTAGACGGAACATTATATGGTTCAGGAAGTGGAGTATTCTTCGCAAATGATGACACATTAAAATTATCTTACATTTTAACTTGCTACCATGTTATTGCTGATGGTAATAGCTTTGAGATTACCCTTTCAAATGGTGATACTTATTCTTCTCAATTAGTCGGAGGAGATGTAGGTAAAGATATTGCCGTATTATCAGTTCAAGGTCTTAACTTTAATTGTGCAACTCTTCCTAGTTCTAATACACTACGTCTAGGATCAATGGTTGTAGTAGTTGGTAATCCATTAGGAACTCTACCAGGTTCAATCTCTGTTGGTTATGTATCATATATTGGTAGAGAAGTTTATTCTAGCGATTATCGTAAAATGAAGCTTATTCAAACTGATACTGCTATAAATTCTGGAAATAGTGGTGGAGGCATGTTTGATACTAAGGGTAGACTAGTTGGAATAGTTAATGCCAAATATGCAGATGAAGGCATCGAGGGATTAGGCTTTGCTATTGCTATTTCTGATGCAATGGATGTTGCAAATAGCGTTCTAGCTACCGCTACTTATAATAGTGAAAATAATTCTTGGAAAAAAGGTTATTATAATGGTTCTTGGGAACTTGGATTCACTATTTCAAATATATCAATCTTCCCTTCTATTTCATATGTTGGCGTAAGTAAAGTATCTACAAATTCAAATACATGTGGTTATGATAGTATGCAAATTGGCGATAGAATATTATCTGCTACCGCTTATATTGATAATGAAGGAACAAGTATCCCTGTTAATAGTTCAGATGAATTTTACTATAGTATTTATCAATTAAATCTAAAGATTGGGGATAAGATTATATTTAGTGTTTCTAGAGGTGGACAACAATTAGAAATTGCAGTACCATTAATTCAATTTATACCTGAATAAAAAAAGCGTTACTCGTTGTAACGCTTTTTTTCTACTTATTTACGAACTTTGATTACTTCAGTATAAGCCATTATATATGGACCTACACCCTTTGCATCATTTTCAACAACAGGTTCAGATATATAATACTTGAATGTACCATCTCTTCTTAGATTATTTTCAGGTCCTAAACCAGCAACTAGACAAATACCACCTAAATTTAAATCACCATTTTTGTCAGTTAAATACTTTTTAGTAATACCATCAAAAATGCCTAATCCAATTTCTAAGTAGCGTTCAGGTAATACTCCAAGTCTAACACCTTTTAAAATAGCATATGCTATCATAGATGATCCAGATGTTTCTAGATAATTACCTTCTTTATCACCTTTATCAACAACTTGATAGAACATCTTAGATTCTTTATCTTGGTACATCAAAACACCATCTATTGCTTCTTTAAGCATGTCTTTTAGATAATGATATTCATCATACATTTGCTGATCCATATATCCTAAATTATCAGCTAAAGAAACAATCATCCATCCCATAGCTCTTAACCAAAAATTTTTAGATAAGCCAGTCTCTTTATCTGCCCAAAACATTTGTTTAGCAGAATCATAGCCATGATAATATAGTTTTTTCTTTGGATTTAACATTATATCATGAACATTTTTATATTGCTTTAAAATGTCACTATAGTTCTTATATCCATTTCTTTCAGTCTCATAACGCATATAAAAAACTTGCATCATATATAATCCATCTAACCAAACTTGGTTTGGATAAATTTTCTTATGCCAAAAATTACCCTCCTTAGTACGTGGATGGGTTAAAATTTGCTCGTACGTTTTTTCAATTGCTTTGCTATATTTTTCATTTTTTGTGTACTTGTATAGGTCAAAAAGAATTCTACTTTCAGCTACATCATCTGTTGAATAATTTTCTTTTTCATATCCTAAAATATTTCCATCTTCATCAACATAATAATCAACAAATTTTATTACAAAATCTAAATATTTGCTATCATTTGTTGTTTCATAAAGAGAAATTAATGAATTAAGCATACAACCATCAATATAGTTCCAGCCTGCTTTTTTCCCTTGTCTTATAGCCTCAATATTCCATAGTGGTTCCCCTGGCTTTGAAGTCATAAGCTTGTCAATATACTTATCAATTAGTTCCATTTTAAAGTCCCCCTCTTCCTTTATCATTATTATATTAAAATTAAGATAAAGTTGCAACAAAATCAAGAACCATTTTTAAAGTAATAGCACCTTCACGTAACACCTTAAAGCTATCTCCTGTTACATCAATTACTGTTGATGCTTGACTTGAGGAAACCTCTGTCTTCTCATAAATTTTTTCAACTTGATTTGCATATTTTGAAGCAATTTCTTCATATGTATCTAGAGGCTTTTCTCCACTTTCGTTAACACTAGTTGTTGCCATTGGACCTTCATTAGTCAAAATTTCTAATGCTAACTTGCTATTTGGTATTCTAACTCCAATTGTAGGAATACCCATTATTTTTTTTATGTTGTCTTTTGCTGGTAATATAAATGTTACTGCACCAGGCAAGAATTTATTAATAAGTTTTTCAGCTAAAGGACTAACAACGGCAATTTCTTTTATTTGTTCTAGATTTGCACATAATACCGCAAGTGGCTTATTACGATCCCTATGCTTTATCTCATATATTCTTTTTTGACCTTCCTCATCATAAATTGAGGCTCCTATTCCATAAACAGTATCCGTAGGAAATATCAAAACCTTACTCATTAAAATCACCTATATAAATGAATGTCATTCTATCCTTTCCTTCTAAATCCTTTAATGTTTCTACCTTTGCTAATGGAAAATATTTTTTAGCTAAGGCTTCTATTTCTTTTTTCTTATCATAGCCATGTTCAAATGCTATCATAGCTCTATCTTTTAAAATTCTTTTAGCATCACGTAAAATTATATTATAGAACTTTAAACCATCAAGACCACCAAACAAGGCAATATTTGGTTCATTATCCTTAACTAAACTCATTACCTCTTCATTTTCTGGTATATAAGGAGGATTAGATACTAAAATGTCAAATTTATCATTTAATGGTTCTAGCATATCTCCTTCATAAAATTTGACATTAGCTCCTAATTTTTCCGCATTTTTTCTTGCAACAGCTAATGCATTACTAGAAATATCAGTTGCATAAACATCTAAATTTGGTTCTTCTAGTGCTAATGTAATACCAATACAACCACTTCCTGTTGCTACATCAGCAACTTTTATTTTTTGATTTTTAAAATATTTATCATAACGATACAATACATTTTCAACCAACTCTTCTGTTTCAAAACGAGGTATTAAAACATCTTCGTTAACTATAAAATCATACCCATAAAAACAGCTTGTTCCTATTAAATATTGTATAGGTTTGTTATGATGTAAATATAAGTCAAATTGTTCATTAAATTTTTCAATAATATCTGTAGAAAGTTCATCATCTAATAATAAAAATAGCTTTGTTGTTTCAATATTCATAATATGACAAAGTAATAAAATTACTGCACTATCTTCTTTATTATTTTCTAAAGCTTCTCTTTCCTTTTCCTTAATAAATTTTCTAACTATCATCATTTTCTCCTTTAAAAAAAGCTCACAAAGTGAGCTTTTATTTAGAAGACTCAGCTTCTAATTTACGTTTTTGATCCTCATTTATTAATTCTTGAATTACTAAATCAAGCTTACCATCCATTATTACATCTAGACGATTAATAGTAAATCCTATACGATGATCAGTAACTCTATTTTGAGGGTAATTATATGTACGAATCTTTTCGCTACGTTCACCATGGCCAACTAAAGATTGACGTTCTGCTCCTTCTTTTGCTTCTTTTTCTTGTAACATTTGGTCATAAATACGAGCGCGTAATAATTGAAGAGCAGCAGCCTTATTTTCATGTTGTGAACGATGAATTTGACAAGCAACTGCAACACCAGTTGGAATATGTGTAACACGAACTGCACTATAAGTTGTATTTACACCTTGTCCACCAGGACCTGAAGAACAGAATGTATCAACACGAATATCATTCATATCTAGCTCAAATTCTAATTCAGGAGCCTCAGGCATAACTAATACAGTAGCAATTGAAGTATGAATTCTTCCTTGTGATTCTGTTTGAGGAACACGTTGTACACGATGTCCACCAGATTCATATTTTAAGAATGAATAAATATTTTCACCTTTAACCATAAATTGAATAGAAGAGTATCCACCCATTTCAGATTCTACAGTATCTAATACCTCTATTTTCCAACCCTTTGATTCTGCATATTTTGAATACATTCTATATAAATCACCGGCAAAAATATTGGCTTCATCACCACCAACAGCACCTCTAATTTCCATAATAACATTTTTGTCATCATTTGGATCTTTTGGCAAAAGTTGTAATTTTATTTCTTCATTAATTTGCTTAATTCTATTTTCACTTTCTTCTAGCTCTTCAGCAGCCATTAATGCTAAATCTTCATCATCAGACTTTTTCATTTCTCTAAGATCAGGTAAGCTAGCTTCTAATTTTTTTAACTCACGATATAAAACAACAGTTTTTTCTAAATTTTTTTGTTCTTTAGCGTATTCAGTAACTAACTTAATATTCATAACTACTTCAGGATCTTGTAGTAATTGGTTTAGCTCTTCATAACGCTTTTCCATCATTTCTAAACGATCAACCATCGTAATTTCTCCATTCTATTCTTCCAATTTTTCATCAAAACATGCGCAGGCACCATTAAAAAGCATTGGTAACCCTTCATGTGTCGAACCACTACGGTTCTTTGCAATAATTAAATCAGCTTCACCCTTACGAGTAGAAGATTTATTATAATAATCATCACGATATAAAAACATAACTATATCAGCATCTTGCTCGATACTACCAGAATCACGCAAATCTGCCATTATTGGATGTCTATCTTCACGCTTTTCAACGGCACGAGAAAGCTGCGATAATGCCATTACAGGGATTTTCAATTCCATTGCCATTAGCTTTAATTCACGTGATATTTTTGCGACTGCCTCTTGAGCAGACTTTGAATCATTTTCACTATTTATAAGCTGTAAATAATCTATTACAACAAAATCTAATCCTTGATCAACTGCAAGTTTTCTACATTTTGCTCTAATTTTAGCTACAGTTAAATCGGTTGAATCATCAAAAAATAAACCTAATTTACTTAATCTAGAGCAGCTTGTATTAAATCTTATCCACTCAGATGATCCAATTTTACCTGTTTTAATATCAGAAAGCTGAATCTTTGAGTCACTTGCAATCATTCTTTCAACTAATTGCTCTGCAGTCATTTCTAGTGAAAACATAGCTACATTAGCATGACCATTTTTATTTTTACTAGCAATATTACATGCTAAATTGATTGCCATTGCTGACTTTCCCATAGCAGGACGAGCCGCTAATATCAATAACTGTCCTGGTTGAAAGCCTAAAGTAATTCTATCAACCTTAGAGAAGCCAGTTTTTAGTCCAATTATTTCTTCCTTTTGATTTGAATTAGCTTCCGTATTGAATAATACCTGCTTTGACACATCAGCAATTGTTCTAAAAGAATCTACTCTTCTTCTGCGTGAAAGTTCAAAAACAGCTTTTTCAATTTCTTCAACATAATCAAAAGTACTTTTTTCTGACTTATATCCTTCTTGTGATAAGTTATTAAGTAAATTTATTGTTTTTCTTCTCAAAGAAGCATCAGTGATTAACTCAATATATGTATCAATATTAGACGTTGAATAACCAATATTTGATAAGTTGGCTAGATATTCATAGCCACCTACTTGTTCTAAAAGATTTTCCTTTTCTAAATAGCTCAACAAGGTTGTTATATCAATATTTTGCCCATTAGCATAAATTGTTGACATAGCCTTAAAAATAGCCTTATTATGTGGATCATAAAAATCATCTAGTTCCACCATATCAACAACATGCACAAAGGCAGATTCATCAATTATAATACAGCCTAGTAAAGCTATTTCTGCATCTACATTAGATGGAATAACTAAACGCTGTTGCATAATTAATTACCTATTACATTTACTTGGAAGCTTGCAACAATACCTTTATCTAAAACAATATTTGCCGTATAAATACCAATAGCATTAATATCGCTAGGTAATTCTAGTTTTTTCTTATCAAGACGAATACCATTTTGAGCTTCAAATTCATCACAGATTAACTTAGAAGTAACATGACCGAAGGCTTTTCCGTCAGCACCAACCTTTAAATAAATTGTAACGGATTTCCCATCAATTTCAGATTTCAATTTATTAAGTAAATTTATACGATTTGTCTCATCTAGGGCAGCTTGCTTTTGATTTTCAGCTAATTTCTTCAAATTAGCTTCATTAGCTAAAAGTCCCATATTATTATTGATTAAATAATTGCCATAACCATTATTTACTTCAATAATATCATCCTTTTTACCTTTTCCTTTGACATCAACAGTTAAAATTACTTTCATTTTTTCTTCTCCTTCATATCCATAATCACGTTTTAAAATATTTAAAATTAGTTCTTTAACCTCTTCAATATTCTTATCTTTAAGTTGGCAAGCAGCCTGTTGAAGATGACCACCACCACCAAGCTCTTCCATTATGATTTGAACATTTACACCCTCTAAACTTCTACTAGAAACAGAAACTGTACCATCAGTCATATTAGCAATAGTGAAAGCTGCATCTATTCCTTCTACTGTCAATAAACGCTCAGAAATACGAGCTAATAATGTTCTATCAGACATATTTTCCTTATCAATAGTTACTATTGCAAAACGATTAAAGTAAATTTTAGCATTAAGTAAAGCTTCAGCCATTTCTTTTTCAGCATCATAGCTATCACGCAATAGCTTTCTTACCTTAACCATATCAGCACCTAATTCCTTTAATGTTGAGGCTGCCTCAAAGGTTCTCGAACCAGAACGATATGTAAAGTTATTTGTATCGACAATAATACCAGAAAGCATAATTGTCGCTTCCACGGCATTTATCTTAGTTTGTGAACTGAAAATAAGCATTTCTGAAATTAGTTCAACTGTTGATGAAGAATATGTTTCAACATAAGACATTTCAACATGTTCAAAATCAACATCACCAACACGATGATGATCAATAATTGCTAAGTGGCTAGCTCTTTTTAATACCTCATCAAACATGACTAATTTTGGGGCTTGAGTATCACAAATTAATAATAATGTATCCTCACCCATTTCAAACAAGGCTTTTTCTTCTGTAATTAATTCATCTTCAAAATCAGGATCCATTTCAATTAAAGCATCATAAGCCCTTTTAGCAGTTACATCTAAATACTTTCTTTCAAGCACGATTTTTACGTCCTTTACTCCAAAACTTTGAACCAGACGTAACGCTCCAATCATTGCACCTAAAGCGTCACAATCAGCAGCCTTATGAGCCATAATTATTACATTGCTAGCATTTAATGAAATATCACGTAATGCTGTTGTTTGCATACGAGCTGTAACCAAAGTATTCTTTTCTAAGGCATTCAATTCTCCGCCAATATAACGAATACTCTCATTTTGAATATTAACTACAGCCTGATCTCCACCACGCTTTTCTGCCAATTCAACGGCACCATTAACCTTTCCAACAAATTCTGAACCCTTTGAATCAAAACAAGCAGCTCCTATACTAATTGTTGTCTTTAAGTGTGCGCTCTTAGAAATCTCTCTTATTCCATTTAAAATACTAAATTTATCATCAATCATTCTATTCAAATCATATCTATCGCAAATGAAAATCATTCTATCATCATCTACTGTTTGAAAAAAACAATTAAAGCTTTCAAAATAATTAGAAATCTTACCTAATATTTGTCCACTAATAGTTGTTTTACCCTGTAAATCATAACGTTTTAATGATTCTTCAAGGTTATCAACCACAACTATTCCCATTGCAAGAGTTCTATTTTGATATTTTTGTTTTAACTCCTCACGACTTGTAACATCGAAAAAGTATAATAATTTATTTTCCTTGTAATGAACACAATCGTATACATTTTCACCAATTTTAACTAAAAATTTTTCTTGATTACTTTCAATTCTATTTAATATGTCACCGCTAATGGTTGTTAAAGGACTATCATTTAGTTTAGCTTGGACAATATCTTGCATATAATTATTAAACCATTTAATAAGTTTATTATCATCATAAACTACAATACCAATAGGCATTTCTTCAAAAGCTACATCACCTGATGCATTAATATGATATGTTGTATTTCCCCATACCTTTATTTGCTCTTGTAAGTCTTTAACATTTTTTCTTTCCTTTAAATAAAAATATAAAAAGATAAAAATAATACCAAGTAAAATAAAGCCACATGCTAATATGAAATATATTAATTTAGCGTGTCCTTCCATTGGTGCAATACCAAAAAGGTACCAAAAGATTCCGCTAAGAAAAAAACTTACCATGCATAGAATTCCGTTTACCATGAATATCACCCCATCTTTATTAATTATAGCAATTTTTTATTTTTTTTACAACTAAAACAAAAGCCTCTATTAAAATAAAAAAGGAATATACATAGGTTTAAAACCCACATTATATTCCTTAAAAATACTATTCTTTTACGAATGGTAATAATGCCATATGACGTGCTCTTTTGATTGCGATAGCTAACTTACGTTGATATCTAGCACTTGTACCTTTAACACGACGAGGTAAAATCTTTCCTCTTTCAGTGATAAATTGTTTTAATAAGTCAACATCCTTGAAATCAATGTGCTCGATATGATTCTTAGTAAAATAGCATTCTTTTTTACGACCACGACGTGGGAAGTCACGATCATTCTTACGATTATTTTGCATAATTATTCTCCTTTCTAAAATGGTAAATCATCATCATCAACACTCAAATTGTTAATAGACATTGGACCATTATCATAATTTGATTGTTGATTTGTAGGTTGTTGGTAAGTTGGCTGCTGATAGCTTGGTTGTTGATATGATGGTTGTTGATAATTAGTTTGCATTCCTGCTTGTCTATTATCTACATAGCCGTTCATATCATTTTGACGTGGTGTCAAATTTTCAACTTGATCAACAACTACCTCTGTAACATAATGCATAGCATTATCTTGACCTTGGTAGCTTCTTGTTGTAATACGACCCTCTACACAAAGCATATATCCCTTTTTAATGTATCGAGAAATAAACTCTGCTTGATTACGCCATGCAACACAATTGATGAAATCAGCTTGTCTATTACCTGAAGCGTCTTTAATTTGACGATCAACAGCTAGGGAAAAAGATACCGTCCCTATTCCGGTTTGGGTATAACGAATTTCTGGATCTCTAGTAATTCTACCAGTTAAGACTACCTTATTCATTCTTATACACCTCTTATTCTCCGTCTTTTACAACAATGTGACGGATTACAGTTTCACTATAACCTACAATACGATTGAATTCTTCAACTGCCTTAGGTGTAGCTTCTACTAACATCCAAACATAATAACCTTTACGCATATGTTCGATTTCGTATGCTAATTCTCTAAGACCCCATTCTTTACATTCTAAAACTGAAGAAGCATTGTCAGTGAAAATCTTTTTAATATTTTCTACCTCTTTTTTAATTGCTTCTTGTTCTAGATTAGAACGAAGAATATACATAACTTCATATTTTCTCATTTAATTATACCTCCTTATGGTCTAGTGGCCTAATTGGTATTAGGCAAGGGCATTCCGCGAATGCTTTTCTATTATACACTTTTTTGTAAATATTATCAAGAGTTATTTACTTCTTTATGTGGAATAATTTGTCTAAAATAATTAATTAAGTTACCACTTATATAAATAGATTTAAAATTTTTTAAATTTATCTTCAAGCATGGTTCATCGCTAGGAACATTGTCTATTAAATCTTGATAATTATCTTCTTTATATTCTAAATCATAATTAGAACAATATGATACTATATCTGATAATTTAAAGGAAATAGGCTTTTTATTTAAACTATCATAGTCAGGATATTTAAAAAGAACTTCTTTTTTACCTATCGAATATCGCTCATAATTAAGTAAGTCCTCAATAATTTTAAAATAATAATCATCATAACAAAAATATGCCGTATTCTTAGAAATTTCATATGCTGTATGAGGCATATAGCTAACATATTTTATTTTGTAATCATTAGGCTCAAGATATTTTTTTAAAAATAACAATAATTTTTCATTATATTTTTTTCTAAAATATTGAGGATATATAGGAATAAAGTAAAAAAATGAAATAATTGCAGCAAGTACGAATACTATGCTAAAAAAGTAAAAATCTTTATTAGCTACTAAAATAATTATACTTAATATAAGAAAGAGAATCGGGAAAAAAATTCCTCTTGCCTGATATAATGAAAATCTTAGTCCTAAATAAGAACGAACTATTTTAAGCTCATTATCATCTAAAAGAATTCCATTTTCTAATTTACGGAAATATTTAAGCAGCCGGATCAATATACTCACCATCAAAATCTATCACAAAATAATAATTTTTTCCAACGAAATTTTCTTCTATTTTCTTTCTTATTTCTTCCTTTGACAATTCATATTTAAGAGGAATTGCAACATCAAACAAAACATTAGTATGTGTATTTCCCTTAACTAATCTAAAATCATGAAAACTAAGACCAAGACTAGAAATTACTTTTCCAACCTCTTCTTTTAGTTCCATAACATCTTTATTATCATTTTCAACAGGGTCCATGTGGATAGTAAGCTCAATACCATACTTTTTCCTAATTTCACGTTCAATATTATCTATTTCATCGTGTGCCTCTAAAAAATCTTCCTTAGCAGGAACTTCTGCATGAAGTGTCATAAAAGCTTTAGTAGGGCCATACATATGACATCTAACATCGTGAACATCAATAACAATTTTATGCTTTCTAATATCAGCTAATATAGTTTTAATGTATTCATGATTAGGATTAATACCAATCAAAGGATTTGTAGTTTCCTTTATCATACCAATTCCACCAATAAATATAAATATAGCTACAAAAATACCTAATACACCATCAAGAGCAAATGGCAAATTTGGGAAAAAGAAAATAACAATACTTCCTATTAAAATTACTCCAGTTGAAACAACGTCATTGATAGAATCTTGGGCTGTTGCCTCTAAAGCAACAGATTTAATTGTTTTAGCCATTCTTTTATAAAACAAGCCTTGCCAAACTTTAATTAAAATAGAAATAACTAGAATAATTAACGTTATTACACTAACTTCAATCTTAGCATTTTCAATAATTGCATTGATAGAGTCCTTCAAAAGTTGAAATCCAACTACAAGAATAATAATACTTACAATTAATCCAGCTATATATTCAAGGCGCTCATGTCCATAAGGATGCTCATTATCAGCAGGCATTGAAGCTAATTTAAATCCTAAAAGTGTAATAATTGAGCTTCCCATATCAGATAGGTTATTGATACTATCACCAATAATAGCAACACTACCACTAATTAAACCAAAAGCCATCTTTAATGCAAATAAAATCAAATTTGAAATAATACCAACAAAGCACGCCAATTTACCATGCGCATCACGAACCTTAGGATTATTAACATCCTCATAATTTTTTATAAACACCCTACGTAATAAATTAACCATATTAAAATCTCACCCTTTATGATAATTTACCTGAAAAATTTATTTCCTTCCAGCTATTATTAATATTTCTATATATTGTCAATTTCATAGTATCGCCTGGCTTTGCAATACTTAGATAATATCCTAAATCTTCACTTCTTTTTATATTTTCATCATTAACCTTAGCAATTACATCTCCTTTTTCTAAAGATAAATACTTAATACCCTCATTATCTTCTCCATTCATTTTAGATGCATTGCCATTAATAGTAACATTATTAACTACGACACCTTGACTCATAGTATTAGGTAAAACATCTCTATGCTCATCATATAAACTAGCATTTGCATTGTAAACCTCAACACCTAAACTAGGACGAACAACAACCTTGTTTAAATTTTCAATATCATTTATAACTGTTTTCAATGTCCAAATAGGAATTGCTTCACATATACCTTCAATAGGTACAATATCATCCTCACCATTTTCACCTGGTTCTACAATAACTGTGCTTTTACGTACATTTAATCCCATTAGACGTCCACTAGTATCAAATAATCCACCACCACTATTTCCTGGATTAATTAAGGCTGAGTGCGTAATAGTCTTAAGTGTAACCTTTCCAACTAACCCAACAGTAGGGTAGTTATAGTTATCTAATGATAAAGGGCAACCAATAGCGATTGCATAACTACCTGGTGCTGGCATAGACATTTCATCTGAAAAAATGTCTGCAAATTCATTATATTTAATAGTATCATCACCAAGTTTAACTTGGAATGTTAAAACAGCAATATCATTTGTAGCATCACTACCTACTATGTCAGCATGGTAATATGTATCATTTCCCATATATACTTTATATTTAACATTTGTACTCTCACTAGCAATGACGTGCTCGTTAGTAACTACATAGCATAGTGCCTCCTTAGTACTTTCAGTAGCTGTATCATTAGTCTCTAAATCAATTATTCTATAAACAACACCAGAACCTATTGATGCTGTTGTACCATTAGTAGTATATATACCAACACAATAACGAGAAACCTTCTTTATTGTCTCACTAATTTGGTTTTGAACTTGTATTTTTTCTGTGCTTTCGTCCTCTATTGTATTTATGATAACATTAGGATCAGAAAAATTAAGATCACAACTCACTAAACTCAAAGATAGAAATATACCAACCAATAAAACTGCTATTTTTTTCATATTAATCCTCCAATTTGAATAATTTTATAGTATTTGAATCAAGAATTTTTTCTAATTCTTTTATTTCTATATTTCTTATTTTAGCAATTTCTTCTAATGTATACTTTACAAAAGAAGATTCATTTCTTTTCCCCCTATATGGTGTAGGTGCTAAATAAGGAGAATCTGTTTCTATTAGTAAATACTCTAATGGAATATTTTCTGCAACACGTTTTGGTTCTTTAGCATTCTTAAATGTAACAGGACCCCCTAAAGAAATACAAAAACCAAGTTTTATAAATTCCTTAGCCATCTCATAAGAACCACTATAGCAATGCATAACTCCATACGCTTTTTCATAATCCTTTAGTATATCATAGGTGTCTTGAATTGCATCTCTACAATGGATTATAAGCGGTAAATCATACTTTATAGATAATTCTATTTGTCTTCTAAATGCTTCCTTTTGCTGTTCCTTGTAAGAAGTATCCCAATAATAATCTAGTCCACATTCTCCAACAGCATAAACCTTATTTTTCTTTATGAATTCTTCTAATTTTTTTATTTCTTCTTCAAATCCATCATCTACCTCTGAAGGGTGTAGACCACAAGTAGGATAAAAAAAAGAATCCATTTTGGCTAATGCATAAGCTTGTTCATTTGTTTTAGATGAAAAACCAACCAGGATTATTTTTTTAACCCCTTCTTTTTTTGCTCTTTCAATAACATCATTTCTATCTACATCAAATTCACTAGCAAAAATATGCGCATGCGAATCAATCATAAAATCACCACCGTATTTTACTATTATACAATTATTCATATAAAAAGAAAAGCACCTTCTAGGTGCATAAATAAAAAAAGAAGATACTCACGTATCTTCTAATTTTAAAATTATTCAATAATGTCAGTAACTGAACCAGCACCAACTGTTCTACCACCTTCACGGATTGAGAACTTAGTACCTTGTTCAATAGCGATTGGGTGAATTAACTCAACAGTCATAACTGTATTATCACCTGGCATTACCATTTCTGTACCTGGTTCAAGAGTAATGATACCAGTAACGTCAGTTGTACGGAAATAGAATTGAGGACGATAGTTAGAGAAGAATGCTGTATGACGTCCACCTTCTTCTTTAGTTAAAACGTAAACTTGAGCTTTGAATTTATGATGTGGATTAACTGATTTTGGTTTAGCTAATACTTGACCACGTTGAACTTGATCACGAGAAATACCACGTAATAATACACCGATATTGTCACCAGCTTCAGCATAGTCTAATAGCTTACGGAACATTTCAACACCAGTAACTACTGATGATTGAGTTTCATGGATACCAATGATTTCAACAGTATCACCAACACGTACTTGACCACGTTCAACACGTCCAGTAACTACTGTACCACGACCTGTGATTGTGAATACGTCTTCGATTGGCATTAAGAATGGTTTATCTGTATCACGTTCTGGAGTAGGAATGTATTCATCAACAACATTCATTAATTCTTCTACTCTTTCAACCCATTTTGGATCACCATTTAATGCACCTAAAGCTGAACCACGGATAATTGGAGTGTCATCTCCAGGGAAACCATACTCATTTAATAAGTCACGAGTATCCATTTCTACTAAGTCGATTAATTCTTCATCATCAACCATATCACACTTATTTAAGAATACAACAATACGAGGTACACCAACTTGACGAGCTAATAAGATGTGCTCACGAGTTTGAGCCATAGGGCCATCTGTAGCAGCGATAACTAAGATAGCACCATCCATTTGAGCTGCACCAGTGATCATGTTCTTTACATAGTCGGCATGTCCTGGACAGTCAACGTGTGCATAGTGACGTTTTTCAGTTTCATACTCAACGTGAGCTGAGTTAATAGTAATACCACGTTCTTTTTCTTCTGGAGCAGCATCGATAGCATCATAAGCTTTAGCTTGTGCTAAACCTTTTTTAGCTAATACGTTAGTGATAGCTGCAGTTAAAGTTGTTTTACCATGGTCAACGTGACCAATAGTACCAATGTTAACATGTGGTTTTGTACGAACAAATTTTTCCTTTGCCATTTTATAATGGTCCTCCTAATTAATTTTTGTATTTTATATTACTTCTTGATAATTTTTTATCATATCTATTTTACTAGATATGGTCGGTAAAATCAAGTATTACCCTTATTTTTAATCTAAATTAAGATCTAGATTTAATGATTTCTTCTTGGATATTCTTTGGACAAGCTTCATAATGATGAGTTTGCATTGTGAAGTTTCCACGTCCTTGAGAATTTGAACGAAGTGCTGTAGCATAACCGAACATTTCAGCTAATGGTACATAAGCACGAATCTTAATACCATTACCACGTTTCTCTTGTGAATCTAAGCGTCCACGACGACTTGTTAAATCACCGATAACGTTACCCATGTATTCTTCAGGAATTGTTACATCAACTTCCATAATTGGCTCTAATAATACTGGTTTACATTTGTCTTTAGCAGCCTTTAAAGCTAATGAAGCAGCAACCTTAAATGCCATTTCAGAAGAGTCAACTTCATGGTATGAACCATCAAATAATGTAGCTTTGATATCTATTAAAGGATATCCAGCTAAAATACCATTTGGTAATGCTTCTTGTAAACCTTTATCAACAACAGGAATGTATTCACGAGGGATAACACCACCAACGATATTATCAACGAATTCATATCCTTTTTCTGGATTTGGTTCAAACTTAATCCAGCAGTGACCATATTGACCACGACCACCTGATTGACGAACGAATTTACCTTCGCAATCAGCTGCTTGAGTAATAGTTTCACGATAAGAAACTTGTGGAGCACCAACATTAGCAACAACGTTGAACTCACGTTTCATACGGTCAACAATGATGTCTAAGTGAAGTTCACCCATACCAGCAATGATTGTTTGACCTGTTTCAGAATCAGTATAAGTTTTGAAAGTAGGATCTTCTTCAGCTAATTTTAATAATGCTGTAGTCATTTTTTCTTGATCAGCCTTAGTTTTTGGCTCAACAGCAACACTGATAACTGGTTCAGGGAATACCATCTTTTCAAGGATGAATTCAGCCTTTTCATCACCTAAAGTGTCACCTGTAGTTGTATTTTTGAAACCAACTGCTGCAGCAATATCACCACAGTAAACTTCTTTAATTTCTTCACGGTGGTTAGCATGCATTTGCATGATACGTCCTAATCTTTCTTTAGTTCCCTTAGTAGTGTTCTTTACATAAGAACCACCTTCGCATTTACCTGAATAAACACGGAAGTATGTTAATTTACCAACGAATGGATCTGTAACTACCTTAAATGCTAATGCAGCAAATGGTGCGTCATCAGATACTGTTAATGTAAATGTAGAACCATCTGGATTATGAGCAATAATATCTTGTACATCAAGTGGTGAAGGTAAGTAATCAATAGCAGCATCTAGAACCTTCTTAACACCCATATTTTTGAATGCTGAACCACATAATACAGGGAAGAATTTTACTGCTAATGTAGCCTTACGAATTACAGCCTTAATAGTTTCAGGAGCGATTTCTTCTCCTTCAAGATATGCCATAGCTAATTCATCATCAAATTGTGATAATGTATCTAATAAAACATCACGTTTTTCTTGGCAAATGTCAACTAAATCAGCTGGAATTTCAGTTTCTTGATAATTTTCATCAGCGCCACCATCATAAACATAAGCCTTCATAGTAATTAAATCTACTTGACCTTTGAATTGATCTTCAGCACCGATTGGCCATTGAATTGCTGCTGCTGTAGCACCTAAACGATCATGGATAGTACTTACAGAATATTCAAAATCAGCACCAATCTTGTCCATCTTATTAACAAATACAATACGTGGAACATTGTAATCTGTTGCTTGACGCCAAACTGTTTCAGTTTGAGGTTCAACACCAGCTTGTCCATCTAATACTGTAACAGCACCATCTAATACACGTAAAGAACGAGAAACTTCAACTGTGAAGTCAACGTGTCCTGGAGTATCAATGATGTTAACTCTATGATTTTTCCAAATTGCAGTTGTAGCTGCTGATGTAATTGTAATACCACGTTCTTGTTCTTGAACCATCCAGTCCATTGTTGCAGCACCATCATGTGTTTCACCAATCTTATGGATTTTCTTTGTGTGGTATAAAATACGTTCAGTAGTAGTCGTCTTACCAGCATCAATGTGAGCCATGATACCGATATTACGAGTCATTTCTAGTGAATATTGTCTTGGCATAATGTATTCTCTCCTAAAAAAGTATTACCAACGATAATGTGCGAATGCTTTATTAGCTTCTGCCATCTTGTGAGTATCTTCACGTTTCTTGCAAGCACCACCTGTACCATTTGAAGCATCGATGATTTCTCTTGCTAATTTTTCTTCCATAGTCTTATCGTTACGTAATCTAGCATAACGAACTAACCATCTTAAACCTAAAGTTTGACGACGTTCAGGACGTACTTCAATAGGTACTTGATAGTTTTGGCCACCAATACGACGGCTCTTTACTTCTAAAACTGGCATAATGTTTTCTAATGCTTTGTTAAATACTTCTAATGCATCTTGACCTGTTTGATTTTTAACACGTTCTAATGCATTGTATAATATAGTTTGTGCAGTTCCTTTTTTACCATCTAACATAATTGCATTAATAGCTCTTGTTACAAGCTTTGAATTATATATTGGATCAGGAAGCACATCTCTTTTTGCAATATGACCCTTACGAGGCATAGTCAGTTTCCTCCTTTAATCTTTATAATAAATTATTTTTTAGTTGCTTTTGGTCTCTTAGCACCGTATTTAGAACGAGATTGCATACGGTTTGCTACACCTGTTGTATCAAGAGCACCACGAATAATATGATAACGAACACCTGGTAAATCCTTAACACGACCGCCACGGATTAATACAGTACTATGTTCTTGTAAGCTATGTCCAATACCTGGAATGTATGCTGTTACCTCGATACCATTAGTTAAACGAACACGGGCATACTTACGTAATGCTGAGTTAGGTTTCTTAGGTGTCATAGTAGTAACACGTGTACATACTCCACGTTTTTGTGGTGAAGGTAAGTTATTGTATCTCTTTTCTAATGTGTTAAAGCTAATACCTAATGATGGTGATTTAGATTTAGATACCTTATCTTGTCTTCCCTTGCGTACTAATTGTTCAATAGTTGGCATAAAATTTTCTCCTTTCCATAGATAAGAATATTAATGTCCTTTACCAAAATAGACAAACGTATTATACTAACCTGTTTTTTCTAAGTCAACAAAAAAACAACTACTTTTTAACTTTTTTTAACTTTTTTGCGATACTCCGTGACTGTGTAAATTAAAAATAGCCTAATAGTTAAGTTTTTATCATTTTGTTTTTTTATGTAAATGGATCGTTTTACGTTTGTTTTTTATTAATAATCGTTGAAAGGGCTTTTAATCTTTTTTGACTTATTACCCTTGATAAAAATGACAAAATAGAATATAATTTCAGTATATGTCCCAGTACCTCAGCTGGATAGAGGAATTGCCTCCTAAGCAATCGGTCGGAAGTTCAAATCTTCTCTGGGACGCCATTTATGGAATACTATAGGTTTTTAAACTTTTAGAACCATTTAACCCATATAAAAAGACTTAGATTCATTTCTAAGTCTTTTTTATTATCCTATCATTCCAGATATGAATATCTCTAATCCTATAGCAATTAAAATTATTCCACCTAAAATAACAGCTTTATTTTCTAATTTTGAACCAAATTTTTTACCTATATATACAGCAACTATACATATAAAGGTTGTAACTATAGCAACTATAAATACACAAACAAGAGCCATTGTATTTGTATAATCTGCAAAAGTAAATCCTACGCTTAATGCATCAATTGAAGTAGCAATTGCTTGAATAAAAATAGTTAAAAATGTTAACTTCTTTAATTCCTCAGTTTCTTCTTTTTTCTTAATACCATCAATTATCATCTTAATTCCCAAAAATAATAATAAAACTAAAGCTATCCAAGGAATAAACATTTCGATATATTTTAAAACGGCATGTCCTACAAAATAGCCTATAAGTGGCATTCCACCTTGGAAAATACCAAACATTAAAGCTATAAAAAGTACCTTTGGAAAACGCATCTTAGGTTCCTCTAAACCATTTGTCATTGAAACGGCACATGCATCCATAGCCAAAGCAACTCCTAGAAAAATACTTTTAACAAAAAATAACCAATCCATACTTGTAAACCTCTTTCTATTTCTTGATAAAAAGAAAAGACTTATGTCTTATTATAATTAAATAATAAAACATAAGTCTCGTTTTTTAAGATTGAGCCTGGATAATCCATTTTGTAGACCAATCACTATTTCTAGCAAACTACTCCCTTATCAAGAATATTAACGCATTTATCATAACATAAAGAACTTTTTTTTGCAATAACTATATTAAACCAATAATGTTTTTAAGATGTGCAAAATGCAAAATTTATATAACATATCAAATAATAATTTGTTACAGTACTGAGACGTATATTAATATTTATGATATAAAAAAGTTAAAAATAGAAATCATATATTGATAGTTACATTTTAATTTTTTCAATTTCATAGAACCTGATATTATTTCATATAAATCTTGGAATATCAACCGAAAAATCCCAAACACTACTATCCCAATTACTTTTACAATATTCTTTGATATTTAAAATTGTATCAACTATTCCAAATCATTATATGAGCTTGATACTTTGTCATACCTAGTTATTACCTGTAAACTACTTCTGTAACATTCTTTAATAACATCAGTACTCTTGTATAGCCAACCAATCCGCTTGCATATGAATAAGCTATTGTAGATCCTGAAGCCAATACATTACCATAGGCAATTGACCCTTCAATATTTCCTTCATTATATCCAACAAGTCCTCCTACATATGCTGAAGTACTAGTAATTTCCGATGCATTAACTATAGAATATGAATTGCTGATAGTACCACAATTTTTACCAACTAATCCGCCCATATATATATCACTTTGAGCTATATATGTTAAGTTTCCTGAAGCATAACAATTTGTGATAGTTCCGTGATTCAAGCCAGCTAATACACCTATATGATAAACACTAGTTTCACTTAATTCTATAGAGAGATCTACTATTAATAAACCTAAATTCTCTATTTTTCCATTTATACCAATTATTTCAAACAAACCAATAAAGCTTGAAGTTGATACATATTTTAAATTTTTTATGATATGATTTTTTCCATTTAAAGTACCGTCAAACTCTTTAATACTTGAAATTTCATACGAAGCTAAATTAATATCGTTTGTAATTTCAAAGTATAATCAAGAATAAGTATTTCTAGCATTTATTTGATTGACAAAATAGGCAAACTGAATTGAATTAGCAATAACGTATGGATTATCAATTGTTCCATCGCCAGAATCATATTTTGTTGCCATAGTCTTACCATCCCATTCCAAATAATTATTACTAAAATATGGATTTTCAAAAACATAATTTATAGTTGCTTGGCAATTATATATAGCGTCATTACCTAATGTACTATCAATTCTCAAGTTTATTATTTTCACATTCTTACAATTATAAAATGCATATCCTGGTATGTCGGTTGATCTAGTTATATTTATTATTGTTAATGAAGTTGGTATATAATATTTTTGATAACCACTACTATCCCTAGCACCACCAATATACATTTCACTTATACTATTATTAGAATAACTAAATATTTTACCTATACCTACATAAGTTGACTCATTATTAGGAATATAAGGGATTGATAATTCTTCTAACGCTATCATCCTATCAAATACATAATCTCCTATGCTTGTAACTGTATCACATACGATAACTTTCTTAATCTTTGAAAGCATACCAAAGGCATATTTTCCTATAGTTTCACATTTTGATGGTGTATTTAGTACATATTCTTCATCACTATTAAATCTTACAATATTTGTACAACCATAGAATGCATAATCACCTATATTTAATGTTTCATTTGATAATATAATTTCAAAAATACTCTCACATTTATAGAATAGATAATTAGAAATCTCAACAATGCCTACTGGTAAATTTACCTTTCCTTCAGTATTAGAATTTAGTCTACTTAAGTTTGTACAACCATAGAATGCATAATTATCTATATTTAACGTACCTTCAGGTATATTAACCACCTCCACATTCTTACATCCATAAAATGCATATCCCGGTATGTCAGTTGACTTAGTTATATTTATTATTGTTAATGAAGTTGGTATATAATATTTTTGAT
>CALUXS010000009.1 GCA_944324805.1 uncultured Acholeplasmatales bacterium | reverse complement strand
TCAAACTTCGTAAATGGACATATACTATATGTAGATGGCGGTATCTTAGCATATATTGGTAAGCAACCACAATAATTTTAATGATGGGGTAGCATTTGCTATCCCATTTTAAATATATAGCATAGGAGGATTTTATGAGAGCAATCATATCTGCTTTTGGTAAAGATAAAATTGGAATTTTAAATGATATAAGTTCATATTGTGCTCGTTATTCAGCAAATGTTATTGATGTTAATCAAACAATAATAGAGGACTACTTTGCAATGTTTATGATAGTTGACATTGACAAACTAAACATTGACTTTTGCAAATTTATTGATGAAATGAACGCATTAGGTGAAATAAAAAATTTAAAGATTCATGTAATGCATGAAGAAATTTTCAATATGATGCACAAAATATAGGTAGGTGAAAAGATGATTAATAATCAAGAAATTTTAGAAACAATAAAAATGATTGATGAAGAGCACCTAGATATTAGAACCATAACTATGGGAATTTCTTTACTAGATTGTATGGATAGTGATATAAATAAGTCTTGTGAAAAAATATATAATAAAATATATAAATATGCTAAAGATTTAGTTAAAACAGGAGATATCATCGCAAAAACCTATGGCATACCGATAGTTAATAAACGTGTTTCTGTAACTCCAATCGCAATGTTATTAGGTTGTAGTGGTGGAGATCCATTATTATACGCTAGAACTTTAGATAAAGTAGCCAATGACATTGGAATTGATTTTATTGGTGGTTATAGCGCACTGGTTCAAAAAGGTTTTAGTGCTGGTGATATCGAATTGATAAATTCAATACCTCAAGCATTAAAACAAACAAAAAGGCTATGTAGTTCAGTTAACATTGGTTCTACAAAAGCAGGAATTAACTTAGATGCAGTTAAGCTTCTTGGTAAAATAATTAAAGAGGCAGCTTTACTAACAAAGGATGAAGAATGTATGGGAGCTTCTAAATTTGTCGCTTTTTGTAATGCTGTTGATGATAATCCGTTTATGGCCGGTGCTTTTCATGGTGTTGGAGAACCTGATGTTGTACTAAATGTTGGAGTATCAGGTCCAGGAGTAGTAAAATGTGCAATAGCTAAAGCGCCTAAGGACGCTTCAATAACTGAGATTGCTGATATCATTAAAAAGACAGCATTTAAGATTACAAGAATGGGTCAATTAGTTGGAGTAGAAGCATCTAAACGATTAGGAATTCCTTTTGGTATCGTCGATTTATCTCTAGCACCAACTCCTGCAATTGGAGATTCAGTAGCCCATATTCTAGAAGAAATGGGATTAGAAACTTGTGGAGCAGCTGGAACAACTGCTTGTCTTGCAATATTAAATGATGCTGTAAAAAAAGGTGGAGTAATGGCATCAATGCGTGTTGGAGGTTTATCTGGTGCTTTCATTCCTGTAAGTGAAGATAGAGGAATGATAGATGCAGCAAGAAATGGTGCTCTTACAATTGAAAAATTAGAAGCAATGACTGCAGTTTGTTCAGTAGGACTTGATATGATTATAATTCCAGGAGATACAACTCCAGAAGTAATTTCAGGGATTATTGCGGATGAGGCTGCAATTGGAATGATTAACAACAAAACAACTGCTGTAAGAGTAATTCCGGCTATTGGTAAAAAAGACTCAGATGAATTAAATTTTGGTGGACTTTTAGGCTATGGTCCTATCATGAAAGTTAATAAAAATTCTCCTGCGGTTTTTATTAATCGAGGCGGTCAAATACCAGCACCAATCCATAGTTTAAAAAATTAGTAAGCATATTTATTTTATAAGGATTTTGATTAGTCAAAATCCTTTTATTTTCAGATAAATGTAAACGTTTTCAATGCCAAGTGATAAATTCATGTATTGTAAAAGTGAAAATAAATAGTATAATCATTTTAGATTTTTTAGGAAAGGAATTCATCTTTGATGAATGTAGGTATTTGGGGGTTGGCAAAAGCACTTATTGAGTTACAAGACATTACAAAAAATTATGGTGATGTTAGAGTAGTTAATCATATAGATTTGACAATCTATGAAAATGAATTTGTAACATTATTAGGTCCTTCTGGTTGTGGAAAGACAACCACATTACGAATGATTGCTGGCTTTGAAAAGCCTGATAGTGGTAATATTATTGTTAATAATAAAATTATTAATGATTTACCGGCATATGCTAGACCAATTAATACAGTTTTTCAGCGTTATGCTTTATTTCCACATTTAAATGTATTTGATAATATTGCTTTTGGTATTAGAAATCGTGGATATAAGTTTATGTTAAACTTTTATGGCGGTAAAGAGCATGTTATTGAAGAAATTAAAAAAGAAAATCCAGATTTGAAAAAGGTGAATTACTTTAGGATTCGTAAATACTTAAACAAATGTTTAACTAAATCTGTTTTGCATGCATTAGAACAAGTTAATTTAAGTGGATTTGAAAATAGAAAGATTACTCAAATGTCTGGTGGTCAAATGCAACGTATTGCAATTGCAAGAGCGATTGTTTTGAAACCAAAAATTTTATTGCTAGATGAACCACTTGCAGCATTAGATTTAAAGTTACGTCAAAATATGCAATATGAATTAAAGGAAATGCAACGCGATTTAGGTATAACATTTATTTTTGTTACACATGATCAAGAAGAAGCAATGACGATGAGTGATAGAATTGTTGTAATGAATGATGGAATAATTCAACAGCTTGGTACTCCAAAGGATATATATAATGAGCCAGAAAATAGATTTGTTGCTAATTTCATTGGTGAATCAAATATTGTAAAGGGAGTATATGTAAAGAAGGATTTAGTTAAATTTCTTGATACTGAGTTTGATTGCGTTGGATATGAGTTTGCTGATAATGAAGAAGTAGACGTTGTTATAAGACCTGAAGATTTTGATGTTGTACCTTTAGAAAAAGCGAAAATTGTTGGTGATGTTGTGTCATCAGTTTTTAAAGGCGTTCATTATGAACTTTGTGTTATGATTAACGATATGGAATTTGTTATTCATACTTATGAGGATGTTAAAGTCGGCGAAAAAGTTGGACTTTCAGTAGATCCTTATGAAATATGTTTGATGAAGGTAGATGGAACATGCAAAAAGATCGTAAGCAATTAAAACAATTAGTCATAGATAACGAATCTCATCGTTTACACCTATTAGCAACACCTTATGCAGTTTGGTTGTATATTTTAGCATTAATACCTATGATTTTAATGGTGGGATTAATGTTTATTGATACGGAAGGAGTATCGCTTGCAGATGCTAGTTTTACTTTCAAAAACTTTGTTTATTTGCTAGAGCCTTCTATAGGAATTGCCTTTTATAATAGTATAAAATTTAGTTTTTTAACTACTGTTATATCTTTATTTTTTGGCTACGTTATCGCTTATAGTCTATTTAAGTCAAAAATAAAGAATAAAGGTGGAATCTTATTATTATTAATTTTACCTATGTGGACTAATATTTTGCTTAGAATAGAGGCTTTATCTAACTTAATGCAACCACATAATATTATTACGAATTTGTTTGGAATTGAAAAAGGATTAGATATATTAGGTACAGATATAGCAATATTAATTGGTTTAGTATTTACTTATCTACCTTTTGTTATCTTGCCAATTTATACCGCATTAGAAAAAATTGATCCATCGTTAGAAGAAGCAGCATCCGATTTAGGAATGACAGATACAAAAAAATTTTGGAAAGTTATTTTCCCTCTTTCAGCTAAAGGAATGGTTAGTGGTTCAATAATGGTTTTCCTACCATGTTTTAGTGGATTTGCAGTACCTAAGATATTAGGTGGTGGAAACATTCTTTTAATTGGAAATATAATTGAACAAAACTTTTCAAATATGAATTATAATTATGGTTCTATTTTAGCTGTTGTGATATTAGTAATTATATTAGGTTCAATTTTATTGATTAATAAGTTTGATAAGGAGGGTGAAACATTACTATGACATATGAAGTAGCTACTCTTGAAGAATATGGTTTTAAAAAACATACTGCATGGAAGATTATTTGGAAAATATTAAGAAAATTATTTGTTGTGATTACAGTTATTATGCTTTATGCCTCAATAGTTGTAATTGCGCTTCAATCTTTAAATGCAAGCAGAAGTACAACTGAATTTTCTCACTTTACTTTTGATTGGTATATGCAAATGTTTTCAAATAGACTTTTGAATCAAGCAATAAAAAACACATTTATAGTAAGTGGGGCTGCAACCCTAATATCAACTGTTTGTGGAACTTTAATAGCTGTTGGTATTTACTATTTACCAACTAAAAAAAGACAAAGATTATTGCTTCTTAATAATATTCCATTATTAAATGCAGATATAGTAACAGGTATAACATTAATGCTTTTATTTTCATGTTTATTACCTATATTTCCGTATTTTTTTGGTTTTCCAACTTTGTTATTAGCTCATATCTTCTTTACATTACCTTACATAATTTTAAGTGTAATGCCAAAGCTAAGAGAAATGGACCCAAATTTAATGGATGCAGCGAATGATTTAGGTATTAAGCCTATGAAATCTGTTTTAAAGGTAATAATTCCAGCGGTAAAAGCAGGTATATTTAGCGGATTAGTACTAGCTTTTACAGTTAGCTTTGAGGACTTTGCTGTTAGTTATTTCACAACAGGTAATGGTTTTGATAATATGTCAATTTGGATTTATGCGTCTGTTGGAAAAAGAAGTTTATTCCCTGGAGTTTACGCATTTTCTACCTTGTTGACACTATTATCTATTGTTGGTGTTATTTTATATTCATTTGTGTTGAAAGGATATAGTAGACATGAAAAAAAGCATTAGTCTTGTAATTTTGTTTATTTGTGCTTTTACAATTGCTTCATGTAGTAAAAGAGACAAATTGCTTATATTAAATTGGGGCGAATATATTAGTGATGAAGTTGTAGCAAAATTTGAAAATGAATATAATTGTGATGTTGTTATTTCTCTAGCAGATTCTAATGAGCTATTTTATTCAAAAATCAAAAGTGGAACGACAGTATATGATATTGTTGTACCATCTGATTATATGGTTGAAAAAATGTATGCAAATGATTTACTATTAGAAATAGACTTCACAAAATTGGAAAATTATAAAATGGATGCTTTTTTACCTGGAGTTCAATCTATTATAAAGGATATGGATTCAAGAGTTAATGGAATTTCTAATTATTTTGTGCCATATTTCTGGGGTACATGGGGAATAATGTATAATAAAAATAAAGCAGGTCTTGAAGAAGCAATATATAGATCAGCTGAATCTGGTAATCCATATGACGTATTATTTGATAGAAGTAAGACACCTGATGGTACTAAGATAAGTATGTATGAAACCCCTAGATATGCATATACAGCTGCAATGTTTTATAATCATTTAGATATTAATTTAGAGGATGATAAAAATCTTGATGCTTTTAAAGATACTCTAGAACAAATGAAATTTGATTTATGGGGAACTGATACCTTAAAAAAAGGTATTGCTGCTGGCAATTTAGATTTAGGATTTATGTGGACCGGAGATTTTCTTGATATGCTTTATACAGAGCTTGCAGATTCAACTGATATTGAGTCTCTAAGTTTTGATATATATATTCCTGATGATACAATCGCATTTATGGATAATCTAGTTATACCGAAAAAGGCTAGACATGTTGATTTAGCTCATAAATTTATTGATTTTCTATTAGAACCTGAAAATGCCTACTTAAATGCAAGTGTCGTTGGTTATTGTACACCACTTCAAGAAACATATGATATGATTATAAATTATGAAAGTGATATAAATAACCCAGACAATGTTTGGTTAACAAATTGGGCATATGCTGTTAAGACATATTATCCGATTTTAACTGGTGATAAAGCTTACAAGGGAACAGTTCTAGCAAATTTTGATAGAAAATATTTAAATGATTTAACTACTATATATAATAATGCAAAAATTTAATAAAATTAACTAGTTAATAATAATTAAGTCTATCTTTGATAGACTTTTTTTATCTTAATCTTGTAAAAAAAGTCATAGTGGAGTATAATAACAACGGTTTAGGATTTATAAACTTAAAGTTTAGTATTAGAAAACAGGGTGAGAAAATGTTTTTAGGAAGCAAGATAAAAGAAAGAAGAATAATTTTAGGACTTACTCAAGAAGAATTAGCCAATAGGTGTGAGCTAACCAAAGGTTATATTTCTCAACTAGAACATGACAAAGTTGATCCATCAATACAAACTTTAGAAGTAATTGTTGATGCTTTAGGGACGTCATTAAGTGACTTTTTCAAGGAAATAGAAAGCAATAAAATAAAGTTTAGTGAAGAGGAGCAATTAGATAAAGATTTTGGAGGGTATATCCAAAGTTGGCTTGTTCCATCTGCTCAAGTTTTGTCAATGGAACCTATCTATATTGTAATTGAGCCAAATACGAAAACTATTCCAGACCTACCACATGTTGGAGAGGAATTTGGATATGTTATAGAGGGTAAAATCTTGATTCATTATGGGGAAGTAAAAGAGATTTGTCAACAAGGCGAATCGTTTTACTATGAAGCATCTAAGAAGCATTTTATTGAAAATATTGGTGATAAAAAAGCCAAGGTTATTTGGGTATCATGCCCTCCAAATTTTTAATGGGAAAGGATTATATAAAAATGGCAAAAAAATTAATTGAACTAAAGAATATAGAAAAAAAGTATGGAGATAATATTATATTAGATGATTTTAGCCTATACATTAATGAAAATGAATTCATAACACTTTTAGGTCCATCAGGATGCGGTAAAACAACTACGCTGCGTTTAATAGGCGGTTTTGAGAATGCAGATAAAGGAGATATTATTCTTGATGGAGTTAAGATAAATGACTTGCCCCCATATCAAAGACCAATAAACACAGTATTTCAAAGATATGCATTATTTCCTCATTTAAATGTTTATGATAATGTTGCATTTGGTTTGCGAAACTTCAATAGAACAGTTTCTGATATAAAGACAAATGTAACTAGGAGATATGAAAATACTAGAAAGCAAATTCAGGCATCTTTAAATGAGAAGGGAATAACTAAAGACAAAAAAAGAGAACTAAAACTAGAATTGTCGAATTTGAAAAAGCAAATTAAACAAGAAGTAGAAAAGGAACGTTTAAGTCTAATCGATAGAAGATTGGAGGCAGTAGATGAAAAGTATTCAAAAATTATAGCTGATTTAGATCAAAAAATAGATATTGAATGGGAAAAAGATGATGAAGTAAAAGCAGCAAAAGAAAAACTGAAGGAAATTAATGATTTAATCGAAGAGGCTTGCCAAAAAGGTGCAAATAGAAATAAAGAAATTAAAAAATATGAAAATGAAATTAATAGATTAAAAAATATTGCTAATTGGACATTGCTTGAAAGTTTAGAAAAAGAAAAGAAAGAAGCACTGCATAATAAATCCTTAGAAATAAAGAGTGCAAAGAGCCTTATGTTAAATAAAAAGCAAATTAAGGAGAAGGTTTTAGAAGCTTTAAAATTAGTTAAATTAGATGGCTTTGCTGATAGAAGAATTGATGAAATGTCGGGAGGACAACAACAACGTGTTGCGATAGCTAGAGCAATTGTGAATCAACCTAGAATTTTGCTTTTAGATGAACCGCTTGCTGCACTAGATTTAAAGTTACGCCAAGCAATGCAGTATGAACTTAAAGAAATGCAAAAAAAGTTAGGAATCACCTTTATCTTTGTTACTCATGATCAAGAAGAAGCTTTAACTATGAGTGATACAATAGTAGTAATGGATAAAGGGAAAATACAGCAAATTGGTACTCCTGAAGATATATATAATGAGCCTAAAAATCGTTTTGTTGCAAATTTTATTGGTGAATCAAATATTATTGAAGGAACATATATAGGTAAAAGGAAAGTTAAATTTTTTGATGAAGAATTTGAATGTGTAGATGAAAATTTTGCTCCAAATGAGAAATGTGATGTTGTTATTAGACCAGAAGACTTTGACATTGTTGATTTAGAACATGCAAAACTGATAGGCGTGGTTGAAAAAGTAATATTTAAAGGTATCCATTTTGAAATTACAGCTAAGGTTAAAAATAAAACTTTAATTATTAGAAAATATGAATTATTTAAGGAAGGAGATAAGATTGGACTTTCGGTAGACCCATTCGAAATCCATCTAATGAAGGCAAATGAAAACATTTAAGAAATTTTCACTACCATATTTTGTTTGGATGCTTATATTTACTGGTATACCTCTTTTAATGATGCTTATATTTGCCATTTCAACCGTAGAGTCATTTTCACCATATACATTTAGTTTCAAAGATTTTGCATTTAGCTTAGAACATTTCACATATTTAGGATCTTCAGTTTTTTATAAAGCATTATTTAGATCATTATTTTATGCCTTAATTGCAACTCTTTGTAGTTTTATAATTGGCTATCCTATTGCGTTAATAATATCAAAAATGAAATCTAAGTATAAATTTCTATTATTGCTATTATTCATATTGCCTATGTGGACTAATATGTTATTAAGAATTCAAACTATTAATAATCTTTTAAAAGCTAATTCATTTTTAAGTAATACATTTGGCTTTTCAATTGATTTAAGCAATTTTAAAAGCTTAAAAATAATAATAGTTATGACAATTGTTTACCTACCTTTCATGATATTTCCAATTTATACTGTTCTAGAGAAAATTGATTCATCTTTATTAGAGGCATCAGAAGATTTAGGAGCAAATAAAATAAAGTCATTTTTTAAAATAACTTTTCCTATGTCATTAAAGGGAGTTTTTTCAGGCTTTACAATGGTATTTTTGCCTGCAGCGATGGGATTTACAATTCCTCAAATTGTAACTGATGGTGATCCTGCATATGCAATGGTTGGACAATTAATTGAGCGACAATTTATGAATTCAACAACTGCTTACAACATCGGGTCATTAATGAGTTTAATTATTATTATTTTTGTATTGGGTAGCCTTTATTTGATTAGTAAAGTAGATGAAAAGGGGGAAACACTACTATGAGCAAAAAAAGTTCCTCTCTATTAATTAAAATTATTTCAATAGTTTTTTTAGTAAGTATTTTAATAATTACGTATTTTCCTATTTTAGTAATTGCATTAACTAGTTTTTCAACTGATAAATTTGGATTATCAATGTCAGGTTTTACATTTGAATGGTATCAAAAAATGTGGACTTCTAGAAGTTTAATGAATGCAATTACATATACACTAGAAGTTTCTATCATTTCAACTATTATTTCTGTTGTTTTTGGGGTTATATCTGCAATAGGAATTAATGGTTTATCCCGTAAAAATAAAAAAAGATTTATAATGTTAAACAACGTACCTATACTAAATGCTGATATTGTTACGGCTGCATTTTTATTAGTTATTTTTCAGTTAGTAAGTATGTTAATTGGTAGAAACATATTAGGTACAACTACAACAAT
Organism: uncultured Acholeplasmatales bacterium; assembly: GCA_944324805.1. Taxonomy (GTDB): domain Bacteria; phylum Bacillota_I; class Bacilli_A; order Acholeplasmatales; family Anaeroplasmataceae; genus CALUXS01. Next base: position 62,787 of record CALUXS010000009.1, on the reverse strand, counting down.
TATTGCTCATGTGTTATTTTCTACTCCATATGTTATTTTAAGCGTTTTACCTAAGTTAAGTGAATTAAATGATAGTTTATATGATGCGGCATTAGATTTAGGTTGTAGTCCAAAATTTGCACTTCAAAAGGTCATAATACCTAATATAAAATCAGGTATAATTTCTGGCGCTCTATTAGCTTTTACAATGAGTATAGATGATTTCATTATTACTTATTTTGTAACCGGAAAGCGTCAAAATTTCTCAACTTGGCTTTATGGTAGTTTAAAAACTTTACGAAATGGATTATGGAATCAAGCATGCGCCTATAATACCCTTTTAATTGTACTTACTATAATAATAGTAATTGGATATCAGTTTATTGTCATAAAAAAGAAGGAGCGTTCGCATAAATGAAGAAGATGTTATCAATTTTCTCCTTTTTAATAGGGATTTTCACTCTTTGTAGTTGTAAATATTATAAAGAATTAATAATATTAAATTGGCAAGATTATTTATCCTATGATCTAGTTCGGGAATTTGAAGAAAAATATAATTGTGTTGTTACAGAACTAACTACAACATCTAACGAACAAATGTATGCAAACATACTGAATAGAAAAGTTCCTTATGACATTGCTATACCATCTGATTATATGATTGATAAATTATATAATGAAAATTTATTGTTAGAAATAGATCATAGTAAATTAGATAATTATGATGAAAATATGTTTGTTGATGAACTAGAAGAATTAATGTATAATGACAAAAACATAGTATATAAAAATTATTATATTCCATATTTTTGGGGATCACTAGGAATAATGTATAGTAAGAAAAATTATCCAAATATTGGTGAGATTATTGAGGAATATGGCTTTGGAGTTTTCTTTGAAGATGTTTTGCCTGATGGAGCTAAAGTAGCAATGTATGATTCATCTAGAGATGCTTTTGCAGTCGCAGAATTATACTTGGGTTATTCACTAAATACAACTTCGAAGGATGAGCTTGAAAAAGCAGCAAGCCTTTTAAAAAATAGAAAGTTTTCGATTTGGGGAACAGACGAATTAAAAATAGGTGTAGCAGCAGGTAACATCGATGTTGCGCTCGTGTATTCAGGTGATTTCTTTGATGCATTTTATTCTGACTTAGATGGTACAAATCCAGATAATATAGAAAATTACTCAATATATGCACCAACAAAAGCTAATAATGTCTTTTATGATGGAATGGTTATTCCAATAACATCTGCAGAAACAGAACTAGCATATGAATTTATTAATTTTATGTTAGATAAAGATAATAGTTATGCAAACACTGATGCCGTTGGTTATTGCCCTACATTAGAAAGTGTGTACAATGATGTAATGAATTCAGAGGATTGGATTGATATTACTAGCATTAAGGCTTATAATCCAGCATTAATCGTTAATGAAGCAAAGGGAAAAGCTGAAGTATATAAGGACTTAGGTGATGAAACCTATAGATATTTAGAAAAATTATATTTAGAAGTAAGGTATTAAAATGATAAAAAAAATAAGTAACTTTTTCGTGATACTTTTATTAATTTTTTGTTTAAGTAGTTGCGATAATAAAAAAGATAATGATGAAAAAGATAATTTAAATGAACTTGTTGATAAATTAGAAATTAACGAAGGTAATTACAATATTTCAGACGATATATATGTAGATAGTTACGTAATTGGTAAAGAAAACAAGTATAAAGTAGAATGGACATCTAGTAATACAAATTATCTAAAATTTGTTCAATATAAAAATGTTGATATAGTTAAAGGACAGTTAATTTACCCAAGTGAAGAGACAAAAGTGACAGTGACAGCTACAATTAATAATTCATATGTTAGTGCTTCAAAAATATTTAATTTAGTTGTTTTACCAAGTAATAGTAAAGTTCAAGAAAGTATAAAAGAATCTTTAGATAGTTTAGATATAAAAGAAAATGACTCAATCGTTTCAGAAGACTTTCAACTGATAAATTACATAGTAATTGATGATACTAGAATTGATATAGATTGGAATAGCAGTAATGATTCTATAACAATAGAAGATAATGAGACATCAGATTATGTTTTAGCTACTATTAATAGAAGAAATGAAAATATAGTAGTTGAACTAACCATATCAGTTTCCTATGAAGGAATAACAAAAACAACAAAAATTTTTGTAGTAGTCGAAGCGACTAATGAAAATTATGGATATCTTCCTGAGCTAAATTTGTATGTCTATGAGGATGATATATATAATACTAAATATGAAGTTTCATTGTATATAATAACATTTAAAAAATTGCCAAAAAATTATTATAAAAAAGATGTGTTTTATGATATGAAAAAAGATTGGTCAAAAGATAATTTGATTAGTTGTGGTGGAGATGTGTTCCAAAATAGAGAAGGATTACTACCAAAAAATGATTCATATCAAGAATGTGATATTGAATATACTGGTGGTGGTAGAAACGAAAAAAGAGTGGTATTCTCTATAAAAACACTAAGTGCATATTATACAGGAGATCATTATTCAAGTTTTGAGGAAGTGTTTGTAAATGGAGTATTTGTTGCTTAATGGTAATGACTTTAAAACAATGGATGATTTACATGAATACATAAAATGCAAACTTCATTTTCCAGAATATTATGGTAAAAATTTAGATGCTCTTTTCGATAGTTTATGTGATATTGATTATGACATTACTATAGAATTTATAAACTTTAATAAATTTTCTAAAGTTTATGATTGTTTTATAGATGCAAATAAAATAAATAGAAAAATTAATATTTTGATTTAAATAAAAATTAAAGAAAATCTTATTAATAACCTATAGTTCAACTAGTAAAAAATTAGATGGATTATGGTTTTACTTAAACTAAAACTAGGATGAATCATCCTAGTTTTTTTATTATGTTAGGCGAAGCCTCACATAAAAACGCCTGCTATGCAGGTGAGAAATGAAAAACGGAAGTTTTGTGTAAAATAAAAGCTTCCAATATAATGTAATTGGTCTGGCAATTGAAAACATTATAATTAGGCAATCAAATGGAAACAAAACCAAATGATGCTTCTAGTTTATCGCATACTAGATGAAACTCTTAGTATCATATTGTATTTATCCCTAAATATAGAAGGAAAGAAATATATGGTAAATTAAAAAGTGATGTAGGGAAAATATTAAGAACATTGTGTGAGTATAAAGAAGTTGAAATAATTGAATCACACGCAATGAAAGATCATATTAATATGTTATTGGCTATACAAACCAAATTGGCAGTATCTTCATTTATGGGGTACTTGAAGGGGAAAAGTAGCTTGATGATATTTAAAAGGCATGCAAATTTAAAATATAAATATGGCATAGAAATTTTTGGGAAAAGGGCACTTTGTTTCGACCGTTGGTTTGAAGGATAAAGTAGTAAGAGAATATATAAGAAATCAAGAACTTGAGGATATGAAGGAAGATAATTTGACAAAACAAGAATATGTAGATTCATTCAAAAAGGCCCAAAAATAAAAGTTGCTTCATAAGCAGCTGCAAGTGACAAGTAACGATTGTCAGGCTTTTTAAATGCCACTTGGAGGGGCTTGTTAAGTATTAGTCCATTATAGGGTAGTCTAAATACCACCCGTTGAACGGGTGGATTGTTATTTTAGATAAAGCTAAAAGTTATTGTAATCTAAGAAGTAATCATAAAACAATTTGCATGTACTAAAAAATGTAATTTAATAATTTTAATATAAATAATATAGTTTTCATAGATAAAATATCAGATAATTAATAACATTTTAGAAAATAATATAATTCAAAATTTAAAATACTTAGTTTATTAAATTTTTAGAGGTAAAGTAAAAATTAATTTATGGAAATGTAGTTATTTATTTAATAACAACATTTATTTTAATGAAAAAAATAGAATAAAATTATTAGACAATTTATGGAATTCTTTAGTAGCACAGTATAACAAAATCAATTTTATAACAATGTAGTTTTTAAAAACTTAATATCTAGTTCATAAAAACTGTATTGTTATAAATGCAATTGATAAATTTTTTATAATTTTTTTTGGCTTAAATAAAGAATAAAATTTGACATTTTTTTGAAAATAATAAAAATTTATTTAAATAGTAATAAATACTAGTAAATATGGTAACTAAAATAATAAACTATATAATTATAATTATTAAATATGTTTTCGATAAATAGATATTAGTTTTACATATGCATATTAACTATATTTGGAGTATTAATATAGTAATCCAATAATGAATATAAATTATTTCAAGATGTATCTAGTATTTAAAACTACGTTGAATACTTAAAAAAATAACTATAGCGTGATGTAAATGATATTTACAAATAAAGAAAACTATATAGAAAAATAATTACAGATGGTTATATTCTTTATTTTTTTAAAAAAATAATGTAAAATAGTAAATGCGATAAGCCACAAAAAAATTTCAATAGCAATATAGTATATAAAACTAGATTATCTATATATGAATATTGCTATAATAATTTATGTAAACTATAATAAATGTTTTTTGAAATTAGTTTGTTAATGAAATTATAGGAGATGATATTTTGAAGATTGTTGTCGCAAATAAAGAAAAATTTTTTGATGAGCCTATAAGGCTACAACAGTTGCTTGATGAGAATGAAAGAAAAAAATATCAAGCAGCTAGAGTTAATAATAGAATTAGAGAACTAGATTACATCGTAAACTCAGATGCTAGTGTCCAATTCTTAGATTTGACTGATTCTGATGCAGTAAGAATTTATCAATCTACTTTACGATATTTAGTTGTAATGGCAGCTAAACGTGTTTTTCCTAATTGCCGTATAATATTTAATTACAGCATTTCTAGGGCTATATTTGTTGCAGTAAGTAATATAAATCGTCCTTTCACAAAGCAGGATATGGATAAAATAAAATCAGAATTAGATAAAATCATTGCAGCTGACTATCCAATTACAAGGAAAACTTTGACAAAGGAAGAAGCAATTGCTTATTATGAAAAGCATAATTATCATGATAAGGTAAAAATTCTTAAATATAGACCTGAAGATACTGTTCATATTTATGAATGTGAGGAATATAAGAATTACATGTTTGGATACATGTTACCTTCTACTGGCTACATTAATAACTACATTTTCAGGCTATATTCTCCTGGCTTTGTTATTCAATATCCTAGATCAGAGACAAATGGTCAAATACCTCCATTTGAAGATGCTCCAGTGTTTTCTAATGCTTTAAAAGAAGCCAATAATTGGGGTAGAATTTCAGAGGCTAGCTATATAGCTCAAATGAATCAAATCGTTGAGGAAGGTAAGTCTTTAGAATTCATAAATTTATGTGAAACTAAGCATAATAACATGTTAGCTGAATTAGGTTTAAAGATTAAAAATAATATTGAAGATATTAGATTAATCGCAATTGCTGGACCATCATCTAGTGGAAAAACGACATTCACTAATAGACTTAGAATAGAACTTATGAGCAGAGGAATAACTCCTTTAATGATATCAATTGATGATTATTATTTAGGTATAAATTTAGCTCCAAAAGACGAAAACGGAAAGCCTGATTTAGAGCATATAGACGCCTTAGATAGAGAGCTATTCAACGATCATATGTGTAAATTAATTGCAGGAGAAGAAGTAACTTTACCGCACTTTGATTTTGAAACATCTTCTCGTAAGGAAGGAAGAACAGTTAAGTTAGCACCTCATCAACCGATAATGATTGAAGGTATTCATGCATTAAATGATGATTTGACACCATCCGTTCCTAGTCATCAAAAATTTAGAATATATATATCACCACAAGCACAGTTACATATTGATGACCATAATCCAATAAGTTTATCTGATATTAGATTAATTCGTAGAATGGTTCGTGATCATAATTATAGAAATTATGATTGTGAAAAAACTTTGGCTATTTGGCCATCTGTAAGAAGAGGAGAATTTAAGTGGATTTATCCATACCAAGAAAATGCTGATTATGTATATAATAGCGAATTAACATATGAATTATGTGTTATGAAAAAATACGCTTTACCTCTTTTAGAGAAGATAAAACCTGATAGTGAATACTATATTATGGCAAATAGATTAATTAAATTCTTGAAATATTTCAAAGATATTAAAGATAAATGGGTACCGTGTAATTCAATTTTAAGAGAATTTATAGGAGATTCAATATTCTATACAGACGACAAGTAACTCTTTAAAGCCTTGATAATGTCAAGGCTTTTATTTTTTTGTTCAAAATAAATAACATATTCTTTTTTTAATTTTGAGTATGATATTGTAAGATTATATAAAATGTATTATAATATAATAAAAGGAGTGAAAACATGTATTGTTTGAATAATATTGATAGATTGACTATAAATAACGAGACAATAATCCGACTATTATACTTATATGAATACAAAGGAAAAGACTTTTATTATGAGAATGTTTTAAAGTCGAATTTAGCTCAAATAACTCGCCAGACAATAGAAAGAGATACTTTTTATATAGGCAAATTAATGGGGTTAAATATATCAAATAATCGTCAAAAATTGGTAATAAAAAAGGATTCAGAACCTAAAACATTAGATGAAAAAATGCTTAGAAATATAAAAAATGTCTTAAAAATAATATCGGAAAAAAGCGAGGAATTTGTATTATCTAGTAATGAAATGCTTCATTTAGGTATAAGATTATATAAAGAAGTGAAGAATATTTCCTATAAAACAGTAGTAGTAGAATATCAAAATAACCTATTAACTGAGAAAAAAAAGGAATCTTTACGTAAGAAAATGGATGATCTTTTAAATGAATATAGTAAATTAGTATACTCAAAAAAATATGAATTAACGCAATTGGTAACAAACTTTTACATCGACTTAATTAACTTAAATGTATTCAGTGATGGGAATGAATTTATTGCATTAATTTCAATATACATACTTCTTTTAAAAGAGAAATTTAAGATGTTTAAATATGTTAGTTTTTTTGAGATGATTTATGATCGTTATGACGAATTTAAAGCTGCAGTTTTAAAGGCCAATTTCAACTGGAAAGAGGGATTTTCCCAAACAAATGATCTAAATTTATTCATAGTTGATTTGCTATTAAATGGATATGGTAAGGTAGATAAGTTAGCTAGTGATACAGAATTTGACTCTAAAATAAAGAAATCTTACAATATAGAAAATACAATTATGAAGCTTGGCGAAGTGTTCACAAAAGAAGAAATTAGGGAAAAACATCCATATGTAAGTATGTCAACCATTGACAGAACATTAAAAAGAATGCGTGATGAAAATAAAATTAGACCCAACGGAGTTGGAAGAAATGCCAGTTGGATTAAGCTTGTAGATTATGAAAGATTTGAAGCTACTCCTAGTAGACAGTTAAGCTTATATGATTTAATGATGAATGATGATGAAAATTAGAACCTGAAAAGGTTCTTTTTTTTTATGCATATAAAAATGGCAAAGAAGAAGAAATAATTTGGTAATAATTCAAAATGTAATTATTATTAAAATAATACCAAGTGACACGAATAATGGCAATTGAGTAAGTGATTTATACGTCTTTTATCATTTCGTTTTTTCTTTTTTTCTTAAAAAGTCACTATAAACATATTCATTGAATATATATGCCTATGTTAGCAAGAAGAAGAAGGTATAAAAGTAGTTAAAAAACACCATCATTAGGTATAAATAAATACTTTTCAAATCATATTTCAACACTTTTAGTTATCTAAATAACTTCCTATAATATATATTATGTTAACCATTTAATTATTTAAGAATGGTCTTATAAAACATATGTATGTGGATATGTTAATTGTTAAAAATAATATTGTAATATAATTTTGGCTCTATTGCTATAAAAAATGAAAAAATACAATTTTAGACAAATTGAGAATTGAAAAAATGGACAATAATAAAGCTCGATTTTTCTTTAAAAGTAAAAAAATAATTTTGTTGACACTAAAATTTGCATCGCATCTAGTATTAAAAACTAGATTCTTTCCGAAAATTTAATTTTATCTAACACCATAGATATAGAGCTACTAACTATTAGAAAATTGTGTCATTTATAGATGCTTTTATATTGATGTACTACACTTATTATAAGTTAATCAGTTTGAATTTTTCCTAAAAGCTAAAAATAAAATAACTGGTTATTTTTGTTCTTCTAATAACGTGGGTGACTAGGATTATTATTTTCTATATTTTAAATTTTTAAAAAATGGCTGCAATTTTTTTCTTTAGTAAATGATATTTACTGACTTATGAATTTTGTTTATTTATGCATGTCACACAGTGTATATATTTAATATTATTTATAATTATATAATGGATAGATCTAAATTATATTTTAGACTCCACATTTGCTTTACGATTGTTTTTTTACTTTAACATTCCTATTGAATTTCTTTTTGAATTTCTTTGTTCCTATTTGGTACATTCTTTTTCAAAAGTCATAGTTTTAATAGCTGAATTTAGAAATTGATTTTTTTATCTGATTAGATTTATTTTTTTCTTTTTTGTATTTCTACTTCTCACTATTGATTTTATGAGACAATGTAGTCTTTTTATATATATTTGAATAGATATTTTACTCTTTAAGAAATGAATTTTTATACTTAATTTTACTTAATTTTTTATACTATTTCTATTTTTGTACATGGGTTTTATATAGTTTATTAATTTACAAAAAATAATATATGTTTCAAAAATGTTTTTTGTTTTAATATATTTTTATCGTAATTTTTATTTTACATTATTCTATACTGCTAATTGTCTCGATTTTTTGATTTAATTTTTGACTTTTTAGTTTTATGATAAGCTTTTAAAACGTTCAAAAGAGATTTTTATTATATGCATATATAAATGTTATTTATTTATAAAATACTATTGACTATTTAAATATTTAAATCTATTTTAAAATTTAAAATATCCAATTTATAAATGTTTTACATATGGTGGTATGTTTGCATTTATATTTTATTTTTTCTTCGAAGATAAAGCTTCTTCTTTTACAAACTTATATTTATAAAAATGATTGAGAATGAATTAACTATAAAATTTACATTTTATCATTCATAAAAAATACGTATATAACTATTTTCACAAAAAATATAATTACATTAAAAATGTATTTATTTTAATAATACTTTACAAAAAGAATATATCCTTTTATCTAGTTTATATAAATAGTAATACTATTATACGAAACTATTAACAAATTGAAAATATATCTAGTTTAGTATACTTTATATAATTTAATATATTTGTAATAAGTAGTAATAAAAACTAGATTGTTTTTGAAATAAAAAAAGAGACAGTATAACTGCCTCTTTCTGATGCCAATTTTGTTGTTAAAAAGCTAGTTCAAGAATTTTTAGACACGTATCGTAATCAACTAATATTATGTCTTCTATAGTTCGTTTGCCATGGAATGTATACAAATCAGCTATCTTTGGTAAATCTTCTTTTTTGATTCCGAATTCTCTTAATTTAGTTGGTATACCTATTTCTTCAAAATAACTTCTCATGTAATTGATTGCGTAGTTAGCCGCATCTCCAATTTCAACTTCACTGCTAATTCCTAACGAATTATATGCTAATGCAGCAAACCTGGTTGGATCTGTTTTAGAAGCTAATTTTGCCCATGCAGGCCAAAGGGTAGCTAAGCCTGCGCCATGACTAACATTATCAAACAAACCACTCACAGCGTGTTCCATTTGATGAACACTCATCATATAGTTTCTACCACATCCTGTAAGGCCGTTATGACTTAAACTAGAAGCCCACATTAAAGTTGCTCTTGCATCATAGTTTGTAGGGTCTTTTAAGACTATTTTTCCAGCTTCTAGGACAGCTTTTATTAATCCGAAGCTTATATAATCTGTTAATGGGTTCACGACATTTGGAGAGGCAATAACCCTCTCTAATGTGTGCATCATAATATCAACTATTCCACAAGTTGTTTGGAACGGACTAACACTATATGTAAATTCGGGATTCATTATAGTAAAAACAGGTCTATTCAATTCGCATGAAAAACCTCTTTTATCATTTTCATAATCATTTGTTATAACACACGAATTACTCATTTCGCTTCCTGCTGCACTAATTGTTAGTATTACTCCAATAGGAAGAACTTTTTCTGGTTTTTTCTCACCTATACTAAATAACCAAGGACTATGATCAACATAATAACCATCAGCAATTGCTTTTGCAGAATCTATAACTGATCCACCTCCAACTGCTAAAATCATGTCAATATTTTCCTTTTTTGCTAATTGTATTCCCTTTTCAACGAGTGTTAGTTTAGGATTTGCTTCGACGCCACCAAGTTCAACAAAATCAATGTTTTCACTTTTTAACTCTTTGATAACTAAGTCGTATAATCCTAATTTTTTAATTGCGGATTTACCATAATGAAATAAAATTTTTTTATATCCATATGATTTTATAATTTTTCCAAGTTCTTTCTCAGTACCTTTTCCAAAATAAACTTTTGTAGGTGTATTATAAATAAAGTTTTCCATATTTTCTCCTTTTCAAAATACTTCTATTTTTAAAAACTAGTTATAATATTTTTTTATTGTAAAATATGTTTACCATTAATAGTTAAAGTGTTATTTAATACTAGGTTAGTATTATTTAAACTTTTTGATTTTAACATTCAAAAAACTTATTGCGTTTTAAAGATAAAAAAATATAAATAATTATTTGTGTAATTAAAATGGTTCCTTTAATAAAAAAGACCATAGTTTTTTTATTATCAACATTATTTTAAATATTATATCTAATAATGATAAATACCGTCACATCTAGTTTCGTTATCTAGATTTAATTTTCTTTTTAAAAATATAACATACATACTTTTTAAAAGCTTTATCACGACAAATTTTAAAATTTAAATGATAAAGCTTTTAAATTAGAAATTATTTTATTTTAATAAATTCAAAAATGACTTTCCAATTGGTTGTGGTTTTAAATTAAAGTTTTCATTTATTGTTTGACCAAAGTCAGCAAAGGAATCTCTTGTTCCTAAATCGCCACCACCAATTGATTTGCTGTAAGCAAATACAGGAACTAGTTCTCGTGTATGGTCTGTTCCTGTCCAAGTTGGATCATTGCCATGATCTGCAGTTATTAATAGCAAATCGTCATCATTCAACAAAGGTAATAATTCTGATAAGTCATTATCAAATTCCTCTAAAGCATTTTTATAGCCTTGTGGATCTCTTCTATGTCCATATAATGCATCAAAATCTACCAAGTTAGAAAAACATAGACCAGTAAAGTCCTTTTTTGTTATATTTTTCATTATTTCCATTCCATCATGATTTGAAACAGATTTATAAGCCTCTGTTATACCACATCCGTTGAAAATGTCTTTTATTTTTCCTATTGATATAACATCATAGTTTGCTTCTTTTAAATAATCTAAAGTTGTCTGATGAGCAGGAGATAGAGCATAATCATGCCTATTACTTGTTCTTTTAAAGTTTTCTTTATTTGTACCAATAAAAGGTCTTGCAATAATTCTTCCTACCATCCATTCTGGTTTCATACATATTTCACGAGCTATCTCACAGCATCTATATAATTCATCTAAACCGAATGTTTCTTCATGACAAGCAATTTGTAAGACACTATCAGCAGATGTATATACAATCATTGAGCCTGTTTTCATTTGCTCTTCTCCTAGTTCTTTTAAAATTTCAGTTCCAGAAGCAGCATAATTTCCAATTACTTTATGTCCTGTTTTTTTCTCTAATTCATCAATAAGCTCTTTGGGAAACCCTGTGTCAGTAAATGTCATTAAAGGTTTTGTTGTTAGAACACCCATAAATTCACAATGACCTGTCATTGTGTCTTTACCTTTTGATGCTTCTTGCATCTTTCCTGCATATGCTATTGGTTTTAAAGTTGGTTTTACTCCTTTAATTTCTGTTAAATTTCCATAACCAAAGCTTTCTAAGGTCTTTAGTGTAATACCACCAGTAGCCTCAGCAATGTGCTTGATTGTATTTGCGCCATCGTCTCCATATTCTTTACTATGTGGTTCAGTTCCACATCCAACGGAGTCCATTACAATGGCAAAAATTCTTTTAAATTTCATTCTTTTTTCTCCTTTTCATTTTCTTTCATCGCTAGAGGATGAGTATTTAGATAAACATCTTTTAGATGTGATCTATCAATATGTGTATAGATTTGAGTTGTCGAGATATCTTCATGCCCTAAAAGCTCTTGAACAACTCTTAAATCAGTCCCTCCTTCTAAGAGGTGAGTTGCAAAACTATGTCTGATTGTATGTGGAGATATATCTTTAGTTATTCCTACACTTTTCGCTAAGGAAACAATATATTTGAAAAATCCTTGTCTACTCATTTCTTTCCCTTGATAATTATAAAACAAAATTGTTCCGGGTTTTTTGCTTATAAGGCTTCTTGCATTTTCAATATAGTCACGTAATGCGACTACAGCCATTTCTCCTAATGGGACCATTCTTTCCTTATTACCTTTACCTATCACGGTTAAATATCTTTCATTCATATGTAAATCACTTGTTCTTAAGGATAATAGTTCACTAATTCTTAAGCCAGTTCCATATAAAGTTTCTAACATTGCTTTATTTCTTTTACCTAATGACGTATTTGTATCAATAGAATCAAGCATTAGTGTAATTTCATCTATACTTAAAACAGTAGGTAAATGAAAATCCTTTTTTGGCATTAATACATTAATTGCAACATTTTCTTTACAAATTTTTTCTTGTTGCAAGAATCTATGGAAGCTTTTTATAACCGTTATTTTTCTTGATATACTTGTTTTTGCAAGTTCTGCCTTTTTTAAGGAACGAATATATCTTTCAATCATATCTTTCGTAATATCTGTAACATCATCAACTTTTTGATATTTTTTTAAAAAAGTAGCGTATTCATAAATATCTGTTTTATAAGCTAAAATTGTATTAGTGCTTAACCTTTTTTCTGATTCTAAATAATAAAGAAAATCAGTTATTTCATAAAATATTACTTCTTCTTCATTTTTCTTCATATAAATTCCTCAAAAACAATATTACTCAGTAAATAACCTTTTTCGGTCAATTTAATAAAATTATTATCTTCTTCTAATAGACCTAATTGTATTAGTTTTTGGTAAGAAAAATCATCTTCTATTCTACTTTTAAAGGTAGTTAAATATTTTATTTTAGAAATACCTGTCATTTTTCTGAGTCCCATTATAATCATTTCTTTTTTTTCATCAAGTTCAGTTAAATTTTCTACATATAAATCTTCATCACGCAGATATTTATTAATATATAAAGAATTTGTAATTCTTTTATGCTCTATATATGAAGTAGCCCCCATGCCAATTCCAATATACTCGTCTTTATCCCAATATTTCAAATTATGTAGTGATTCGAAGCCGTTTCTAGCAAAATTACTGATTTCATAATGAACGTAATTTTTTTCACGCATAAAACTAAGTAGATAATCATACATATCAGCGATTAAATCTTCATCTAACTTTATATTTTTGTAAGCTATGTTAAGTAATGTATTTTCTTCTACTATTAAACTATAGCAAGATAAATGCGATACATTGAGCATTGTATAGTAATTTAAATCTTCTTTGAAATCTTCTAGTGTTTGACCATAATACCCAAATATTAGATCGATATTTATGTTATATAATTCATTTTTCTTTAATAAATTAACAGCATTTATGATATCATTTTTTGTATGATGTCTCCCTAAATGCTTTAACCCATAATCAGAAAAAGTTTCTGCGCCTATACTAATTCGATTTACTCCATATTTTTTAAATAACAAAGCCTGGGTAGCAGTTAAAATTTCTGGATTAATTTCAATAGTAAACTCTTTATAATTAATTTTTAGTTCATATATGAATTTAAGCAAATCTTCTAACTGACAATTGGAAAGTGAATTAGGTGTACCTCCGCCTATGTATATAGTATCAATTTTATCATATAAATTTTGATATTTTAGAATATCAAGTTTAATTTTTTCTAAATACTTTTCTATTTGTGTAGAATCTTTAGGAATTTTTTTAGGAAAATCACAATACTTACAAATATGCTTACAAAATGGTATATGTATATATAAACCTATCATATTATTACCTTCTCAAACAATAAGATATTATTAGAAAAATAGCATTTTGCTTTACCTATATGTGTTAAATATGCTAGATATGATCTAATCGTTGACCCAATCAATAGGTACTTATTGTAAGATATTTTCAAATTATAATGATAAAAAATATTGGCAATTATTTCATCGTAGCTTTTTGGATTTTCAATGATTTTTATTATTACATTTTCTATCTCTTCAATTTTTTTAAGATTATAATTAGCTAAACTAGATAAATCATATGAAACAGGGGCATGCGATGGTACTAATATATGATTTTTTCCAGCTAAACCTGAAATATAGTTAAGACTTTTTTTGTATCCAACAATATCATATATCAACATTATATGCTCTTTATCAATTAGTTTTTGCGTACAAATACTATCTGCTACAAAATAAACTCCATCCTTTGTTCTTATACCACGCATATCATAATGGTGACCAGGAAGCTTAAAGCTTCTAAGTCCATCAGGAAGATGAGCGAAAGATAATATATCATGTTGCTCGTCAACATGCATTAATGGGGTATCATAATTATCTAGCGGATAACCTCCACTTAAAAAGCCAATATCTAACTTGTTATTACGTAAAAATGCTCTTTCGATTCTACTAGCAATTATCTTACAACCAGTTTGCTTTATTAGGTATTCATTAGCCCCACTATGATCGGGATGTGAATGCGTATTAACGATAAATTTGAGCTTAAAATTATTACGTCTAAGCAGTGTTTCTATTGCGGGAGCAGCGTTTCTTGTAGGAACATCTATTAAAATTACATCCTCATCATTAAGTTTGTATAAACCTAAATTTGTTCTTCCATCAATATAATATGTATTACCTCTTAAGTGATGCAATTCGTACATTTTATCGCCCTCCGTACCTATTTATTTTATCACAAATTTTATGATTAAAAAAGCAATATGTTATCTATTTTAAATATATTAAAAAATAGAAATTTAATACTAGTTTTAATTATATTTTTAATTATATTTTATTTATAATAACTAAGTTATAAAAAAAGGGATTGATTATAAATCAATCCTTCTTTTTAGTAATGGAAATTTTCTTTAATTAAACGAGCAACTTCATTAATTTCTTCATCTGATGCATAATTTCCTGTATTCATTTGGAATGTTCCACCCCATTCAAACTCATTTTCATACTTTGGAACTAAATGGAAATGAAGGTGGCCTAAAGTATCACCATATGCACCATAATTTATTCTATTTGGATTATAAACTTTTTTAATCGCGTTAGCACAAGCAACAACATCAGCAATAAATGCATCACGATCTTCTTTTGATAAATCACCTAATTCAGCTACATGATCCTTTTTATAGGCAACAATCATTCTACCTTTATGTGATTGATCCTTAAATACTATTATTAATGATGTTTCAGTCTCAAAAGCTAATCTACCAAATTTTTCCATTGCTTCAATATTTCCACAGTATTGACATTCCTTTTTTTTCACAATTCTCACCTTTCCTCTTTTATAATTATACCCTATTAAAATTTAATATTAAATATTTATTTTATTTTTTATATAGTTTTAATCCAACAAGAACACAACCCTCAATGAAAGGAATATTTTTTTCTTTAAGAAAAGATAAAATATCATCTGATTCAGCTCCTGGTTGAATTACAACACATTTAATATTTTTTTGATTCTCCATTAAAAGTTTCAATCCCTTTATAGGATTTATGCATAAATCTAAAATAAAGTCATCTGTTGGCACTTCATTTAAAGAATTTAATTCTTTGCCTACTGAATAGACAATATAATTATTTTTAATTAGTTCATTTTTTATTAAATAGGCATATTTATCTTTAGTTATAGTGTCGCCACAAACAACAAAAGTCTTTTCCATCATTATTTCTTTTAGAGTCATGGTTATTCCTCCGTTGATAAAATAGCAAGGAAAGCTTCTTGAGGCACTTCTACAGACCCAATTGCCTTCATTTTCTTTTTTCCTTCTTTTTGTTTTTCAAGCAATTTTTTCTTACGTGATATATCGCCACCATAGCACTTTGCTAAAACGTCTTTTCGCATAGCTTTTATATCAGAACGTGCTATTACTTTACGATTAATAACGGCTTGGACAGGAACCTCAAACATTTGTCTAGGAATTAAATCCTTTAATTTTTCAACTAACACTTTACCTCTAGCATAGGCGAAATCCTTATGCACAATTGTCGAAAGAGCATCTACAATGTCACCATTAAGCATTATATCCATTTTTACTAATTTGCTTGGAGCATAATCACCTAGTTCATAATCAAATGATGCATATCCTTTTGTATAACTCTTTAATTTATCAAAGAAATCATAAACAATTTCTAATAAAGGGATAGTATAGTGTATTAGGACCCTAGTTTCTTCAACATATTGCATGTCAACAAATGTACCACGTTTCTTTTGACAAAGATCCATAATAGCACCAACATATTCGGATGGAGTCATTATTGTAGCATTTACAAAAGGTTCTTCTATTCTATTTATTAATCCTACTTCAGGAAGTTGAGCTGGATTATCAATAACAAGCATCTCTCCATTAGTTAAATAGACATGATAAGAAACAGAAGGTGCAGTAGCGATTAATTCAATTCCAAATTCTCTTGCGATTCTTTCTTGGATAATATCCATATGTAATAATCCTAAAAATCCCGTTCTAAATCCAAAGCCTAAAGCTTGTGATGTTTCAGGTTCGTATACTAGTGATGCATCTGAAAGACGCAATTTATCTAATGCATCTTTCAAATCTTGGTATTGCTTTGAATCAATTGGATAAAGACCACAATATACCATAGGATTCATTCTTTTATAGCCTGGCAAAGGTTCTACTGCAGGGTTTTCTAGTGTTGTCACTGTATCACCAACATGTACCTTATTTATGTCTTTAATTGAAGCTGTAATAAATCCTACTTCACCAGCCATAAGATAATCACGTTTTATTTCTTTTGGAGTTCTAACACCAATTTCAACGACTTGATATGTTGCACCTGTTGCCATAAATTTAATTGTGTCCCCAGTTCTAATCATACCCTCTTTAACACAAATTAGAACAACGACTCCGCGATATGGATCAAAGGCACTATCAAATATTAAGGCCTTCGTTGGTCCAAATGGATTACCAGATGGGGCAGGAACCAAATTAACAATTTGTTCTAAAATTCCTCTTACTCCAACACCAGTTTTTGCGCTACAAGCGATTGCATCATCAGCTGGTAAACCGATTACATCTTCTATTTCATGTTTAGCACGATTGATATCAGCAGATGGTAAATCTATTTTATTTATTAGTGGTAAAATTTCTAAATTATTATCTAATGCCAAATAAACATTAGCAATAGTTTGAGCTTCAACACCTTGAGTAGCATCAACGACTAAAATTGCTCCTTCACAAGCAGCAAGGCTACGTGAAACTTCATATGTAAAATCTACGTGTCCTGGTGTATCAATTAGATTAAATTCATATTCTAAGCCATCGTCTGCTTTGTATTTTAATGCAACGGCATTTAACTTTATTGTAATTCCACGTTCTCTTTCTAAGTCCATAGAATCTAGTAATTGCTGTTGCATTTCACGTTCTTCAACACTATCACATATTTCTAAAATACGATCAGCTAAAGTAGATTTTCCGTGGTCAATGTGAGCAATAATGCAAAAATTTCTAATCATTTTTTGTCTTAATAATAGTTTTTCTTTATCAATACTCATATCAATGATCACTCCTCTCATATCTAAAAAATTATATCAAAAAAATATTTATTTTACAACAATACAAAACGATTTTATTCCATAAAATATGAATAAAAAAAATAAGGTTGCAGCATAAACAACCTTATTTTTTTAGTTTTACTATTATAAAACTGCGTTAAGAAATTGGACTAACCTTTCATCTTTAGGATGGTCAAATACTTCTTCAGGAGTACCCATAACTTTGATTTTGCCACCATCCATAAAAATAACTTTGTCAGATACTTCTTTTGCAAATCCCATCTCGTGTGTAACAATAACCATAGTCATTCCTTGGTTTGCTAATTCTTTTATTACATTTAGAACTTCTTTTACCATTTCTGGATCAAGAGCACTTGTTGGTTCGTCGAATAATAACACATTTGGATGCATTGCTAATGATCTTACGATTGCAATACGCTGCAATTGACCACCAGAAAGACTACTTGGTTTAGCATATGCTTTATCTTCTAAATTAACTCTTTTTAAAAGTTCTAATGCCATCTTATTTGCTTCTTCCTTTTCAATTAAACCAAGTGTCACAGGTGCTAATGTTATATTATCAATTACACTTAAATTCTGAAAAATATTAAAGTGTTGAAAAACCATACCTACTTTTTGGCGATATTGATTTATGTTTTTTTCTAGCATTGAAACTTTTTTATCAGTAATCTTTTGCTGTATTTTCATTTCATGCTTTAACTTTTTTTCTAACTCTTTTAGTTTTAAACTTTTTGGATCTTCAACCTTTAATTTTTCTATTTCAGTTAATAAATTAGAAATTTCTAAATGATTTGTAGATATTGAAAATATTTCCTTACCATCAAAAGTTATTGTACCATTTTGTGGGATTTCGAGTAGATTAATGCTTCTCAATAGTGTTGATTTTCCTGATCCTGATGATCCAATTATAGAAATAACTTCTCCCTCATTAATTTCTAAATCAATTCCTTTAAGAACCTGTAAATTATTATAATTTTTATATAAGTCTTTTATTTCTATGATTCCCATAAAATTATACCCCCAAACTCTTTTCAAATTTGTTAATTAATTTTGTAGTTCCAAATGTTAGAACAAAATATATTATACCGACAATAATAAATGGTTCGATTGATAGGTAAGTGATTGAAGTAATGTTGTTTTTTATTGTCATTAAATCACCTATAAAGAATACAGATGCAAGAGATGTTTCTTTAATTAATGCAACAAATTCATTACCTAATGCAGGTAGAATTTTTTTAATTGCCTGTGGTAAAATTACTTTTTGCATTGTTTTAAATTTAGATAATCCTAATGTTCTTGCAGCTTCATACTGCCCTTTATCAACTGAGCCAATACCAGCTCTTATTATTTCTGCAACATAGGCACCACTATTTAAGAATAAAGCAATTGAAACACTCACGTATGATGGCCATGATGCAGGAGAAATTAAATATAAAAGCCAAAGTAATAATAATAATGGTATACCACGAACAAATTCGACATATACATGTCCAACACTTCTAACAACTTTTAATTTATTTCTTCTTATTATTGTTAATAGAAGTGCAATAATTGTACCAAAAATAACTGTAACTGCACTCAATAATAGGGTTATACCAGTACCTTGTAAAAAGTCCATTCCATAGTCTGTTAAAACTGTCCAAAAACGTGTAAAGAAATTTCCTTCACTTAATTCCTCAGCACTTGCAATGGAATTAGCGTAAAGTTGAGATGCATCTAACCAGTTTTGGTAATCATTTTCACCTAAATAACTAATAGCTTCATTAATATATTCAACTAAAGGATTATTTTTAGCTAATAATCCCATTGTTCCATTTTCTACAATTTCAAATTCAAATCCAGTTAAAATAGCTAATTTTGAATTTGAGTTAATAATTGTTTCAGCGTTTACTTTAGAAAGTGCAATAGCATCGATTGCTCCTTTTTCTAATCTCATTACTCCTTCATCAATCTTTGAAAAATTTTCCTTTTTTGCTTCAGGTAATTGACTTGTTACAAGATTTTCTTGAACTGAAGCAGGTTGACATCCAATTGTAATTGAATTTTTATTTAATGAATCAAAACTATTTAAAGAATCAAAGTTTTCTTTTAATACCACAAGTACCTGTCCGCCATCACCAGTTTCGTAATATGGATCAGTAAATGTATAATTTTTTTCTCTATCTTCATCATAAGTTAACCCAGCTATGACGATATCTGTTTTTTTAGTATCTAGCTCCATTACTAATCCATCAAAAGAGGCTTGTCTTATTTCTAACTCCAAACCTAATGTTTGTGCAATAAAATTAGCTAAAAATATATCTGAACCTTGGAATTTCTTTATACCTGTTTGTTTAATATCTAAAAATTCATAAGGCGCATAATCAGGTGATGTAGATACTGTTAGTGTTCCAGCTTTTACTAATAATTCTTCTTGTTCTTCTTGAGTCAAAACAACTTTTTGTTCATATTTTTGCTCAGTCCAGTCTAAGAAATCATTTTCTTCATTTTTGCATGCTGTCAAGCAAAATATACTAATTAAGGTTAAAAATAATAATACAAATTTCTTCATTTTTTACTCTCCTTTAAATTCTTTCTTTACTTCATTTAGTAAATTTTTGTTTGTTATAATATTATAAGCTAGTATTGCTAAAGAATAAGCTCCGTCTACTAATGCTTTTTTACCAGCATCACTTATTGTACATTTTGCAAATTCTGTACTATGACCTCTTGTACCACTAGGTGCTATTTTTATATATCCTTGGATTGTAGGACAAATGTAAGAAACAGCGCCAACATCACTTGAACCACCTGGCGTTTCAGAGACATTTTCAATTTGTTCAAGACCAATTTCTTCATAAATGCTTTTTAATTCGTTAGCAAGAGTATAATTAATCTTTGTATCTTCATATATACATTCATATATACTTTCTTTTACAGTTGTATTAGTCATAGTCGCCGCTGAAGAGGCTATGTTTAATGCTTTGCTTTGGATTTCTTTAGCATAATCAATTGTATCTGCTCTAAAATAATAATCTAATACGGTATAATCAGGTATTACATTAGCAGCTTTACCACCATTTGTTATGACTCCATGTACTTTGAAATTACCCTTTAAAAATTGGCGTAGCATATTTATTCCTTGATATGTAATTACTGCAGCATCTAATGCTGAAGCACCATCATATGGCTTAGCACCATGAGCAGTTTTTCCAAAAAATTCATATCGAACAGGAATTAGGGCAAGTGTTTTGGCACCTACTCCATTTTTATCGCTTGGGTGAAGCATCATTGCACAATCTATTTCATTGAATGCTCCCTTTTTAGCTAATTCTACTTTACCACCAAAGTTTTCCTCTGCTGGAGTCCCAAAAACATATATTGAACCACCAATTTGATCTATTATTTCTTTTAAACCAATTGCGGCTAAAATCGATATATTACCAATCAAATTATGTCCGCAACCATGCCCTATTTCTGGTAATGCGTCATACTCACATAAAAATGCAATTTTCGGTCCTTTTATTTTACTTTCATAGATACCTAAAAAATCAGTTTCTAATAAATTAGGGCATTTAGTTTTAAATCCATATTTTTCTAAAGCCGTTGCGAGTAATTTTGAACTTTTGTACTCTTCATTTCCAAGTTCAGGATGAAGATATAATTCTTCAACATATTTTTCAAATTCCTCTTTACATTCTAAAATTTTGTTTTTGATGATTGTTTTCATTTTTTTACCCCCTTTAAGCAACAAAAAAGTCCCTTGATAGGAAAAAACCTACCAAGGGACGTATAAACTAACACGCGGTGCCACCCTATTTTGTATAATAAAATACACACTCAAGTACTAACATACTTTATCGCTGTAACAGGCGAACCTGAATCTAATACTAAATTTCCTAGATTAGCTCAAAGACGCGTTCATTTATGACATCTATATCGTACTCACACCAACTACGACTCGCTTAAATATAGCCAAAAACTACTATTTCTTTTCATTGCTTGCAAATAATATACACTTTTTTTAAAACAAATGCAATAGTTTTTTTTTATATTCTTACAAAAATTTCAAATTCGTTTTTTATTTTTCTTATAAATGATATTTTTAGAAAATTATTTTTTTCTAAATACTTTTTTATTTCTGAGTATTTAGCTCTTATAAGTGGTTTACCAAACATGATTGAATCAGCATACCATAATGCATATTCTTCATTTTCATTTTTATTTTTCTCTAATATTTTTTCATTTAGATTGTTCATAAAAACACCTTCCTTACAACTTATATTTTAAGTTAATTTTTTTCTTTTTCAATTTGATAACGTTTTAAAATGTATGAAAAGGTTTTTACAAAAATAAAAAAGGAGGCAAAAGCCTCCTGCAACTCATAAGCCATGTTCTGTCAAGGGTAATCATCTATCTTCACTAATGTGACCCAAATTTAACTTCATTTTGTCAATTCGAGCTCTCCTACCAAAATTTGGATTTCTAGCTTGTGGGGTTTACCTCGTTTCACCTACAAATTTCTTTGTATATCGTTTCTGTGGCACTTTATAGATTAAATCATATCAATATTGACTTAGATTATCATCTGCCGTCACCAAATGGTGCCTTAAGTTATCTTTTCCTTAAGCACAAACACTACAATCATCTCAGATTGTGCTAGCATGGACTTTCCTAACATTTCTGCTCGATTACCTTGTTGCATTAGTATTTTACCATAGTATAATAAAATGTCAATTATCTTTTCTTATAACATCAATGCCTTCTAAATAATGATAAGCATCTGTTTGACTTTTATCCATTTCTGGAGTTACTATTTTAGGAATAGTAATCAAATTTTTTTTATCAATTTTCACTTTGTATTTATAATTGCCATGTTCTAAGACTTCTAATATTTTGTCACATTTATAAGAATAGTAATTAATTAAGTCAATCGTATTATTGTCAGGGAAATAATCTAATACTTTTCCTAAATTATCAGTAGTGGTTGTAAGTTCTGTAGAAATGCTTTTAAGTTGTTTTAGCTTAGGACAGCTTTCAGGAATCATACCAACATAATTATTAATACTAACAACCTTAACCTTGATATATAAGTAGAATGATTTTGATTTTTTTCCTTTGTAGGTTGCAAGTTTATTTTTAAGTCTTGTAGCATTTTTACAAATTCTTTTATAATAGTTTATTGGTAAAATTAGAACAATAACATATCCAATAATTAGTATGAATAATGGAAATCCAATTATTATTACAAAATAATCATTAAAAAGACTAGATTTTTCAGCAATATAACTGATGTTTACATTGTTATACTTCAAACTAACATCATTACCTGTAACAGTGCTTGCAATAACTTCTTCGCCATCAACTAACCATGTAAAATCACCATACAATTTTTCTCCTTGATTAGATACATAATACGCACCATCACTATCTTTTTCAACACTAACAATTGTAGGATTAACAAATTCTAAAGAAATAACTTTTACTTTTATACCATTCTTATACATAAAAATTCTTGTAGATGTTGAATTTAATACAACAAATGTTGTCTTTTCTTTAACTTCTTCAACTCTTTGAATTTTAGTTTCATCATATTTAAATTCATATCCTGTACTATCGAAATTGAATGTTATTTCATTAGTTTCACTATATACTTGATAATTTAATTCTAAATCTTCTCCTGTAGGTAACTCTACTGCCTTTGCTTTACTCGTTAAGAGTAGGCATAGTATTAATGTAAGTGCAAAAAATATTTTTTTCAATAGAATCATCCTCGCATTCTTACATCTAATTGCGCAAATGGTATTTCTATATTATTTTCAGCAAATACTTTAACAACTGCTTCATTTAAATCCCATTTTAGATTCCAATAGTCGCTTGATTTAACCCATATGCGCAACGTAAAATCTAAGGATGATGTATTTTGTACATGCAAGCGACAAATTGGTGCAGGATCTTTAAGAGATAAAGGATGATTGTTTGCTAAATCTAATAAAATCTCTTTGACTTTATCAATATCTGAACCATAAGCAACAGAATATATTAAATCTAATCTTCTAGTTGTCATTGTATTGTAATTTATAATATTATCCGCAAGGACCTCATTGTTAGGAATTGTAATTGCTTTATTATCTACTGTCTGAATTACAGTAGAAACCATATTTATTGATATTGCTGTTCCTTCAACTCCATTTACGCTGATGTAGTCACCAACTTTGAATGGCTTCATTACAACAAGCATAATACCATTAGCAATATTTGATAATGAATCCTTTAAAGCTAAACCAATAGCAACACCTATCGAACCAATTAAAGTTAAAAATCCTGTCATAGGTATACCAAAAGCATCAGCTACTACTAAAATATAAACAACATAAATAAGGGCTGTAAATAATGACATTAAAAATTTAGCAACTGTAGTATTAATTGGTAATCTTAAAAGTAATCTTCTAACTACAAATTTCACTAGTTTTACAACGAAAAAACCAATTACAATAGCAACTAAACCAGTAAAAATCTTAAATAATGCATCGCCAAAAAAACCTTTTAGCGTATCCATAGTGTTCTTTAAAAAATTTTCCATTTTGACTCCTTTAAAAAATAAGGAGGGAACCCCCTCCTATATGTTATTATTCTTTATTTATAGCATCTTTTCTAGAAAGATCAACTTGTCCTTTTTCATTAACGCCAATGCATTTAACAAGAATTGTATTTCCTAAAGATACGACATCCTCACATTTAGCTACTCTTTCATTTGCTAAACGAGATATATGACATAGACCTTCACAACCAGGCCATAATTCAACAAATACACCATATTTTTCCATACGTGTTACTTTACCTTCATATATCTTGCCAACCTCAGCTTCTCTAACAGAATCTACAATGTATTGTAAACAAGCTTTTGCTGTTTCCATATTACTATGCATTACAAATACTCTACCATCTTGTTCAATATCGATTTTTACATTGTCAAATTTTTCAATAATAGCATTGATAGTCTTGCCACCTGCACCAATTACATCCTTAATCTTATCTGGATTAATACGCGCAGCAACAACTTTAGGAGCGTATTGTGATAGTTCTTTTCTAGGCTCTGCAATTGTAGTTGCCATATGATCTAAAATTTCTAAACGACCCTTTTTTGCTTGAGCTAGTGCTTCTTTTAAAATTTGATATGTTATACCCTTGATCTTGATATCCATTTGTAAAGCAGTAATACCATCCTTTGTTCCTGCAACCTTGAAATCCATATCACCTAAATGATCTTCCATACCTTGAATATCTGTTAAAATTGTGTAATGTTGTTCATCTTGCATAATTAAACCCATAGCAATACCTGCAACAGGGGCCTTAATAGGAACACCAGCAGCCATTAAAGCAAGAGTACCAGAACAAATAGTTGCCTGACTTGAAGAACCATTTGATTCTAATATTTCAGAAACTACACGAATTGTATATGGGAATTCTTCTTCTGATGGAATTACATAAGATAATGCTCTTTCGCCTAAGGCACCATGACCAATCTCACGACGTCCTGGACTACCATATCTTCCTGTTTCACCAACAGAGAAAGCTGGGAAATTATAATGTAACATAAAACGCTTTGTATCTTCCATACCTAAACCATCAATTATTTGATTATCAGATAATGAACCTAATGTTACAGTTCCTAAGCTTTGTGTTTGACCACGAGTAAACAATGCAGAACCATGAGTTCTTTGTAGAACATCAATTCTACTTGATAAAGGTCTAATTTCATCTAGTTTACGGCCATCAGGACGAATTTTGTCAACAGCAATCATTCTACGAACTTCGCCGTGTAATATATCTTCTAAAGAACGATTAACATGTTTTAGATAGTTTTCTTTTGCTTCGTTATCTAATACTTTTATGCCACCAACTTCAGTAATAAATACTTTTTCACCGAAGTGAGCTAAAGTCTCTTCATTTACCTTATCGATAGCAGCATAACGTTCTAATTTATCTTCTATTCTAATTGCTTTAACTAATTTTTCTTCTGCATATTCTCTAACAGCTTTGTCGATTTCTTTATCTAGCTCGAATAAAGAAACTTCCACTTTTTCTTTACCACAAGCAGCAACAATTTCTTGTTGGAAATCACATAATCTTTGAATTTCAGCATGACCAAATTTTAAAGCTTCCCACATAGTGTCTTCATCGACAAAAC
The DNA here is from genome assembly GCA_944324805.1 of uncultured Acholeplasmatales bacterium. Classification (GTDB taxonomy): domain Bacteria; phylum Bacillota_I; class Bacilli_A; order Acholeplasmatales; family Anaeroplasmataceae; genus CALUXS01. Next base: position 36,694 of record CALUXS010000009.1, on the reverse strand, counting down.
GAGCTCCAGCTTCAACCATATTAATAGCAGCCTTAGTACCGGCTACTGTCAAGTTAATATCACTTTTCTCTAATTCTTCTGGAGTTGGATTAATTAACATTTTTCCATCAACTAAACCAACAACAACACCAGCTATTGGGCCTTCAAATGGAATATCAGAAATCATCAATGCAATTGATGAACCTAACATTGCTGCCATAGCAGGTGAGCAATCTGGATCAGATGATAAAACAGTATTAACAACTTGTACTTCATTTCTAAATCCTTCAGCAAATAAAGGTCTAATCGGACGATCTATTAAACGAGAAACCAAAGTTTCATGTTCACTAGGTCTACCTTCTCTACGTAAAAATCCGCCAGGAATTTTTCCTGCTGCATATAATTTTTCTTGGTATAAAACCATTAATGGGAAGAAGTCCTGGGTAGATACTTCATTATTAGAACAAACTGCAGATAAAACAGTACTTCCTCCATAGGTTACCATACAAGCACCGTTAGCTTGCTTTGCAACTTCACCTATTTCTACAACTAAAGGCCTACCAGCCCAGTTGAATTCAAAACGTTTTACTTCACTCATAACGTTTTCTCCTATTCTCTTTCTACTTTTTTTACACGTTATTGATTATAACATAAAAATAATAAAAAATAAACATTTAAAAGAAAACAACTTTATTCTAACCAATTTTTCCAATCTAAAAAATTTGATATTAAACAAATTGAATTATTTTCTAATTGTCTTCTAACCTCTAAATTTGTATTGTCAATTACCCCATATGTTTTTATACCTATACTGCGTGCTGCTTCTAATGCTTTATAATCATCATCGAAAAAAATGATGTCACTATCATTAGCTTTAAGTGATTTTAATATATATCTATAGAAATCAGGTTTATTCTTCGCAATTCCTACCTCACTTGCAGTATAAATATTTAAAAAGTAAGGTTCTAAAGAAAATCTTTTAAGAGCATAATTAAAAAATTTACGTTCTGATGAAGTTGCTCCTACAATAGTGTAATCGTTATTCTTTAGATATTCTAAAAATTCAATTATTCCATTTTTTAATTCTATATCCGTTTTGTACATATTTATTGCATCATTATCCCACAAATTAGCAAGATAATGTGGGTCTACATCTAAATTGTATTCTTCAATTAAATAAACAGCTGAATCATAAAATGACAAAGTGTTTATTTTCCTTAATAGTTCACTTGTAAACGGAATATTAAACATAGAAGTTATCTTTTTATCTAATTCTAGCCAATTAGTCATTGAATCAAATACAGTTCCATCTAAATCAAAAATAGCTATTTTTCCCATATTTCTTTTCCCAATTAATTTACCTTTCCTTCAAATGCTTCAATAATTTTTCCTACTAGTGGATGTCTAACAACATCGACTGATCTGAAACGGATTATTCCAACTTCCTGAATATTTTTCAATAAATTTGCTGATGTTTCTAAACCTGATAATTTCTCATTTAAGTCAATTTGACTAGGGTCTCCTGTTATAACCATTTTAGAATTAAATCCTAGACGTGTTAAAAACATCTTCAATTGTTCTTTCGTAGCATTTTGAGCTTCATCTAATATTATGAAAGAGTTTTCTAAAGTTCTACCTCTCATATAAGCTAAAGGAGCAATTTCAATAATTTGTTTTTCTATTAGAGTTTCAGTTTGTTCATATCCTAACGTATCATAAAGTGCATCATATAATGGTCTCAAATATGGATCTACTTTTTCCTTTAAATCTCCTGGTAAATATCCTAATGATTCACCTGCTTCTACTGCTGGTCTTGTTAAAATTATTTTGCTTATGCTTCCTTTTTTTAATTGCCACACAGCATAGGCAACAGACAAAAAAGTTTTTCCTGTGCCGGCTGCACCTAATGAAAATATAATATCTTTTTTATCAAGTAATTCAATAAATTCAATTTGCTTTAATGTTTTAGGATATATCGGTTTATTATTATATGTATATGATATTGCTTTTTTATTAGTAAAGAGTTTTAAATAATTTTCCTCCTCATTATTCTCGATTAAATTTATTAAATAAACCACATCACGTGGTGTAATTTTATTCTTTTCCTTAGCTACACTTATGAGTAAAGAAAATATTTTTTCTAACTTAGAAATTATTAATTCATCTTTTGCATTTGTAATTATAGCTCCACCATGACTTTCTACCATTATCCCATATGTATTTTCAATAACTTTTAAATTAGAACGAGACATTCCAACGATATTAGCTTCTATTTCAGAGCTATCAATATAAGTTTTCAAAGTCATATTTTATCTCCTTTAAATTTTTAAAATTATTTTCATCATCAATTTTTGTAAATTTCATTTTGTCTTTAGTAATTGGGTGATTGAAAATCAAGGAATATGCTTGTAAAACCGCATAATTTGTTTGATTTTTTGAACCATATTTTATATCACCATATAGGGGATGTCCAATTATAGAAAACTGGGCCCTTATTTGATGAAATCTTCCAGTAACTAACTTTACATTTACTAAAGAATAGTTATCACGAGTGTTAATTACTTTATATTCTAATATAGATTTTTTGCCATTTTCACTTTCATAAGCAGTCCTTGTATTTTCATTTTTTGCTAGATTATTTATTAGAATTCCTTCTTGGTCTTTAAGTATGCCCTCAATTAATGCAATATAGGATTTATTGAATGCACCTTCTCTTATTTGAGCAGATAAACGACTTGCTGCTTTTGAAGTTTTGGCAAAAACCATTATACCTTCTGTATTTCTATCTAATCTATGCACTAAACCAACATAGACATTACCTGGTTTATTATATTTTTCTTTTACATATTTTTTTAATAAGGTTAACATATCCAAACTATTACTACCATCTGATTGTGATAATATTCCATATGGTTTATAACATACAATTAAATGATTATCTTCATATAAAATATCTAGCATATTTATACTCCTTTTTAAGCATTATATTAATATTATACTTTTTTGTAACATTATAATCAATTTAAACGAAAAATAAAAAGGCATAAGCCTTACTATAATAGTAATCTTATGCCTATGATATAATAATATCTATTTAAAACACTTGTTTTAAAAGTTCGCCAATATTGTTAACAGGAACAATGGTTAATTTTTCTTTAACCTCTGTAGGAACTTCATCAAGGTCTCTTTCATTTTCTTTAGGAATAAATATTTTATTTAAACCTGTCCTTACTGCAGCAATAGATTTTTCTCTCAAACCACCAATAGGTAATACACTTCCTCTAAGTGTGATTTCACCTGTCATACCTATATGGGCAGACACAGGGCGATTAGATAATGCACTAACTAATGCAGTAGTAAGAGTAACACCGGCAGATGGACCATCCTTTGGTACAGCGCCTTCAGGAACATGGATGTGAATATCTGTATTAGCAAAATCTACATTTGATATTTCTAATTCTGCAGCATGAGTTTTAACATATGATAGTGCAGCTTGTGCACTTTCCTTCATAACATCGCCTAATTTTCCTGTAAGAATCAAACCACCTTTACCAGGGTAAGTTGTGACCTCAATATCAAGAGTATCCCCACCGAATGAAGTATATGCTAAACCTGTAACAACGCCAACCTGATTGTATTCTCTTCCTTCATTGTTGAAGAAACGAACTTTACCAAGATATTTTTCTAAATTTTCAACTGTGATAATAGTTTTTTCTTTATTATCAATTAATATATCTTTTACTGTTTTTCTACAAATTTGGGCAATTAGTCTATCTAATTCACGTACACCTGCTTCCCTAGTATATCCTTGAATTATTTTAGTCATTGCTTCACTAGTTATTTCCAAATTTTCTGGATTTAATCCATGATTTTTAAGTTCTTTAGGAAGTAAATGTTTGAATCCAATATTATACTTTTCATATTCTGTATAACTTGAAAGTTCTATTATTTCCATTCTATCACGTAAAGGAGCAGGAATAGTTTCAAGACTATTTGCAGTTGTTATGAACATTACCTGTGATAAGTCATATGGCTCTTCTAGATAATTATCAGAGAAATTTTTATTTTGTTCAGGGTCTAAAACCTCAAGCATTGCAGCAGCTGGGTCACCACGATAATCAGAAGTCATTTTATCAATCTCATCTAGAAGGAAAACAGGGTTTATAGTTCCTGCATCTTTCATTCCTTTGATAATTCTTCCAGGCAAAGCACCTAAATATGTACGTCTATGTCCTCTAATTTCAGATTCATCGCGAACACCGCCTAAAGATTGCTTAATGAAATTACGACCAAGAGCTTCAGCAATGCTCTTTGCTAATGATGTTTTACCAACTCCAGGAGGACCAGCAAAACATAATATCGTTGATGGATTACGTTTAGTCATCATCTTTACAGCGATATATTCTAAAATTCTTTCTTTTACCTTCTTAAGTCCGTAGTGATTTTTGTCTAAAGCCTCTTCAACAGCCTTTAAATTTGAATTATCTTCACTTGCCTTAACCCAAGGTAAGTCAACTAATAAATCTAGGTATGAGCGAATAACTCCTGATTCGGCCATTTGATTATTAGTATTAGAGTAACGTTCTAGTTCTTTCATTGCTTTTGCAAGAATATTTTTTGGCATACCTGATGCTAAGATTTTTTTTCTTAACTCTTCTACCTCTTCATCTTGACGCGCTTTATCACCTAATTCATTTTGTATAGCTCGCATCTTTTCTCTAAGATAATATTCTTTTTGGCTTTCATCAATAGATTTTCTAACGTCATTATTTATTTTATTTTCTAATTCAATTATTTGTTTTTCTTTTTGAATATCTTCTAAAATATACTCAAGACGTTTAGATAATACTAATTCTGTTAAATATTTATTCTTATTATTAGAAGTTTTCAAATAAAAAGCTATAATATCTGCAGTTGCTTCTCCTGTTTGTCCTGATTGCAAAAGTCTTCCTACTTCTTCATATGCCGAAAGAAAAATTTGACCTTCCTTTTGGTATGAATCTAGCACTTTTCTAATTAATGCAATTTCTTGTTCATCATTTGTGCTTATAGTTTCAACTTTTTCATAGTTTGCGACAAAGTATGGACTAGTCAATTCATAATTTAAAACTTTTATACGATCAGTAACCTTGAACTTAACTTTGTAATTACCATTTGGAACCTTAAGTTTCAGCATAATTTTGGCAATAACACCAACTGGTTCAAGGTCTTCTGGCATGACATCAACGACACTTGAATCTTTTTGAACTAATAATAGTATATTACCACCATACATTTTTTCAGCTTCTTCTAAAGCTTTTACTGAATTTTCACGTCCTACTTCAATTCGAAATTCATTATGAGGAAGTGGTACAATACCTCTTATTGCGATTGCAGGTAAAATTAATTTTGTTCTATTTTCTTCCATAGTTTCACCTCTTTCTCGAGTATTATATAACTTTTTTGGCACTTATGCAAGAAGTTTGCCAAAAAAGATTTAAGAAAAAAAGACCACTGAGGTCTTTTTTATAAATTAGTTCATTTTTGCATTAGCTAATAAGAAATCAACAACAGCTTTGTATGCTAAATCAGAATATGCACGAGCATAATCTTGTTGTGTAGCTTTTGCTAATTCTTTCTTTTGTTCAGCAAAGTGAGCTTCAATTGCTTCTTTAGAAGGTGCTAAATTTTCAACTTCAATTAATTTTGAAAGAACAACATTAAATAAAGCTTGGCGTTTACCTTGATTTAATATGTTTTCTTCAAATTTTTCTTTATCAGTTCCCATTAATTGTAAGAAAGTATCAAAAGGAATATTGTACATCTTAGCTTGAGCTTCGTATTGGCTACGTAATTGGTTAACACGTTCTAAATTCATTGATTCAGGCATATCAACAACTGCGTTATCAAGAATCTTATTGATAATTTCATCAATTTGACGATCCTTTTCAGCTGTTTCTTTACGAGAAACTAATTCTTGCTTCTTATATTCTTTTAATTCCTCAACTGTATTTACATTTTCGATTTTTAATTCTTTTACAAATTCATCATTTAATTCAGGTAATACTTCTTCTTTAACTTCATGAACAGTAACAACAAATTTTGCTTCTTTTCCTGCTAAATCCTTAGCACCATAGTTTTCAGGGAAAGTAACTAAAACATCTTTAGTTTCGCCTGCTTTCATACCAACCATTTGTTCTTCAAAACCAGGAATAAATTGATGAGAACCAATTTTTAATTCATAGTTTTTTGCTTCTCCACCTTCAAAAGCCTTGTCATCAACAAAACCTTTAAAATCAAATACTGCAATATCGTTTAAAGCAATAACTTGCTCAGCCTTATTATTTTTAACTGCTTTTGGACGACGAAGTAATTCAATAGCATTATTTACTTCTTCATCAGTAACATTTAAATCAGCTTTCTTAACTTCAATTCCCTTGTATTCTGGTAAACTAACTTCAGGGTATACATCAAAGCTTAGTGAAACTTGGAATGCTTTACCACGTTCAATTTTTTCATTGCCTTCAACATTTGGTTCAAATTGTCCTACAATTTCACTTACTAATTCTTTGTCTTCATAAATTTCTTTAACCTTTTGGTTGAAAATATAATCTAAAGCATCAGTATATAATGATTCTACGCCATAGTTCTTTTCAAAAACGTCACGAGGCGCATGACCCTTACGGAAGCCTTTAATAGTTACCTTTTCATTATTTTTTTTGAATGAATCATCTAAAGCCGCTTCAAATTCTTCTGGAGTTACGTCAAAAGTAACTTTAACACGGCTGTGTTCTAATTTTTCTTTTAACATTATAATCTATCCTTTCTATATCATTAAAATTATACCATAAAAAACTTATTTGTAAAGAAAAAGAAGAGTAAAAACTCTTCATTCTTTAACTAACAAAAGGTCGTTTTGAATCGATCTCATCTTCAGGCAAAATGTTTTTATCAATTTTCTTTTCTTCAACATCATTAACTTCTTTTGCATTTTCTTTTGTTTTAACGACATTCTTTCTATAGATATAATATGATCCACCTGATGTTAAACCAGCGGCGACACCAGATAATAAACATAAAATTGCAATAAATATAGCTAAATTAGACGCATCAAAATTCATAGCAAAAACAAAAACTCCAACTGTCATTATTAATATATGAACCCAAAATTCAAATTTATTAGTTTTTTCTGCTAGTAATGAAGTGATAATGAAATAAAATACTCCCTTCAAGTATAAGACAGCACCTAGAAAATAACGATAATACTTAGCTACGAAAAGACCAATACCTGAATTTTCTCCTTGTTGAACTTTAAAAGCACCATAAAACAAGAACGCACCTATTAAAAAATCTATAATTATTTCGCCCACAATAACCATTTTAGATGTACCTGATTTTTGAGTTTTGATGAGTGGAACAATTCTAATTAGACCAAAAACTATAATTACAAGACCTGTAAATCCTACTCCTAATTTTATTCCAAGTGATTTATCTAGTAAAATCCATATTCCCATTACTAAAAGTAAGGCAGCTGCAATACTTAATAGCCAAAACTTAACTCCATATAATGGATTTGGAAGAGGCTTAATTTCTTTACTTGCAAAGTCTTCAATTTTTTCTTCAGGTGATTTTTTAGTTTCTTCAACCTTGTAAATTGGTTCCTTTTTTTTCTTTTTAAACATAGTATCCTTCTACTTTCCTGAGATATTCATTTTTTCAATATATAATGACGGAGCAAATATTCCGCTTCTATAAATAGTATCATTTCCAAGTAATTTTACATTATTAAATACATCTTGGAATTTACCAGAAAGAATAATTAGAGTTACTGGCTTAGTTCTTTTACCATTTTCAATTAAATAACCATTACATTGAACATTAAAATCACCACTAATTTGGTTAACACCAGCATGTAAACCAGTAATATCAGTAATTAAAACGCCATTATTTACTTCTTCTAATAATTGATTAAAACTACTATTACCTGGTTTCAAACATAAGTTATTAAATGAAACACCAACGCTAGAATTTACACTTTGCTTATAGCCATTTCCTGTAGATTTAACATTATAAAAGGCCGCAGTAGATAAATTATGTAAATATGTTTTTAAAACTCCATTTTCTACAACAATATTTTTCTTTGTTGCTACTCCCTCATCATCAAAGGAAGACATTACTGGTGCATTTTCTAAAAATGGATTATCTTCAATATTTATGTTATCACCAAAAACTTTTGTTTGTAACTTGCCTTCTAAAAATGAAACTTTATTTTTTACTGCATTCGCAGAAAATACATTTTGATATACTCTTAATAATGAACAAACAACTTCATTTTGTAAAACAACTTTGTATGTAGATGAAGGAATAGATGAAGCACCAAACTTACTTACTGTGTTATCAACTATTTTAGTTGTGAATTTATCTACATCAAATGATTTTAATTTATTTAAAAATTCATAATCATATTCTTCTTGCATTTGTTCATCTTTCTTACATATTAAATTGGCAAAAACGTTAGCATACTCAGCACTTTTGCTTAATTTAAGTCCATTAGAATTTGTAATTCTAACTTCATTCCAAACTTCACTATACTCTACTTGCGCATGATAGTAATAATTTGTTTTATTTTTTAATGATTTAACAATATTTTTTAATAAACTTATTTTTTCAGCAATGCTATATTCTGAAAAATCACTATTTTTTTCTGGTAATTTTTCATAGTCTTCATCACCAGCATAGATAAAAAATGGATCATCTTTGGTTATTACAGATGCAGCCTCTTTCAATCTTTTTATTAACATAGGAATGCTATCTGTAGAATTTTTTTCAGTATAAACAGTAGCAATTTGATTATTATATACTCCCCTTATTGCACAAACATCAGTACTACTTTCTTCACGTTGATCTACATTTTCATCAAAAAAACTAATTGCAAGATTATGATTAAGACGCTCATATAATTCTATTTCCTCAATCCCAGCTTTTTTGGCTTCTTTTAATAATTCTTCAAAATTCATATTAACGTCCTCCATTTCCGCCAACAGTCATATTCTTTACTCTTATTGTAGGTTGTCCTACACATGCAGGTATAGATCCAGATGAAGAACCACACATTCCATAACCGAATGTTTGATTGTCAGCAACCATATCAATATTTAATAAAACTTCATCACCTTTTCCAATCAATGTAGCACCACGAATTGGAGTAGTAATTTTTCCATCTTCAATCATATAAGCTTCATTTACAGAAAAATTAAATTCTCCTGTTGCTGGGTTAACAGAACCACCACCAAGTTCTTTCGCAAAAATTCCATATTTAGTATTTTTAATTAAATCTTCAAATTTACTTTTTCCATTAGCTATATATGTATTAGTCATTCTAGAAGTAGGAATGAAACGATAATTTTGTCGTCTTCCTGAACCGGTAGGTGCAGTATTCATTAATCTTGAATTCTTATAATCGACCATATATGATTTTAGAATACCATTTTCAATTAAAATGTTCTTTTGAGTTACGTGACCTTCATCATCCATATTTGCACTTCCCCATTCATTAGCTATAGTACCATCATCTATTGCAGTAACACAATCAGCTGCAACTTTTTGACCTAATTTTCCTGTAAAAACAGATAGGCCTCTTGCAACACTAGATGCCTCTAATGCATGTCCACAAGCTTCATGGAAAATAACGCCACCAAAGGCATTGTTAATTACAACATCATAAACGCCACCTTTTACTTGCGGTGCATTTAACATTGTCAACGCTTGTGTAGCGGCTTTTTTACCAAGTTGATAAAAATCAAATGAGTCATATGCATCTAAACCAAAATTTCCACCATAATTAGCACTACCAGTTTGTTTACCATTTTTATTTTGAGCTATTGCAGTACTAGAAAAACGAATAATATTTCTAATATCCGTTTTATAAACTCCATTTGTATTAGCTACTAAAATATGAGAAACATTTTCGGTAGAATTAGCAATAACCTGTACTATTTCAGGATTATATTCACTAGCACCTTTATTTATAGACTTAAGATATGAAATTTTAGTATTAATATCTTCATCAGTAGATAGTTTTTTAATTATTGTATTTCCTAAAGTCTTTGTATCATTAAAATCAAACTCATCTACTAGTTTCTTCGAATTGTAAAATTTGTTTAAATTTTTAGCTAACTTTAAAAGCCCTTCAAATGTTACATCATTAGTATAACCATATGTTTCTTCCATTCCTAACAATAAACGTAATCCAGCACCATATTGGTTTGAAGTAGAAACATCATCTACTTTTTCTCCAATTACTTTTATTCCAAGAATCATAGTATCTTCTAAATATAGTTCTGCAAAATCAGCACCTGTAGAAACTGCTTCTTGCAGTATTTTTTTTATTTCTTCTTTATTTACCATAGTTTCAACTCCTTTTAATAATTATATGAAATATTTAATAAAGTTTCAAGAAAAAGTGTTTTTTAAAACAAATTTTTCAAATCTTCAATAATAACATGAACTTTATTATTTACTTTTTTTGAAATAACCTTTGCCTTTCCAGTTATGCTACTTACCTTTATTTTTTCAGTATCGTATGAATTCTTTATTAAAATATCACCTGAAACAGTATTTATTTTTCCAATAGAATTATTTGTATTTACTAAAATAATATCTCCAGAAACAACAGAAATTTTAAGATTATTTGCGTCAATTGATTCAATTTGTGTGTTTCCTGAAACAAGATTTAAATAGAAAGAATCAAAAACAATTTTTCCAAATGACACATTACCTGATACAACTTTTATTTCTGCTGATGTTCCTACTATTTTATCTACTTCAATCAAACAAGAAGAAACTTTAATTTTAAATTCGTCAAATTTAATATTTGGTCCGATACATATTGTTACTTCAACTCTTTTATCTTCTTTTGCTCCAACAATATTTTTTTTATCGCTAATATCAAGAAAATCAACATCTTCTAAAATGTTAATATTTGTGTTATCACTGACTTCAAATTTAACACCGGATTCTAAAGAATCTTTTATCACTATTTTTTTAATTATTCCAGATTTAATTCTCATTGAGTAATTTATAATATTCTCAGCATAATTCGTTGAAACAGCAGATTTCAGTTCATTAATTATACTTTCTACACTAGGAAGTCTCGAAATAATCTCTTCTTCTGTCATATTTGCTTCTTTTCCTAATTCAAAATACTTTTCATATTTTGGTACTATATCAAATGATAAGTCATTTTCAATCAGCAATTCTTTTAGCTTTTCTAAATATTCATTAGTCATTATTTTTCAGCTCCTTTAATATTTTTTCAGCTTCTTCAAAAGTAATTTCACCTTTTTTCAAGGCATTCAAAACATCAAATTTATTATTGAAATTATGTTCTTCTAATACCTCTATATCTTCAAAACCTAGTGCCTCAATTAGTTCATCTAAGTTTTTCTTTACGGTAGGATATGAAATATTCAATTCTTGTTCTATTGCCTTAATATTTCCTGCATTTTTTATAAAAATAAGTGCAAAATTTTGTTGTTCATTTGTCAAATTAGAAAAACGTGATTCTTTGAATTTTCCTTCAATTGTAGTGTGGCAACTTAAACATTCCATTTTAGTGATTATTAATTCTTGACCACAAATTGGACACTTATTAATTTTTTTATTAATCATTTTAATGTTCACCTTAACTTTCTTAATAATATTATAAAATAAATTAATATTTTGTCAATATTTTATAAATTATATTAATTATAAAATAAAAAAAGATACCAAAAGTTGGTATCTTTTTTTTAATAATTAAAATTGAACATCACTTACTCCAGGTTCAGGATCTTCTAAGTGCATATTTCTATATCCATTTTTCTTTAAGCCTGTATAAAAAATTATAAAGAATACTATTGCTAATAAGAAAATTGTACAATTTGATATGCCCATTGAAATACCTGCACAACTAGGACCACTAATATTAGGAAAAGCATAATGTATGACAATAATTGAAACAATACGAACCCCAATACGGCAAAAATTCAAAATAGAAGCAAGGAAAGTCTTTCCAAATCCGTACAAAAGTCCCAATACAGCAGAGCAAGCACCTAATGCCAAGATAGATAAAGAATCATAAACATATATTTCTTTTATCATATTGCTATAATATATTCCTTTATCATCATTACCTTGGAAAAGCGAAATAACCTGATTCAATAGTATAAATCTTGTTAGAATATAACCAATAATAGATATAACTATAGCTGTACAAAATACCCTAGTGAAGATTTTTAAGGATCTTTTTAAATTCCTATTTCCTAAATTTTGACTAACTATTGAAGATTCACTATCTTCAAAAGTAGTTGTAATTGAGGTAGTTAATCCAGAAATATTATTAGAAACACCTAAAGCACCAACTATTAATCCATCAGTAGTTGCATTATAAAAGCCACCACATAAGGCATTTACTGTAACTTTACCTAAATTCATTACAAATTTTCCAAAGAAAATTGGAATTGATAAAATCATAATAGTTTTTACTAAACTCTTATCAAGCCTAAAAGTCCCTATAGTTATTTGTAAAATGTTTGATTTTCTAAACATAAAGTAAAAACCAACCATAGTTAGCATTGATTGAGCAATTATTGTAGCAATTTCAATCCACATTATATCTTTAAAATGAAAACCATAAACAAAAATAGCACTCAACCCTAATTTTATTATTAACACAATAACATTTAAGTATAGAATTATTTTTGAATTTCCTTTTGCTTTTTCCAAACCTATAAATACATTGTTAATACTCACTAATGCTAGTTCAAAAAGTTGCAAAATAAAATAAGTTTTCCCTATAGCTATAGCAGTTTCTGAAATTTGGCAAAGTTTCATAAGTGGAACAGCAAGTGGCATAAACAAAACTATTATTATTGCACTCATAATTAATGCAAGAATAAACAAGTTACCACTTGCTTTTTTTGCATCTTTTATTTTTCCTGCTCCATACAATCTAGAAACTAAAACTGCACCACCTGCAGCCAAACCGGCACCAAAAGCACTTATTGCATTTTTTAATTGTGCAATTGAACCGACTGCATTAGATGCCTCCGCGGATATGTTAGAACAAATAATTTGATCAATTACTGTTGATACGCTATTAAAAAATTGATAAATTGCCAGTGGAAAGCAAACTATTACTATAGTCTTAAAAATATCTCCACTTAATATTAATTTTCTTCTTTCAATTGATTTTTCTACACTTTTATCCATATACATCTTCCTTAACAAGGCTAATTATACTATTCTATAATTTTCTTTAAAGGAAAAAATTGCACAATTTTATTTTTCTGTTAGATAATATTTATTTAATGAAATAAAAAAGGATTAGAACAGTTCAGTTCATAATCCTTTCTAATTCCTTTTTGATTTATTTTAGTAGTAATTCAGAAACCTTATTAGCAAATTTCACTGGATCTTTTGGTTGTAAACCTTCTATAATCAATGCTTGATCATATAATAAAGACGCATAATCATTTATAGAATTTTTATCAGCAGCAAACAATTCTTTTAATTTTGCAAAAATAGGATGATTTGGATTCAATTCTAGGACACGTTCTGCCTTAGCAAATGAATCTTGTTCCTTCAAAATTTTTTCCATTTCAATGCTTAAGCCATCTTTGCTTGATAAACAAACTGCTCCATCAACAAGACGTTTTGATAAAATAACATCTGAGACATCATCCTTTAAGCATTCTTTTATTGCAGTTAATAAATCTTTGTTTTCTTCATTTAAAGTATCAATCTTTTTAGCATCTTCTTCATCTAATAAATTTAAATCACCTTGATTAATTGATTTAAACTCTATATCTTTATAGTTTTTCATGACTTGAAGCATAAATTCATCTACATCATCTTTTAATATCAATACATCATAGTTTTTCTTTTTTAATAAACTCATTTGAGGAAGATTTAGAGCTTGTTCTCTTGTCTTTCCACTTACGAAGTATATATTCTTTTGATTTTCTTGCATCTTTTCTTTATATTCAGCAAAAGTTATATTTTTATTTTCATTTAATGACTCTAGAATAATTAAATCCTCAAGACTTTCTTTTCTTGCACCATAATTTTCATATAATCCGTATTTTAAAGCCCTACCATAGTCTTTGAAGAACTCCTCATATTTAGAACGATCATTTTTTAGAATTCTACCTAATTCTTGAAGAATTTTCTTTTCTACATTAGTAGCGATTTTCTTAATTTGACGATCTTCTTGTAAAAGTTCACGACTAATATTTAGTGGTAAGTCAGAACTATCAACTAATCCTTTGACAAAATATAAATATTCAGGAATCAAATCCTTGCACTTATCAAGGATAAATACACCTTTTGTATATAATTGTAATCCACGTTCATTTTTATCACTATACATGTTAAACATTGGCTTACGTGGTATAAATAATAGAGCGTTATATGTTAGCATACCTTCAACATTTACAAAAATACTAGCTAATGGATCTTGATAATCCATAAATTTTTGTTTGTAGAATGCATTTAACTCCTCTTCTTTGACTTCACTTTTATTTTTCTTCCAAATTGGAGTCATTGAATTTATTGTTTCTAATTCTAAATGTGTGTTATCTTCAGTTTCTTTTCCTTTTTCTGGTTTGTCATACTTTGTAACCCAAGTTTTAATTGGATAACGTACATAATCAGAATATTTTCTAACTAATTCTTTAATAGTATATTCATCAAGGAACTCGTCATAATTTTCTTCATCCTTATTTTCACGTAAATATAAAGTTATTTTAGTACCATCAATTAATTCATCACTTGATTCAATTGTATAATTTTCTAGACCCTCTGAAGTGAATAAATATGTAGCATCAGATCCAACTTTATGACTTAATACTTCAACTTTATTTGCAACCATAAAGGCACTATAGAATCCAACACCAAATTGTCCGATAATGTCTAACTCAGGTGTATTTTTATCTAAGTTATCTAAAAATTCTTTTGAACCACTTTTAGCAATAGTACCTAAATTATTTTCTAATTCCTCTTTAGACATACCAATTCCATTATCAGTAATTGTTAATGTACGTTTTGCTTTATCGGCCTCTACTAGTATCTGATAGTCAACACTAGGAATATTGCTATCTGTTAATGACATAAAATGACGTTTATCAATCGCATCACTTGCATTAGAAATTAGTTCCCTTAAGAAAATTTCTTTATGAGTATAGATTGAATGAATCATCATATCTAATAGTTTTTTCGTTTCTGTTTTAAATTCTTTTGTTTCTTTCATGTTAAATACCTCCAACAACAAAATAATTATATACCCCATTTTTAGCACTGTCAACACTAAAGTGCCAAAAACTTGTTTTTTAATTTCATTTGTGATAAAATTGCTCCGAAAGTGAGTGATTATATGAATGATTATTTAAACATAGCAACATGCTATAATGATAAGATAAGAATTTATGCTGCTAATACTACTAATATATGTAAGCATGCGCAAGAAATTCATAATATGTGGCCAACTAGTGCTGCAGCTTTGGGTAGAACTTTAACAATGGCTGCAATAATGTCAACAATGCAAAAAGCAGGTGAACGAATCACAATTAAAATTAATGGTGGAGGACCTATTGGGCAAATTACAGTTGAAGCAAAGTATGCAAAAGTAAGAGGATTTGTACATAATCCAGGTGTTTATCTAACGAATAACAATGGAAAACTTGCAGTTGGTAAAGCAGTTGGTACTGATGGTGTCATTGAAGTGATAAAAGATTTAGGTTTAAAAGAACCATTCAGTTCTTCTACTAATTTAATTTCTGGTGAAATAGCTGAAGATTTTAATAATTATTTTTGGCAATCTGAGCAAACTCCAACCGCAATAAGTTTAGGCGTACTTTTTGATAAAGAAGGAAAAGTATCAGATGCTGGTGGTTTCCTAGTTCAAGTCATGCCTGATTGTCCTGAAGAAACTATTTCTCAGCTAGAAAAAATATTATCTGAAATCAAACCAATTTCTTCTCTAATTAACGAAGGCAAAACTCCTGAAGACATTATCAGTTTAATATCAAATGGTGATTATAAGTTATTAGAAAAAGTTAATTTAGAATATAATTGTGATTGTTCAAAGGAAAGATTTTCTCGTGGATTAATTTCTCTAGGTAAAAAAGAATTAGAGGAAATGATTGCGGAAAATAAAGATTTTGAAATAAATTGTAACTTTTGCAATAAAAAATACATTTTTACTTGTGATGATTTAAAAAATCTATTAAATAATGCAAAATAAAATAGAAAATTATTAGAATTATTTATTTTCAAATCTACTTGTGCTATAATTTTTGAAAGCATCTAAAATTTTTTCTATTTTAGGTACTTCTATCATTGATAGAAAGGGGGAGTTATTATGAATTTCATTTTTATTTCACCAAATTTTCCTAAGACTTATTATCGTTTTTGTGATAGATTACTAAAAAATGGTGTTAATGTTCTTGGGATTGGTGATACGCCATACCATGAGCTGTCTATAGAAACAAAAAATTCTTTAACAGAATATTATTATGTCAATAGTCTAGAGAATTACGATGAGGTATATCGTGCCGTTGCATTTTTTGCATTTAAATATGGAAAAATCGATGTTTTAGAATCAAACAATGAATACTGGTTAAAACAAGATGCTAAATTGAGGTTAGATTTTAACATTAAGGGAGCAAAGCCGAATGATGTTTTGGAATTTACATCAAAATCACATATGAAGGCACATTATACAAAAGCTGGTGTTCCTGTTGCGCGTTATAAATTTTCCACAAATATAAAGGATGATTTAGAATTTATTAATTTAGTAGGCTATCCAGTTGTCGCTAAGCCTGATGTTGGCGTTGGTGCAGCTGAAACTTTTAAGATTAAATGCTATGCTGATTTGGAAAGGTTTCATAATCATCATTACACTATTCCATATATACTTGAAGAATTCATAGAAGGGAATATAATCTCATTTGATGGTATTTGTGATGATGATAGTAATGTCATATTTTGTGATAACGAAATATTTCCACCATCAATTATGGACATTGTAAATGAAAATCTTGAGGTTACATATTATGTCAATAAAGAGGTTCCACAAGATGTTTTCAATGCTGGACAGGCTGTACTTAAAGCCTTCAATATAAAATCACGTTATTTTCATTTAGAATTTTTTAGATTAACAAAAGCTAAAGATGGACTTGGTAAAATCGGCGATGTTGTAGCTTTAGAGGTCAATATGAGACCACCTGGTGGATACACGCCTGATATGATCAATTTTGCTAGTTCTGCTGATACATATCAAATATATGCTGATGTTATTTGCTATAATAGTACTAATGTAGATTTAGATAAAGACAAATTTTACTGTGTTTATGTAGGAAGAAGAGATCGTTTTAATTATTCTCATAGTACAGATGAAATTTTATACAATTATCAAAAAAATATTAAGATGCATGATCGAATGCCTGATATTTTATCTGCAGCAATGGGACAAGAATTCTTTATAGCTACATTTAAAACAATCGATGAAGTTGAATACTTTAAAGCATTTGTTCTTTCTAA
Source organism: uncultured Acholeplasmatales bacterium (assembly GCA_944324805.1). Classification (GTDB taxonomy): domain Bacteria; phylum Bacillota_I; class Bacilli_A; order Acholeplasmatales; family Anaeroplasmataceae; genus CALUXS01. The sequence goes on along the minus strand of CALUXS010000009.1, from coordinate 19,156 downwards.
ACAATAAGAAAAAGGGACTGACAAATTGTGTCAGCCCCTTTTTCTTATTTATTCTATTCTATTTCATTTACAATTTTTAAAACTTCTGCTTTTAACTTTTCTAGTAATTCTTTAGCATCAGATTCTGATTTACCTTTTACTCCATAATATACTTTTAGCTTAGGCTCAGTACCACTAGGACGAAGAACAAACCACATATTATCATTCAAATAATATTTAATTACATTGCTCTTAGGTAAAAGTATTTTTTCTTCTGTTTTATTTGCAAAATCCTTTTTAATTCCTAATTTTACATCATCCTTAACCAATATATTAAAGCTTGGTAAATTAATTTCATTATTACGGAAATAATCCATTATTCTTTGAATTTTTTTACTTCCTTCAAGTCCTGATAGGCCAATATTAGTAATTCCTTCTTGGAAATAGCCATATTTTGCATATATTTCTTCTAGGGCATCATATAAATCCATACCTTTTTCAAAATAATATGCTGCAGCTTCAGAAAGCATCAATATTGCTTGAATAGAGTCCTTATCACGTACGCAATCACTAATCAAGCATCCATATGATTCTTCAAAACCAAATACATATGTACCTTTACCATTTTCCATCTCACGAGCCTTTTCGCCTATGAATTTAAAGCCAGTTAGTGTTATTTCAACATTCATTCCATAGCTTTTGGCTATAACTACAGGTAACGAAGATGAAACATTAGTAGTAAATACATATCCATCTTTTGGTAATGTTCCTAATTCTTTTCTAGTCTTTAATATATATTCTAATACAATTGATGCAGTTTGATTTCCAGTAAATAGGTGATATTCACCATTATGAAGTACAGCAATACCAAGTCTGTCAGCATCTGGATCTGTTGCCAAAACTACACTTGCACCAATTTGCTTTGCCAAATCAATTGCTTCATCATAAGCTTCTTTATTTTCAGGATTTGATGTCTTAACTCCTGAGAAATTTGGATCTGGTGTCATTTGACATGCAACAGGGGTTACATCATAACCACAACTTCTTAATACATCTACTGCAAAAACTTGTCCTGTACCATGTAAAGGAGTATAAACCATTTTGAAATTTTTCTTTAAATTTGGTCTTAAAATGATTTTCTTAACTTCTTTGATATATTCTTCATCAACTTCTTTTCCTATATACTGTATATTCTCATGGCCTTTACTATGATCAATAGCAAAATAATCTGTAATTTTATTAATTTCTGCTATTACCTTATCAGCTTCAGCAGGAACTAATTGGCATCCTGTCTCATCATATATTTTATAACCATTATATTCCTTAGGATTATGGCTTGCAGTAATCATAATACCACCAACGCACCCAAAATGACGAACAGCAAATGATAACTCAGGGGTTGGTCTTAGGTCCTCAAACAAGTATACATGGAATCCTAATGTAGATAGAACCTCAGCTGACATACGAGCAAATTCTTTAGATTGATGACGATTATCATGTGAAATTGCAACTCCGCGCTTTAGTGCGTTAGGGAAATTTTTCAAGTAACGTCCAAATCCTAAAGTTGCCTTTGCAACAATGTAAACATTCATTCGATTTGTACCAACACCAAGAATTCCTCTTAATCCCCCAGTACCAAATTCTAAATCATTAGTGAATGCTTCTTCTAATGCCTTTGCATCCATACTTTCTAATTCTTTTTTTAAATTAGAATCTAAATTTTCATAGCTTTTCCATAAATTAACTTTTTCTAAATAACTCATTTCCAAACTTTCCTTTCTCATATGATTAAATAATAACATAATAAAAAAAAGCTTTCAATAATTAAAAGCTTTTTTCTTTTATTTAACTATTCTTTTCGTAAATTTTTGCTAAACCTTCTAATATTAAATCTTCTTTTAATTCAATATTTGCGTTGCAGTTAGGAATTATTAATTTTGCTAGACCACCTGTTCCAATTACATTTAGATTAGGTTTATTAAGTTCCTTTTTAATTTTATCAATCATACCATCAAGCATTGAAGCAAAACCAAATATAACCCCAGATTGCATACATGGTATTGTACTAGTATTTAAAACTTTTTTAGGTGCCACAAGTTCAATATTTGGTAATAATGCAGCATGAGAAATCATAGCCTTTGTAGAAATAGCAACACCAGGAGCTATAACAACACCATCAAGAGCATTATTTTTAATATATAAGAATTTTGTTGCAGTTCCTAAATCAATAACCAAGCATTCTTCATAATGAAGAGTTGCAGCAATCGAATCAGCTATTAAGTCAGCACCAACACTTTTTGGATCATCTGAATGAATCTTCAAGCCAGTCTTCATTCCGACTCCCATAATTTTTGGCGAAATGTTATAATACTTTTCAAACGCCTTCTTCAATAAACTAGTTACGACCGGAACAACACTACAAATGAAAACATCATTTAAAATATAATCTTTTAAAAAAGGTGCAAGATTTAATCCATACTCGTCAGCAGACTTATCAGTTGATGTAACCAACCTAAATGTCCTCTTTATCATTTTATTTTCTAAAATACCAAATGTAACATTTGAGTTACCTATATCAACCAACAATACCATAAATATTATCCTCTATTACTTTCAACAATTTGTGAAAAATCATAAGCAAAGCCTAAGTTATGATTTTTTGAAACAATCTTAACCACATATGTCAATGCAGGAGATATTACAGAGTTTAATGAAAATTCTATTATAAAATTAATACCTAACATTGTTAAAAATAAGTATTTTGTAGCTTCAATACTGCCGCCACCTGCCCATTTTTTGATTGTTTCAAAGAAAAATAAGTAACATCCTATTACGAAAATACCTGTATTAACAATAGGTGCTGAGATAGCTGCTAGAACAATTGCTAAAACAAAATTAACGTTTTTTAGTCCTTTAAATATCAAGCCTGAAACTAAACCAGCCATTGAAGCTTTCAATAAACAAACAAAAACTGTTGCAACAACATCAACTGCCATAAATGCCGCAGCATCAAATAAAGTAACAAGTCCCATAGCAAAGCCTAAAAATAAGCCAACTCCTGGTCCATATAAAATAGCACCTAAAACAATTGGTACTAAAGCTAAAGTAGCAGAGAATGGGCCGAATTTTATCACAAGTGATAATAACTGAAGCACAACTACTAATGCAGTCAAAATTGCTACTCCAACCATTTTTTTAATTCTAAAACTATTTTTCATATACTTTTCCTTTCTTTTGAGGCTCTTTTTGAGTCCCCGTAAGCGGTTAATATTATATTACTTATTTTAGTAAAAGTAAATAAAAACTTTCATTCTTCTTTCATAAAAAAATGCTGCTAATTGCAGCATTTATACTAAACATTAAATTTAAATAATAGAATATCTCCATCTTGAACGACATAATCTTTGCCTTCTTGACGTACTAAACCTTTCTCACGTGCTTGAAGTGCAGAACCTGATTCCACTAAATCATTATAACTAACTGTTTCAGCTCTAATAAAACCGCGCTCAAAGTCACTATGGATAATACCAGCACATTCAGGAGCTTTCATTCCCTTCTTAAATGTCCATGCACGACATTCATCAGGACCAGTTGTAAAGTATGTAGCATATCCTAGTAAATCATATGTATCCTTTATTAGTCGATTTAAGCCAGGTTCAGTTATTCCTAAATCTGCTAAAAATAATTCTCTATCCTCATTATCTAGCATTACAAGTTCACTTTCAATTTCGGCGCTTATAGGGCAAACTTTACTTCCTTCGCCTCGCGCAAACTCTAAAAATTTTTTATAAAGCGGATCAGTTTCAGGATTACTTAAGCATTTATCAGAAATGTTTGCAACATACATAAAAGGTTTTGCAGTTAAAAAACCATAATTTTTTAAATACTTTAGTTCTGTTTCATCAAAATCTAATGTTCTAACAGGTTTTTCAGCTAATAAATGTGCCTCTATTTTCTTTAATAATGCAAATTCATAAGGTGCATCATCTGTCTTAGCTTGTGCTTTTTTTTCAATTTTTGGTATTCTTTTATTTATTACCTCTAAGTCAGCTAAAATTAATTCTAGATTAATTATTCCAGCATCTCGAATTGGATCTACACTACCTTCTACGTGCGTAATATTACCATCTTCAAAACAACGAACAACTTGTAAAATCGCATCACAATTACGGATATTTGCCAAAAATTGATTTCCAAGTCCTTCACCTTTTGAGGCTCCCTTAACGAGTCCAGCAATATCTGTAAACTCACATACTGCAGGAGTTGTTTTTTTAGGGTTATACATTTTACTTAGTACCCACAATCTCTCATCTGGTACTTCTACCATACCAACATTAGGTTCTATGGTAGCGAATGGATAATTCGCAGCTAAGGCACCTGCCTTAGTAATTGCATTAAAAAGTGTAGATTTACCAACGTTAGGTAAACCAACAATACCAGCGGTCAATGCCACGTTAATCTCTCCTTTAAATATTAATTTCTTGTAATATACAATTCATTATAAGCCTCAATAGCATCTTCAATAGTTGCTATAGCTGCTTCACGTCCTAAAACTTCAAATACTGAAGTTTCTTTGTCTTCTAATTGTTTGTAGACTGTAAAAAAATGCTTAATTTCATTGAATTGGTGATCAGGAAGCTCTGAAATATCCTTATACATATTTAATGAAGGATCTCCAAATGGAATAGCAATTATTTTCTCATCAACTTCATCATTATCAATCATCTTTACTACTCCGATTGGGTAGCATCTAACTAATACTAATGGATCTAATACCTCACTACATAGTACTAATGCATCAAGAGGATCATGATCTTGAGAGTATGTTCTAGGTATAAAACCATAGTTAGCTGGATAATGAGTTGAAGTATACAAGATTCTATCTAAAATTATTAAACCTGTCTCTTTATCTAACTCATATTTTTTCTTGCTTCCTTTTGGAATTTCCACACAAACAATGAAATCCTCAGTATTTATTCTATCGTCATCAATAGAATGCCATATATTCATAATCGAAATCACCTCAAATTATTTTAGCACATTTTCGATATTAAATAAAGACCTTTTAATTATCTCTTAACCATTTATTAATTGAATACCCTGCTTGGGCACCATCTGATGCAGCCTTGATTATTTGTAATACGCCACCAATTACATCTCCACCTGCGAAAATTCCTGGAATATTAGTCATGTAATTATTATCTACCACTAAGTTATTTTCTTTTATCTCTAGTCCTAAGTGTTTAGCTAAAGTGAATGCATTTGCACTACCTAGGGCAATAAAACATCCATCAAACATTCTTGTTTCACTTTCAGTTCTTATACCCTCAAATCTATCTGAGCCAATTAGCTCAACTATAGGTTCTTCATTCAAATTAACATTTTCCGGTAATTTTACTTCTAATTGATTCCCATTTGTGTAAACTGTAATAGTAGAAGCTAGTGGTAATAAAGCTTCTAATTCATGCTTCATATATTCATTGTAGCCAACGATGGCAATATTTTTATTCTTATAGAAAAAACCATCGCATGTTGCACAATAAGAGATTCCTTTACCATCATATTTTTTTGCTAAAGGAAAACTATTTCTCGCTTTACCAGTAGCAATAAATATTGTTTTACATTGATATGTTCCTTTTTTGGCTGTAATATTAAATCCATCTGCTAGATAATCAATTGCTATTACCTCATCATGATTGATAAGAACTCCTAATTTTGTTGCCTGCTTTATGCCTGACATTACAATTTCTTTTCCAGACATTGGCTCTAATGAATAATAATTTTCTATTAATTCTGCTTTTTCTAAGGCTCCTAAATCTTTACCTATTACTAATACATCTCTTCCAAAACGCTTTAGATAAATAGCAGCAGAAATACCTGCTGGTCCATTACCAATTACAATTGTATCAAAAACTTTCATATTAAATCTCCTTATATTGATCAATAAAAAATTCACCCTTTAATGAATCTGGTTCATGACCAATTAATTCTTTATCGGGAATTTGACTTGATGCCAAGAAAAGCATAATTGCAACGCAATTAGATAAATTTAAACTCCTTACTTTATCTGTAGTTGGTATTCTATAACTAGAATCTAGATGACTTTTTATAAAGCTATATGGTAAGCCTGTTGACTCTTTTCCAAAAATTAAATAAACATCATTCTTAGCAGAATTAAAATCAATCTTTGCTGGACTTTGATGTCCATAACGCGTCAATATATAAAAATCACCTTTGTTTTTACTTAAAAAATCATCTAGACTATCATACTCTTCATACTCTAAATATTTAAAATAATCTAATCGTGCTCTTCTTAAATGTTTTTCATCTAAAGCAAATCCATAAGGTTTTATTAAATGAAGTTTTGCATGAAATCCAACGCAACTTCGCATAATATTACCCGTGTTTTGTGGGATTTCAGGTTCAAATAAAACTACATTAAGCTTCATAGTTCATCACTTCCTCAGCAGTATATGTGTATGAGTCACAATCTAATAATTTTACAGTAATTCTATCACCTAAATTATGTTCTTGCTTAGCAGCAACATAAATTACACCATCAATATCATCTGGTGCAAATGCATAATTTCTAGCAACATACATAAATTGCTCTTCATCATACCCTACAATAAAGCATTCTACTTCCTTACCTAAATTATTTTTCATAAGTGATAAAGAAATGTTTTCTTGTACTTCCATTACTTTTTCATATCTACGATTTTTTTCATCTTCTGATATTATTTGTGGATATGTCTCAGCTAAAGTACCCTCTTCGCAACTAAAAGTAAAAGCACCTAATCTATCAAATTTAACTTGCTTAATGAAATCACATAAATTATTGACATCTTCTTCTGTTTCATATGGGAAGCCTAATATTAGAGTAGTTCTAATAACTGCATTTGGTATTTCCTTTCTAATTTTTGAAAATAAATTAATCATATATTCTCTATTACCACGACGTTTCATCAACTCTAGTAATTTATCTTCACTATGCTGAATAGGAATGTCAAAGTATGGCATCACTTTATCATTTTCTTTTATGAATTCGATTAATTCATCTGTAACAATATCAGGATATAAATATAATAATCTGATCTTGAAATCAAATGGAATAGATACTAATTTTTTTAATAAATCAACAAGCACATTCTTTTTGTATAAATCAAAACCATAGCGTGTTGTATCTTGTGAAATCAAATTGATTTCATATGCTCCATTTTTTACACTATCTAAAACTTCATCATAAATAGATTCAATAGTTCTACTTTTTAATCTACCTCTAATCAAAGGAATTGCACAAAATGCACATCTATTTAAGCAACCCTCTGATATTTTAACATATCTCATATAATTAGGTGTTGAAATATGCTTATTTAAAGGTGATATTTGACCATTAATATCACTTTTTAATACATTTGAAAATATTTTTGCAATATCTCCATATTCATCAATTTTGATAAATCTATCTACTTCTGGCAAAACAGGGCCTAGTTCTTCGTAATATCTTTGTGGTAAACAACCACAGACTATAAGTTTTTTATTAGAATCCTTGTATGAAGATAAATCTAAAATGTTTTCTATTGCCTCTTTACGTGCACTTTCAATAAAGGCACAAGTATTTAGTAATAGGATATCTGCCTCTTCCGGATTATCAACAAGCTCATATTTATTTTTTTCTAATAGTCCTAAAATCATTTCACTATCAACACGATTTTTAGCACAACCTAAACTAACTAAATATATTTTTTTCATAAAAACCTCTATTCTTAGAAAAATGGAATATCAAAATATTCCATTTTTATTTATTCTATATTATTTACTTGATTCACACCATATTTTTTATTTAACTTTTCTTTTTTAGCAGCAATCTTAGCTCTAGTTTCTTCTAACTGCTTTAGGGATTTATCTAATTTTTCTTGTTCTTTCTTTTGTGCTTCCTCTTCCTTAGTCAGAGTGTTTTTTTCAACAATAGGTAATTCAACTTCCATATTATCAAGTAAACTTAGCCTTTTTTTCAAAATTTTAGCAGCACTTTTTTTATCTTTACGATTAAATACTAATTTTTCTATAAAATTATAATTTTCTATTGGTAATTTTAAATCTGTTAAATAAGCTAATGGTGCTTTATTTTTGTATCCTTGATAATTAATAGCATAATTATCTTCGATGGCAGATATAAAACCATATTCATAAGCATCAGTAAAGCACTTGTATAATTCATAACAACGTGATGAATTATTTAGTCTTTCATCAAATAACTGTGTTTTTTTATGAAGCTTATACAATTTTTTCATTTTTGATTTTATTTTTCTAGCGACACCATAATATTTATAATTTTTAATATGTGACAATATCCAAACGTGTACTCCATTACCAGTAAAACTATCTAATTCCATTGTGGTTTTTTCCTTCAAAAGATTGAAAATCACATAAGGATAATCTGGTTTCTCATATATAGATAAAATATATGAAATACCAAATGTTGAATAAAGTGATGACTTGAAACTAGAATCATCTAACAATTCTAAAAATGCTTGAAATTTATCTTTTTTATTTGAAATTCCATATAGGAAGTAATCAAATTTTGTTAAACCATGAGCATCAGTTTGTTTGAAGCGAACATCAAATAAATCAATAAAATATTCATAAATGGCTGGATCTTCAATGTGATCTTCGACATAAACTATATCTTTTTTTAGTTTAATATTTTCTAATTCAGCCAATGCTAGAGTATGAGTTATTGCATGGTCTAAGAACAAATGCACTATAGTTAGATTTTCTTCTTGTGAATTATAATACATATATGTAGCCAAATCTTTTAGGCTCATGAAAAATTTGCCTTTAACGCATAAACCCAATTCAGGATTCAAAAGATATATAATCATAGCTAAAGCTGATTCTGCATAGCGGCAACGTCTTAATTCAGCAACTACGCGTCCTCGTAAATAAGTATCTGAAAAACAATTCAAGAATTCTTCTGTGAAAACATAATTTAATGCATCTGCATAATTATCAGCTAATGCCTTTGCTAATTCTCTTTCATTATCATAATTTTTTCCCAAAAATTTGAAACAAGCATTCATATAAATCCCTCCTCTTAGTGTGAAAAATCATTTGAATCAATTATTAAAGTCACAGGACCATCATTAATATAATTTATTTTCATGTCAGCACCGAATATACCTTTTTTTGTAGGAACAAGAGCATTAAGTTTTTCTACAAAATCTAAATATAATTCATTTGCAGGTATAAAGGACATTGCTTTTGTAAAAGATGGTCTATTACCATCTCGTACATCTCCATATAAGGTAAATTGTGAAATAGCAAGTATTTCACCATCAATATCTGTTAAATTTCTATTCATTTTTCCTGATTGATCTTCAAAAATTCTAAGTTTATATATTTTTTTTGCAAAATAGTCTAAATCTAAGTTTTCATCTCCTGCTTGAAAACCAATATATAATAATAAACCATGTTTTATAGAACTAATCAAATTTCCATTTACGATGCAACTAGCATCTTTAACCCTTTGTACAACTATTCTCATACATTATCCCTCAAAATATTAGAAATTGCTGGAATCTTGTTAAGATTTGCTAACACTTTTTCTAATTCAATTGTATTTGAAACCAAAATTTTAATTTTAATTATAGTCTCTAAATTTTGATTATTTTTTACATTTAATGAGCTAGTAGAAATATTTAATGACGATAAGGTATTCATAATTTCTCCTAGCAATTGCACATTTTGCATAGCTTGAATCTTTAATAGAACTGGGTATTTTCTAGTAATATTATTTCCCCAATTTAATTTTATTAATCTTTCTTCCGAGAAGTTTCTTATATTTCTACATTTAGAGTGATGAACAACTATTCCACTTCCCTTTGTAACATAACCTACTATTGGATCTCCTGGAACAGGGTTACAGCAAACTGCAAGTTTTAATTGTGGATTTTTTAATCCTTCAACTACAATGCCTGTTTCAGAGGAACTTTGCAACATTTTATTTGCTTTATCAATCGATTTTTGTATTATCGATTCTTTATCATGTTTAGCTATTCCAATGTATTTATTTACAACTGTTTTCTCACTAAGTGTTCCTTTAGCAATCTCAACATACAAATCAGCAACAGTATTTATATTATTTTTACCAAAACATTCACTTACAAAATCATCTTTCAAATCATATGAGAATATCTTTTGAGATTGGAATTCTTCTTCAACTATCTTCTTACCTGAATCATATAGCACATCGCGATTCAACTTATTCAAAAAACTTTTTATTTTATGTCTTGCATGAGTTGTTTTTGCTATATTCAACCATCTTATATTTGGTCCCGATGAATTCTTATTTGTTCTAATAGAAACAATATCACCATTTTGTAATTCATAATCAATTGGGACAATATGTTTATTTACGATAGCTCCCACCATGGTATTACCAAGCTCAGTATGAATCTTATAGGCTAAATCAAGTGGTGTTGCTCCTTTTGGAAGGTCAATAACATCACCTGTCGGAGTATAAACATAAACACTAGTTGTCAATATATCCTTTCTAATACTATCAACAAATGTTTTAGCATCAGCTTCTTCGCTATCTTCTTCATTGAATTTTAATAAGTCTGCATACCACTTTAATTTTTGAGCGATTTCAAATTGCTCTTTTTCTTTTGAATAAGCGACATTTTCTTTGTATGCCCAATGAGCAGCAATACCTAATTCGGCTACATCATCCATTTCTTTTGTTCTAATTTGAACCTCAAAAGTAAGTCCATCACTAGAGATAACAGTAGTATGAAGTGACTGATACATATTTGGTTTTGGAACAGCTATGTAATCCTTAAATCTTTTTGGAACAGGTGTATAATTCGCATGTATTATTCCTAATACTCTATAGCAATTATCAATTGTATCGACAATAATTCTAATAGCGAGAACATCATAAATATCTTCAAAATCTTTGTGTTGATTTATCATTTTTTTATAAATTGAATAAATATTTTTTACTCGGCCTTTTATATTAAAATTTGACACCTTTTCTTCTTTTAAATATTCTCTTATTTGATCTATGATATGATCTATATTTTCTAAACGAGCCGATGTATTTTCAGAAATATCAGCCTCTATTTTCTTGAACATTTCAGGATCAGTATATCTAAGCGATCTATCTTCTAGTTCAGCCTTAATTTTGAACATACCTAATCTATGCGCAAGAGGAGCATAAATTTCTAGAGTCTCTCTACAAATACGAGCTCTTTTTTCTTCTGACTGGGCATCAATTGTTCTTATATTATGAAGTCTATCTGCTAGTTTAACAACAATAACACGAATATCTTTTCCCATAGCAAGTAACATTTTTTGATGATTTTCAGCCTGTTTCTGTTCTAATGAAGTAAACTTCATCTTAGTTAATTTAGTAACACCATCAACCATTCCAGCTACATCATCACCAAAAAGCTCGGCAATTTGATCTAAAACAGTGTCTGTATCTTCAACAACATCGTGTAACAATCCGGCAATAATTGTATCAGGCCCTACATGTAGCTCAGCTAAAATTATTGCAACATGAAGAGGATGAGATATATAAGGATCTCCTGATTTTCTCATTTGTCCTTTATGCTTTTCATCAGCTAATAAATATGCTCTATATATCCTCTCTTGATCATTAAGATTATGGATATATGTAGAGATTTTAGCGAATAAATCCTTGTAAGTTACATTATCCATAATATGACCTCCTTAAATTTCTTCTGTAAAATCCATTAATGAATATATATTGTAGTTTTTCAATAAGTCTCTACCTGGCAAGTCTGTTAAGCAAATTAAAAATGCAATTCCTACAACTTCCCCACCTAATTTTTCAACTAGTTTGCATGCAGCATTAACAGTACCACCTGTTGCAAGTAAATCATCAACAATAACAACTTTGTCACCTTTTTTTACTGCATCACTATGAATACATAATCTATTTGTTCCGTATTCTAATTCATAATCTTCTTCAATTACATCACGTGGTAATTTTCCTGGTTTACGTACAGGAGCAAAACCAATTTTTAATCTTGTTGCGACAGGAGCACCAACTAAAAAACCTCGTGCTTCAGGCCCAACAATCAAATTAGCCCCCTTACTTTTTGCATAGTCTGATATTTTTTCTATAGCATAATTATATGCTTCTCCATCTAAAAAAATTGGAGTAACATCTAAAAAAACAATTCCATCTTTCGGAAAATTTGGTACTTTTGCAACATATTTTTTTAAATCCATAGTTTCCCTCCATCAAATATTACTAAATAATTATATCATATTTCATTCAAATATTAAACATTATATGCTATAATTTTCATGATGAGTTTATAATAAGGAGGTGCAAATGTGAAACCATTAGCATATAGATTACGTCCTCAGAGTTTTAGTGAAGTAATTGGACAAGATCATTTAATTGGTCCTAAAGGTCCAATAAATATAATGATTGAATCTGGTAATCTTTTTTCTTTTATATTATATGGAAAAGCTGGCTGTGGAAAAACGACAATTGCAAATATTATCTATAATATGTTTCCTGGGAGATCTTTTTTGTTTAATGCTTCAACTGATAATAAAAATGCACTAAAAGATATAATTGAAGCAACTAGATATTATGAAAATGTCATTGTAATAATCGATGAAATTCATAGAATGAAAAAGGATACACAAGATTTTTTATTACCATATCTAGAAAATGGTAGCATTATTATGATTGGTCTAACAACAGAAAATCCATATCGTTCTATAAATCCTGCTATAAGAAGTAGGACTCATATTTATAAAATGAATGACATAACTGAAAATGATATAAAGCAGTTATTGAACAATGCTAGTAAAAAGATTGGTATTGAATCACTAGATGAAAATGTTATTGATTATATTACAACAGCCTCCTCTTTAGAAGTTAGAACAGCCTTAAATATGCTAGAAATGGTATCACTTCTTCCAAAGGAAAACAGAGATTTAGAACACGTAAAAAAAATAATTGGCGTTAAAACTATAAGTATTGATCAAAATGGTGAAAATTATTATGATGTTTTATCAGCACTTATAAAATCAATTAGAGGGAGTGATGTTGATGCCGCTTTGCATTATCTAGCTCGCTTCTTAAATTGTGAAGATTTAATTATGTTAACTAGAAGATTAATGATTTCTGCTTATGAGGATATTGGTTTTGGTAACCCTCAAGTTGGTCCTCAAGTTTATGCTGCCTGTGAAGCTGCTTTAAATGTCGGACTCCCAGAAGCTAGAATACCACTTGGTTTTGCAGTAATATTGTTGGCATCTAGTCCAAAAAGCAATTCCGCTTATCTAGGTATAAATTCAGCCATTTCTGATTTAGAAAACATGAAATCAATGTCTATACCACGTCATATATTGAATAAAGAAATTAAAGGCGGAGCTAAATATCTCTATCCACACGACTTTCCTAATGATTTTGTGAAACAACAATATCTTCCTGATGAAATTTTCAGTCATGTTTATTTCGTTCCAAAAACAAATAGTAAATATGAAAAAGCTCTAAAAGAATTTATTGAACCAATTAATAACATTCTAAAGAAAAAATAGAAAAAGCGCATCGTTTTTTATTCGATGTGCTTTTTTTATTTCAGTTATTCATTAACTACTGAATCAGTATTACCTACTAACTCATTTGACTTTACTTCTTCTTTTTTTACATTCTCTAAATCAGTTGAAATTAAAACAGGAATTATAATTGGATTTCTTTTGATAGTCTTATAAATAAGAGTCGAAATATCTCCTTTTATTGCTGCTTTGTATTCACTCCAATTTATAAATTTTTGTGTCAAAAATCTTTCAGAAATAATATAAAAGCTTTGTTTTATCTTCTCCATAATTTTGAATGGATCATTATCGTAAATAAATCCTTTTGTCACTACCTCGGGTCCAACAATAATACGTTTTGTTCTAGGATTAATATTAGCAGCTATTATGATTACTCCATCTTCAGCTAATAACTCTCTATCCTTCATTACGACATCACCAACATTACCAAAGGCCTTGCCGTCAAGCATTAATTCACCAACTTTTACAGTTGCTGTAATACCAATATATTTACCATCAACAAATTCTGCAACATCGCCACAATCCATAAGTAAGATATGTTTCTCATCATATCCCACACAATCTGCAACAACACTACAAGCGTATTGATGACGATACTCACCAATAACAGGAATTACATATCGTGGTTTTAAAATATTTATCATTTGCTTTATTTCTTCACGTGAAGCATTAGCAGGAGGTAATAATTCTGATTTAAATGTATAAACCTTACTAGTCACACGATATATGATATCTAAAGTTCTTGCAGACATTTTTTCAGTACCAACTAATGGATTAGTAAGAACAACAATTGTATCAGTCTCATTCAAATGAATCAATCGATCAATTTTTTTACTCATTCTTTGTAGCATAAAGAATGGTTCATGGCGTTCACCAGTAACTAAAACCACCATATTTTTATCATCATTCTTATTATTTTCGTCAATATACTTCAAATTCACATTATATTTCTCAGGTATACTCAAATATCCTAACTCAATAGCTTGATTTAAAAGTCTTTGGGTTTTTTTACCAATTACAGCAACCTTTTTATTATTATCAATCGCTATATTTATAATTTGCTGAATACGAAGAATATCATTAGAATATAAACTAAATATTACTCTTCCGTCTGATTCAGTTAATATAGAATTCATTCTTGTTTTAAACTCTAAGATAGTTCCTCGACTTTGTGAATTGGTTGCGCCTAGTGATTCTGTAAGTAAAGCTAAAACCTTTTCCTTAGAAAAAACAGCTAAATTTCTAAACATTGCCGCATAATCAACGTTTGCATTTTGATCAAAATTATAGTTACCAGTATATACAATATTACCATCCGCAGTTTGTATATCAATGCCACAACAATCAGGAATGTTATGCGCTAGCTCAAAAAATCTAACTTTAATATCGTCAAAACTTATTGATGAACGTGATTTAACTTCTAATAGAGAATCAGGATTATAATTAAAACCATCATGTTTGAATTTATCTTTTAGTACTGCAATAGTAAAATGCGAGCCATATACCTTTGTATCGATTTTACTTAATATTTGATAAACAGATCCTATATGCTCATCATGAGCATGTGTTAAAAATACACCAACAATTCTATCCTTATTTTCTTCTAAATATGAAATATCTGGAACAATCAAATCAACACCATGCATTTCATTTGAAGGAATTTTTGAACCTGCATCTAAAATGAAAATTTTCTTATCAACTTCTATTACATAAAGATTTTTTCCATCTTCTTGTAAACCACCTAATGCATAAAATAATATTTGACTCATATTTTACCCCTTTCTTCTTACAACGTAAAAAAAATAATCACTAGAATTATATTTTAAAGTTAATTTACTAAGTTATTATTTATTTGACAAAATTAAGGTCAAAAAAATATGTGAGTAAATTGATTTTCAATTTGCATACAAACCCTTTACACCCTTGTTATTATAACATGATTTAAAAACAACTACAATAATAATATATAAACATTTTGTAAAAGAAAAAAGCTCTTGCGAGCTTTTCCTTACATGTTCATAAAATTACTTACATGAATATTTTCTTTATGTCCTTTTTCTACAACAAACTCATGATTAGGTAAATCTTCACCATAATAACCAACTTCAACAGTTTCCCAATCAGCCTTAGCACATACTTTGTAAGCAACTGCACTTCCTAAAACTAACATTTTGCTAGCTACATATGCACCAGTTTCAGAATCATATTTTAATTCAACCGCTTTATCAGGATCCCATTCTCCTAATTCTTTTGTATTTCCTAATACAAAAACTGACTCGAATTCTTTGTTTGTTGTAACTCTAAATTCAACTTTACATTTTTTTGCTTGCATACTTATAACCATCCTTTCTTTTATATTATACTAATATTTACGATAAATTTAAATATGAACACGCTTTTATTATAAAAATATTCACAAAAATTGATATTTATTGTAATATAAGTGTGAAAAAGTTTTTTAATTATTATTGTTATATTTTTTATATAAATAAATTTATCTATATAAAAGAAAGGAGTAAAACTACTTAGTATGAACTAGACTAAGATAGTTAATGTTTAAAAAATGAATTTCCCAACTAAAAAGAAAACAACTAACAAAATAAATAATAAAGCTAATTTAGGAATGGTTCTTGAAGATATGATTAATCAAACAAATGAATTTTATATAAATGCTAACTTAGCAATAATCCATAAAAAACCAACTCCGATTCAAATTGTTAAAGTTGATTATCCAATGAGAAGTAAAGCTGTTATAACAGAAGCTTATTATAAAACACCTTCAACGACAGATTATAATGGTGTTTATAAAGGATACTACATTGATTTTGAAGCTAAAGAAAACCACAATAAAACTTTATTTCCATTAAGAAATATTCACCCACATCAAGTAAAACATTTAAACCAAATAGTTGCTCATGGTGGCATAGGCTTTTTAATTGTTGCTTGGAATCATTACAATGAATTTTATTTGCTTCCTTTAGATATATTAAATGAGTTCTGGAATCAGGCTCAAGATGATGGAAGAAAATCAATACCATACTCTATATTTAAAGAAAAATGCATTCCAATAAAGGAAGGCTATGCCCCAAGGCTAGATTATTTAAAGGCTGTTGACATACTTATCAAAAATCAAATATAAGCCATTGCCGTAGCTTGCACTTTTATCTTCACGTAGATAATCATCATAGTATTCTAATTCTATAAAATCGTACTTTGAAGATAATGGAGGTAAGCTTTTTTTATTTGCCAAATTTTTATAAAATTTTAATAAATAATCACAAAAATACTCGTATTTTTTTCGTATCGACGCTTTCTTAGATTTTTTTATAATATCACTGAATCTTTTTAATTCCTCAATAGATTCTTTTGTTCTGTTATTTAGTAGCAACAAAAGTAATACTTTTATTTCATATTTTAAATAGAGGTCAACATATTTTACTTCTTCTATCTTATCAAATAATGACATTGCTTCTTTATAATTACCATTAAAAATCTTTTCATATGAAAAAAGCAATAAAAAATAACCTTTAGTTTCATTCGACAAGTAAATCTCGTTCTTATAATATAATTTATACAAATTATTACTTATTGTTCTATTTTTAAACAATTTTTTCTTATAAAACTCAAGCTTTTTATAATAAAATAGATTATATAAAAGTACTATTAATAATATTATAAAAATATAAATGAATAGGTATAAATATTTCCCAGAAGAAAATACTAAAAAAGCAAAAAAGATAGATAAAAAGCTTAAAGCGTTGATATATATTTGATAAGTATACCAATCATATAGTCCATATGTTAATTTGTTTTTTCTATTCCAAAAAGCATTAATGATCATATATATAGAATAGAAAATAAAACAAAGCCATATTAATACCAAGGATATATCAGTATTTATAAAAAATAAAACAATCAAACCAAATCCGAAGCCTACATGATACTTTTTAAAAAATATTCCATTAGCTATACCAAAACAAATATTAAGTAATATTGCTACCAAAAAAATAATGTTTATATAATTAGAAAATATAATAGTTTTATCATCAATTATAATTCCTGAAAATGAAATAATTAATACAAGTATATCAATTATAGCGGTTATTATATATAATAGTCTATTTTTCAAAATCATTTTATTTTGTAAGAAAGCTTTCCTTCATATAATCCATCACATTTAGCAAATAACTCACCTAAAGATTTTTTTGCTTTATAAGCACGCTCCCTTAATACCATTTGGTTTCTACCTAATAAAATATCATCGGCTAGCATTTCTTCAAGTTTTGCAAATTTTTCATCAAATTTTGATACTCTTTCCATTTCCTTTTTATATGCAGCGATATATTCCTCGTATCTAGGAATATATTCTTCTTCAGTTGGTAAAACTATACTATCAGTAGGATTTTCTTTTAATAAACCATCAAAACCTGAAACATTGTCTAATAAATAGAAATTACGTAGCATCTTAAATTGCATATCATATGTTTGAGGTATTTTAATAGCAATCGCAGGATGATGTTTTCTAACTAAAGATTCATATTTTTTATTTAAATCTTCAATCTCCTCAAACGTAAATTTTTCATTTGAATCTTTAAGAATTTTAAAGTCATTCATTTTTCTATTATGAGTTATAATGAAGTTTGTTGCCTTCAATTTAAGATCAGAAACTACTTTTTGAGTTTCTTCAAGTGTTTTTCCTTCACTAGCAAGTTTTAAGGCAATAGAACAAATTGCTATTTGATTGTCTAAAAATGTTACTTCAGAAATTTCATTTGGTATTTCTAAGTTATATTTAGCCTCTAACGCTAGGTTTCTCTTAATTTTTTTATCATACTCAATGATAATATTAGCTAATTCTTCTTGTAATTCTAAGATCTTGTTCATTTTTTAATTTTCCCCTTTACAAATAAAAAAAAATAAGTTATAATAACTAAGCGTGATCCGGTAGCTCAGCTGGATAGAGCAACGGCCTTCTAAGCCGTCGGTCGCAGGTTCGAATCCTGTTCGGATCGCCATCTTATTAAATATTAGAGGAGTTAACTCCTCTTTTTTTTATTTATTAAGATTAAAACAATAAATGATGCAATTACAATGCCTAGTAAAATTAAAATATAAATTATTTCATTAGTAGCAAAAAAACCAATTACACCAAATATCAAATATAAAAATGCAATGACTAGTCCTACTATCTTTTCTTTCATAGAATATCTCTTAACATTAAATATGGTATTTAATAAAAGAATAATTCCAATCACAATAGAAATAATTACATAAAATAACATCAATTACACCACCATTGATTAAATCTCATCTTTTTTATTATATCATAAAAGAAAACTATTTAATATAGTTTATTGTATAAACTATAAATTTAAATCTCTTTTCTCATTCGTACCATCTATACTGTTAAATGACATTATTAACTATACTTATTCTAGTATAAAATAATAAAACTAAAATTATTAAAATAGTTATAAAAAAGAGTGATAAATGAACTGAGTTCTGTCAAGTAGACAGTCTAAAGTTTAAAAATAATTAAATAACTAAAGGTAGTAAATTTGAATTG
>CALUXS010000008.1 GCA_944324805.1 uncultured Acholeplasmatales bacterium | reverse complement strand
CAAAACCAATTCCATATGATGCGCCTGTTACTAATGCAACTTTTCCATCTAGTCTAAAATCTTTCATTTCCATATTTACTTTTCATCCTTTCTAACATATCCTAGCTTTTCAGAAATTATTAATCCTACCTCTTTAATACGTCCACCAAAATAGTCAAAATCTGCATTTTCAATATACATATCTGATATAGATATTGCAGCAATACATTCGCCTGCATAATTGAAAATTGGGGCAGCAAAGCATAGCATATGATTTTCAACCTCACGGTTATCAACAGCATATCCTCTTTGACGTGTTTTTTCTAATTCTTGGTATAATTCCTCTTTTGTACAAATTGTATGACTTGTACGACGAGTAAAGGTAATTTGATTAATTATTTGATTACGCTTTTCAGGTTCACAAAATGCTAGTAAAACTTTACCTAGACCTGTAAAATATAATTCTTGTCTTGTTCCTACATCACAAACTGCTAACTTAGCACCTAAACCAACATGCTTATGCACATATAGAACTTTGTTGTTATCTAGAATACCAACGAAGCAATTACGATGTAATTCATCTGCAAGTGGGTTTAAATATGTCTTGCAAACATCAACAAAGTTTAAATTTTCCATATAGCGCATACCAAGTGTATATGTTTTAGAACCTAATACATATTTTTTATTATTATATTGAGATTCTGATACAAGGTTTAGTCCAACTAATGTTTGTACTATATTAAATGCACTACTTTTTGGAATATCTAATTTTTCTGTTACTTCTGTTAATGTTAAACCATTATCAGCCTTCGAAATATAATCTAATGCCTCAAAAGCTCTCATGATTGTTCTATTCATATAATTACCCCCTTCAGATAATGGAATTAAATTAAACCACTTTTTATCTTAAAAGTCAAATCAAAAATTTTTAAGATAATAATTTTATATTTTATGCTAAATTTTTTATAATTATCGGTAATAAATCATCTAAATTTTCGCTAGTTAGAGCCAACTCCAACTTGTCTATATTGTAACGTTTTTTCGCTTCATAAACAAGAGGTAATAAAGTGGTTTTATCAAAAATTGTTACTTGCTCCCATGTCCAAAGTAAAGGATTAATTAATAGTCGTTCGATTAAAAAATTCATTCCTATTTCAATCAAATTGTCTATTTTGCGATAGTACCAATCAAGATACCATAGATTATATTCACTTTTACCTGCAATTTTTGCAAAATCGAAAATTCCTTTTAACCCCATTAATGAATAAGACTTTGATTTAGTACGTGCAAGTTCTAATGGCATACTGCCATCTTCCTTGATTTGTGGTATCATTCTTAAATTTATAAAAGAATAAACTAGCATCTTAGTCTTTTTCTTATATCCAAATATATCATATAAAACTAGTATAAGAAAATCATACATAGTTCCATGATTATTTTTTGAATCACGTTCTTGCAATGCTATGTCACTTGATTCAAGCCAACTTAAGAAAGGTTTTAACCATAATTTTTTATAATTTGCGTAAAAATCTTCTTCTATATAATTAAGTTCACTTAGAGATTGTAATAAAACAAGTGTATAAGTAAAGTTAGCAGCAAAATCTATAATACCAATTCCTCTACCTAAATTTACTCCTTTTATCATTTGAGCATGATTCATATTTGGATACATTCGTGTTTTTTTATCAATAAAGAAAATATTTATCCTTTTTTTTACATCATTATAATAATCCTTATCATCTGTTAAATAATACAAAATCAATTCATAATAACAAATGAAAGCTGTTTGACGTAAACGATCTTTATCAAATTTTTCTCCCTCTGGATTACTATAGCCATCTTTCTTGATATAAGGAAGATGATTATCAGTATCAGGATTAGGCCAGTGGTAGGTAGCCAAAGAAATATAATTATGAGGATTTATTCCTAAGCATAATTCCTTTGGCTTATCTACTACCGTATAGAAAGGAAGAACCTTAAAATACGCTACCTTAGATTTTAAGTTAGAGATTTCCTCTTGCGAAATATTTTGTTTAAGATTTATTAATTCTTCCCTAGTTAATACTAAATAGTGATTAACTGGGTCAAATTTTATAACTTCTTCAAAATATCTCATTATAAGAAATCTTGTCCTCCATTAACTTGAATAATTTCACCTGTTAAGAATGAAGCTTTGTCACTTACTAAGAATTCAATTACATTAGCAACTTCATAAGCTTGTCCTAAACGCTTCATAGGGATATTATTTTTGAAAGATTCAAATAATGCTGGATTATTAATCTTTGTAGCTTGATGGAATGGTGTATCAATTGTACCAGGAGCAACACCATTTACTCTAATACCATATTTTACTAATTCTTTAGCTAATGCGCGAGTTAAAGTGATAATTGCACCTTTAGCTGTTGCATAAACACCAGCACCAGGACCACCTGCATTCCATCCTGCATTTGATGAGAAATTGATGATAGATGCATCCTTACCTTCCTTTAAATAAGGAATTGCAGCACGAGTAGCATAGAATACGCTATCTAAGTTTAAAGCTAAAACACGACGATAGAAATCTGTTGGCATATCTTCAAATGGGCTTCTACCACCTAAACCACCTGCATTATTTACTAATACATCGAAATGACCATATTTGTCACCCATAGCTTTAATGCCTTTATTTACTTCTTCTTCATTTGTAACATCAAAGTGGAAATATTCTGCTTCGATATTTAATTCCTTTAATTCTTTTAATGCAACTTCTGCTTGTGCATCATCAATACCATTTACTAAAATTGTATAACCAGCTTTGCCTAAAGCTTTAGCTGTTGCTAAACCAATACCACCAGTTGCGCCTGTGATAACTGCGATTTTTTTCATTTTTATTTTCCTCCTAATATATTACTTTAAAAAATCTTTTCTTTCAGGTGTAAAGATATCAATTAATGAACCTTCTTCTAAACAAACAGCTCCATGTACAACATTTGGCTCTTTGTATGTAGTATCACCTGCAGATAATACTTTTTTAACTCCATTGATGTTGAATTCAAACTTACCACTGATAATGTATGTACATTGTTCATGTGGATGAGAATGAAGGCTTCCTACAGCACCTTTTTGGAAGTGCAACTCGCAAACCATTAGATTTTCGCTATGTGCTAAAACCTTACGGAAAACGCCTGGATCAACTTCTTTGCCTTCAATTTCGGCGTTTACAAAATAATTTTGTACCTTCTCCATTACTTTACCTCCAATTTTAAATTGAATTTTGCATTTTTTGCAATCTCTCTTATTACTAAAGTAGTTCTAATGTGATTTACAGGATTATCGAATGTCTTGCAGATAAATACTTTTTTGCCGGCTAAATCATCTAAAGTAACATTAATCTTATCATTACCTTTAATGAATGTTAATGTTAATGAGTTCTCATGATTTAGTAATTGAACATCCTTAATATGCTCATAACCAAATTCATTAAAACCTAAAGATGAAGTTTCAGCTTTGTAGTTCTTTACAAGCTCTAAACATTCTTCAAAATGGAATACATAATCATATGTGTTTTCAACATCAGAATACACATTGAAGTGATCATCATAACCTGTAGCATTTAAAGAGATTTCTCTTTCATACTTAACGCCAGGATATACATCACTAGAAATAGATTTAATGTAACCATCTTTATATATAACCTCGTCACATGGACTAGTTTTAGTCATATTTTTACCATTTACAACGACTGTATTATGACTAACAGACATCTTAAACCAATCTTTATAACGTTTTGATTGGTAACCAGGATTTGATAAATCTCTACTAATCATATAGTCTTTATACATAACTTCAATATTCATTAAGTCAGGATGAGCGTGGCTAGGACCATTCAAGCCATATTTCATAAAAATATTGAAGTTTTTATTTCTTAACATACCAAATTGAGATAATGGGAAGTTCTTAGTTAATGGCTTAACAACAGTATAATCTGTCAAATCTAAGCCTGTATTTAATAAGAATCTTTCAAATGAAATCTCATTATTAAAATAATATGGTTTTGACAAAGGAAGTGGAGTTCTAGGTAGTGGATTATTTTCAATATTCTTTAAAATATTGCATACTTCACTATCATAACCAAATACTTTTGCAGCTACATGATAAATATAGCTATATGTTTTTAAATTAATACTTGGCCATCCATCATTTGGATTTGGGAAACGATGATTATCAAATGCATAATGATATGCCTCTATAAACATCTTCTTTACTAGTTCTTCTTCTTCAACTGGATAATTATATAATTTTGCAAATAATAATAGATTAGTTACACCTTCTAATGTGAAGAAATTATAGTGAATAGAACCTTCATACCAGAAATTATCTTTTGTGACACCTTCTCTTAGTTGTCTATTAACATTAAATTCTCCATTAAATGCGAAATCTATCATTTCTTTATCATTATAGAATAAACCAATTACACCAATAGCTGTATTATTCCAACAACGAATGTTATGAATTTGATCAACTTGTGGTTTTAACAAATAGAAAATTTCTCTAAACATTTTGTTGTAGCAATTATCTAAGAATTCTTTGTCTAAATCATCCTTTAAAATCTCTAATGCATTAATCATTCTAATTGCAATAATAGACTCATTTAAACCTTGTGGTAGAATTCTTCCACAACCCCATTGCATCTCTTCATAATTTTTGAAAACATGCACTTCTTTATTGTGAATTTCAAATTTTGTGTAATTGTTAGCATAAAAACTGATAATATTTTTAGTAATATCTAAATATTTTTTATCATTAGTTACTTTATATAATGCAGCTGCCTTCCAAGCTGTTAGTACAGCCTGATTACGGTACATATATACCCAAACACCATCATGAAGCTTGTCAGAATACACCTTTCCGCAAACCTCACAAACGTGTTCATGTGGTTTATTAATATCAAATATTAAACGACCACCATCTTCATCACAAAAGTATCTATGACCCCATTCACTATTTACTGATGGATCATCATGAAAATTTGCATAGAAGTCATTAACTTCTTTTTGCATATTTTCAACCATTGCTTGATATCTTGGATTAGCATTAATTGCTTCTAAAAAATTTTCATTTAAATAACGCATTTTCTTACTCCTCAATTATCCAAATCTTTTTATCTTCTTTTTTCAAAAGTTCTTTATCATTAATTGTTAGATAGCTTCCTTCTAAAACTACTACTTGCTTTCTAACTTCATCAATTTCTCTTATATACAAAGCTTTTGCATCTGTTTTAATAAATTCTGGGAACCCATCATAATATATGATATCTTTAAACTTTTCATTACTTACTACATAACCAAATTTAATTTTTTCAAAACAAAGCTTATTATTACTTAAAATCTCAATAAATTTTGCTTCTTTAACTTTATCAATGGTTTGATAAGTTTTTCCAATTAATTTAGTTAAGCAATAATTATCTGGCTCTTGAGTAGTCATAACACTTTTTACAATCCTTACATCTTCTTTAGTATCTAAAGCTAAATTAGAATCAACTAGATGATAAAACTTGTTTTGTACTCCTTGATATATATCAACTCCATTACATAAAGTTGGATAATAATCACTATTTAGATGAGTCATATATTGGTGCTCTTTTTTACTATTAAAACCATCAATAAATAAGACATAGTCTAAATTATTTGTTAAAACTAAACGAGATACCTCATTCATTTCTAAATCTTCCTTATAAGTATTAGCACTATTCATATTAAATGCAGTTATACCATTACAAGAAATGAAATTTGTAGTTTCTCCAACATAGTTACTTGGATTATAGTTAGGATTTCTTTCAAGTCTATCTCTAACACTTGCCATATAAACATCATTAATGTCCATATGATCACATTCTTCACCATCAACTAATAGTAAATTATGGTGATATGGTTTTGCATTACGATTATAACCATCATCAATAGCAAAGTAATCTTCACCTTTATTGTAGATATAAGATAAATTATCTGGGTGATGATGTGATAAGGCTAAAATTTTAAACCCATTCTCATTTTCAATCTTCCAACCATTTTCCCATTGTTTTTTTCCACCAGGATGTCCACACTTAATAGAAAATACTGTAGCATCTTTCTTCCAAGAGTTTCTAATTGAAACTAAACCTAAATCCTCAAAAAATTTAACTTTTGGTAAATCACATAAATTAGACTTTTTAATAGTTGGATTATAAGCTAAGTATGTTAACCACATTTCTGGTAAAATTCCTGGCTTAACCTTAGAATTGTATTGTTCTTCATAAAGATGATTATTAAAAATATCATCAGCATAACTTTGTGCATAACCATCATTATAAACGTTAGCATATAAATAATATACCCAAACTGGATGTGAACTATAACGGTCGTGACAATCTCCAAAATTCAATTGCTTACGAAGTGTCGCATCAGTTTGATATAAACGATAATAAAATGTTTTTTGTAAATACTGTGATTTAGAAAAATAATTTACTCCTTCTAAATCTTTAGCTAGCATAGCATATAAGTATAACCACATACCGCCGTAACGCCAATATGTTACGCCTTCATAATTAGATCCATCATCGGCCATCAACTTATAAACTATTTCAAAGTTTTCTTTAGCACAATCACGCCAATTTCTTGCTTCTGGTAATTCATTTAAGACATAGGAAGTTAAATATAAACCAGTTAAATTAATCCAATTATGATTTTGATAATAAGCAGTAGACCATCCATGTCCTTCTGTTTCCTTTTTAAAATCATACATTATTTTGCCGTGCTTAGCTAATTTGTTTTTATATCTATCTTTTTGCTCAGCAGTCAAATCGTCATATAACCAGTTATAACCAAGTGATAAACCAAACAAAATAAATGATGCAGATAAATCAACATTTACTAGATGAGCATTACCCCATGCTTCATATCCACATACACCATCCATAAAACGAATAGCTTCATCTAAATATTTTTTATCATGAGATAATACATATAATAACGACAAATTACAAATTGCCATTCCCATATATGTAGTACTACATTTAGGGTGTTCTTTTGGAACTGGCATATCAAAGTATCTATTTCCTTGAGCTACTAATTCAAACCAAACTTGACTTTTTTCTTCCTTACTAAAGGCATTAATTAAATTATCAAATATTTTCTTCATTAGTTACTTTATCCTGCCCTTTCTTAAATACCTTTTCATATAAAATTACAATCAAATCCCAAATAAATCCTAAAATAGAATAAATAATTACAAAAATAATTGCATAAGATATTGGTTCAACAGGAAAACCAACATGCTCACTTGGATAATTTCCTATTTTGTTAATCAAAATATTTATTCCTTCATATATCCAAGAAACAATATAAACTGCTAACATACTCTTAAAAATTTCTGACAACATATAGAATATACCTTCTGGAATGCTTCTTTCTGTCATCTTTTTGTTAGCAATTTTACCCCTTCTTTCAATATCAAAAACACTTGAAATAATAGGATTAAATATAAACAAATTTCCAATACCCATTCCAAGACCTAAAAAGAAAATTAGATCTAATGTTGTTTCTTGGCTACCTAAACTAGTTCCCCAAACAATGAAGAAGCAGACGGCAGCAGAAAACCACCATCTAAAAAATAGGACCTTATATTTACTATCCATTTTTTTAATTTTTTCAACGAGCTTCTTCATTATTTTTCACCTCTTAATAATATTCTCTATGAGCAACCTTTTCTTTATGTCTTGCTATAAAGATAAACACAGTACCAATAACGTAACCTGCAGCAATTATGATAGCTTGTAGGCCACCTTTTTGAATTAAACTATTTTTCAAACCTACTCTCATTCCTGAAAGACACACTATACCAAGACTAAATCCAAGAACAGCAGCTAAAATCAAAATAGTAACTACAAAGTAAAATTTATTAGATAAAGCCTCTTTTAATCTTAATGTGTTGAAAATTGAAATAAGACCAAATAAGATAAATCCAAACATAAGCAGTCCAGACATACTATTAGAAATTTGTCCAATTGCTTGAATATAAGCTAATGATAATGCCAAATTTAATACAGAAAGTATGATTACTATATCACGACCGACTAACATTGGTTGTTCTTTGAAACGATATTTAGTCCATTCTTTCAATCCATAAAATTTGTCCCAAACAGTTCCTAAACGTCTAGTTGCAACCATTTCATCTTTATTCTTAGCTTTATCTTGCTTCAAATTTTTCAAATGATCAGCTCTTGATGCAAGAAAACTCTTCTTATTTTTCTTATATTCAATACGAGCCTTTACTATTTCTTCTTTTGTAGATTTCTTTTTTTCATAATTTTTTTCAAGTGTAAATGTATCTAATCTATGATAAAGTTTACCAATTTGTCTTTTTTCTTCTTTCAAAGCTTTTTTTTCGGCAAATAATTTTGAATATTCTTCACTAAACATCATAAGTCCTACTCCTCATCTATTCTATTTGTTGTAGTAACATCAAAGAAATGTACTTTATTCTCTAATACTGCTATTCTTAAAGTCTCCTTAGGAGCTTCTTCTCTAACATCAATCTTGGCAACAAATGAACTATCACCTAAAGCTAACTCAACGTTATATTCTTTGCCTAAAAACTCTGTGTTAATAACTGGTAACTCAACTATACTTTCTTTATTCTCATTCATATGTAATGGTTCACGTGATAAATATTCAGGACGAATACCAATAAATATCTCTTTACCTTCACAATCACCATAATAATTCTTTAAAGAAGAATATTTTTTATCAGTAATTTTAACCTTGATATAATCATTTACAAAGAATTGTCCTTTTATTACACCCTTTACAAAATTCATTGGAGGAAGACCAATAAATCCACCAACAAACATGTTATTTGGATTATGATAAACCTCATAAGGTGTACCAATTTGTTGTACATATCCATCTTTCATAACAACTATTCTATCAGCCATTGTCATAGCTTCTATTTGATCATGTGTTACATAAATAGTAGTTACA
This sequence comes from uncultured Acholeplasmatales bacterium, assembly GCA_944324805.1. Classification (GTDB taxonomy): domain Bacteria; phylum Bacillota_I; class Bacilli_A; order Acholeplasmatales; family Anaeroplasmataceae; genus CALUXS01. Next base: position 77,410 of record CALUXS010000008.1, on the reverse strand, counting down.
TTTAAACGTTTTTGTAATCTAACAATTTCACTACGAGTTTTCGCTCTTAATTTAGCATCTAGATTTGATAAAGGTTCATCCATTAAAAACACTTTTGGAGCTCTTACAACAGCACGTCCTAAAGAAACGCGTTGGCGTTGACCACCTGAAAGTTGAGCAGGTAAACGGTTTAAATATTCAACTAAACTTAAGCTTTCAGCTGTTTCTTGAACCTTTGAATATATTGTAGTCTTATCCTTATGTTTTAACTTTAAGCTAATTCCCAAATTATCATAAATAGTCATATTACCATAAAGAGCGTAATCTTGGAAACACATCGCTATATCACGATCACCAGGTGCATACTTATTAACTTTAATACCATCAATTAATAATTCACCTGTAGAGATTCCCTCTAAACCTGCAACCATTCTTAATGTTGTAGATTTACCGCAACCAGAAGGACCAACTAAGACAATAAATTCACCATCTTTAATTTTCAAATTAAAGTCAAATACAGCTTGAGTACCATTAGGATAAATCTTATTAATACCATTTAATTCTACTGTTGCCATAATTAAGCCTCCTTCTTTTCTAGATATAAAACACGATTTTTAATTTTATAGCTTGAGTTTAAAGAAGCCACTAATAATACAACTAACATAATAAGCGTACATACTATTAACTGAGTTCTTAAGTCCCCATAACTAATTGCATCCACTACTAATTTTCCATCTTCATATACTGCTTCTCTATCCTTACAAACAAATGGAATAACTACAAAAATTCTTAAAACTAAATATATAGAAAAACCATAATTAACATTTGTCCAAAAACTACTATATGTTTTTATCTTTAATGCTGATAAGAATAACATTAAAATAAATATCAAATTAACTATTAGACTTGGGAATACCATATAATCTACATACATTTGATTTAACATAAATATTGTGTATAAAACCTCAATAAATACTACTAATAAAACTAACCAGTATGAAAGTGAATTTGCTTGGAACTTTAATATTTTTCCTCTTTTTTCTTTCAATGATGCTAACAATGATGCTTTCTTTTCACTGTCAAATTCACCATTTTTTTCCAAATTTTTAATTTCTTTTTGCTCATCAGCAAGATTATTATAGATAAATTGCTTGCGCATTTGGGATTTTAATAGCTTACGGTCATAACTTGTACTAGATTTAATATTCTTAATTTTTTCATTGTTTTCAGAAATTAATTTTTCTAATTTTACAATCTCGTCTGCACTAACACTTAGTTTTTGATTGCCATTTTTTATAATAGTTTTTAACTCTATATTAGTTTTTGCTAATTTTACTCTCAAATCACTAAGTTCTTGATTTTTTTGAGCTTTTTTATCCTTTGCAGCATATAGTCTTTTTTTATCTTTTATTTCTGACTTTAAAGAATACTTATTTTCAATTAAAGTAAACGCATTGTTTTCAGCCTCTGTTGTAAGATTTTTCTTTACAACTTTTAGTTTTTGTTTTAACTCTTTGATATTAATTGAAAGCGCCTTTCTCTTTTGGCTTCTAACGTATTCAGTAAATTCTGTATTAGTTTTTAATGCTTTATAAGTTGTTTTGCTCTTATTTAATTCAACAGTTAATTTATTAATTTTACTTACTTTCTCTGATGTATATTTAGCTTTAACTCTCTTAATTTCATCTTTGTATGTGTTATTTTCATTTTTCAAATCAATAACTTGTTCTTTAAAACTAAATAATGTATTTTTTGCTTCTTCGTAAGAAAAATTTTCATATTTTGTTTTATTTTCTACATTGCTCATCTTTTCTACCTCCCAACTATGCTAGGCATTTACAGCACTTGCTTTTTTCTTGTTCAAAGTATTCAAAGCAAAATTTGCCACTATAACCAAAATGAAAACAATCATCAATACTAAAACAATTGGAAATAAGACTTTACCAATATCAAACGCAAGAGTTGATGGTGTATATGGAGTATAGGTTTCTATTTCTACTTGCGAAAAATTCATTTTTGAATATGTATCAGCTAAGCCAGGGATTGTAGCAATTGAAATCACTGCACCTATAATAGTAGGAATTGTAGCAACCACACCCATTACTACTCCAAAAACATTAGGTATTTTCTTATTTAATTTTGCGATAAAAATAAGCAAAATAGATATAATTGATCCTATCGCTAAATAGAAAATAGTATCATTATATGGAATAAGCTCATTATGGTGGAAATCACCTAATTGTTTATTAAATTCACGAACAACATTTCCATTTTTATCTAACCCAGTTAGGTATTGAAAAGCTTTATAATTAGTCATAAAACCTAAAGCAAAAAGCATAACAGAAATCATAGCTAAAATATAGATAACAAACATAACTTTTTGCAAAACAAACATTTTTTTCATTATTTTTATCTCCTCTTCTATTTTTCTCTTGCCAAAGAATTCTATAATTTAAATAAAATTCTTTGGAAAGAGATAGAGGGTAATCCCTCTAACTCAATCTACTTTTTATAAACCTGCCATAATCTTATAGGCGTCTTGATATACTTTTTCGTATTGTTGTAATCCACCATCATTGAAATACTTTAAGTATTCTTCATATGTCTTTGGAACAGTTAAGCCCTCACCGCCACCTAATGTTTGGAAACGAATTAAGTTAAATACTGGTTCAATAAATCCTGTAGATGTAGCGATTTGTAATTGTCCAATTGCAGCACTTTGATTCTTATTTAATGAGAATGCAGGTGGGGTTAAACGATAATAATTTGGATTATCTCCTTCAATACCTCTACCTTCGTATGTTGGATATCCAACCTTAGCATCTGTATACAACTTAGTAGCTGCTAAACCACGTTCTGAAGTATATTGATATTCGAAACCAATTTCCTTTTGGTATCCAATAGGCATTTGAGCACCAATTACTTCACGTAAGAAGTTAGAAATATCACCTTTTGTAAATGTTGCAGCGTTATCAAATACCCATTGTTTGAATTTTGGATAAGAAATACCATCTGGTCCAACATATTCATTTTCTAAGTCAACCATATCTAATACACCATAATTTTGAACGATACTTCCTTCTTCAGTGAAGAAATAATCAAAAATCTTGTAAGCTGCTGATTTTTGAGAATCAGTTGCTGCATTTGAAATTGACCATCCATCAGGTTTAATAACACGACTATTATCTACATATAATTGCCATACACCATTTACTTCTGCTACTGGAGGTAAAATTGCAACTATATCTTCATTTAATGCATCAGCTGTTGTAGATGCAGTCCAGTCATATGTTAAGAAACCAAATTGTTTTTGATCTTGAACTGAGTCAGAACCATATAAACGTTTACGTAAATCTGTACTTGAATTACCATCATTTAATGAGTCAGCATAGAATAAACCTTCTGCATTCATATCTGATAATCTTGTTAATACATCATAGAATTCTTCTTTTGCATATGTATAATGAATCATACCTTCACTATCATATTCCCAACGTGATTCATAAGAATCTGAACCATGAACACGTACACCATCAAAATATGTAGCTAAACGTAATACATCTTCACGATACTTAGGTTGACGTGTAAAGTAAGCATATGTTTCACCATCTGCTTTACCTGTTAAATATTGTGGATTTGCTTGTACACAACGGAATAATGCAACTAATTCATCAATATCGTATGCTGCATTAGCACCTAAGAATAATTCAGATGGATTTTCATAATCATAATTATCCTTAATATATTGACGGAATGCTTCTGCATATGTTTTACCATTCTTTACAGGTAAATTATTCATGATTTCAATAATATTTTGATCAGTCTTCTTTGTAGGACGTCCTTCAATTTCCTTAGCACGTGGATGATCAGCTGTATAGAATGGTTCATAATATGTTTTTTCTACTGTTTTAGTATCAAAGTTTGGATTTTCCTTATCTAATAGATCAGTTACCCAAGTTTGACGAACATGGAACATACGAGCATAATTATCAACTTCGGCAACATATGGTAAATGATAAATATGACCATCATATGCTGTAATAGCTGATTTAATATTTGGATTTGCATCTAAATATGCCTTTAAATTAGGCATTTCATCAAAATGCTCATCCAATCTAACAAAATATCCTTCAGCTCCCTTTGCCATTAAATCATCAGCGATAGAGTTACCACCATAAATAACAGCATCCTTAAATTGAGTAGTTGCTTGTAATTTCATCATATCAGATGATTTTTGAGTTTGGTTAGCAACGTCTTGAATATCAACACCAAGTTTTTTCTCAACATATTGCCACATTGGTTTTAAATCACCCTTAGAAACTACTGTACCATCTTGCATAGTAATTGGTGTACTAACTTGATAAGTTAATGTTTTCTTTTCATTACCATAAGCAAGATTCATTGTGACTGCTTCTGTAGAAGGGCCATCTTCTGGAGCACAAGATCCTAATGCCACAACTGACAACGCTGCTGCTCCAACAGCTAATAGAGTTTTTTTCATAATCTTCTTCCTCCTTATATATGTTGTAAGGGACTCTTAACCCTTGACACCACCTAAATTAACACCTTTTGCAAAATATTTTTGAATGTATGGATAAATAACTAAAACTGGAATAATTGAGCAAACAATGATTGCATAAAGCAAACTATCCATTGCATATGGCAAGTCTACTTGTCCGGTATCAGCCATTTGTTGGAAGTTTTCAATTTGTCTTCTTAAGTAAACTTGAAGTGGCTGTTCCTCACCATTGTTAACTAATAAGTTTGCCCAGTAGTAACCATTCCAACGACTAATCGCATAGAATAGAGTTACTGTTGCAACTGTTGCTGAAGACATTGGTACATATATTTTTCCAAATACTTGGAACTCATTTGCACCATCAACGATTGCTGCTTCTTCAATTTCAGAAGGGATTGTTGAAAATTGATTTCTAAGCAAAATGATATTATATGCTTGAATACCAAAAGCTATAATCATACCCCAACGATTATCAACATGTAATTCCTTATAGTTTAAATATAAAGGAATCATACCTGCTGTAAACCACATTGTGAATACTAATAAGAAATTCCATTTTCTCTTACCAATTAACTTATCCTTTGATAGAGCATAAGCACCTGTAAGAGATATTGCCATACTCCAAGCAGTACCAAATACTGTGTAGAATAAAGTATTTGTATATGCAATCCAGAAATCCTTATCGATAATAATTTCCTTATAAGCTAAGAAAGTTACATCTTTTGGCCATAAAACAATTTGACCAGCTTCATATACACCTTTTCCAGAAATTGATACACTAAATGCATAAACAATTGGATATAGCGCCATTAAAGAGAAAATAGCTACTAAAGTGTATGAAATTACCTTGAAAATTATTTCACTTTTTGACAAACGTTCCATTTTCTCACCTACCATAATGCCGTCTTAGATGCTTGTCTACTAATTGTGTTTGCACCTATAACTAATGCGAAACCTATTAAACTATTGAATATACCTGATGCAGCACCTAAACTATAATTTCCATTAACTAAACCTAGTCTTTGCTCATATGTTGAAAGTACATCGGCTGTTACATAAACATTTTGGTTATATAACAAAATTACACGTTCATATCCAACTGATAGCATCTTACCTATACGCATAATAATCATAATGATAAGTGTAGGAGCCATTCCAGGAATAGTAACATATTTAATTTCTTGCCATTTATTACCACCATCAACGCGAATAGCTTCATATAGGGCTGGGGAAATTCCCATAATTGCTGCAAAGTATACAATTGAGTTATAACCACTTTCTTTCCAAATACCAGTTATAATGTAAATTGGTCTAAAGAAACTAGGTGTCTCCATAATTCTCATTCCTGTATCCTTAACAATTCCTAGACTTATCATTAAACGTGCAATTACACCTGTAGAAGCAGCACCATTATATACTAATAGAATAACGATACCTGTAATTGTAACTTCTGATAAGAAGTGTGGTAAATAAGTAATTGTTTGCGTAACTTTTCTAAACCAGTTACTGTTAATTTCACTGAAGAAAAGTGCAAGGATAATTGGAATAGGGAAACCAAATAATAGGCCATAAACACTAATTATGAATGTGTTTCTAAAGGCTTGCCAAAATTCAGTCTTTTGATTTCCAACAATTAGAGTCATAAAATTGTCATAACCAACAAAATTACTACCTAGCATACCTTTAGATGGATCATAATCTTTGAAAGCTATAATTAAACCTAACATTGGTTTATATGCCCAAATAGCAAACCATAAAACAATTGGTATTAATAATACATATAATTGCCAATTCTTCTTAAAGCTTAGCCAAAGTCCAAATGCAGAAGTTTTATACTCCTTTTTGTCTTCTTTCATATTCATCCTCCATCTCTTGTTCTTTAACGTAATTCCTCATATCTAATAATAATTCTGTCTTAGTTTTAAACAATATCAAGACAATTGTTGAAATTACAAAACTCAACCCAACTGAAGCTAAATAACTAAGTAGTCCATCAACCTCACCTGTTATTATAAAAATAAAAAGTCCCTTTCCTACTGCTAAACCTAAAAAACAAAAAACAATAAATAAGAAGAATTTGCCTGTTGTTTCAATTTTAGCATCTCTATTTTTACTATAATAAAACAATGGCAACATCAGGAATACATTCCCTAAAACGTAGTATAGCAACCCATAATACCAAACCATAGGCTGTTCAGTTAAATATCCTTGTTGATTCATTATAAAGGAGACTATACCACTAAAAACAAAAGGAATAATTCCATATACTCCCCAACGAACGATACTTATAATTCCAATCATTATTGAAAGAGAAATATAAAAGCTAGCATTAAGCTTTTCAAATGTATATATGCTTAGAAATTCACTAACAACAGCTAAAAAACTAAACACAAAAAGGTCAATTACTATAAAATTAACTTTCTTCATTTTCTCCTCCCTTGTTCATAATTATAAACTCAGTTTCAAAAAATGTTTTAAAACAAAAGTTCATATTTATGAACTGATTTCATATTATTCGTTTTCAACTAAAGGATACTATTTTTTGTAAGCGCTGTCAATAGGTTTTTTAGACTTTTTGTTCATAATTTGAAAAAAAGTTTTTATTTATGAATTTTTCTTGCGTTTTTTTTAGTTTGTGACTAAAATGTATAATAAGAAAATATTAAAAGAATTGCCAAAACACATTTATAACTTATTCCCATAAATATAATGTTGGAATTCTTCTAAATAATTTCATGGAGGTATAATATTATGTTAAATAGTCAAAAACTTAGAGATTTAGCTCCAGAAATTGATTCTTTGAGACTTGGAAGCGGATGGAAATTAGATGATCTAGCTAAACCACAAGTCATTATTGAAAGTACTTTTGGTGATAGCCACCCCGGAAGTGTACATTTATTTGATTTAGTAGAGGCAGTGAAAAAATCCATTTATAAAAATGGAGGATTTGGAGCACGTTACTTTACTACAGACATTTGCGATGGTGAGGCACAAGGGCATGATGGTATAAACTACAGCTTAGCATCACGTGATATGATTGCTAATATGGTTGAAATACATGCAAATGCAACTCCATTTGATGGTGGTATATTCTTAGCTAGCTGCGATAAGGCTGTACCTGCCTTATTAATGGGAATTGGAAGAGTTAATATCCCTTCAATTTTTATTCCCGGTGGTGTTATGAATGCAGGTCCAAATGAATTAACACTAGAACAAATCGGTAAATATAGTGCTATGTGCAAGCGTGGTGAAATTTCAAAAGAGGAATATGAATACTATAAGCATAATGCCTGTCCATCTTGTGGTGCTTGTTCTTTTATAGGTACAGCAACTACAATGCAAATAATGGCAGAATCATTAGGATTAGCTTTACCTGGTAGTGCACTACTACCATCTACTAGTAAAGAAATATATGATTATTGTGACATTGCTGGTAAACAAATTATGAATTTAATTAAAAATAATTTAAAACCAAGAGATATAGTCACAATAAAATCTTTTGAAAATGCTATTTTAGTCCATGCTGCTATTTCAGGCTCAACCAATTCACTTCTTCATTTGCCAGCAATTGCTAAAGAGTTTGGTATTACAATAGATGGAGAGACTTTTGATAGACTGCATAGGAAATCTAACTACATATTAAACATTAGACCAGCTGGTAATTATCCTGCTCAATACTTCTACTATGCTGGTGGCGTACCAAGAATTATGGAAGAAATAAAAAGCTTATTAAATTTAGATGAATTAACGGTTACTGGCAAAACAATCCGAGAAAATCTAGATGATTTAAAGAAAAATGGCTATTATGAAAAATGTTCTGAATATTTAAAAAAATATAATTTAAAAGCTACTGATATTATTAGACCATTCAATAATCCAATTGGTACAAATGGTAGTATCGCAATTTTAAAGGGAAATTTAGCTCCATTAGGTGCTGTTGTTAAACACACAGTTGTACCAAAAGAATGCTTCAATATTGTTTTAAAGGCTAAACCTTTTAATTCTGAAGAGGAAGCAATTGATGCTGTTTTAAATCATAAAGTGAAACCTGGAGATGCAGTTATAATTAGATATGAAGGACCAAAAGGAAGCGGAATGCCAGAAATGTTTTATACAACTGAGGCAATAGCCTCTGATAAAGAATTAGGAAAAACCATAGCACTTATAACAGATGGAAGATTTTCTGGTGCTTCTAAAGGACCAGCTATCGGACATGTTTCACCAGAGGCGGCTGAAGGTGGTCCAATAGCTTTAGTCGAGGAAAATGACTTAATTGAAATAGACATATTAAATAGAAGCTTAAATATAGTTGGAATTAATGGTGAAAGAAAGATGCTATCTGAAATCGATAAAATACTTTTAGAAAGGAAGAAAAATTTAAAGTCATTCCAAAGTAAATATGATTCAGGTGTCTTAAAATTATTTGCAGAACATGCAGTATCACCAATGAAAGGCGGTTATATGAAATGATGAACTATACTATTTTTAATGGAGAACTAACTAACGATAATTTTATTTATAGATATCCTACAGAATATATTGAACAACTAGGATACAAAACCAAAATTGAAGGAAGAGAAAAGGCTAAACGCCCTACTGGTGTAGAAATAAGATTTAAAACTAAGGCTAAAGACTTCTCTATTTCTTTTTATTCAACTGCAAAAGGCTTTGTTGATTTTTATATTGGTGATTTTTCTATAAAAAGAGCAGAAATAATTGAAGGACAAAATGAAATAGAAGCCTCTTTACATGAACGTTTCACAACACTTGGAAATAAAAAAACTAAACGTTTCCCTGAAGATGTCTTTAGAGTACAATTTGAAGCCGGTGGATATATTAAAGATGTAAAAATATCTTGTAGCGAAAATATTGAACCATATACTAGTAATCTTAAAAAAGTTGTATTATATGGTTCATCAATCTCAGAAGGAGCAGGAAGCTTTGCCTATCCTTACTCATGGGCTAATATCCTTGCTAACGAATTGAACATTGATATTTTAAACAAAGGTCTATCAGGTAATTGCCTATGTGAAGAATCAACTGTTGATTATTTAAAATCTTTGAACCCAGACGCATACTTATTAGAACTTGGCTGTAATATGCGTGGATGTATGGATGAAAATGAATTCGAAAAAAGAATAGATTACTTATTTAATACTCTTTCTAGTACCAATAAGCCAATTTATGTTATCTCAACACTTCTTTTCTTTAAAAAACAATTTGCTATTTTTAAAGAAAAGGAACCTTATAAAAAAGAAAATAGATCATTTACACAAATAATAAAAAAATTGGCAAAAAAATATAACATTACTGTAATAAGTATGAATAAATTAATGCGTGAATTTACCGACGTTAGCTATGATATGCTTCATCCAAGCATCATGGGACATTTACACATAGGAACTCATTTAGCTAAAGAATTAAAAAAGTATTTCAACTAAAATGGTGGTAAGATTATGAACTTATATGAAAACTTTTGTATTGACTTTACACAAAATTTCAACACTTTCACAATAAATGATTTAGATAATTTCAAAAAGAATTTGTCAAATGACGATTTAAAAAATCTAGAACGTCTGACAAGTGAATTATTCCAATATGAAAAATATAGTGTTGTATATAATAGAACTAAAATAGCCGAAAAGTTTGACCTTCATGACTATTATAGTATGGGTCTTTATTATTGGCCTGACCCAAGTAAGCCTGATGGTCTTCCTTATATTTCTATCGATGGAAAAATAAATAAAGACTCCTTCTATCCTTGTAAAGAAGGATTAAGAAAAACTGCTATGATTACCTTCTTAGCTTCTTTAATGTATTATTTTACTAGTGATAAGAAATATTATTATCTTCTAAAAGAGCACTTAGAGTACTTCTTCTTAAATAAAGATACTTATATGAATCCAAATTTAGAGCATTCTCAATTAATTCCTGGCGATCCTAAATATGGTAATGGTCGTGGAATTGGTATTATTGATTTTGGAGCCTGCTGTGGTTACGCATTCGTATTACTAAAAAATTTATATGATAAAGGTATGGTTGAAGTTTCTTTATATAATTCACTAGCTAAATGGACAAATGAGTTTTTAAAATGGTTAGAGACTAGTAAAAATGGTAATGATGAAAAAAATGAAAAAAATAATCATGGAACAATGTATACATTACTATGTGCACAATTACATTTTTTCCTTGGTGATCTTGAAAACTACAAAAACTCATATCTAGAGGAATTAAACAATCGTTTACAACTTCAAATTAATCATAATAATGGTAGAATGGAAGCTGAATTAGTTAGAACTAGAGCCTTAGCTTATTCTACTATGAACATTAAGGCTTTTATTGATACCTATAAATTACTAAATGTTAACTATACTGATAATACTGTATTAATGGGGGCGTTAAAGTTTCTTACCCCTTACCTTAATAAAGAACTACCACTAGAAAATATAAAAGTAAATGATCATGGTAATATTAGAGGTGCTATGCAAATTGAAGGAACATATTTAAATTGCTATAAATTATATTTAAAATACATAACAAAAGGATTAGATATAAATATAAATACTGATAATCTTGAAGATTTGCCACTAAAATATTATTTAAAATAAAAGAAGGTATTTTTATGAAAGCAATATTTTTAAGTGATAAGGACTTTAAAGTAAAATATGTGTATAATGATGATGCTATTAAAAAGATAGCAAATCTAATCGATTTAGATAAAAATATTTATTCCTCAAATGACTTAAAGACAAAAAATTTAAAGGATACTGATATAATTTTTTCTACATGGGGAATGCCAGAATTAACAAAAGAGGAAATAAATACATATTTTCCTAATTTAAAGGCATTATTTTATGGTGCAGCTAGTGTTCAAAAGTTTGCCAGACCTTTTTTAGAATTAGGAATAAAGGTATTTAGTGCATGGCATGCTGATGCTGTCGCAGTAGCTGAATATACAGTTGCTACTATTCTTCTAGCATCAAAGGGTTTTTTCAACCTATTAGATCGTACAAAGAAGGATTTTAGAACTGCAAAGGAATATTTAGATAATTACCCTGGATTATACAATAGCAAAATTGGAATTCTTGGATATGGTGCTATTGGATCATTGGTAATTGATATGTTGAAGCAATATAAAGTACAAATATTTTTATCTTCTACTTCTGTTACAAAAGAAAAAGCCAAGGAAATAGGGGTTACATTAAGCACAATGGAAGAGATTTTTAAAACATGCGACGTAGTATCAAATCATATCGCAGATAATGAAAATACAATTGGCATAATAAAAAAAGATTATCTATTGAGTATGAAACCTTTTTCTTCATTTATAAATACAGGTAGAGGAAGACAAGTTAATGAAGAAGGATTAATTAAAAAGCTTGAAAGTGATGAATCATTTACAGCTATTTTAGATGTAACATATCCTGAACCACTTCCAAGAGATAGCAAATTATTGACTCTTAGAAATTGCTTCTTATCTCCTCATATGGCAGGAAGTCAAAAAAATGAAGTTCAGCGACTAGGTGATTATATAGCTGATGAATTTGTTAGATATATGAACAATGATACATTAAAATATGAAGTAAAAACAGAAATGCTAAAGAAAATGGCATAATAAAAAAGATGATTTATTTTAACTAAAATACAATTTAGTAGATAAATCATCTTTTTATTTTTAACTATTTCTTATTAATACTTAACTTAACATTACAAATAGTATCACTATTAGTTTCAATTACAATGTAATATTCTCCTTCTCCTAATCCGATATATAAATTGTCATTAGTATCTCCAACTAAAAGAGAAAAAGCGTTGTATACAAATAATTTAGTATCTTGATTAGAAGAAATCAATTTAATATTATAGGCTTGATACTCTGAAGTAGAATGGATTTTAAAAACTTTATATCTATCATTATTATCTAAAGTAAACTCCGTATTCATATCATCTAAAAATTCACAATCTACTTCTTTAATTGTAATATTTTTGCTATAACTTGCTTCAATTGCCTCGAGTTTGAAAAAATACTTACCATTTTTTTCTAAATTAACAATTATATTATTGATCCTACTCCTTGCAATTTCCTCGCCATCTAAGTTATACACAGTCAATTTGTATCCTTCAGGCACATCAAAAACCTTAATACCATCAGAACTAGAAAGATAACAATTTACTGCTTCAAAACCTTCAATAGGAAAATAAAATGTTAAACTATCAGTAAAATCTTCTGTATAAGAACCAAAATATGTTTTTTCATTGTGATTAATCCATAAGTATGTATTTACCAATTTATTACTTCTAATCAAATCAAAAACTATACCATAATCACATTCATATGGTAACATTTCTACATCTCCTACTTTGCACATGGTTTCTAATCTAATTGAATATTGATACACATCGTTTGTTAATTCACCTTTAAATGAATCAAATTTCGCTGAAAAAACTCTTGGAGTATTCGTGTCACTATCTAAAAACATTTGACCTGGGTTACCTTCGAATGTTTGTTTTTTATCACCGTAATTTAAATATATAGAATCAAAATTTGTATAAGTAGCATTTGTCAAATCGAAAAGTGAGTTATCACATCCAGATATTTTTCTTACGTAGTCAACATACTCTTTGTAATCATAATCAATGAAAACTTTGCAATTATTGTCAAACTCTAAAGCCTCTTTATTTTTATTTAATAAATTCAAATACATGGCTTCAAAGCCAAAATTATAATCTACTCCGTCATATAATTTATTCATAGAACCAGTCACATTTTTTAAATCAAATTTTATATCTTCTCCTATGAATATACCACTAGAAATTTTACAATTACTATTATGCACTACAACTTTATCTAAATTATTATCAACTCCAACATCCTCAAGTAAATCACTATTTTCAAAACCAAAATATATTTCGTTAATAGCAAATTTTATTGATAGATAACTCGTATTTTTAGGGAAAATACCATTGTAATCTGATGTTGTATTTGTTTGCGTCAAATCAATATCAGCAACATATACATTAGATATGTAAAATGATAATTCATCTAAAGCTAATTTAGTTGTATTGATATAGAAAAAGTATTCAGCACCACTAAATGCGAATTCTCCCTCTGTGAAGAAGCACTCCTTAGGGACAATTTTAGTAATTATATCATCAGTAACATATACATTATTACTATACTTACTTATTCTATAATTATTTAAACTACTATCATCACTTGTCATTTCCTTTAGTACTTCTTCAGAAAGATTAACATTCATATTACCTATTTCTTTTTCTTTCCTAACAGTATCTAAATAATTAAAAATAATACCATATAACTCATTCCAATTTTTATCGCCATAATTAATTTCATTTTTCCTGCATTCTTTTAAAATAAAATCTGCATCATTAGAATTAATTTTTAGTTCAACTGAACTACCGTCATTATAGGTTCCTAATAAATATGGACTACCTAGTACTTCATAGTATGCTAGCGTAAAGTCATCATCTAACGAAACACGATAAGTTAGTTCATCGCCATACTTTAAAGTATAACCATCTATTTGACTAGCATTATATGTGTATTCTTTGTCAAATGCATTTATTGTTAAACTATCTGATTTACATGAACTAACAAAAAAAATCAATAAAGACATCATAAAAACCAGCTTTTTCATTTTTTCACCTCCAATTTTCTTATTATTCTACAACAATTCATTTACATATTACCTAATTAAATCACTTCCTTACTATAAATAAATTATGAATTATTTAGTGTGATATAAATCTTTATACGATTTAATAGAAACGCTTTTATACGCTTATAGTATAAATCTTAAAATAACAAAATTCAACCTTAGAGAATATTTAGGATTATAAAAAAATCCACTTTAGCATCTATATAATGCCAAAGTGGAAAATCATTAATTATTTAGCTAGAAATCCTCCATCTACAGGGATTATAGCACCACCTAAATAATCACTAGCGTGAGAGGCTAAGAATATAGCACATCCCTTTAAGTCATCGCCAGTACCCCAACGTCCTGCAGGTATTCTCTCTAATATCTCTTTATTTCTAGTTTCATTATCTTGAATGGCTTTAGTCATATCTGTTGCCATATATCCTGGTGCAATTGCATTTACATTTATACCATACTTAAATAAATCATTGCTAAATGACTTTGTTAGTTGCATTACACCACCCTTTGAGGATGAATATGCACAAACTGTTTGACCACCAAAAAAGCTATTCATAGAAGCAATATTAATTATTTTGCCATAGCCATTTTCTTTCATAATACGTGCTGCTAATTGTGATAACATAAATACTGAAGTTAAATTAATGTTGATAATTTCTTCAAAAGCTTCTACTGGAAATTCAATTGGATCATATCTTTTTGTTATGCCATGAGCATTTACTAGTACATCTATTCCTCCAAGTTTTTCTATGGCTTCTTGAAAAACTCTTTCTAATTCTTCTTTTTTACCTAAATTTCCGTATACAGCATCACATTTAAATCCTTTATTCTTAAAATTTAGGGCTGTATCTATTGCTTTAATAGAACTGCCAACAATAACTACATGTGCTCCGGCTTCTAAAAATCCTTCCGCTATTTTATTTCCTAACCCTCTAGTGCCACCAGTAACTAAAATTTTCTTGTTCTTTAAATCGAATAAATTCATATTAATTTTCCTCCACTTTTTTTATTCTAAAATTTGCTTTTGCTTTTCTAAGTGTTTTAAAATCAGGGGCAACAAAATAGATAATGTATGAACAAATCATAGCAAGAATATTACTAATTAACATACCATACCAAATTGCATATTCTCCCATATTAGTAAATTTTAATAGTAATCCTACTAAAAATACTCTAAAAATCCATAATCTTACCATCGAAACAATTAATGCATAGATAGTCTTTTTATATCCTTGGAATATACCAAAGTAAATGTGCATGATTGTCCATGGAATAGCTGAGATTGTATAGATGCTCATAGCAGTTATAATCTTATTTTTTAAACTCTCGCTACCACTTGAAAATGCACCTGCAATAAGAGGTGAAAAGCCTAAAACTATACAAAGAAGAGGAACTACTACTCCTAAAGATAAAATTACTCCTTTAATTTTTGCTTCCTTTATCCTACTATAATTTTCACAAACTAGATTTTGTCCGACAACTGTTATTAAAGCGACTCCAAAACCACTACTAAAACTAAATATTATTGAATTAATTCTATTAGTAACACCATACGCATTTAATACTTCTTCACCTAAGTCTGTTGCATACTTGTTTATTACTAAATTACCAAATGATTGTGTCGATTTTTCAATAATTATAGGTAAAGCACATAAAATTATTGCTCCAATCACTCGCCAATTTATTTTGAAATCACCAAATGTCAAGCGTAACTCACTATTTTTTATGAATGTGTTATAAATAGCAAATAAGGTTATATACAAAGTAGCAATAATTGTTGAAATACCTAAACCAATAATTCCTTTTTTGAATACAATTATTAATAAATACGAACTAATAAACTTTAAGACTATACTTGTTATATTAACAATCATTATATGCCTATTGTTTCCAACAGCTCTTTGCATACCTATATAAATATCATTAAAGCAACGAAATGGCAAAGATATGATTATTATTCTAAAGTACCAATTACTTACTGTTAATAAATCATCCTTAGCTCCTGAAGCTTTTAAAATTGGAATTGAAAAGAAAAAACATATTAAAAATAAAAGTACTCCTGCTACTAGAGTTATTAAAAATAATTCTGCATAATGAAGTCTTGCATTTTTAAAATCATGCTTACCTATTTCTTTAGCAATAAGTGCAGTAGCCGCAACACCTAGACCTACGGAAGCAGCATTTACAACATTATTAATAGGTCCAACAAAGACAGTTGCTGCCATTTCAGTTTGACCTATACTTGAAGAAAAATATATATCAAATAGATTAAATATCTCAATAACCATACTACTAACAGCAACAGGCAAACTAATTAATAAAAGTATTTGCCATAGATTACCACTCAATATTAATCTTCTCTTTTTTTCTAATTTCGTCTCTCCCATATATATTACCAGAAGCTTATTGCTTCATCCTCCTCATATATTTTCATTAAAAATTCCACATAGAAATAATCTCCCCATAAGCAAAACTCATTAACTCCACGGCAATTTATATTGTGTGAGTAAACAGAATGTCTTACTAAGCCATCCTCCCAAAAAGCATTATTAAATGATATATAATCATTATCTATTAAAGCTCTTATTAGGTTATGAGCAATTAATTCATAATCTTTTCTTTCTTCAGTAGTAAATACATTATCGTATTTTAATAACTCTAAAATACCAAGTGCAACTATTGGCATCGTTCCTGCATCTTTTGTTACATCCTTATAATCAGAAAAATCAAAATCCCAAGGACATACTAAATCACTAGGTAGCTTATTTAAAAAGACATCCAATAAATTTTTTGCCACTTTTAAATAACTATCCTTTGTTTGATCATATTTGTAATTCAAAGGTAAACCATAAATTCCCCATGATTGACCTCTTGCCCACATTGATTCATCATTTTTACCTTGGTGTGTTTTACCATATAATGAAACACCACTATTTGTATCAAAATAATAAGTATGATACGTTGTATAATCTTTTCTAACTAATGTTTTAAGTGATTTTTCTAAATGACTTCTAACAATTTCCTGATAATTTGAATTATTCTCTAAATTCCCAACATATGATAAAAGTGGTAAATTCATCCAAGTATCAATAATTATTCTTCCACTATTAATATTTTTCTCATTCATTTTTCCCCAAGCTTGAATAACACCACAATTTGGTATGAACCTTTCGCTAAGAGTTTTGGCGGCTAATCTAGCACCCTCTAAATATTTAGAGTCTCCTGTAACCTTATATCCTGCAACACTAGATAATGAATACAAAAATCCTGCATCATGATTTTGAATTCCATTATGGCCAAGTCTTGCCTTCTTAAGTAATTCATTCGTTTGCCAATCTGCAATTTCAAAATATTTTTTATCACCAGTAAATTTATATAAATACCATAAAATACCTGTATAAAATCCTTTTGTCCATTCAAAATCATCTGCCAAAATATATTTTCCACTTTGACTGCATGTATGTATAAAATTATTGCCAAATTTTTCAATTAGCTTATCTATTTTATTTCGTACCTCTAATAATAAATCTTTAGCCTCTTCTTTAGTTATTTTAGACTTTTGCATAAATCTTTCTTTTTCTAGTACCATTTGCTTTAACCTTCTTTCTATATTAAAGATTATCATAAAAAGCGTTTTCTTTCAACATTTAATTCATAATTGAACATTTTGTTCATATATATGTATTTGTATTATTTTGTGTTCATAATTATAAACTTTATACATTATTACGAATTTAGTATTGACATTATTTTTTAAAAGCGTTATCATATACTCGCATGATAATTTTGGCGAAGGAACCATTACTTATCTTGCAAATTCTCTAGTAATCCCCCAAATTCTAGAGGATTTTGATTCACTGATATGCGATTTGTATAGGGTTCGCATGTTTGGTCTTTTTTCTGATTTACCATAATAATAGTGAATCATACTTTTTCTTTTCCCTTTTTACTGACATTCCCCCAATTTGTCAGTAAACATAAAAAGAGCTTTTTATAAGCTCTTTTTATTATGTATTTTTGTTCACAATTATAAACTTTATACATTATTACGAATTTATTGTTGACTTTATTAAAGTAAAGCGCTATCATATAGTTAAATTTATAGAAAAGAGGATATTAGAATGCTTAGTAACGAGTTGCAAAAAAATTTCAAGGAATACATTGATTATCTTCTAGATAATTCAACAGTTGAAAAACCATTATGGAATAAAGAGGTTTTAATCGGACTTAAAAAACCTGGTTGGACTTATATTGATGGTTGTATGATGGTTGGCTTAATGGGTTACTATCAAGTAACTAAAGATGAAAGAATTTTTAATTATGTAGAAAACTTTATCGATCAAATTGTTCCTGAAGATGGTAGAGTTAAAGTTTATTACTATAACAACTATAATGAATATACTGAAACAGGACGTGACTCTGATCCATGTAATATGGCTAAAGTGTTATTTCCACTTTATGATAAAACAAAAAAAGAAAAATATCGTAAAGCTATCGAATATTTTATGAATGAGCAAGTTAGAAAAATTCCACGCATTAGAGGTAATTTCTGGCATAAAATTAAATATTATAATCAAATCTGGCTAGATGGATTATACATGATTCAACCATACTTTGCCGAATATACAAAGCGTTATGAAGACAAAATGAGCTATTATGATATTTTATATCAATTACAAAATTGCTTCGACTTAACTTGGGAAGATGATAAAAAACTAATGGTTCATGGCTATGATGGACAATTTGAAGATCCTGAAGAAAGAATGATTTGGGCTAATAAGGAAAATGGTCATTCACCAATCGTGTGGTTACGTGCATGTGGATGGTATGAAATGGCTCTAGTTGATGTATATGAAATTATGGAGGAAGAAAAATATCGTAATAAGATTAAACCTTTAATTCAAAAGACAATTGACGGACTTCTTATATACTTAGATCCTAAAACAAAAATGTTCTGGCAAGTTCCTAATATGCCTGAAAAGGAAGAAAACTATGTTGAAACATCAGGTACATTAATGATTGCCTATACTATCTTAAAAGCAGTTAGACTTGGTGCATTAGATAAAAAATATCAAGAAATCGGATTAAGCATTCTAGAGGGTACTTGTAATACATATTTCAAACGTGATGAAAATGGTAATTTAACACTAGGTGGAATTTGTATTGGTGCTGGTTTATCTGCATCAAAAACTGATGCATATGTTGGAACTTATGAAATGTACGTTCGTTGTAAAGTAGTAAATGACGATGGAAAAGCTATAGGTCCTTTCTTACTTGCATTTGCTGAAGCTTCACTAGTAAAATAATAAAAAAACAAAGTACGTAAAAGTACTTTGTTTTTTTTAGCTTCTAAGTGGTCTAGTAGAACCAATACCTTTTAAACTATTTAAATATTCTAAATCTTCCTTTTCAAGCTTAAAATCAACATCAAGATTAGCAATTATTCTTTCCTCATGAACTGATTTAGGAAGAGGTAAAGTATTTCTTTCGACACAATATCTAATACATAGCTTAGCAAGTGTCGTATTATATTTATCTGCCATTTTCTTTAAAATCGGATTGTCTAATATCTCTCCTGTAGCTAATGGAGAATAAGCCTCAATTAAAATGTCATTATTTTGACAATAACTAGTAATTGCTTCTTGAGTGTTTCCGATAAAAAATCTAATTTGATTTACCATAGGCTTAACATTTGTTGCCTCTATTAAAGGTATAATATCAGTTTCATGAAAATTAGATACACCAATAGCTCTTATTTTCTTTTCATTATATAAATCAACCATAGCTTTCCAAGCTTCAATATTTCCCTTAGTACAATCTTCACCGACATTACTCCAAGGCCATGGAGCATGAATTAAATATAAATCAATATAATCAGTGTCTAAATTTTTTAAGGACATATTAAAATATTCTAGCGTTTCAGAATAAGTTTTTATATGAGATGGTAGCTTAGTTGTAATAAAAATATCTTCTCTTTTTAAACCAAAATCTTTGATTGCTCTAGCAACACTTTCTTCATTCCCGTAGGCATAAGCTGTATCAATATGACGATATCCTGCCTTTAATGCATAAATTACTGAATCGTATGCCTCTTTACCATCCTTAACCTGCCAAGTGCCAAATCCTATTGCAGGAATTTTAACCCCATTATAAAGGGTAAAATAACTATCTTTTACCTTCATTTTTATTTCTCCTTTTTATTTTTTTAACATAGTAGCAACAAATGAAGGTATATTAAGATTATGCAATCTTCCTTCTCCATTTGTATCTTCATAAATATCAATAAGCTCAAATCCTGCCATTAGCTGAGCCTTGATTTGTTCTGCAAAAGTATGAGAAAATTGAATCCCATCATTATTTTTCATACATTCATCTAATTGCTTTTTATTTTTAAGGGGATTATACGGAAGTGAGTTTACTATCATTTCCTCTTTTTCATCTACAATATAGTTTATTCCTATATCATAACCACCAAGCATTAAGCCATCTTTTTTTAGAACTCTGTAACATTCTTTGAAGATTGGTTCAATCTTTTCAACATAACAATTAGAAACGGGATGTATTATTAAATCAAAGCATTCATCTAAAAAAGGTAGGGGTTTAGTCATATCCGCTTCTATAACCTCAATTTTATAACCTTCTCTTTTAGCAACTAATAGCTCTGAATTACATTGCTCATTAGAATAATCTAGTAGTACGCAATCTGCTCCTAAAGCAGTTAAAATTGGGAGTTGTTGTCCACCACCACTTGCTAATCCTAATACTTTTTTGCCCTTAATGTTAGCTAACCAACTACTAGGAATCTTTTTGGTTGGTGTTAAATATAAGGAAAACTTGCCTTTTTTAGCATCTAAGAATTCTTCATGTGTAATAGGTTTACCCCAAATCCATCCTTCCTTACACCAGATATCAATAATTTTTGAATTAATTTTTGTATAATCCACTTTCTATTCTCCTTCTTTTTTCTAGATAATCAACTATACTACATACAAAATGTGGCAAAGCTTCAACTATTAGAACAAAGAAAATTGCTATTAAACTCCAAGCAAAAACGTTAGCATATTCTAAATTATTAGCTGCACTTCCTAGCTCTTTACCAATTGAATTAGGTGTAAAGCATATGAACTCAGCCATAATTAGAACCTTTACTCCTAGTCCTACGCTTTGTATAAAGGCAGTTTTAATAAATGGTTTAGCCATCGGGAAAATTATTAGTCTAAAGACTTTAAAATTAAAATTTCCATCTAATTTCCAAACTTGCATTAAATCTTGATCTAAATTAATGATTCCATTTTTAAAAGCTTCATAAATAATTGGTATTAACATTAAAGAAGCAATTATATAAGGTGATTTAGCAAATCCTAAAATTATCATAATTATAACTATAATCGACGCAAGTGGTATACTTCTAATCACAGTCATCCATGGCTTTAAGAAAATTGCTAATCCCTTATATCTGCCCGCTAAAAGACCAAGCATGCCACCTATTATAAAGCTTATCACTAAGGTAATAACTAATCTAATAAAAGTTGATAGTATTATCTTATAGGTACTTGAATTACCTAATAGTTTAATAAAAGCTAAAAAACTGTTATGAGGGGTAGGAAAAATTATATCATTTCCTACGATTAAAAAAATTATGTATAAGATTGCAATAAAACTAATAATAGAACTTAATGTTATAATTATTTTCTTATTAATAATAGAAGTCTTCACTTGGCTTTTCACCACCAAAATATTTAGGTGCAAGATTAACTAGGTATATAAAGCTATCTTTTGCATCCTGACTAGAAGTAAAACATAAATTGCAACCAGGAATTGCACTAGCAAGCACATTTTCTGCAGGTAATCCTGTTTCTAATTTAGCTGCAAGCTTTGCAGCTTCCTCATTATTTTCATTTACAAAACTAATACTTGACTTTACTTCTTCTAAATATGCATCTATAAAATTAGTATCTAAATTCTCTCTTGCAAAAATTCCAGCCTGCAAGAATGTATTACCATCATTCACTACTGAAAATTCCTTTTGTACATCTAATACATAAACTTCTTTTCCTTGGGCTTTTAACTTAATACGCGCTGCACTTAAGACAGGCTCAGCAACTAAATATACTGTATTTTCTTTTTTATCAGCTACTAGTTCGGCTTGAGTTTTTGAAGTATCAGCTAAATATGTAATATTCTCATTAGGCTCAATATTATTTTTTGTTAATATACTATTAACTACAGCATCATTAATTGTATTTTCCCCAAATAACACTAAGTTTTTTCCGTTTAAGTCATTAATACTTTCTAATTTTGTTGTTGAAGCAAAGAATAAATTTCCATTTGTAACGTTAGCTAAATATTTATATCCAGAACCATTTTTGAATAATGTAGCTCCTAAATTAATTGGCGCTACTACTACATCATGACTTTTAGATGTTATTGCTGCCTTTACACCATCAGCACCATTAACTATATCAAATTTCACCTTATAATTTGCAATTTGAAATTCCTCATCTAAAGCCTTATCCATAATTTGTAGTTGACTTAAGATAGGTGCTCCACTTGGCATAGCTATCTTTATTGTTTCTATTTCTTTATCCTTTTTACAACCTGCTATGGCAAATAAGGATAAACATATACCTAAAATAACATTTATTTTTTTCATTTTATGCCTCCTAATCATTACTTTATATTATAACTCATTTTTAGTTAAAAACGAATTTTTTCTTTATTAATAATAATAAAACATTTAGCAAAAAATGAAAAATAATATGCATAAAAAAACTAGAAAATTATTAAATTTTCTAGTTCTAGTTATCTCTTCTTTTTATTATCATTAAATAATGCCATAAAAGTGCTAGGAGTTTTAGCACGTATTTGAATAACCTTGTTTGTAAAAGGATGCACAAATTCTAAGTATGAAGCATGAAGTCCTAAACGTTTTAATGGATTTATATTATAGCCATACTTATCATCACCGATTATTGGATGACCTATATGATTTAATTGTACCCTAATTTGGTTTTTTCTACCGGTTTCAATTAATACCTTTAACAAAGATAATTCATTATTTTCTTTTACTACCTCATAATTTGTAATAGCCTTTTGTTTAGTATTATCATTAGTTACATAAACTAGATTATTTTGATTTAAGGCTAAATAATTAACTAGCTTACCAGATTTTAAATTAAATCGTCCTTCAGCTACAGCCATATATTCTCTTACTCTAACTAGTTCATTCCAATTTAATCTTAAAGCCGAATGAACCTTAATATTTTTAGCAAATACTAATACTCCTGATGTTTCTTTATCAATTCTATGAATAATGAATGGTCGAGATTGCTTTGATGTTGCTTGTAAATATGCTAAGACGTAATTGTAGGCTGTTTCTTCTCTTTCATTATCACTTTCTACAGCTAACAATCCTGCAGGCTTATCAATTGCAATAAAATCTTCATCCTCATATAGTAATTCTATTCTAGGGCTCCTTTTAGTTGTCTTATTTTTTTGTTTTGTTTCATCTACGTTTCTAATAGGAGATTTACTAATTTTTACTTCATCATCCTTTGCAAGAGGAAAGTTAAACTGGCTTACAACACTACCATTCACTAAGACTTGCTTATTAGATAAAAGATTTTTGACATTATTCCGTGAAGTATTACATTTAGTTAATAAAAAATCTAATAATAAATCACTTCTTTTTACTATGTAAGTTGCTGTATAAACAATTTTTTCTGTTTTATGTCCTCTTTCCATTCTATCACCTTTTTGCTAAAACATTATATATTATTTTATTAAATAAAACAACATTATAAATTCTTTATTACCTCTTTTAAATAATCTAAAAACCTAGCTACATGAAAACCATCACATACGGCATGATGAACTTGTATTGCTAAAGGAATAAAATAAGAATCTCCATCTTTGTAGTATTTTCCCATAGTAAAAATAGGTGCTAAGTAAGTCAAATTTTTAGGTAAATTCAAATTAAACCCTGTGAAACTTGTCCAAGGAATCATAGATATTGGAAATGTATTATTTGGTTCATTAGGTTTTGAAATAAACTTTTTAATAGTACCATACTTTTCAAGATCTTCTTGATATTGTCTTTTAAACTTTTCAAAATCACCTTCGTATATAGACCAAACATTAGAAAATGTTTCATCATCTTTATGAAATATAGTATAGCATGGATATAAAATATCAAAAACAGCTAATTTATCATCAATAAGTCGCATCTTAAATTCATCAAAGTTATTGACTGCTTTAGTTATAGAATAAATTAAAGATGGATATAGTTTATATTTCTTTTTTATTAAATTTGTTATTTCAATATTTGTAGTAAGGCAATAGTTACAAGGAACTTCTTTAATATAATGCCAAAAATGTTCCTTTCTTTTAAAACTATCTATATCAACTAGCTTATATCCTCTGTCATTCATTTACTCTTTTCTCCTAAATTATTAAAATATTTTAAACACATCAAAATTATGATAATACGCTTTAGTAAATAATGAAAATCTATCGTGTAAATCATTCATAGTCCGATAAGAAACAATTTCTAAAATTCTTCTTTTTTCTTTTTCTGTTAAAGTATCGTATAAAAATATTATATATCTATTTGTAACATCTTTATTTAATAATCTATTTTTAGCTGCAATTAGTTCTTCTATATCACCTGTTTTATTTAATAATTTAGAATCAAATGTTACTATTTCATACGAAACCTTAATATCATTTAAACTTAAAACGTTAGGTATTATCTCCTCATATTTTAAATCTAAAAATAAATTATTAATGTATTTATTAAATTTTTTCATATAGGTTATATAATCTTTTTCTTTTTCAATATCTAAATAATAATAGAAGTTTACTATAGCTTTTTTAATTGTTAATAAAATATCATCATTTTGTCTAACAATATCTAACAACTCATAGGCATCATAAATCATTCTCTCTAAGATTTTATTATCTTTAACAACATAAAATGGATTAAATCGTTTACAAAAGTTAGCTATTTTCTCATAAGGAGCTTCTATATGGGCAATTAAATTGTTATCCTTTTTCGTTATTCTATAATTTTCAAAATTATCATCTATAAACTCAATAGCCCAGTCATATAGTACTATAAGATCTATTTTATAATCAGGTGTAGCTTTTACTTCACTTTCTACTGAATCTAGTATTTTAATATCTCGCATATACCTTATTTTAATACCACAATATATTTTAGGCCAAATTGGTTTTTCAGTTATTAAGTAATATACCCCATCTAAATATCTTATTTCTAAGGGTTTTGTTTCGTAGTGTACTTTACGCATAAAAATGCCAGCTTTATAAGAAAATGTTAAATAGTTAAAGCTAATTTTATTCTTATTTTTAATAGCTTTTTTTAGAATTTCGATTGTATCTATTATATTGTAATCATCATTAGTAGTATCATTATTCTTTAAAAGCTTAAGATTATTTTTACGAACTTTTTCTTCTGAATCTATATTAATAAAATCATTTAGGATGATTGTAGTTTTGTTATCTAAGGCATGTTCACTCTTTAATGCGTTAATTAATAAATTTCTTTCTTCTTCTTTTATTATTCTTTCTTTTACGTAATAACCTTTATTGGCAATATGATCTATTTTAAAGTCAAGTTCCATTTCTGTTAAAGCCTGTAAGTAACCATATGCAGTTTTATAATCGACATCTTTTCTAAATTCCTCTTTTAGAAGTTTTAAAATATCTCTAACCCTGAAATAAGTTAAATCTGTTGGATTTTCAACTAATAACCATAATATAGCAAATATTAATCCTTTATTTCCTTTACCGATCATTGGCTTTTTCATACTTTCACCTTGTTACATTTATAATAGACATATTAATAAAAATTATATAGTAAAATTTTATCATATCTTCTCTTTATTTTCTATCTACTATACCCTAAAAAGCAAAAATAAAAGAGGAAAATCCTCTTTTATTTTTATATAGTCATTTAATCTTTTACCTCTCTTGTAGAAATTATATCTACTCCTGTATCAAAAATATTTCTAACAACAATTTCATGCATCAAAATAGGTGCTTTAACCTCTACATTGTCTAAATATTTCATTATTGCAAATATTTTTTCCTTAGGGAGAGGATTAGAACTTTTAACAGGTAGCCTTTTAATACTATTAGAGTTAATTTTTACAGTTGTTGTTATACTCCTAACGGGATTGGTAACTTCGCTAATTGCATATTCTAAGCCTCTTTTACAGCTATTCCCACTAACATTTAAATTTTCATCAATTTTTAAATTACAACCGCGTGGGCATATAATACATACAAATTCCTTCATACTACTCCCTCACTAAGATTTCAAGATTTCCCTTTTCTAGACAATCTTTACTAATTATTATTGATTCCATTTCAGCTGGTAATAAATATGCTTTTTTAACTTCTTTTACAAGCTTTTTATTAATAAAAATAGCTATATTTACATTATTGAATGGTTTTTTTACTCTAAAACTCAATTTTAAATCCTTAGAAATATTATCTAATCTAACAATATTTGGAAGAACATAATTTATTCCTAAGCCAGACTCAATATTTAAAGTATTATTATAACTAGTAGTTAATTTTCCCATTATATATTTTGCGCTTGAAAGACCTGCTTCTCTTGCTTCCTTTGTTACAAAATCAACTAAATCATGAACATGAAGTGCATTTCCGCAACAAAAAATACCAGGAATTGTTGTTTCTAGTGATTCGTTAATGAAAATACTTTTTGTCTTATTATTTGCTTTTACATTTAACCCTTTTAAAAGTTCAATGCTTGGTAGTAAACCAACTGATAACAAAAGTGTATCAACTTTAAATGATTTTTCTGTTCCTTCAATAGGCTTAAGATTAGAATCAACCTCACTTATTTCGACTTCTTCTAGTCTAGATTTCCCCTTTATATTTGTTATAGTATGTGATAAATAAAGTGGAATATTAAAGTCATTTAAACACTGACTAATATTACGATTTAAACCATTTGAATAAGGCATTAACTCAGCAACTCCTAAAACCTCAGCCCCTTCTAGAGTCATTCTTCTTGCCATAATTAAGCCTATATCTCCACTGCCTAAAATAAATACTTTTTTACCTACTAGATAGCCATCAATGTTTAGATATTTTTGTGCTAATCCTGCAGTCATAATACCTGCTGGTCTATCGCCTGGAAGGACAATAGCTCCTCTTGTTCTTTCTAGGCAGCCAGTAGCTAAAATAATACTTTTAGCTCTAACTAACTGATATCCTTCATTAGAATTAGCATAATAAACATCTTTTTCTTCAGTTATTTCTAATACTGTTGTTTCTAGTAAATAACTAATATTCCTTTTTTCTATTTCCTTAATAAAACGGTAAGCATATTCAGGGCCTGTCAATTCTTCTTTAAATTCTGATAAACCAAATCCGGTATGAATACATTGAAGTAAAATACCACCTAAAAATTTATCTTTTTCTAGAATTAAAATATTTTTAATGCCAGCATCATAAGCTGAAATGGCAGCTGCCATTCCTGCACTACCACCACCTATTATTATCAAGTCATAATTTTTCATTTTGACCCTCCTTAGTTATTTTTTTAATAACCTCCGAGTTTTTTCGTCCGTATTTTATTTTTAAAGGATCTAAATCAAACTCATTCTTTAATAATTCAAAAACTAAGCTTTCACAAAATCCACCCTGACATTTACCAAAACCTGGTCTAATTCTTTTCTTTACTCCACGTATAGTCTTTACAGGAATTTCTCTATGTATAACATCTAAAATTTCCGCTTCTGATATTTGTTCACAACGACATATTATCCTTCCATATTTTGGATTTTTTTCATATATTTTTTGTTTCTCTTCTAGTGGTAAACCTTTTAATTTTATATATGGTTTACGATATGGAACAAAGTCTTTTTTTGTAATTAAATTATTTTTCTTTTTAATAATGTCAATTAAATAAAGTGCAATCGCATATGAAGATGCAAGACCTGGTGATTCAATTCCAGCAACTTGATAAAAATTAGGATTTATTTTATCCTCTTCAATTATAAAATCTCTTTTACTATTTACTGCTCTTAAGCCAGCAAAAGTTCTAATAACTTCATTAAATGGAATATCTTTAACTAAATTATTAGCATCACTTCTAACTTTTTCTAAGGTAAGTGTATCCGTACTAAAATCATCTAAGCTAGAAACATATTCGCTTGAAGGGCCTATCAAATAATTATTACTTGTTGTTGGTGTTAATAAAATACCCTTTCCCTTTTCTGATGGTAAAGGAAAAATAACATGACTAATAAGGGGCTTATTTAAATGATTCAAAACAAAATATTCACCTTTTCTTGGTCTAATATCAATACTACTTCCTACCATACCTGCAACATCACCTGAATTTAGGCCAGCAGCATTTATTACAATTTTTGTTATATATTCATTTTTATTAGTTATAATTTTGTATGTGTTTTCTAATTTAGAAATTTTTAATACTTCTTCTTCAAGGTTTAGCTTTACTCCATTAAAAATAGCATTTTCCATTAACGCTACGGTATATTCAAAGGGATTAACAATTCCAGCACTTTCAGCTAAAAGACCATATTTAGCATCAAGAGCTAAATTAGGCTCAAGTAAAAATAATTCTTCTTTATCTAATATAATCGTTTTAACTCCATTTTCTATACCATTTTTTTGTAATCTCTTTAATGTGGCTAAATCTTCTTCCGTTTTTCCTATAGTTATACTGCCTATTCTTTTAAAATCAAAGCCTAATTCCATACTAAGCCTATCAAAAAGCCCATTACCAATCACATTAAGTTTAGCCTTTAAGCTACCAGGCTTAGGGTCATAGCCACTATGAACAATTCCACTATTAGCCATTGATGTTACTTCACAAACATCCTCTTCTTTTTCTATAACTAAAGTTTTTAGTTCATATCTACTTATCTCTCTAGCAATAGAAGCTCCTATAACTCCAGCTCCAATAATTATTACATCCCACATATTTTCCACCTACTCGAATACTCTAGTTGCTTTAATTGCCTTCAACCAACCATTATAAAGCTCTGTAATTTTATCTTTTTCCATTTTAGGCTCATAAGTTTTAATTATGTTTTGCTTTGATTTAATTTGATCTAATGATTCATAAAATCCTGTTTTTAAACCTGCTAAATAAGCAGCACCTAAAGCTGTGGTTTCACTAACACTAGGCATTTTTACACTTACATTTAATATATCAGCCTGAAATTGCATTAAAAAATTATTTGCTGTTGCACCACCATCTGCATATAGGCATTTCAATGGAATACTTGCCTCTTCAAGCATTACATTCATAACATCCTTATTTTGATAGGCAATTGATTCTAATGTTGCTCTAATGAAATGTTCTTTTGTTGTTCCTCTAGTTAGACCAAAAACTGCACCTCTAGCTTCATCATCCCAATAAGGTGTTCCTAAACCAGTAAAGGCAGGTACGATATAAACTCCATTCGTATCTTTAACTCTTACTGCATATTCTTCACTATCTGGTGCTGATTTAATTAAACGCATGCCATCCCTAATCCACTGAATAACACTACCACCAACAAAAACAGAGCCCTCTAAAGCATAGCTAATTTTACCATTGATACCCCAAGCAATTGTCGTTAATAAACCATTTCTAGAATAAACAGGCTTATTACCTGTATTCATAAGCATAAAGCAACCTGTACCATAAGTATTTTTTGCTTCGCCTTTTGAAAAACAGCAATGACCAAAAAGAGAAGCTTGTTGATCGCCTGCAACACCAGTAATAGGAATCTTATGTAAAGCTCCAAATGGTGATAATTGTTCAGCGTAACCATAAAATGCACTTGATTCTTTTACTTCTGGCAAAATATTTTTTGGAATGTCTAAAATTTTTAAAATGTCTTCATCCCATTTCAATGTATTAATGTTAAATAACATTGTTCTAGAAGCATTCGTATAATCTGTAGCATGCACCTTACCATTTGTAAGTTTGTATATGAGCCATGTATCAATAGTTCCAAAGAGTACTCTATTTTCTTTCATTAATTCCTTAACCTTAGGTACATTGTCCATAATCCATTTAATCTTAGTTGCACTAAAATAAGGATTAATAATTAGACCTGTTTTTTCGTGAATTAAATCTAGATATCCTTCTAAAATTAATTTATCACAAATATCCTTACTTTGTCTTGACTGCCAAACTATAGCCTTATAAAGTGGCATTCCTGTTTCTTTATCAAATAATACTGTTGTTTCTCTTTGATTAGTAATACCAATAGCTTCTATTTGTTTAATCGTAATTCCCATTTTAATTATAACTGAAGAAATACAATCTACTATTGATGACCAAATGTCTAATGGATCGTGCAAAACCCAGCCACTTTTAGGAAAATACTGTGTAAATTCTTTTTGAGCCATGCATACATTATTTCCATTTTTGTCAAATAAAATCGCTCTAGAACTTGTTGTTCCTTGATCTAAAGCTAATATATATTTTTCCATAAATCCACCTACTTTATTTCATTATAACATAGTTGATATATTTTAATAAGTGTACAAAAGAAAATTTACCATATTTTTCGTTTTGATATTTTAGATAATATTAATTAAAAAAAGGAGCTATCTGCTCCTTAATTTTTTTTATTCATATAAAATTTAAATAGTCGTTTAATATCACTACTATCCATAAATGGATATAATAAATCCATTTTTACATCTTCATCTTTATATGTTCCATCAATATAATTATCAACAACCTTTGATAAACATTCTTTAGAAACAAAAGGTGCTAGGGTGTGAATGTATTTTTTATGTTCATTATTTGGATCAGAAATAAATTTCATAAATAGTGCATTACATTCTTTTTTACTTAAAAATGGAAATATTGTAACTAGATTAATATCTTTATAGAGCTCATTATCATTTAAAATCTCATTTACTAACTCTTCAATATCTTCTTTATCCATAAAAGGAAGCATACTAATAATTTTATTTCCTTTTTTATTAATGAATACTCGTGAAATTCTATCTCCTACTTTATTGTTTATAAAACTAAAACCATAATTCCTAGTGTTTTTATCATCATCATCAAAATCATCATCGTCTTCATCGTCATCATCTTCCTCTTCATCTTCTTCAGCTTCTTCTAATTCATCTAGCTTGTCTATAAATTCATCCTTCTCATCTTCATCTGTGAATACTAATTCATCTTTATTTTCATAATTTAAAGCATCTTCAAAAGTAATTTCCTCATAACTTTCTTTTCCGTTTTCTAATTTTACCTTTTTTAAAATCATAATTAATCATCCTTTCTTAAATATACTTGCTCACCTGGAGTTAACTTAGGATAGAGCTCATCTAGATTAGTATCTAATCTATGTTCTCTAATTGCCTTTAAAACCATCATTCTTTCTAATGAGGAAAATTGGTAAAACACTTCAGGGATATTAACCTTTATGCTACCATCAATAATACTTTGCACAACATACAAACGTTCGCGACCATTAAATATGTTGTTTTCGTCTAAATTTGTTTCCTCATTTAAACAAAGTAACTCTTCAAAAGTTATATGAAAGAGTTTTGCTAGTTCTATTAAGGAATCAATAGAAGGAATTCCAGTTCCATTTTCCCATTTAGAAACTAACTGACGGGAGACAAATAATTTTATGGCAATATCATCTTGTGTTAAATTGTTTTGCTTACGGTATTTAGAAATTTTTTCTCCGACCTTTACAAAATCAATCACTTTATCTCCTCCTTACAGCCTTTATTATAATGGTAGAAATACTAAATGTCACGCTACTTAAAGTTGCATAATTATTAGTCATGTCAGACAATAATAATTTATACTTCTAAATTTATAAATATATAAAAAAACTGACGATACTCTAATAATACGCCCATAATGATTATAGCATTAAGACATCTCTTTAGTTTATCATCAGTTTTTTCATTTTACTTAGATACCTATTTATTCTTTTATATTAAAATAATTCTTTATCTGGAGACTGGCCATCATGAGCATTCCATTTACACTCTGTAATCTCAAAATCAGTAAATTGTGCCTTAAAACTAGAATTTTCCGGACTACAAGCATAAACACCAAAACTAATTTCTTCGTTCCCTTTAAATAAATGACATACTCGCATTTGGAAAAAATTTATACCATCATATGAACCTTCTATACAATAATCATCCTTACGTCTACTAAGACGATACCAAATGGTTTTTACTGATGAAGAAATTACTGTAGTAGCCCAATCTGAATAACCGTGATTAGTAACAACACTTCCTAAATGTTGAATATCTTTATTTTCATATTCTATAGAAGCTTTTAACCAATTTTCACTATCTAAATAAATTACAATACCGCATTGATCAAAACGTACCTTACTATCAAATGTTGTTTTAACTACAAACGAAAAATATTCTTCTTTGGTTTTGATTTGTAATAATGGTGCGTTATCATTTCTAAAATGATAATATGTACGTTGCCACAAATCTGTTTTTGGTTCAGTGATAATTTCAATTGTATTTTCTTCTATTTTATATACTCTAGGCTCCCTAACCCAACTCCAGTTTTCTTTAGCGATTTTCATATTAACATCCTTTCTAATTACTACAAAAAAGATACTCATATCGAGCATCAAAATTTATGTATTATATATAAATGGCGGAGCAAAAGGGATTCGAACCCTTGCACCTATTACAGTCTACGAGCTTTCCAAGCCCGCCCCTTCAGCCTCTTGGGTATTGCTCCCTATAAAAATAAATTACTCTAATTTTCTAGGTAATTTATTTTTTTGTTAGTTTTTATAGCATATTCTATTTCTGATTTTGTACTAGAACCAATGTAACCATTTTTATTAATTACAAATATCTCATCTGCCATATCAATTTTTCTTTTATGCATATCATCAAGCATTAATTTAGTTTTTTCATCTAATGCCTCACTGTCACCAGAATGACCGAATAATCCTACTGATATTACTATGTTTCCTTCTAGTGTTAATTTTTTTTGTTGATTCAAAAACTCATCTTTAAATTTTGTACTACCACATAATGTAATTACTTTATATTTTCCTACCATATTTTTATTCTCTTTCTACTATAGTTACCTTGATAATGTCACCAGGACCTTTACTGAGTTTTTCTCTAATTTTCTTCAAAACTCCAATAATATAGCATACATTACCATTCTCATCTTTTAACCCCATATTGACAATACTTCCATCATATAAGATTCCATCAAATGTAGCATGAACTTTAACTCTTCCCTTATTGAACTCTTTTTTTATATCATATGGAAAAACAATATATGCTCCTCCCTTACTTGATGAATGAATAACAGCATCAAAGATATAATTTTTCATTTTTTCTCCTTATAAAATTATGGCGGAGCAAGAGGGATTTGAACCCTCGCATCTTACGATCTGCAAGTTTTCGAAACTTGTCCCTTCAGCCTCTTGGGTATTGCTCCGCTATAATTATATCTCATTTTTAGGATACCATACAACCTCTAATTATCCACATTCTTCCAATAAATTCCATATGCTAATACTAATGATACCTCACCTAAACCTAAAATAAGTTTTAGCCACCAAGCACCATCTCTTGCAAATACCATCCAACTAAACAGTGCTAGTATTACAAATAAAGGCAAATAATAAATTAATAATACTTGTATTTTACGCTTCTTATTGACAACAAATTCAGGCAAATCACCATTGTTTTTCAATTTACAACGTACTACAGCACCATACCTTCCTACTACTCTATCTGCTTCATACATATAACCATCTAAAACAAATTCTGGATACATTGATTCTTTTATAATTGTAATATCCTTTTTCTTCTCATTTGCATATGCTAATAGTGCTTCTGTAAATTCTTCTTTTGTCATACACATATTATCAGGAATAAAGCTAAATTCTTTTATATACTTACGTTTTAAATAAAACTTATAATCTTCAATAAAACTATTAAAATGATATCCTTCTCTTTTCTTATTATCTACTAGGTCTAAATAGATTTTAGGATTTAGATTTTGCAAATTAGATTCTGTTTTGAGCTTTTCACATATTGAAATTGACCCTTCATAATTTTTAATTTGCTCTTTTAATAAATTAATATGTTCTTCAACATTACAAATTTCTCCTGTCTTTTGCATGAGCTCTATTTGTTCTATAGAAAAGTCTAATAGCCTAAACAATTTAATAATATTTAGTACTTTTATATCTTCTTCACTATACTCCCTGTAGCTATTAATTTTATTACGACTAGGTTTTAATAATCCCTTACTTTCATAAAATCTAATGTTTTGTTTGCTAATTCCCGTCAACTTTTCTACTTCATTTATATTCATAAAATCACCCTTTCTAGCCTTATCTTAAAGGATATAGTAACTATAAGGTCAAGTATTTTTTTATAAAATTGTCTAATTCTTTTTGATTTTTTATAATAATTCCTTTTTCTGCTTCTTTTATAATGCTTAGAAACTTTCTTTTACGCTTTCTAGTTCTTCCACTAAATAAAAGCCATTTTTTAAATTCCCAATCAAATTTTTCTATACAAGGACAATCAGGTCTAACCTTCTGATAATAATATTTATATCTTTTTCTAGCTCTATTGTAACATATAAACCTATTAAAATCTAAAAATATTACTAAATCAGCCTCTATAAATCTTTCAGGTATTATGCTAGTATAATTACCATCAATAACCCAATTTTCATTTTCTTCTAAAAATCTTTTTATAATTTTTTCTTGTTCTAACTTTGTCCTTTCTTGCCAGTTTCCATAAAACTTAACAGAATCTAAATGAAGACTTGAGATTTTATAAAAATTTGCTATTTTTCTAGCCAAAGAAGATTTACCGGCTCCTGAATATCCAATTATTTGAATCTTCATAACTACCCCTGCTTTCTATTAATAATTATATAATAAAGCGATTTTTTATTAAATTAAATACTTAAATATAAATATTTATTTATATAATTATATAAGATATGATTTATTTTTTTAAATAAACAATAAAAAATTAGTTGAAATCGCTTTTATTTAATGGTAAAATCAATTCACATTAAAAAACGGAGGATTAAAATGAATAATATTCTAAAGAAAATAAGCGTAGCAGGACTTGCGCTAGTGACAGCAGGAACAGTTACAGCTTGTAACAAAACAAAAAATGATTCAGGAGGCAATGGTTCTAATCCACCTATGAATAACGATTTTGTTTATAGTGACATCATAGAAATAAATAAAAAATATGATGTAACGCCAACTATTCAGAATGCTAATTATCTAGATAATGGTTTTAAATTAAAAAAAGATTCCGTTAATGTCGTTTTAGAAAATGGCGTTGATGGCATTACTAAGGCAAGGCTAGAAAACATTCTTTCTAGTAATAATATGACCTATACCTATTCAGATAAAGGAAAGAATGAACACGTTAATATTTTTGTTGGCATTGATGGGTCAAATAGCTATGTTGATAAATATATGGACGAAAAAGATAAACCTACTGATGATTTATTTAGTAAAATTGATGCATATCAAATGTATGTTAATAATGGGGTAATTTCAATTTTAGGTAAAGATAGTGATAGTGTATTTTATGGGGTAAATACGCTTGATCAAATTTTAGACTTTGCTAGCAATAATAATGAAAGCTTAGTTAATGTAAAAATTGAGGATTATGCTACTACAGCAAGACGAGGAGTTATTGAAGGTTTTTATGGTTTCCCGTGGACTACTGAAGAAAGAATTGACATGGTAGAATGGGGCTCAAAATATAAAATGAATAATTTTGTATTTGCTCCAAAAGACGATGAATACCATTCTGCAAAATGGCGTGAATTATATCCTCAAGAAAAACTTTCTGAAATGAAAAGATTAGCTGATGCCGCAAAAAATAATAAGGTTGAATTTACTTGGGCAATTCATCCATTTATGCATGGAACACCTTTTAATTTTGATAATTACAATGATGAATTAAACGTTGTTAAAGCAAAATTTGAGCAATTATACTCTATCGGTGTAAGAAGTTTTGCGTTATCTGCTGATGATATTGCAGTACCTAATTTTGAAGGTGATGATGCTGCTAATAAAAAGTTAGAGTGGTTCACCACCTTAGCTTTAAACCATGTAAAAATTGCTAAAGACTTATTGACATGGACTAATTCATTAGAAGAAAAGGTAGAGTGGCAGTTTATTCCTACTACTTATTGCGGAACTAATGATGAAGCACAACTTGCATACTTAGCTGAGGTTGGAAAAGCATTGCCACAAGAATTTGGACAACATTGGACTGGCGAACAAGTTTACGGAACATTAAGTAAATCTACTATTGATGACTTCAAAAATAGAACTGATCGCCTTCCTGTTTTCTGGTTAAATTCTCCTGTAAATGATTCATTTGGGGTTTGTGAAAATATATTTATGCCAAAAATGACTGTTTTAAATACTGATGTTGAGCAAATTGCTGGATTATTAGTTAATCCTAGTCCATACCCTGAAGCTTCAAAAATCGCTATTTATCAAGCCTTAGATTATAGTTGGAATATTAAAGGATTTAATCATGATAGTTCTTATCGTAAGAGCTTTGATTCAATTGAAAATGATAAAAATTTAGCTGAGCAATTGTATATTTTTGCATCTAATTTACAAAGTACTGAGCATTTATCTAATGGTTGGATTCCTCAATTAAACAAGGAAGAATCACCTTTATTAGTACCACTTATCAATGAGCTACTAGAGCATATTAATGAAGAAATGGTAAATACCGATATAAGTATTTATACTACTCCTCTAAACAATGAATTTGAAAGAATTATTACAGCTATTGATACTTACCAAGAAAAAGGTAATAATAAAGAATTAATAACTGACATTAAACCATGGATGGATTCACTAAAAGATTTATGCAAAGCTGGAATAAAATATTTAGATAGTGTAAATGCTACTGCTAATGGTGAATTTGAAAAAGCTAAGCAACTTTTAGTTGAAGCTAATCAAATAGAAGCTGATAGTCAAAGTAAATACACTAAGAAAATTTTTATAATAGGTTCTGAACGTAATGTAAATTGCTCTACAGGTGAAGTTACAATAAGACCATTTTATAAAAACTTACAAGCTAAGCTTTCTCCTATTTTAAATAAATAATCTTAACAAAATAGACTGGTATTTCTACTGGTCTATTTTGTTTATATAAAAAAAGAGCTCTACTTTGTAGAGCTCTAATTTATTATTCAACCCATTCAATAATAGCCATAGGAGCAGAGTCACCACGACGGAAACCAGTCTTGATTACTCTAGTATAACCACCATTACGGCTAGCAAATTTTGGAGCGATTTCGCTAAATAATTTTTGAATAGCAAACTTACCTTCTTCATCCTTTTCAAAACGGATTAAAGTAGCAGCTTGACGACGAGAATGTAAAGTGTTAGCTTTTCCTAATGTTACCATCTTGTCAGCTAATCTCTTTAATTCTTTAGCTTTAGTTTCAGTAGTTTCGATACGACCATTTAAAATTAAGTCAGTAACTAAATCACGAAGTAAAGCTTTTCTTTGATCAGAACTACGACGTAGTCTAGAATAAGACATAGTTAATATCCTCCTTATTAGTCTTTACGGAAACTCAAGCCTAAAGACTCTAATTTCTCTTTAATTTCTTTTAATGATTTGCGTCCTAAGTTACGAACTTTCATCATATCTTCCTCAGATTTTGATGTTAAATCAGCAACTGTATTTAATAGAGCGCGTCTTAAACAGTTATATGAACGAACAGATAAATCTAAATCTTCAATTGTCTTTTCTAATTTAGAATTCTTAGTATCTGCTTCAGTTTCAACCATATAATCAGTTTCACTTGCTTGTTCGCTTAATTCTACAACAACTTGTAGATGTTCAATCATCATCTTAGATGCGATTGCTAAAGCTTCTTGAGCGGCAATTGAACCATTTGTAGTTACTTCGATTGTAAGCTTATCAAAGCTTGCATCGTTATCAACACGAGTTTTTTCAACATCAAATGCAACATTTTTAATTGGTGTATAAATAGAGTCAATTGCAATTACGCCTTCTTCATTTACATAAGCTTTATTCTTTTCAGCACTTACATAACCTACGCCACGACGTACCTTTAAGAACATGCTTAAATATCCACCAGCAGCAACTGTTGCAATATGTTGATCTGGATTAACGATAGTAACATCTAAATCATGGATAATATCTCCAGCTGTTACTTCACCTTCACCTTTACTAATTTCTAAAGTTGTTTCGAAATTAGGGTCTTGGCTTTCAGTTTTTAAAATAACACGCTTTAAATTTAGGATGACTGTAATGATGTCTTCTACAACACCATCAAGATTTTGGAATTCATGTTGAACACCATCAATCTTTGCACTTACGAAAGCAGTTCCTGGTAAAGAAGATAATAAAGTTCTTCTTAAAGCATTACCTAAAGTAATACCAAAGCCTCTTTCAAGTGGTGAAATTTCGAATTTTCCATAGTCTCCTTGTTGAGCTATTTCCAATACCTTAGTTTTTGGTTTTTCAAATTTTAGTTCCTTCATATTGAACCTCCCTCTAATTAGATAATTTTTATAGTTATTAAATTATTAATTATCCACGAGGACGTTTAGGTGGACGACAGCCATTATGTGGAACTGGAGTACAATCTCTAATTGCTGTAATCTCTAAACCTGCAACCTCCAAAGAACGGATAGCTGCATCACGGCCTTGACCAGGTCCCTTAACAGCAACTTCAACCTTAACTACACCTTGATCTAAAGCTGATTTTGCAGCAGCCTCACTAGCTGATTGAGCTGCGAAAGCTGTTGATTTACGACTACCTTTGAACCCTAACGCACCAGCGCTGCTCCAAGAAATAACATTTCCTGCTGGGTCAGTAATTGTAACAATTGTATTATTGAACGTTGTGTGAATATGAGCTACACCAACTGGGCAGTTTCTTTTAACACGACGTTTAGTAACTTTACGTGCCATACGTTATCCTCCTTATTTCTTCTTATTAGCGATAGTACGAGCTGGACCCTTACGAGTACGAGCATTGTTACGTGTATTTTGGCCACGAACTGGTAAACCTTTACGATGTCTAATACCACGATAACAACCGATTTCCATTAAACGTTTGATATTTAAGTTAACTTCACGACGAAGATCACCTTCAACTTTGTATTTGCTGATTTCAGCACGAATACGAGTTAATTCATCTTCAGTTAAAGCTTTAACTCTTGTATCTTCGCTAACATTAGCGTCTTTTAAAATATTTTTAGCGATTGTTGGTCCAATACCATAGATGTATTGTAAAGAAATAACAACACGCTTTTCATTTGGAATATCTACACCTGCAATACGTGCCATAAACTGTGCCTCCTATAATTTTTATCCTTGTCTTTGTTTATGTTTTGGATTTTCACAAATAACCATTACGCGTCCTTTACGTTTGATTACTTTGCATTTGTCGCACATAGGTTTAACTGATGGTCTAACTTTCATCTTTCTACCTCCGTTATTTTTACTTATGTCTATAAGTGATTCTTCCACGTGTTAAATCATATGTTGATAACTCTACTGTTACCTTATCACCTGGTAAAATGCGTATGTTATTCATGCGGATTTTACCAGAAACGTGGGCTAAAACTTGATGATCGTTTTCTAATTTAACGATAAACTGAGTGTTAGGTAAAACATCTAATACTGTGCCCTCAAGCTCAATGACATCTTCTTTTTTTGCCATTTGATCCTCCTATAGTTTCTTGTGGTAAATCTAACCTCATTATCTACCACCAAATAATGAGCAATTATATTATTTTAATATAAGTAATAGTTCTCCGCCTTTTGTTATTGAAACAAAAGACGGTAAACCATCAAATTTAACTATTAATTTATTTGTGCGACGAAATTAATAGTTAAATAGACAGAAAAACTTACTTACTTAAAACCTCTTTAATATCAGCAAAAACTTTAGCAAAATCTTGATCACCATTTACTGTCTTAAGTAAATTTTGTTCGCTATAATATGCTAAAAGTGGAGCTGTGTTGTCATCATATACCTTTAAACGATTATGAGCTGTCTCATATGTATCATCGTTTCTTTGAATAAGTGGTGAACCACAATTATCACATACACCTTCAACTTTTGGTTTATTGAACTTAACATGGAAAGTTGCGCCGCAAGTTTTACATACACGACGACCAACCATTCTATCAATAAGAATTTCAGGTGCAACATTAATATCTAATACTGCATCTAAAGCAATATTATGCTCTTTTAAGAACTTATCTAATGCTTTAGCTTGATCAAGATTACGAGGGAAACCATCAAGTAAGAAACCATTTTTGCAATCTTCTTCTTGTAGTCTTTCATTAACTATACCAATTGTAACTTCATCAGGTACAAGTAAACCTTGATCCATATAGCTTTTTGCCAAAACACCAAGTTTTGTTTGGTTTTTAATGGCAGCTCTAAACATATCACCAGTTGAAATATGAGGGATATTATAGTACTCACGGATATTAACAGCTTGAGTACCCTTTCCTGCACCAGGACGTCCCATTATTAGAAGTCTCATAATTTCCTCCCTACTCCAAGAAACCTTTATATTCTTTAGTTTCTGAAGCTGTTTCTAGTTGTTTTGCAGTTTCAATTGCTACACCAACAACGATGATTAATGAAGTACCACCAATTGTAATTACTGAAGCCTCTTGAGAAGTAAATCCAAAAGACTTAGAAACAATAATTGGTACTAAAGCTAAAATTGTTAAATAAGTAGCACCTATCAAAGTTGTTCTAAATAACATTCTAGCTAATTGATTTTTAGTTTCCTCTCCACGACGATAACCAGGAATATATGCACCTTGCTTATCTAAATTTTCACTAATTTTTTCTGGATCTACTACCATAAATGAATAGAAGAATGAGAAGAAATATATTAGTAAAATATATAAAGCAATACCTACTGGTTGTTGATATGAAAAAATTTGTTCAATCCAAGTACCAACAGCACTTGTATCTTGCCCTAGCATACCAACAATAGTTAGAGGAATTGATAATAATGTTGAAGCAAAAATAACTGGAATTACGTTTGCGCTATTCAATTTAATTGGAATATCACTACTACCATTTTGTCCTCTATTAGCATATTGAACTGGAATCTTTCTTTGAGCACCTTCAAAGAATACGACACCAAAAATCATTAAAATATATAACAAGATAATTACAATAAAGCATGTCCAATTTGCAACACTATTAAATCCTTCTGAGAAGTACTTAGACCATAATGTTGTGAACATTGCTGGTACTGTAGAAATGATACCTGCAGAGATAATCATTGAAGAACCATTTCCAATACCATGACGTGTAATTAAATCAGCTAGCCACATTGTAAAACAAGAACCAGCAGTAATAACTACAGCCATATAGATATAGAATAACCAGTACATATTGTTATACTTTAGTACATCATCAACTAAGATATTTTCAGGTCTAGCGCCTAAACCAAATAATAAGGCTAAACCTTGTACTAGAGCAATAGCAACTGAAACATATCTAGTAACTCTATTTGTTTTTTGTTTTCCAACCTCACCTTGTTCAGACCATTCCTTAAGCTTTGGAATAACAAGTTGAAGCATTTGAATAATAATAGATGAAGTGATGTATGGTGAAATACCTAACGCCAAAATTGAGAAATTAGATAAACCACCACCACTAAATGCGTTTAACAC
This sequence comes from uncultured Acholeplasmatales bacterium, assembly GCA_944324805.1. GTDB lineage: Bacteria > Bacillota_I > Bacilli_A > Acholeplasmatales > Anaeroplasmataceae > CALUXS01. Next base: position 35,479 of record CALUXS010000008.1, on the reverse strand, counting down.
TGTTAAAAAACTATTATTTGCAATTTCAGCACGAATAGCCAAAGTGTCTACCATAGGGATTGGAATATATGTTCCAGCCTTGAAGACTAAAAGAATCAAGAATGTGAAGATTAACTTAATAACAATCTCACGATTACTTAAGATCTTTTTTAGTTTTTCAAACAAGTTACATCACCTCAACAGTTCCACCAGCTTTTGTAATTGCTTCTTCAGCCTTAGCTGAGAACTTATGAGCCTTTACAGTTAATTTCTTTTCTAAGGCGCCATCTCCTAGAACCTTAACACCGTCATTAACCTTTTTAACTAAACCTGCAGCGATTAAAGCTTCAACATCAACAACTGTACCATTTTCAAATACATTTAAATCTTCAACATTAACTACTGCATATTCTTTACGACTAACATTGTGGAAACCACGCTTTGGTAAACGTTGGAATAAAGGTAATTGTCCACCTTCGAAACCAGGACGAACGCCGCCACCAGAACGAGCATTTTGACCCTTATTACCTTTACCAGAAGTTTTACCTAGTCCACTACCAGTTCCACGTCCAAGACGTTTTCTTGCATGTCTAGCACCTTTAACAGGACTTAATTCATTTAACATACCAGGCACCTCCTTAATTATTTAACTTCAACTTGTACCATATGAGCAATGGTAACAATCATGCCTTTTATAGCTTCATTTTCCTCTTTAACTACTGTTTGGCCAATTTTAGTTAAACCAAGTGCTTTTGCCGTCTTAACTTGGTTTGGCTTACGACCAATTAAACTTTTTACTAATGTAATTTGATACATATTAATTACCCCAAAATTTCTTCAACTGTCTTGCCACGGCGAGCAGCAACAGTCTCAACAGTATGTAAATTTTTTAAGCCTTCTACAGTAGCTCTAACAACATTAATTGGAGTTGCAGAACCTAAAGACTTAGAAAGAATATCTGAGATACCAGCTAATTCAACAACCGCACGAACTGGACCACCAGCGATAACACCAGTACCAGCTGCAGCAGGTCTTAAAACAACACGACCAGCACCGTATACACCAGTAACACTATGAGGAATAGTTGTGTTAACAATTGATACATGAATCATGTTCTTCTTTGCGCTTTCGATGGCTTTCTTAATTGCATCAGGTACTTCAGATGCCTTACCAGTACCGAAACCAACGTTACCTTTGCGGTCACCGATTACTACTAATGCAGCGAAACGTAATGTTCTACCACCTTTAACAACCTTAGTTACACGATTAATCGCAACAACACGTTCTTCGAACTCAGGTTGTACGTCTTTTACTTCACGATCTTGACGCATAAAGTTTTTCCTCCTTTAGAATTCTAAGCCAGCTGCTCTAGCAGCGTCAGCTAATGCTTTTACACGGCCATGATATAAATAACCACCACGGTCGAATACAACTTTTGAAATCTTTAAATCTAAAGCACGTTTAGCAACTAATTCACCAACTTTAGTAGCAGCTTCAATGTTGCCACCGTTAGCTAATTCTTTAATTTCTAAAGATGAAGCTTGGCATAAAGTAGTACCATTTTCATCATTAATTAATTGTGCATAGATTTGTTTGTTAGAACGGAAAACATTTAGACGTGGTTTTGAAGCTGTACCAATTACTTTTTTACGAATAACTAAATGTCTTTTTTGACGACTTGCATTCTTAGAAATTTTATTAATCATATCTAGTACCCTCCTTTAACTACTTCTTAGCAGTTTTTCCTTCCTTACGACGAACATGTTCATCAGAATATTTAATACCTTTTCCTTTGTAAGGTTCAGGTTTACGGATTTCACGAATTTCTGCTGCGAATTGACCAACTAATTGCTTATCAATACCAGAAATATTAATAATTGTATTCTTTGGTAATTCTACCTTAAGTCCACTTGGAACTTCTAATTCAACAGTGTGAGAATAACCAGCATAAACTGTTAATTTGTTACCTGATAATTGAGCACGGTAACCAACACCGTTAATTTCTAATGTTTTAGTAAATCCTTTAGATACACCTTCAACCATATTGTGAACTAAAGCACGAGTAGTACCATGAATAGTCTTGCTCCACTTTGTATCGTTAGGACGTTTTACTAATAAATGATTATCTTCAACAACTACAGTTAAGCTGCTGTCGAAATCAAAACTCAACTCTCCCTTAGGACCTTTAACATTAACTGTATTGTTAGTAACAGTTACATTAACGTCTGCAGGAAGTAAAATTGGCTTATTTCCAATACGTGACATTTTAAATTTCCTCCTAATTTATATTACCAAACGTAAGCTAATACTTCGCCACCGATTTTTAACTTACGAGCTTGTCTATCAGTCATAACTCCTTGAGAAGTTGAAACGATAGCAATACCTAAACCATTAAGAACCTTTGGTAATTCTTCACAAGAAGCATATACCTTTAAGCCTGGTTTAGAAACGCATTTTAAACCTTTAATAACACTTTCGTTATTTTCAGTATATTTTAAAGTTACAGTTGTAACGCTCTTTACATCTTCAGTTGCTTTATAATCAACGATATAGCCTTCATTCTTCATTACTTCTAGCATAGCTAATTTTAATTTAGAAGTTGGCATTTCAACTGTTTGATGATGCATAGCCTTCGCATTGCGAATGCGAGTTAACATATCTGCAATTGGATCTGTCATTATGATTTCCTCCTTTTGGAATATTACCAGCTGGCTTTCTTAACGCCAGGAATTTGTCCTTTATATGCTAATTCACGGAAGCAAACACGACAAAGTTTGAACTTACCGATAACTGCATGAGGACGACCACAACGCTCACAACGTGTATATTCACGAGCGCTATATTTAGGTTTTCTATGATTTTTTACAATCAATGATGTTTTTGCCATATATTATTTCCTCTCTACTTTCTGAAAGGCATACCCATTAATTGTAATAGAGTACGTCCTTCTTCATCGCTCTTAGCTGTAGTAACGATAACAATATCCATACCACGAACTTTTTTAACCTTGTCAAAATTAATTTCAGGGAAAATTAATTGCTCTTTTACACCTAAAGTATAATTACCGCGACCATCGAAAGCATTACCATTAATACCATGGAAATCACGTACACGTGGTAAAGCAATTGATACTAACTTGTCTAAGAATTCATACATTCTTTGGCCTCTTAATGTAACTTTACAACCAATTGGCATACCTTCACGTAACTTGAAGTTTGCTACTGATTTCTTAGCCTTAGTAACAACTGGTTTTTGACCTGCGATTAGTGTTAATTCCTCAACAGCATCGTCTAAAACTTTAGCGTTAGCAACTGCGTCACCTACACCCATGTTAATAACGATTTTTTCTAATCTAGGAATTTCCATTGATGATTTATATTGGAATTTATTTGCTAATTCTGTTCTCACAGAAGTTTGATATTTTTCTTGTAAACGATTCATATCAATTTACCTCCTCTCTAAAGAATTAATTGAATTCATAACCAGATTTTTTAGAAACTCTGATTTTTTGAACTTTGCCTTTAACTTCTTTCTCAACAACTGATACACGAGTAGGCTTGTTAACCTTTGGATCTAATAACATTACATTAGATGCATCGATTGGAGCCTCTACTTCAATGATTGATCCACTTTGATTTTGTTGAGTTGGCTTTTGATGTTTCTTAACAATGTTTACGCCTTCAACCTTAACTCTATTAGTTTTAGGATAAACTGCAATAACTCGACCAGTCTTAGGAATTTTATTACCCTTTTTATCAGTAGTATATTTATCTTTACCGCTGATTACTACAACAGTGTCATTAACTTTGATTTGCATATTCGATTGACCTCCTTATAGTACTTCTGGTGCTAAAGAGATGATCTTCATATAGTTCTTATCACGTAATTCTCTAGCAACAGGGCCAAAAATACGAGTTCCACGAGGAGTACCATCCTCACGAACGATAACAGCTGCATTTTCATCAAACTTAATGTATGAACCATCGTTACGTCTTAAACCTTTCTTAGAACGAACGATAACAGCTTTAACAACGTCACCTTTTTTAACAGCACCGTTTGGTGTTGCTTCTTTGACACTGCATACTACAATGTCACCAACGTTTGCATAACGGTGTAATGCTCCACCTAAAATTTTAATAATTAATAACTCACGTGCGCCACTATTATCAGCAACAGCAAGTCTTGTTTCTTGTTGAACCATTAGTGCTTCTCCTTTCAGAAACTAAACTGTTTCTTTAGTCTTAACCACTTCAACTAAACAGTAACGCTTAGTAGCTGATAGTGGTCTTGTTTCCATGAAGCGAACAACATCACCAATTTTAGCACTATTGTTTTCATCATGAACATGAAATTTTGATGTTTTCTTAATACGTTTCTTGTAGATTCTGTGTGTACTGAATGTATCAACAGCTACAACGATTGTCTTATCCATCTTATCTGAAACTACAGTTCCTGTAAAAACTTTACGACTATTACGTTCCATGTTGTCCTCCTTATTCTGCCTTGCCCGCATTAGCTTTTTCTGTTAAAACAGTCTTCATACGAGCAATTGTTCTTTTAATTTCATTCATTTTTGAAGGATTCTCAGCTGAGCCTAAAGCTGCTTGGAATCTTAAGTTGAATAATTCTTCTTTTAAATCTGCGATTTTTGCATTGATTTGCTCAACAGATAAATTACGAATTTCTTTAGCTTTCATCATTACTCGTCACCTTCTCTTTTAACAAATTTAGTCTTGCAAGGTAACTTATGAGATGCTAAACGAAGAGCCTCACGTGCAATTTCTTCACTTACGCCATCTACTTCGAATAAAATCAAGCCTTCCTTAACTACTGCTACCCAAGATTCAGGAGCACCTTTACCAGAACCCATACGAACTTCTAGAGGTTTATGAGTTTTTGATAAATGAGGGAAAACCTTAATCCATACTTTACCTTGACGGTTCATATAACGTGTAATTGCGATACGACCAGCTTCAATTTGGTTATTTGTTAACCAGCAACCTTCAGTTGCTTGTAAACCGAAGTGACCGAATGCTAATTCAGTACCGCCCTTAGCCTTACCGCTAAAATATACGCGGTGTGGACGACGGAATTTAACTCTTTTAGGCATTAACATAATTACTTACCTCCCTTAGAGCTTTCAGTCTTTTCAGCTTTTTCAGCTTTTACGACTTTCTTTTCAGGACGAGGCTTACGAGGAGCACGACGATCTTCAACTTGACGTGGCTTAATCTCTAAAATTTCGCCCTTATAAATCCAAACTTTAACACCTAATTTACCATAAGTTGTTAAAGCTTCAGCTACTGCATAATCAATATCAGCACGAAGTGTATGTAGAGGTACTTGACCTTCAATATAACCTTCGCTACGAGCCATTTCAGCACCTGCTAAACGACCAGAAATAGAAGTTTTAACACCCTTAGCGCCAGCTTTTAAAGCACGTTGGATTGCCATCTTTTGTACACGACGGAAAGATGCACGAGCTTCTAATTGCTCAGCAATTTGCTTTGCAACGATTGTAGCGTCTAATTCAGGTTTCTTTATTTCAACAACATTTAAAACGATGTCTTTCTTAGTTCTATATGCTAATTCTTTAATAACAGCATTTTTAGTTTCAGCATCACGACCAATTACTGAACCAGGTCTAGCTGTATATAATGTAATTTTTACACGATCTTTATGATCCTTACCTACACCTTTTAAACGTTCGATAATAACGCGTGAGATTTGAGCTTTCTTATATGTTTCTTCTAAATATTCACGAATGCGAATATCTTCTAATAATAAGTCAGCTACTTTAGTTTTATCAGCATACCATGCTGCATCCCAATCACGGTTGATACCAACACGTAATCCGACTGGACTTACTTTTTGACCCATGTGTTATATCCTCCTTACTTGCTTTCTCTCTCAGCAACAACGATTGTAATGTTGCAAGATCTTTTAATAATAACATCACCACGGCCTTTAGCACGAGGTAACATTCTCTTTAAACGTAAACCATCATTAACATAACAAGTCTTAACATATAAGTTTTCTTTGTTCATGCTATGATTTTGTTCTGCGTTTGCTACAGCAGAATTTAAAACTTTAATTACAGCTTCGCAAGCTTGTTTATTAGTTAATTTTAAGATAGCGTTAGCTTCCATAACACTCTTGTTACGGATTAAATCAACGACAAGACGAGCCTTACGAGGAGTAATTCTAACGTTTTTTGCGATTGCTTTTGCTTCCATATTAAATCCTCCTAAAATTATTTGTTAGCTGCTTTCTTGTCATCACCGTGACCATGGTATGTTCTAGTAGGTGCAAATTCACCTAACTTATGACCAACCATATCTTCAGTAACATAAACAGGAACATGTTCACGACCATTATAAACAGCGATAGTATGACCAACAAATGCAGGGAAAATTGTTGATCTACGTGACCAAGTTTGAATTACTTTTTTATCTCCAGCCGCATTTTGTGCTTCAACTTTCTTCATTAAGTGATCATCACAGAATGGACCTTTTTTAATTGAACGAGCCATTAATCTTTCCTCCTACCTTTATTTGTCATTTCTTCTACGAACGATTAACTTAGTAGAAGCTTTCTTGTGCTTACGAGTCTTTAAACCTAATGCAGGTTTACCCCAAGGAGTAACAGGTGTAGGACGACCAATTGGACATTTACCTTCACCACCACCATGAGGGTGATCATTAGGGTTCATAACAGAACCACGTACTTCAGGACGTTTACCCATATGACGAGCACGACCAGCTTTACCAACTGTTACTAATTCATGAGTTTCATTACCAACAACACCAATTGTTGCCATACATGCAGATAAAACTTTTCTAACTTCGCCAGAAACTAAACGAAGTAATACATAGTTTTCTTCACGACCTAAAATTTGAGCAGATGCACCAGCAGAACGAATCATTTGGCCACCCTTACCAGGATGTAACTCAATATTATGAACTAAAGAACCAACAGGAATATTTCCAAGAGGTAATGCGTTACCAACTTTGATATCAGCATTTTGACCAGAAACAACTGTGCTTCCAACCTCTAATCCCTTTGGAGCGATAATGTAACGTTTTTCACCATCAGCATAAACTAATAATGCGATGTTTGCGCTACGGTTTGGATCGTATTCGATTGTAGCAACTTTTGCTGGAACATCAAACTTGTTACGTTTGAAATCGATAATACGATATTTTCTCTTAACGCCACCACCTTGATGACGAACTGTAATCTTTCCTGAATTGTTACGACCAGCATTCTTCTTTAGCGGAGCTAATAATGATTTTTCAGGAGTTGTACAAGTAATTTCTTCAAATGTAGAAACGCTCATATTACGTCTACCATTTGTAGTTGGCTTATAATATCTAATTGCCATTTTTAAATCCTCCTATATTAAATTTCGAATGCGTCAATCTTTTGACCGTCAGCTAATTTGCAAATTGCTTTCTTATAAGCTGCTGTATAACCTACATGTTGACCAACACGTTTACGTTTAGGTAATACATTGATTGTCGCAACGCTTAAAACTTTAACTTTGAAAATTTCTTCAACTGCTTTTTTGATTTCTACTTTGTTAGCTGTTTTAGCAACTTTGAAAGTATATTTATTGAAGTCATTTTTTAACTTCATGCTTTTTTCAGTGATAATAGGTGCTTGAATAATATCTCTTGCGTTCATATTACTTCAAAACCTCCTCATAATAAGATACAGCAGCTTTTGTAACAACTAGCTTATCGAAACATAAAATTTCATAAACTGATGCATTGTCACAAGATGTTAAGAATACGTTAGCAATGTTACGAGCTGAATTAATAGCATTTTCTGTTAATTCTTCTTTTGAACATACAACGATTGTCTTACCTTCTGCTTTTACATTTGTTAAGAATTGTAAGAAATTCTTTGTTTTAACTGAGTCAAATACTAATGTATCAACAGCAATTAATTTTTCATTTTGAACTTTGAAAGATAATGTTGATTTTAAACCTAATTGTTTTACTTTCTTGTTTAACTTGAAAGCATAGCTTCTTGGAGTAGGTCCGAATACAACACCACCACCACGCCATTGAGGAGCACGAATAGATCCTTGACGAGCACGTCCTGTACCTTTTTGTCTCCAAGGCTTGCGGCCACCACCACGAACCTCAGAACGGTTCTTAACGTCATGAGTTCCTTGACGCATAGCAGCACGTTGACAATTTACTACATCATAAACAACTTGTTTATTAGGTTCAATACCGAAGATTTCTTCATTTAAATTTAAGTCAGAAACTTTTTCTCCGGCTTGATTTAATAATGCGATAACTGGCATATTTAAATCTCCTTTCCTAATTAATTAGCTTTTACAGCTGATTTGATAACAACTAAACCTTTTTTAGGTCCTGGTACGTTACCACGAACTAAAATTAGATTACGTTCTGCATCAACAGCGGCAATAACTAAATTTTGTAATGTTACTTTAACATGTCCCATATGTCCAGGCATTTTCTTACCCTTCATATTACCTTTAATAGGACCCATAGAACCAACGATACGGTGACAAGCAGATGTACCGTGACTCATTGGTAAACGGTGATGATTATAACGTTTAATAGTACCTGCAAAACCTTTACCTTTTGTAGTACCTGTTACATCTACAACCTCACCAGCTGCGAATATATCACATTTGATTTCTTGACCTACGTTATAAGCAGTTAACTCGTTCTCGCGTCCATTTGAGAAACGAATTTCTCTTATGAAGCGCTTAGGAGCAGTGTTTGCTTTTGCAACGTGACCTTTTTCAGGTTTGTTACTTAAAGATTCGCGTTTATCTTCGTAACCAACTTGAACAGCTACATAACCATCGTTTTCAACAGTTTTTTGTTGTAATACAACGTTTGGAGTAGCGTCAATGATTGTTACTGGAATTAAATTTCCAGCTGCATCGAAAATTTGAGTCATGCCCAATTTTCTACCTAAGATTCCCTTAGCCATTGAAATTTACCTCTTTCTTTAATTTAGTTAATTATTTCTTTAAAACGATATCAATACCAGAAGGTAAATCGATATGCATTAAAGCGTCAATTGTTTGTGAAGTTGGATTCACAATTTCGATTAATCTCTTATGAGTTCTACGTTCGAATTGTTCACGTGAATCTTTGTTTACGTGTGGAGAACGTAAAATTGTAAAGATTTCTTTTTCAGTTGGAAGTGGAATTGGACCATTTACCTCTGAACCTGTTTTCTTTACGCTATCAACAATTTTCTTTGCTGATTGATCTAATAATCTGTGATCATAAGACTTTAAACGAATTTTAATTTTTTCTTTTGCCATTTTTGAATACTCCTTTCGCCTATAATCATTGTATAGACTTGCTCCATGGAAAAACTCAATACGCTGTATGACAACGCCCCTCAGCGTATCAACAACCTTCCACTTCACAGCCATCTATTTTTGCCCGAAAGCTTTTTTATTATACATTATTTAAATACATTTTTCAAGTATTTTTTTAACTTTTTTCTATAAAATAAAAAAATGAAATTCATTTTGTATAAATAAATTTCATTCTTCATATAAATTACTATTTTCAGTCTTAAGCCAATACTTTTTATTTCTAGCCTTAAATAACATATTAATTCCTATAATCACTGTAATAAGACAGACTAGGCTACTCGTTATTGAATTCCATACTAATACATTAACATTATTACCAAAATCATGTAACATAGCCGTTTGTAAAGCAAAAAGGGAAATTAATGCTGAAGCCATACTGATATTTCTTAGCGCCATAACTTTTGGATTTTTTGTTCTTTTGGCCTTGTGAATATTATATATGCCCATTATTACTCTATAAAATGTATAAAAGGCAACTGCATATATTAAATACCCAGGATAAGAAAAGTTACTTCCTTTATAAATAACCTGAAGAATAATAGGACTAATAGCTAAAGGCATAATTACTAGCATTATTCCCACGATTATAAAGTTGCGTTTTAATCTTTTATTTCTCACCCCAACTATTAAAAATCTTAATACTATAAGAGTAAAATAATAAATAAATTGGGCACCATACCAAATTTGCTTATATAGTAAAGAAACAACTAAAGCAAATATCGCATAAGAAACATTTAATATTAAGGAAGAAAAGCCAATTATAGTAGTTCTTAAGGAATAGTCAAAAAGCTTATTAAAATACTTATGTTCTTTTAAATACAATTTAAACTTTTTAATTTCATTTCTTTTTATGACAATTAATAACACAAAGTAAAATAAATAAAATGAGCTAAAAAAGTAATAAGCATATACAACTATTCCTTTTGAATCTCGTAAGCAAAAAATAATTGTTGCATAAAAGGAAAAAATTATCAAAATTAACGATACTATTATGAATACTATTTTTTTCTTCATTAATTACAAATCACCACCTTATTTGCGGTAAAAACGAATTGGATAATAATTATTTTTTCTTCTTCCACCACTAAAAATTAGATATAAGATTATCAATATTAAAACAAATGCCACAATCATAAAAATAAATATTACCGGCGATACAGGAGCATTTGCTACAACGACTATTTGAATTTCTACATCCTCATAGTTTGTAGGATTAGGATTGTAATAGGCTTGATATGTATTTTTACCCTCTAAAACCTTATCATTTGGATTTACAAAATGAACGCCACCAGGCAAAGCTATATCACTAAGAATCAATTCATCATTATACATTATTTCTATTTCTTTAACCTCTATAGGTTGAGCTTTTATTTTGTTAACCGTCAACATTCCTGGGTTATACTTAATTGTATAATTTTTAGCCTCCAAACCTTTACCATATAGATAATACATACCTGCATTAGCACCTAAATAATATGTTGTATCATAGGTGAATTGTCCGTTTAAAATATCTTCATTTTCTTCTTTTACAAAACCATCATAGCTTAGCTCATACTTAATTAATTCCTGATTATATGAAAGTTCTTGATCTTTTATCGTTATTATTAATTCTTTTGGATAAATTGTAAATTCCTGAGTTAAATCCTCTATCAAATTATAATTAGCTTCATCATAGCTAAACTTTGCAACTGCCATATAAGTTCCCGCATCAATACCTTTATTATCTATATATGTTACCATTAATTCACTAGGAACATTAACTAGTGTTATTTCATAGCTATCACCTGAGTAAATAAACTCAGTTTGACTAGTCCAATGCATATCACTAATATCAATGCTAGCTTTTGTTACCGTTGTAGAAAATACTTCACTTTTGATACTAAACTCTTCATTATTAAGATATCCATTAATTACTACAAAAACCTGCATACTTGTTCCTGCATTCGTAGTATTTATAGTTATCATATTGCTTCCACTAGAAACATATTCTCCGTTAAGATACCAAGAATAGCTATAATTATCTCCAATATTAAAATCTACCTGATAACTTGCCTTGCCATATGCTACACTTTCACTTCCTGAAAGCTTAATTTCTACTTTTTCTAGTTTTAAAAATATTTCATTTGTCATATCAGCTTGCGCAATAATTTCATCTATTTGATTCTCATAATTACTATCAGCATAAAAACCTAAAAATTTGTACAAATTACCATCACTAATAAAATATTGTTCCTTGTTATCTAGATAGTAGTTGGCTCCTATAGGAAGTTTGCTAGGAATCGTTTCTAGAAGTTCTTCTATGCTAATATTTTTATCATAATTGTAATTAATGGCTGCTACTTCACATAAAACTAACGCTTTTTCAGTAGTATTTAAACCAAGCATATATTTATCTTTCATAGTTGGATCTTGTGAGTTGATATAAACATAGTGCTTATAAAAATCATTTTGTGAGGTAAGACCTCTATATATGTAAGTATCTCCTACGACAGGATTAAAGCCAAATCCATCAATTGCAATGATATCACCTTGATAATTTTCATCATCAATATTAAAGTAGCTATGCCTAATTGAATAAGGCTTGCTTGGAGTAATATAAATATAATTTGGTGTTCCTGTGAATGAAACCAAAACATTTTTAACCTCATTTTTTGTATCTAGGTAAGCAAAATCTTGTGTATAACTCTCGTATGTACATGCCCCAAAAACTATGTATAACTTCTGCACATTATTAGACATTATAAAAACGAACGAACCATATGATTTTAAATTGCCACTGATAAAATATAAATATCTTTCACTTGTATTTTCTCCACTATCAGCCCCAATAATTGTATATGCATAAATCGTACAGCCATTAATAGAAACATGGCTATCTAAGGTTGTATAAACCGCATATCTTTTAGCGTATAATGTGCCACCTTTCAAATTTAAAGTAGAGTTTCCAGATAATTCAATTAAGTGACCAACATAATAATCTAGTGTATCTGTTGCAGCTATAATTCCACCATTTAAAGAATCCTCAATTATAAGTTTTGCATCATTAACATAAATACATTCCTTAATTCCATAATCAAAATATATTTGTTTACCATTTAAATCCCAAGTTAAATCATAGTTAAATGTTATACTGCTGCTTAACCACAAATTTTGTTCATTTACCAATTTATATTCTAAAACATCTTGATGTGTTCTAATATATTCTTCAATTTCTAAAATATATTTAGAAAAACTTAAGCCCTTAGTTTCTAATGGTACCTCTTTTCCACCAGCATAAAATGATACCACACTAAAATCAATAGTTTTATTAATCGCTTCATCACTATTTATTGTGTATCCATCTTTACCTAAATATATTTGCTTAAAATTAGGCGTGTAATAATCTAATGATGTATTTTCTGCTATTTGTCTTGCTACGAAAAAAACCTTACCTTCTTCATCTAATACCAAATCATTTGATGAAGAAGCAAAATAAAATAATGGTAAATTATTATCATTTTCTAATTCAGTTATATCTATTTCTAGGCTAAGTTTATTTGTAGTAATGCTATATATTTTTCCATTATTAAAGTCATTAGTAAAAGGAGCTTCATTTCCATAATAAAAGAACTGGTATTCAGTACCATTATTTTTAAAATATGCTAAACTTTCTACTTCTGATGAAATAGTTACTATTTCACCATTAATACCAATTTTCTTTTCCTCTTGATTATTATTTATAAATTTTACTTTCCCAACGCTATATCCTTCTACAATTTCTGTTGCCATAGCATTATTAGTCTGATAAAACCCTAATAAAAATACTATAACTACAGCTGAAATAAAAGTAAAAAATACTTTTTTCATATAAACACCACCAATCGTTACCTTTATTTAATTATATCATAATTTAATAAAAACAAAGTGTAAAAATCGACTAGTAAAAATAAAAAAATGCAATAAAATTTAAAAAAACTAATTTGGGTTATTTCTTATAATTAATATCACTTAATTAGATACTTTTTTATCAGATAATAAAAACACCATGAGTCTTTATAATTTTACATAGACTAGATTCATGGTGTTTTTATTAATTTTATATGTTTACATATCTTTTTTCTAAATTTTTTTCATTTATCACAATTACTTTGTATTTTGATAGATTAAAAATCATATACGTTTCAGAAAGTATTAAAAATAAATTCACAATCATAACTAAAATTAAAAGCCAAAGTTCTAATTCAAATGTTGATATTAATATACCTATTCCTACATTTATGAATAAGAATGGCAATAATAAAATTAAATTTGACCATAAACTTACTTTCTCTATTCTTTCATAAAGTGATAATAATAAATAATAGCAAACTGAGCCTAAACTTATTAAAAAACAAAGAAAAGCTAAAATTGCATAGATATTAGGTAAATAAAATAAGCTAAATAGCATCAAGCATAGAAGCCAAAAAATACTACAAATAACGATAATATTATTACCACTATTACGCTCTAGGTAAATCTTTTCATTTTCTTTTAGTTTTAAAATAATAGGTTTTACTCTAAATATCTCTAAGCATATTGCAACTATTGATATAATGCTTGCAATTAAAAGAATATAATTAAATATCTTACTAAATGTCCAAGTCAAAACCATAGCAATGAGATAAAATAAGGTCAAATAGCTTATATTTATAAATTTATAGAATCTTTTTTCAACCAATTTCTCTACAATATCTAGCTTTTCTTCTTCTAATTTTTTTAAATCAATTCCTAAGAACAAAGCTATTTTATTTTTTTCTTTCAAGCTAAACTCTTGCTTACCATCTAAATATGAATATAAATCTTGTTTTTTTATTGCTAAAAGATTCCCTAATTTATCTAATGATATATTTTCTTTTTCTAGTATTATTTTTAAATTAGCTATAAAATTACTCACTCTATCCCACCTAACACTTCGCTAAAAGGCCCACTTTCCGTTAATTAAAATCGGATATTTATTGTGTTCCTTATCCTCACCTATTATTGATAGTTTATCACTACCAACCATAAAGTCAATGTGTATACTTGCTTGATTTATGCCAAATTGATCTAATTCTTCACTAGTCATTCCTGAAGAATGCTTAATATTTTCCTTAAAAGCCATTCCGAATGCTAAATGAGAACAGGCATTTTCATCAAAAAGAGTATTGTAAAAAATAATTCCTTCCTTATAAATAGGACTATCTAATGGTACTAATGCTATTTCCCCTAAGTATCTAGCATTTGGACTCGAATTTAGAAGTCCTTCTAAAACTTCTTTACCCTCCTTAGCATCAAAGGAAACAATTTTACCATTTTCAAATGTAAAGTAAAAATCCTTAATCAAGTTGCCATTATGATTTAATGGTAATGATGCATAAATAGTGCCATTAACTCCGTATTTATAAGGAGTGTGGTATATTTCTTCTGTAGGAATATTAGGATTATTTGTTTCTTTTACATCACATCCATCAGCTAGTCCACCACCAAATCCACAGCCAGCATGTAGCACAAAACTACAATCTGTCTTGTCATCCTTATAGTAAAGCTTAACTAAATTTAGTGCATTTAGTTTTTGCCTTCTTTTTTGGAGGTCTAACATATGCTTTTCCCATGCTAAAATAGGATCATCAGCTGTAGTATAAGTAACTCTAAAGATAGCTTCCCATAATTTGTTTTTAGCTTCTATTGGATTATCATCAGGATAAATAACACTAGCCCATGATTCATTCGCAACTCCAACTATTGTTGTTTTACAGCCAAAGCTAAAACGTGCCTCTCTAATTAAATTTTTATTTAGACTAGAACGTTCTAAATAAAGATTTTTCTTAGTACTTGTGACATTATCAAAAATATAAGGACTCGTACCTACAAATGTAATGCAAGAAGCTTTATATTCCTTCATTATTTCATATATTTCTAAATTATATGACAACTTTCTTTCATTAATATCCGAAATATTTGCATCAATTAACCACTTAGCATCAGCTAGCAAATCTGTTTCAAATAAAAATACTTTTTTGGCCTTTTTCTTATAACAGTAAGAAATAAATTCATTAGTAAATTCAGCCATACATTTGTCAGCTCGAACAATCACATAATCATTTTCTTTGAAATTAATCCCCCTTATTAGAATTAATTCCATATACTTTTCTAAATTAGTATTCATAGGTTAATTTTTGAACTGTTTTACTATCTAAGCGCTTAATTAGCTCAACTAGCATCTCAACAGTCGCTTCAAAATCCTTTAAGTTAATAATTGATGTATGAGAATGAATATAACGTGCTGGCAAGCAAATAGATAAAGAAGGTGTACCATCATTTGCCAAACTAATTGATTTAGCATCAGTGGCTCCTCCTTTTAAAATAGCTGACTGGTATTTTATCTTTTTTTCATCACAGATACTCTCTAAAAGTTCTCTTAAATAACGATGACCAACTGTACCTGAATCATATATTAATATTTGTGGACCTTCGCCTAATTTACAATGTAATCCGTCTCCTGAAGGAATATCATTTCCGATACCAACATCAATAGCAATACCAATATCAGGTTTGATTTTATAGGCTGATACTTGTGCACCTCTACATCCAACTTCTTCCATAACAGTTCCTACTGCGTATAATGTATTAGGAATTTTTGTTCCCTTTAAACGATTCATTATTTCAATTAAAGCGGCACAACCAATTCTACAATCCCATGCTTTTCCTAAAACAAAATCTTTATTACCTAAAACTTCAAAATCTGTTTTTGGAGTAATCATATCGCCTGTTCTTATTCCTAAAGAAACTGCTTCTTCTTTTGAATAAACACCAATATCTATAAACATATCCTTAATGTCAAATGGCTTACTCTTATCTTCTGGTGATAAAATATGAGGAGGTTTTGAACCAATTACACCTGTATACTTTTTACCTTCTCGTGTAGTTATTGTAACTTTTTGAGATAATAAAACTTGACTCCAAAAACCACCATTAACTTGAAATTTAATGAAACCATCATTAGTTATATCATTTACCATAAATCCAGTTTCATCCATATGTCCTGTTATCATAATTCTTGGGCCTGATACATCTCCATTTAATATGCCTATTACAGAACCTAATTTATCAAATGTAATTTCATCTGCTACCTTATTAAATTCTCTTTTCATTACATCTCTAACTTCTTTTTCAAAGCCAGGAGTTCCATCTATTTCTGATAATTCTTTCAATAATTCTAAAGTCATAATTTACCTCCTATTTATTCTTACAAAGCCATATTTCGGTTTGTCGCTCTGATAAAAATTTTGCTCCATTTGGAGTAACGATTGCTACATCCTCTTGGCCAATTCTTCCTCTATCTAACCATAAATTTGAGTCAACGGTAATAGTCATATTATCATCTAAAAGTTCATTATCTTTCGTTCTTCTTCCCATTGAGACACCACCATCATGTGCGTATTGCCCAATTTGATGTCCAAAGCCAAAACGCATAATTTCTTCTTTTTTGTAACCCATTTCTAATAAGCCATTATAAACTTTTTCATGTGGTATTCTACCGCATACACCTGGTTTCATTAGCTTCATAGCCTCATCAATAGCATTTTGTAAATTTTTAAAGTGTTTTTTATAAATCTCAGGTATATCAGTTTCGCCATCTTCAAGTAAATAGTAGGTTCTTTGAATATCTGAACAATAACCATTTACTCTAATTCCAAAGTCTAGATTGATTAATTCGCCCTTCTTTACTTTTCTATCCCCTGGTCCTGCATGACCTATAACTGGATTGGGGCCTATAAAGACACCGGGATTTTGACTTTTTTCCCAGCCTTGACCAACATTATAAAATTCTATTCTATCTTGACAAAATTTCCAAATATCCTTTTGGGAAACTCCTTCTTTGATAAAATCTTTAACTTCTCTTAAAATTATCATAGTTTTTCTAGAAGCTTCTTCTAATAAGGCAATTTCGCCTGGGCTTTTTCTACCTCTTAACTTAGCAATTATTTTTTCTGAACTTATAAGATTATAATTCAAATTGTTTTTATTAAAAAAATCTACTAAGTATAAATACATACCATGACTTAAGCCATCAGCAGCAACATTACTAGTTGAATAATTTATAGCAATGCTCTTAGGATTTATCTTTTTTAAGTTTTCTAAAAATGCTGTTTCAAAATTATTTTGATAATCAATTACCTTATCAAAGCATTCTTTTTGTTTAAAGCCTAATGCATCTAATGTTGATGCTAAAATAACTGCCTCTTCTTTGGTAATTAAAAGAGCAGACATACCGCCAAATTCATTACCTGATACTAATGGTATTATTGGATCACTATTCATAGAAGTTTCTCTACCAATAGTAAGCCATAAATCACATTTTTCTTCTTCTAAAATTTTTTTTGCCTGAGAAATTTTCTCTCGTTGAATATTCATCTATAACTCCTCCTATGTCAATTCTAAATATTTTTTTATTAACCAATTGTTATAGAAAACATTAAATAAGTTGGCTATTATTATTAATGCTGCCCCTACATAGGAATTCCAGCTAATTGTTTGATTTAATATCACAAGTGAAATTAATAATGAGAAAATATTTTGTGAATAAGAAAATGGAGAAACCTTTGATGCTTCTGCAAATTTATAGGCAAATCCTAAAAATAATTGTCCTAAAGTTGCACATACACCCATTCCTAACAAAAGAAAAAAATCATTAATTGAGCAAAATGAGCCATGCTCAAGATATATCTCTTTTATTAAGAATATTGGAAGTGAAACAACAACACAAAATGTACTATAAAAAAATACTAATGTATTAGGAGTAGCTTTTCCATTTAATTTTCTTACAATTGTATAGGCTAATCCTGCAGCTAACGCTCCTAAAAGAGCAAAAATGGCAAACGGATCTAATAAGAAATCGGCATTAGGATTGACAATAATGACCACACCAACAAAGCATACTAAAATAGCAATATACTGGGGAATCCTTATTTTTTCATGTAAAAATAAACCTGCAAATAGCATAGTAAAAATTGCTGATGTTGAGGTTAATACTCCTATGTCGAAAGCTGAACGCTTAGAATATGTAGTCGCAATTACAACAAATATAGTTGATAAGCATCCAAAAAGAGCTCTTAGAAATATCAAACCCTTTGATTTTCCTATAAAACCCTCTTTAGTCTTTAATAGGATAAAGAAGAAGACTACCATACCAACAAGATTATGGATAGTCATCTTCTGAAACACTCCTACTCTTTGCCCTATTGCATTAGATATAGCTTGATTACAAGCAAATCCAAGTGAGGAAAGAATAATAAATATTATTCCTAGCGCTAAATTACGTTTACTTTCCATGATATGCCCTATCACATACTGCAAAGTGACCTTCTTTTATTTCTTTTAAAACCATTCGTTTTGTTTCACATTCCTCAGTACAATAAGGACAACGTTTTCTAAACATACAACCAATTTCACTTGTATTAATAGGACTTGGGATTTCGCCTTCTAATTTTATTTTTTCACGTGTGTTTTCTACAATCGGATCAGGTATAGGTATTGCTGACATCAAGGCTTCAGTATAAGGATGCACAAAATTAGAGAATATCTCATCTGATGGTGCAATTTCAACTATTTTACCTAAGTACATAACGATTATTCTATCAGAAATATATTTAACTAATGAAATATTGTGAGCTATAAAAATATATGTTAAAGCATTTTTTTCTTGTAGCTTCTTCAACAAGTTTACTACCTGAGCTTGAATAGAAACATCAAGAGCACTTGTAGGCTCATCGCAAACTATAATTTTAGGATTTAAAGCTAAAGCACGGGCAATTCCAACTCTTTGACGTTGACCACCTGAAAATTCATGTGGGAAACGATCAGCATGATCTTTATTTAAACCAACAACCTCAAGAAGTTTCATTACTGCTTTTGTTTGTTCTTCTTTTGAATTATTATAAAGCTTATGATTTTTCATTCCCTCCCTAATAATCTCTCTTACTGTCATTCTAGGATCTAAGGATGAATATGGGTCTTGAAAAATAAATTGTAAATCTTTACGTAAATAATTCAATTCTTTATTTGTCAAACGACATAAATTGATTCCTTCTTCATATAATGAGTCGTAGCGTTCTTTTTGCTTATTATTAGGAATAGCTTCTTTTATAGAATCTAATTCTTTTTTTGTTTCTAAATCATTAGGATTCTTTAATAACTTTACTAAAAGGCTAGACACTAATGCTAAATCAGGTGCTAAGAAAAGAGAACCAACTGATTCTGCAATCTCATTTTTTAAATCTTCTATTTTTCTTTTAACTGCTCTAATCTTTTTCTTATATTTTGTAAAATTGATATAATCATCAATATTTTTAGCTTCTTTTTCTAGTTTTAGTGCATTCACCTTTTCCTTACAAACCGCATATAAAAGCTTAAAGGTTAAATTAATATTATTATCTACGACATTATCTCTTACAATGCGTATTTTCTTTTCTGTATCTTCCTTTAACTTTTCTAAATTATTAGACATCTTATAATACTTTTCAGGTAAATGTCCTAATTCATCAGGTTCAAAATTCTTTAGTTCTTGTTCAATTACTTCAATTTGAGCCTCTTGACGTTCAATATCTATTGACGCTCTTGGTATTTTTTTTACGGTATGTATAGAATCACATTCAATCCACACTTGATACTTATTCCATGTATCGTCCTGAATTTTCTTTGCCTTTATTAAACACAAATCAGCCTTTTCGGCAGCTTTTCTTCTAAAATTTATACTACTAGGATTTTTCTTTTCATTTTCGAAATCTTCAACTAGCTTTGCTAATCTTTTTTCTAAATTTGTAAGTTTAGCCTTAGCCTTAGGAAGATTAGAAATAGTATCATAGTAGTAGTGTGGACACATTTCAGTAACTTTCTTACCATAGTAAATTGCATTACCACTAGTAGGATGATAAAGTTGAAGTAATGCTCTTCCTAATGTTGTTTTTCCACAACCAGATTCACCAACTATTCCTAGTGTTTCTCCTTCATATACCTCAAAGCTTACTTGATCAACAGCCTTTAGAGTGTCTTTTTTATTTAAATAAAAATATTCTGATAAATTTTGGGCTTTTAGAATAACTTTTTTATCATTCATAATTATTCCTCCTCAAATTTTTTTCTTACCTCTTTAGCTCCCTCATCTAATAAAAAGCATGAGGATATATGTCCTTCGTTAAGAGTTTTATAGCTTGGAACTTGTTCTTTGCAAATTCTCATACAAAACTTACATCTTGGAGAAAAAGTACAACCAAGTGGTGGATTAATAGCATCAGGTGGTGTACCAACTATTGAATATAACTCTTCCTTACTATTACTATCTAAACGAGGTATTGAGCGTAATAATCCTTTCGTATAAGGATGCTTAGGATTATAAAAAATATCATGGGCTGACCCTACCTCTACAGGTCTACCTGCATACATAACAACAATTCTATCTGCTTTAGAAGCTACTACTCCTAAATCATGAGTAATAAGTATAATTGAACATTTTACTTTTTTTACTAATTCTGAAAGCAAATCTAAAATTTGGGCTTGAATTGTTACATCCAAAGCGGTAGTAGGCTCATCTGCAATCAAAAGTTTTGGTTCACATGATAATGCCATTGCAATCATTACTCTTTGTCTCATACCACCAGATAGATTAAAAACGTACTGATTGTAACGTTTTTCAACATTGTTAATACCAACCAATTTTAATAAATCTAATGTTTTTTGCTTAGCCTCTTCAGGCTTACATTTTTGATGTAGCATAATGCATTCAGCAATTTGTTTACCTATTTTCATAGTTGGATTTAAAGCTGTCATAGCATCTTGGAAAATAATTCCTACATCTTTACCTCTTATTTTTCTTAATTCTGCTTCAGATGCATTTGTAATATCCTTACCATCAAAAATAACACTACCACTTTTAACAATACCAGGTGTTAATTTTAGCATTGTTTGTGTAATAACACTTTTTCCACTACCAGATTCACCAACTATCGCTAATATTTCTTGTCTTCCAACGCTAAATGAAGCATCACGAACAGCTTTAACTTCGCCATTATATGTTGAAAAACTAATTGAATAATCTTTTACTTCTAGTAAAGGTTGCATAAAAACACCTACTTTCTTAATTTTGGATCTAATGCATCTCTTAGGCCATCACCAATTAACTGTAAAGCTAAAATTATTACAGAAATAATAATAGCTGGAATAATCAATTGGTAAGGGTATGTCATCATATTGCTGACACCATTAGAAATCAACTGACCTAATGAAGTTTGTGGAGCTTGGATACCAATGCCCAAAAAGCTTAAAAAGGCCTCTGAGAAAATTGCACTTGGAATAGCCATTGAAAGATGAACTATAATAATGGCCATTGTATTGGGGATCAAATGCTTTAATATTATTTTAATAGGAGGCGTTCCTAAGGCCTTTGCAGCTAACACATAATCTTCATTCTTCAATTGAAGAATTTGTCCTCTTACTAGCCTTGCCATTCCAAGCCAGCTAGTGACTGCAAGAGCAACTATAATGGAGATGACTCCCTTACCTAACACAATCATAATGATAATAACAAAAATCAGATATGGAACAGCATTCAAGACATCTATAATTCGCATTATAACCATATCTACTTTTCCACCAAAATATCCTGCGATACAACCTATAATAATACCAATACTTCCTGATATTAAAGCTGTAACTACACCAACTAACAATGAATATCTAACACCCATCCAAGTTCTTACCCATAGGTCACGACCTAAATTATCAACGCCAAACCAATGAGTTTTAGAAGGTGCTAATAATGCCATATTACCTGTTTTCTTAGCCTCTAGTATTAGTGCAGCATTTTCCTGTCCATAATCCCATGATGAAAATATAGGAGCAAAAATTGAAAATAAAAACAATACTATTAGAAGAACAAACATTATAAAAGCTACTTTATTATGGAAGAAGCGTCTAACAACATCCTGGAAGAATGTTAAGCTAGGACGAGCTATTTTTTCACTTTCTGTAATATCTATTCCGACTTGTTCATATAAATTTAATTCCTTTTGCATAACTACACCTCCTATACTTTAATTCTTGGATCTATGAAACCATATAAAATATCGACTAACAAATTCATAATAACTAAAAAACTACCATAAAAAATTGTAAGTCCCATGATTAATGGGTAATCTAAATTATTAACTGAATCAACAAAATATTTACCAATTCCTGGAATAGAAAAGATACTCTCTACTACAAATGAACCTGTCAATAATGAAGCTGTAGTTGTACCAAGAATAGTAACAATAGGTAAAATCGCATTTCTTAATTCATGCTTCAAAACGATGCTTTTCTTACTTAAACCTTTTGACTTTGCAGTCTTAACATAATCACTACCAATTACATCAAGCATTGATGTACGCATCATTCGTGCAAATCTTGCTAATGTAGGAAGTGACAAGGCGAGCGTTGGCAAAATCTTACTAGCTTCATTTGTCCAACGTGCGATTGGTAAAAGTTCTAGCTTGTATGCTAAAAAATATTGCAACAAAGAAGCAAAGACAAATGAAGGTACAGAAATTCCAATAACTGCAATTGTAATAGAAACATAGTCAAGTGGCTTATTACGATTCAAAGCAGCTACAACACCAAGTCCTATTCCGACTAATAAAGAAAATATTAAAGCTCTTAAACCAAGATCCATAGATATTGGAAATGCTTCAACAATAAACTCCCATATCGCCCTTCCACGATATGTAATAGAAACTCCAAAATCACCCTTTAATAAATTAGTGATATAAATAACAAATTGAAGGAAAACTGGCTTATCTAAACCATATGTATGCATTAGTTGCTCATAAATATCCTCAGTAATAGTAGCACTATTAAAAGGATCACCTGGTATAAGTTTCATAGCAAAAAATGTAAATACTATTAAAACTGCAATTGTAACAATAGTAATTAAAACCCTCTTCAAAATGTATTTTCCCATACTGCCACCTACCTTACTAATTTGAATTCATCATATCCTGGCATTAAATAACATAATTCTCCATCCTTTTGGAAACAAACCGTTTCTTCCATGAATACATGAAATTTTTGATTGTTCCAACTCTTAATAGGTACCTTACAATTTAATTCTAATGCGTAGCATGTATCATAGTTTAACTTATATAAACCATGTCCACCAATTGCACCCTTCTTATAAAACAAACCAAAGGCAGGGCCACAACCATGACCATGGTATCCAATCGGATGACTATAAAGTTGTGCTTCAATTCCTTCTTCTTTTGCCATCTTGTATGAGGCTAGTAAAATTTCATCACCTGTTCTACCTTTTATACAATTTAAAGCAACAATTTTTTGCCATCTTAAACCAATCTTAAAGGCTTCTAAATACTCATCAGGAACCTTCGTTTCTCCTTCTTTAGGCACATATACTATTCTTTGAGTATCTGTACAAAGCTGCATATATTTAATACCTACATCACAGTGTAATATATCACCTGGCAATATTATTTCATGACGATTTCTACCCTCTAAAAATTTACCCCTTTGAACATCGATTGTTGGATTAAACCAACAACCTAGTCCAAATTTTTTTATTCTCTCCATAATGTGCCATTCCACATCATCAGTAGTGGTTACTCCAGGAGTAATAACCTTAGATGAGAAGGCTTCATCTATTATTTCCTTTGCTAAATTGCAAACTGCTTGATAACGTAACAATTCTTTTGGTGTTTTTGTTTCAAGCCATCTTACGACTAAAGGTTCAGCAGAAATTGTTTTATTCATAACTTCATCTGGCATTACTTCTGCATATTTATCATATAATCCCTTTGTTAAACCATCTGCAAATTGATTTTGCTTAGAATAATTTAGAGCTACATTTGTAGGATTTTCTTCTAAAATATATTCCTTTAAAAGTTCGAATTTACTCTTCCCATCTGGATTCCAAACAATAACCGGATACATATCACCAAAGTCACGATGACCACCGATACTAACTCTTTTAACTTTATCATTTTCCATTAACTCATACACTAAAATAGTAGGATGACTAGCAGTATCAACTTTACCTGGTACTAGTGAAAAGAAAACAGGATCTTCATTATATTCTTCACAAATTACTACCCACATTGATACATTTGTTTCCTTCATTAATTTAGGTAAAAGATTATCTAATCTATCTTTTAGCGTTAAGTCAAATTGTTCATATTGCTCCTTTAAAGATAAAACTTCCATATTATTCCCTCCTTAAAAATTAAGCTTAACGCCTTGACGTTAAGCTTAATCAACTCTATTTTGCTTTAACAAAAGTAAAGTAAACCTTGCTTCCTGAGAAGTTTACATTTTCCCATGCATCAGAAACTAAATAAGTATCAGTTGCAAAGAATAAAGGTAAGAATGGTCCATTATTTAATAAATATGATTCACATGCTACTAAGCAATCTTTTCTATCCTCATCTTTGCAATTAACAACCGCTTCTAGAAGAGCTGCGTAATCTTCTGATTGCCAATGCATAAAGTTATCAGCATAATTTCCTTTTCCATTCATAGTACTTAAATAAGTCATTGGATCATTTAAATCAGGACCGTTAGCAGCAACATAGAAATCATAACGCATACCTGAATCACCACGAATTACTGACCAGAAATTTGAAAGAGGTTCAATAGTACAATTTACACCAAGCTTCTTGAATACAGATTGCATATATTCAGCAGCTAATTTACCAGTTGTAGTATTAGAAGCATTTTGAATAATCTTAAATTCTAAACTAGCAAGTTGCTCTTTAGTGTATCCTAGTTCTTCTAAAGCTAATTCTAGATAACGATTTGCTTCTTCTTCATTAGCCTTTAAGCTATATGGTGAATTTACATCAACATTAGCATCTGATTTCTTATGATCACCATTTTCATCAACATATCCAGGCATTGATGTTGGAATATATTCTACTGTTGGTTTATAAGATGCACCATAAGCAGCCATTACAAATTCTTCACGATCAATAATATTTGATAAAGCAAGTTGGAAATTACGATTATTTAAAAATTTACCAGTCTCATCGGTAGAACCACGCATATCAAATTGCAACATACCATTGCTTCCTGATTCAACTTGATAAGCATCTGATCTACTACTATATGTGTCAATTGTATCACCTGTTAGGCGTACCATATCTACTTGTCCTGATAAATACATTTGGACTGCTGTTTGAGCATTTGGAATATAATAGAATTCTAAATTATCTACATTTACATTTTCTGCATTCCAATAGTCTTCATTCTTTTCTAATTTAACAATATCATTTTTCTTCCATTCAGTTATTTCAAATGGTCCATTGAATACTGTTCCTGCAGTTTGGAAATATTTATCACTTCCACCTGCTTCATTAACTGCATCTACAGGTAAAGCTGCTAGTGCAGGTTGAGCAAATATTTGCTTTACATATTCACCGGCAACATTAACCTTAACTGTTAATGTATTTCCATCAGCTACTACATCTAAATAACGATATGTTTCCTTACCATCACTTGTATAAGTAACATAATCCTTTCCTTCTGGTTTAGTTTCACTTTCTACCATAAAGTAATTAGTAAATTGATTTTGAGCTGAATCAGTTTTCTTTAATAATTCTAACCATGAATCATAGAATGTTTGAGCAGTAATCTTAGTTCCATCTGTCCAAGCTGCATCATCACGAATATGGAAGGTATAAGTTAAGCCATCATCGCTTATCGTATAAGTATCTGCCATACCTTCTACTATAATACCGCCTTCATCTCTTAACAATCCCTCATAGGCGTTGCTTGTGATATCTGTTACCCAAACCCCACTATAATATTGATAATCGAGAGATGTAATTTCACTAGCAGTAACATAACGGAATGTTGTTCCAGATGATGTCTCTCCTCCATCACAAGAAGCTAATGCCGCTAAAAAAACAGCACTTACCACAAGATTTGAAATTTTATTTTTGATTTTTATTTTTATCTCTCCTTTTCTTTTAATTAATCATTATTATATGATATTTCATTCATCATTCAATACTATTATTCATTTTGCAAACGTTTTCAATATAAGAATATTCGTTTTTTCTTCTAAAATAACAAAAAAAAATGACTTAAAATGACATTTTTCTCTAATTTTGTCATTTTAAGTCATTAATTCAAAACCTAAAAAACGAAATATATTTATCGTAAGTTTCTAGAACTCTATTTAAAGACCAGCCATTTTCATAAGCTGTATCCATCAAATCATCCTTAATTTTATTTAAAAGTGATATGAATAAATCTAGCTCCTTATCAGGTAAACTTATACCTTGTTTTATAGCTATATCCTTAAAACTTTTTAGCCTAGCTCTAAGTTTTTCATTTCTCTTAAGCCATAATGCATTATCCTTTTTTATATAGAAAACTGATTTTCTAACTAATTCATTCGTTTCTCTTTTCATATAATATGGATATAGTGCATACAAAGAATTCCTAAAAACATCATAAATATTATCTGCCTTAGGCATATTATCGACAACCTGCTCAAGACATGACCAATGCTCATAAAAAACATATAAAAACAAATCATTAAGATCTGAAAAATACTGATAAAAGCTTCCTCTTGGAATACTAGCTTTACTCACGATATCAGAAATTTTTACGTCTTCAACGTCCTTATTTGCAAAAACCTGTCTTGCTGCTGCTATAATTTTAGTTTGCTTTTCTTTTGGCAAGTTAAAAAAGGTTTTTGTGGGCATATATTCTCCTATTCTTCTATTAAATATTCATTTTTTGAACATAAACTATAAATTGTATCCATAATTCGATTTATTTCTGTTTCTTTAGACTTCCACCAATTCATAGACCATACACGATAAATATTCCAACCTCTAGATTCTAGATATTTTTGTCTGAAATAATCCCTTTCCCTACTCTTATATCCTTCTTTGAATAGTTTAGTATCAAACTCAATACCTAAAATATATTTATCATCTTGTTTTACAGCAATATCAATACTATATTTTCCTATACCAACATTTGCTAAAGCAGTAAAACCTCTTCTTCTAATTTCTTGGTATACTTCTTTAATTATTTCTAATGTTTTATTATTAAAGTAATCACTTTCATGTAATGAATAAAGAGTTTGCTTAGCATTACGATTGTCTTTATTACTAATTTCAAAGCAATACTCTAAATACTTTTTCAAATATTTAGGACCATTATTAACATTTTTATCCATTTTTAAATCTGTAGGTAAAATAGATGTGACTACAATTACCTTCTTACGTGCTCTTGTAATCGCAACATTTAAACGATTTTCGCCACCCTTTTGATTTAGCCAACCAAAATTTTGAATAAATCTGCCTTGTTCATTTTTA
Organism: uncultured Acholeplasmatales bacterium; assembly: GCA_944324805.1. GTDB lineage: Bacteria > Bacillota_I > Bacilli_A > Acholeplasmatales > Anaeroplasmataceae > CALUXS01. Next base: position 7,750 of record CALUXS010000008.1, on the reverse strand, counting down.
GCATAAGCAACCGAAAAGACAATAACATCACGCTCATCGCCTTGAACGTTTTCTATATTTTTAACGAAAAGACCAATATCTTCACCATTTTCTTTTCTAGCCATTTCCTCTTTTACCTTAACGGCAAATTCGCTATCCTTTGAAGCTTCTAAATCTATATAATCTTCTACTAAATCACGTTGTTGACTATTAAAAGTAATAATACCTATTGTTTCGTTATTTTTTCTATTTTTAAAGAAATCCTTTAATATTTCAATAACTTTCAAGGCTTCAGGTATATTGCGACGATTTTCCCATCTACCATTATCTAACTTATACACCTCAATTGGTCTATTAACCATATCAATAGTATTAGGAGAAACATATAAATTTTCTTCATAGAAAGCATAATTTGAGAATGCAATTAACTCTTCATATTTAGAACGATAATGGAAATTTAAAACTACAGGAGGTAAAAACTTGTAGCGTGCTAAATCAAGCAAGCTTTCCTCCTCTAATGCTATATTATCTTCATCATATTCATCTAAATCATATTCTAGACGACCTGATCCAAGACTTGAAGGTCTAAGCTGTTTACTATCACCAGCAATAACAAGTTTTTTCGCTCTAAAAATAGTAGGAATACTTTTTTCAATATATAGCTGTGATGCCTCATCAAATATTACTAAATCAAATGAACTACCAAATAAAGAAAAAATTTCAGATACTACTTCAGGTGTCATCAACCAAATTCTTATACCATTTTGAAGTTCATCATAATACTTGTTTATAAAACGCTTGATATTATATTTACGCTTACTACTATTAATATTATGATTTATTTCTTCATAATTAGAACTATCTAAAATATTTGTTTTAACTAGGTTAGCTAATTTTGCCTCAACTTGGAGTTTGACATTTTTCTTTTTATTAGCAAATAAAGAATCTAATGTATTAACAATTTCTTGATAATTCCTAATATCAGCTAAAACATCACTGTGATCATTTTCAAATGCTGTAAGCATCAAATAAAATATATAATTTAAAAGTTTACCATTAGCTTTAAGATAATCATGTTCTACATTTTTAACCACACAAATTAAAGCTTCTAAATAATAGTTCTCCTTAGGTGTTAGACTAGCAAATATCTTTTTTGCGCTCATAAATGTATCGTAAAAATACAAATCATCAGGATTTAAGCTGTTTTCTAACAAAAGATTTTTTTCAGATTTATTATTATGTAAAAAGTATTTGCTAACAAAAAGACTGCATTCCTTCTTTATAGAACCTTTTTTACCAAGTTTAGAAATACCTCGTGAGTTATTATAATTATCTATTTTATTCGCTAATTTTTTTGCTTCATCGCGTAAATCAACAATTTGAATCGCTGATAGTCCTTCCTTCAAATGACTAAGCCATGTATTTTCATATTCTTTATAGCATGATAGTTTTTGATATATTTGATCATCAGAAAGCTTATTATAGGCTCCTTTGACTTCTTGATATGTAAACCCTGCAAATGAATAGCTAGATAAAGCATCGGAAAGCAAATTATATTCTTGCTTATCATTTGGAACATTTAAATCATAGCAGTGAGCTGTTTGATAAAGCTTAGCCACCGGAACCCCTAAAGATGAATCACTATAGAAAGTTTCTTCAATTTTATTGAAGCGTTCCATATATTTAGTAATTTCTTTGTTAACATTATCTAAATCAGGGGAGCTATAATCCTTATCCTCATATGCTAATAAGTGATTTAAACTTTCATAGAAACTATTTTTATCGTTAATATCATCAATTTGCAGTGCGTACTTATTTAAAGTGCCAAGTCTTGAATAAACAACATCTAGGGCCGCCTTTTTTTCTGATACTATCAAAACATTTTTTCCGTCTAAAACGTAATTTGTTACTAAACTAGTAATAGTTTGACTTTTACCAGTGCCAGGGGGACCTTCTACCACTAAGGCATCTTTTCTATTAATCTTTTCAATAACTTCTTCTTGGGAGCTATTTAAATCTCCAACATATGATAGCTCCTCTTCAGTTACCTTAGGCATATCTTTTTCTTTAAGACCTACATTATCTAAAAGTGCTAATAAAATAGGTGATGAAATTCCTTCTTCAAGCATTAATTCAAAATCGTTTTGAATAACAGTAGAATATGAAGAAAAACGACCTAATACAGCATATCCCTCTAAAGAAAAATCACCTGGGCTAAAGTATTTTAGTTCGTTGTCACGCAAAGGAATAAAACTAGAAAGGCGATCATGTTTAGCATAAAATCTAATGCCTTCACTAGCATAAAAATCTATTAAATTATTTATAAAATGATTTTGATCTAAATCATCAATTATAACATTAGGTAATGGTTTATTTATCTCTTTAAATTTGTAATTAGCAAGCAATAAATGTGTATTATAAGTAATATCTTTGCTTAAGTCTAATCTCAAGGTTATATAATCAATTTCTTTTTCTATTTTTATCGGAAATAGTGCTAAAGGTGCATGAATATAGAAATCATCATTATTAATCTTTCCCTTAACAAAAGGGTAACCAACATATAAATCCATTAGTCCTCTATCACGATAATTTTTTAATACATCACGACAAATTCCATTTAAGGTTTTATAAGCTTCTTCATTTTTAACAGTTATTTTGACAACCTTTTTCCTAAATAAAATATCAAAAGGATCAACATCTAACTTTGTCAAATCAAATGCCGTCAAAGGTAGCTTTGGCAAATAAAGCATACGATTACGTTTATTGATATCAACTAATTTCTTTTCTAATTCTATTAAAGTCTTTTTAGCCTTTAAAGTTAAATCAACAAAATTAGTACTACTTTCCTTTAGTCTTTTTATTGTATTAAGAAAATATGGCAAATAACGATAATCTATCTTTTCAATTTTTAGAATACCCTCTTTAGTTGTAGGCATCTCTTTAGCTAGCTTTTTTAAAGAAGAATCCTCACAAACTACAGGTTCACTTTGCGATTTACTTTCATTACGAAGCCTATCTCTAAGCCTTGTAAGCTCGCTTAAAAATAATTTTTCTTTATCCATATTAATCACCTTCTTAGATTATAACATAATACTATCTCTTTTTATATATTTATCTAAACTCAGTAATGCTCTTTGAAACAAAGCCATTTTCTGTTAAAACCATAATTTCTTTAAAGCCTATCTTTTCTAGTAACTCTATCGTTTTAAGATAAGCACAATCTAAAAAATCCTTATCATGACAATCACTATTCAAAATGATTTTTGCGTTCTTTTTAGCCATATACTCTAAAATATTCTTATGCGGATAAGCACTTTTACGATGTCCCCTTGCAATTGCGCCTGTATTAATTTCAATTATTTTATTAGACACTATTATTTCATCTACCATTTTATAAACCATAGATAAATATTTTTGATCTGAAAAATTAAAAAATTCCTCTTCCTCATTATATTTTGAGTACAAATCTAAATGTCCAATTATATCAACTTCTTTATAAGTACAAAGCTTAGATATTTCTTTAAAGTAATCCTTTACCAAGGCATAAATATTTCCTTTGTATTTATCATTAAAAAGCTCAATAAAGCCTTTTTTTGAATTATCAATAGCCATATTTCCTAAAAGATGGCAACTTCCTATAATATAGTCAAATCCTTCTAAATATCTTTCTCCTGCAACATCTTCTTCGATTCCTAAAAAGATATTAATTTGTGATTTGTATTTATCCTTAACCATCTTCACTTCTTCTTTGTATCTTTCTAAATCCGCATGTTTAATTTTAGATACGCCATCAACATTTATCTCTCCATGGCTAGAAAAACCTAAAATACTAAAATTCTTTTTAATAGCCTCATTAACTATCTCTTCTATACTATTTTTACCATCGCAAAACAATGAATGTGTATGTAAATTTTGTTTAATCATTTGTAATGTACCTCAAACATCTATTATAAGATACATTATAGATTCTAATTATTCTTTTATCAATATGTAAGCAAATCATTTTTATTTAAAACGAAAATATGATATATTTACAGCAAAATGGAGGTATTAATAATGAATATTACATTTCAAGGAAATAAAATGACTTTAAAAGGAAAACAATTAAATATTGGTGATACACTAAATAATTTTGTTGTTGTAGATAACGGATTAAATGAGATTAACTTATCAAATCTTAAAGGTAAAAAAGTTTTTTTAAGTGTTCCTTCACTAGACACTCCTGTTTGTGATTTAGAGGTTAGAACATTTAATGCAAGTGCAAGTAAAATTGAAGGTGTTGCTGGTATTTACACAATAAGTATGGATTTACCATTTGCTCAGGCTAGATGGTGTGGAGCAAACGGTGTTAGTAAGGTTAAAACATTATCAGACTATAAATATCATTCTTTCGCTGAAGCAACTGGTACTTATATTAATGAATTAGGATTATTAACGAGAAGTGTTATTATTGTTGACGAGAATAACAAGGTAATTTACACTGAATATCTAACTGAAATTACAAAAGAGCCTCAATATGAAGCGGCATTGGCTGTTTTAAAACAAAAATAATAATAAAAGGTGGTGTGAAATAATTCGGATTTTTCCGGATTAAATCACACCATCTTTTTTATACTTTATTTAAATAAAATTAACTAATCTCAAAGTGAATTGTTTCTGTAAAATCATATACAGAAGAATTTAATGCAAAATCTGTAACTGATATTTCATATATACCCCATATACCTGGAGCACTACCTTTCGGTAAAGTTATCTTAAATGTATACTCAACTACTTCAGTTGGATCACCATCAAAATAATATCCACTATTGTCCGATAAATATAGCCAATATCCGTGAATTATTCCTTGAGGATCTAAAAATTTAACATATCCAATTCTAGCTCCTGAAATATTATCGCTGATTTTAAGTTTTAATGTCACAAATGTCTCACCATCAGGTGCAGTAGGATTTGAAGGTACTGCGGATACTTTTATATCATTAGTGTCTAATGTTGGCCCAATATTATCTGGATTACTGTTAGTAATTTCAATTAGATTGTCTTCATCCACTAAAGTTCCATAATTAACATGATAAGATGCATGGTTCTTAGCAATATCTGTTAAACTAATTTGTGATACTTCATATACACCTGAAGGATAGTGTTCAGGAATAAAAATCTTCATTTTCACTTTTTGTTTATCGTGATCTATTTCTTCTGCTTTTGTATAAGTATCGATTGAAGTTGATATTGTCGAATCCTTACAATATATTCTTACTAATGCATCTCTTAACGTTAGATTTTCGGTATAATCAAATTCTACTACTAAATATTTAGCCCCCGGATGATCTAATAATTTTGCATCCTCTAAACTTAACTTAAGTGTATTTCTAACTAATTCCGGGCTTTCAAAATCTGCTAAAGGATTATCAATATATATTTTTAAAGAAAAATCAGCCGAGCCTTCGTACCTTTCGTTTCCAACCTCATCTTCAATAACAATTTGATCAGTGTACCAATATCCAGAATAAGAGTATTTAGAAATAGTTATTTGCCCACGTAATAATGTACCCTTATCATTTGCTTTTGAAAATTGTACATCATACATTTGTGATAAACTTCTATCAGCAGGTGTAATGCGCATTCTTGCCTTACTTGCACCAGAAAAATCACCATTATCAAATAATTCCATCTCAAAAGTAACTACTTTATCATCAAATACGTCACCTCTAACTTTAACATCTAATCTTTTTATTTGACCTGGATATATATAATCCGGATTAATATTATAAACTTCAAATGTTAAATCTTCTCTTATTTGTGTTAAATAAATAGTTCCATTCATAATATAGTTTTTAATGAAATTATATTTATTAATTGAACGAGATTTCAATAAACTTGGATTAATAATATATGTTGCAGCTGATTCAGCTAAATCTTCATCTGGGTTATGAGCATGACCATATGCACTTACAAACTCTGTTTGTTTTGTTGTAGACCAACCGTCTAAGTCGTCAGGATTTAAATACCAACCACCTATGTCTTGCCATTCTTTCTTTAATTCATCACTGAAATAATATTCATAAAAAATATGCATTTTTTCATGAATAATTAATCGCTTTGTATCATAATATCCTTGAACTGCAGCAAAGGCTACGTCCATAAATTCAATATATGGAACTTCAGAATATACCCATGTTACTGCTGCAGCAGAAGGATAAATTGGATGAGTTTGGCCTGTTTTACGGCGAACTAAATATTTAAGTTCTGGCATCTTATGCATACCTTCAGGCATTTCTTCAAACATAGTTAATATCATTAACTTTTCTTCCGGTAAAAACTCCATAAATTGAGTCTCATCTTCATTTGTTGTTCCCTTTGTTAATTCAGTATAGTTAGGAACATTAAATGAACATAAGAAATTTTCATTCAGTATTTTTTCACACTTAACTTCATCTGTACCACCATCTGTAACAAAACGAATTAATGCATTATAAAATCTATTAGAAAAATACTTACCAACCTTACCATCAACAATAGCTGCTCTAGGAGTAATATTTTCTATAGCTCTGCTTGAAACTTTAACTTTATATACGCCGTCAACCAATTCGTATTCAATATCATTTTTGATATTATAATTTACTAATGTCCAAGTCGATGACATATCCTTTGTTACATCTGTTGGTAAACTACTATATAATTCATAAAATCTTGCAATAGTTTCTGTTGTCCAATATTCACCATCATTAACTAATACAACACCATAACGTTCACGCAGTAATGACGCATAACCTAAGTCACTAATTATTTTGCCATCTTCAACAAAACTAACATCAGTAGGAGCATTAATATATGCGGATGTTTCACTTGTGTTATTTTCATCACGATACCAAGAATAATAATAACCATCTTCACGTAAAGCAACCACATCAAAGTTTACATGTCCGACATTATTATACTTACTACTTTCATCAGTTGTTAACTTCGAAACCTTAATTTTTTTTATTTCACTTGTATAATATCCAAGTGCATCTATTTTAACAAAATATTCTCCCGGTTTTAAATCATCAAATCGATAATAACCTTCTGCATTGACTTCATTTGTTTGAATAAAACTATCATTATATATTGTTACTAAAACAGGATCAGATTGTAATCTACCATTAACATAACCATCAATATATAGTGATGATGCAACATAACCTTCAACTCTAACAACACATTTTACTGTTTGATTATATTTTTTTACCTTACCATAAAATTCCTTTAATCCTGTAATTGTCGTGTTCACAGTATTAATAGGCCATTCAACATCTAAATATTCATAATTTCCATCCCTTAAATATGCAAGTACTTTCGATGGTAATTCTAACTTTTCACCACTACATACACGTAAGTATATTGTTGGTAAATATTCAATGTTTTCATCCACTTCACTTCCGTGAGGGATTTCCATTAAAAATTTCCATTCTGTTTCTCCAACATAACGCCATTCTATTTTATCTTGCGTTACATTGAATTCGATTTCTCTTCCGTCTTGTCCTTTTAAAGATTCAAGCCACTCTTCTACACTGCCTTCAAAGCCAAGTTCAACCGCAATTTCGTACGCTGACTTTCCATTCTCTCCTTGAATGCTCTCTAAATCTATAAGTTCTTTCCACTCTGTTTCTCCAACATAACGCCATTCTATTTTATCTTGCGTTACATTAAATTCTATTTCTCTTCCGTCTTGTCCTTTTAAAGATTCAAGCCACTCTTCTACACTGCCTTCAAAGCCAAGTTCAACCGCAAT
>CALUXS010000007.1 GCA_944324805.1 uncultured Acholeplasmatales bacterium | reverse complement strand
TTTGTTTCTAAAGCTATTTTGTCAATAATAGCAACTTTTACTACTAATTCATTTGCTTTATAATTATCTGTTTCTGCACTTTTTATAACAACATCATAAAGACCTATTTCTTTAAATACACCCTCATATACTAAATTTGTTTCGCTATGGTTAAGTTTAGCATTGATTACATCTTTTAGATTAATTTCATTACCTGTATGTACAGTTACGAATAATTCATCATCTAACGAAATTATAGTATCTCGTTTTGATACACTAATCTTAACATTTACTTCAACAACATTATAGTTATCTATATCACTTGGAGTATAAATAGCTAAGTACTCATTTTCTCCAGCACTTAAGATACGACTATCGTTCTTCCATGTCCATGTTCCATCTTCATCAGTTGGTAATATTACTGTACTTAAACTATCTAATGCCTTACCTGTTAAACCCTCAGGATTATTTATGTTTGGATTTGCTTTATTAATTGTAAGCTTAACGCTAATATCATCAGCGTAATATACTTCTGAATCTAATGTAATAACAGCGTTATAAGTACCTGCATTTGTTTTAGCTAGCGTATTATCTAAATCACCTTCTACTATTATATTAGGTGATTTATCTCCTTCTACAAGTCCATTTATTACATAATCAATTTTTTGACTTTCTCCATTATAAGTTACTTCTTTACTTTCAGCTACTATTGTAATTTTCTTTTTAGAAACGGTTACCTTAACAGCCTTTGTTATACTTTCCTTGTTTGAATCTTCATATTCTAAAATTAAATTATATTCAAAAGTACCAATTTCCTTTAATTCATACGAAGGATTTTCCCAACGAACTGTAGCACCAGTAACAGGTGAAATTGCAATATCAGATAACTTTTGGCCGTATATTGCATTCTTATCTGCAAACACATCACTACTCTTAACTACTACAGTAATTGTTTTAGTTGCTGATTTATAATTTTCAGATTCTAACACGTTAATGGTTACTTCATATGTATTCTCTTCTATAACACTCTCAGGACTAAATGTATAATTAACGTCCTCATTACGATTAAGTATTACATCAATATTATCTTTCAAGATATACGAATTTCCTGTATATATAAACTCTACTTCATCTGTAACATCAATTATAGTGTCTAATTTTTCTACATTAACTACAATATTTCTTTCAATAATATTGTAATTATTTGTATCATTAGGAACATATTTGGCAAGATATTCATTTACACTTGGAGATAATTTAGTATCTGCATTTACCCATGACCATATTCCGTTTTCAGATTCAGGTAATATTACTGTACTTAAATTATCTAATGCCTTACCTGTTAAACCCTCAGGATTATTTATGTTTGGATTTGCTTTATTAATTGTAAGCTTAACGCTAATATCATCAGCGTAATATACTTCTGAATCTAATGTAATAACAGCGTTATAAGTACCTGCATTTGTTTTAGCTAGCGTATTATCTAAATCACCTTCTACTATTATATTAGGTGATTTATCTCCTTCTACAAGTCCATTTATTACATAATCAATTTTTTGACTTTCTCCATTATAAGTTACTTCTTTATTTTCTGCTTCAATTGTAACTTTTCGCTTTGCAACATTAATTGAGATACTATAAACTTGATCATCTAATGTTTCATCATTAAAATCTAAAATCAAATTTTCTTTAACAAGTCCAACTGTTTTGAAAACATAATCTGGATTTTCCCATCTCCATGTTGCGAATTCTAATGTCGGTAATTCTAATTCACTGATTGAATTTCCATATGTACTTGCCTTTGTTTCTAAAGCTATTTTGTCAATAATAGCAACTTTTACTACTAATTCATTTGCTTTATAATTATCTGTTTCTGCGCTTTTTATAACAACGTCATAAAGACCTATTTCTTTAAATACACCCTCATATACTAAAGTTGTCTCATTATGATTAATTGTTGCCTTTATAATAGCATTTAAGTCTAAATTACTTCCTGTATAAGCTTCTACAAACAACTTTGAATTAACAGCAATTATAGTTTCTCGTTTTGCAACATTAACAATTAAGTTCTTTTCAACTACATTATAATTATCTGTATCTGTTGGTGTAAAAATAGCTAAATATTCATTTTCTCCAACACTTAAGATAATACTCTCATCCTTCCATGTCCATGTTCCATCTTCATCAGTTGGTAATATTACTGTACTTAATTTATCTAAAGTTAAACCAACTAATCCTTCAGGAATGGTAACATTAGGAGTTGCTTTATTGATTGTTAAATTTACAATAACAGGAGTCTTTAATTCATAATAATCAGATTTTATAGTTAATGTAGCACTATATTTACCTACATTAATAGCACTTAATTTATTATCTAGATTTCCTGAAGATACTACTATTTCTGGATTTTCGTCACCTTCTAAAATTCCTGAAATAGTATACTCTATTTTGTGCTCTAAACCATCATATGTAACTTCCTTATTTTCTGCTTCAATTGTAATTTCCTTTTTTGAAACAGTTATCTTTATTGTCCCTTTATATGGTTTAAAGTTTTCATCATTTGGAGTGAAAATAACTTCTTTTTCAAAAGTTCCTACTTCTTTAAGAACTTCATCTGGATTAGTCCATGTCCAAGTTCCACCTACATTTCCACCAGTAATAGAAATATTTCCTAAGGTATCACCATAAATACCATTTTGAACACCTGGTAAGACTAAGCCTGGATAATCTCCTTGTTTTACTTCTACAGTTCCTTCATTTACAACAACATCATAATTAGGATTTTCATTATATAGAACACCATAATTATATCTACCTACACTCATCATTTGATAAGCTAGATTATCATCTAAATGAATATTCAAATCTCCTGAAGTATACTCTTCACCTGATACAATTTCAAAACCTAAATTAGAGGTAATTTCTTCATAGATATTTTCTCCATAAATGATAGTAAAACTCTTAGTTTCTACTACAACTTTAGCTTTATTAATTGTCCATTGACCTTCTAAATAGCCTTCATAATTTTCACTATCAATAATAAATTTATAATCATATGTGCCAGCATTTGTAGCTTTGGTATTCTCCTCTTTTACATCTACGCTATCACCAAATAATAATCCATCTATTTTATATGTTAATTGTTGTTCAGCACCATTATATGTATAATTTTTTTCAGGTTCTTCTAAAGTAATATCTACCTTTTTCTTATTTACCTTTACTGTAGCAGTTTCATGAACATCCATTAAATTTTCATCAAAATGTTTAAATGTAGCTGCAAATTCTACTTCACCTACTTCATTTAAAACGATTGTAGGATCATCAAAAGACCATTCACCAATTGTAGATTTTGGTAAACTAACATCACTTAGTTTATCACCATAAGTCGCTTCTATATTTTCTAATTTAGGAATAACATTTGAAATTAATAATGCATTAACATTTGTATTATCATTAATGCTTGTTAAATCATTGTCCCAACCTTCAAATTTATTTCCTTCAACTATAGGATCTGCAGGTAAAGTAATTTCATTTGCATCTAAAACATATTGTGTATCAATTACTTCGCCTAAAACATAGAAATTAACCTGATATCTTACAAAAATGTCAAGCGTGATTTCTGCATCTTGAAACTTTAACTTAAGTTTTTGATCTCCAACTTCAGTAGTATCAACACTTGTTTCAATCATACTTTCATTTGCAGGAATTTCATAATCTGATGACGTAGATTTGACATATAATCCTGTCAAATCTATTTCATCCTTATATTTAACAACATCTGAGAAATCATTAGTTTTAATGAATTCATACTTGTTTGTCTTAATTCCTGCATCACAAGATACTAAAACAAAACTAAACAATAAAATAAGACTAACTAGAAACTTTTTCATATTATTCTCCTTTATCTACCTTTAGAATAAACAAAATCATAAGCTTTTCCGCTAGCATACTTTTCATCTTGAAGCTTTGGAGTGAAAGAGTATGTTCTAGCATCATAAACTAAAAATGCGAATTTTTCTTGCCCTGCGGCAAATTCTAATATTTGTGCACCAGCATCAGCTAAACCTATTTCATAACTATTATATTTAATAGCACTAAAGTTTGAGCCATATTCAACAACAGAATAATTTTTACCGCCACCAAATAAAGCTATTCCGCCATGAACATAATCCTCATAACCTTGACTATTATACATTATTCCACTATATTCAGGTTTGCTTGCTAAACCTTTTAATAAAGCTGCAACATCAAACTTCAAACTATCTTCAAATTGACCTGATGTTTCAATTAATGTATCACTATTAACTGAAGTAACTGGTTTCCAATCGTATAACCAAACCTCATTGTCTAATGTTAATTTTACACCATAGCTTGTTGAAGCTAAATCATACCATGAATTTAAAAATTCTGCATAACTTGGGAAATATTCTTCACCAAATTTCTTACCATTTGCTAACAAAACACCAGAAAAATGAGAATCTAATGCAATTGTAAAAATACCACTTTTTTCAATTGCCACATTTGATAAGTTAACAAATGTTTTAATATATTTAGAATCATATTCTTCCTTTTCTATTTCATTATATTTCATATATTGATTAACAATTGGAAATTTAAAAATCTCGTTATCTAAATAAGGAGATGGTGTATTATCATTTCCTATTACAAGTTTGTTTGTACCTAAACGTAAACTAAACTCTCTAGCATTACTAACTATTGAATTAGCTAAATTAAAATGAATTTCTTTATTAGGATCATTTACATCGCCAAATGCTCTAATAACTGTTCTACCATTTTTTATACGGCTATAAGTAATACTTGTGTTATCACCTAGTATCTCAACTGTTGTACCTACAAAATCTAATTTTGTTAAATCATCAACATCGTTGCAGCCTTGCAAAGTAACATTACAAATTTTTGCATTCTCATAAATACCAAAAACAATATTATCCTGCGCTTTAACACTAGCTGCTGAAGCACCGCTATTAGTAGCAGCAACAAAGTTCAATGGACTTTGGAATAATCTATTATTATTAGGTTGTCCTGCTTCATCTAATGAATAGGTTGAATTATGAGCATTGATAGCATATCCATTACCATATAAATCATTTTTAATTGTAACTAATATTTTAACCTTGGCTTTGTCCATTAAATTTGAATTTCTATACCAAGTATTATCATATGTAGTTGGTATTTCTATATAATCATCATTTTCTAAATAACTTGGAAAATCATTTATATTTGACATTAGAACAACAATGTTACCAAGCTTTGTATTTTCAATTAATTCTGAATAATTTGAAACATTATAGGCTTTTCCTATACATCTTACCTTTACTTTAGAATATTCTTTTTCAAACTCTTCATATTTGAAGATTAATGAAAATTCAACTTCACCAGTAAACCCTTGATTAATAATGATATTATTGTTTTCATCAACCGTAACTTCAGAGCAATTAGACTTTATTATAAAATATTTTTCTAAACCATTAGCTAAATTTTGAATTGTATAATTAAGCTTAAACTTTTTTCCATTTCCACCTATTGTTAATAGATTTTCAATACCATAATTATTAGCAGCAATATCGAAATTTGCTTGTATTGGTAAAACTAAAATAGTAACACTTTTTTCTTTAGTAATTTCTCCAATACTTGCCTTTAAAGTTACATCATAAACGCCAATTTCACTTGCATAAATGCTTAAATTATCAGTGTTCTTTGTAACTTCTAAATTAGGATTTGAAGTTTTAATATCTATTTCTATACCTTCAATACCTACAGGAGTAATTTTATAAGGAACACTTATACTGCCACTTACAAGCATATCATAAGTTCCTTCAAATATAAGTTCAAAATCAAGTCTTCTAGTAACCTCAAAACTTGACGTAGCAATTTTGCCTGATAAAGCAGTTAAAACGGCTTCAACGCGATATTTTTCACCATCTTTACCTGAATTATTAAACTTAACTCTAACATATGATTCTTCCTCATTTAAAATTAATTCTAAATCATCAGTTTTATTGCCATCATTATCGTATGCAACTATACTTAAATCATATTCTTCATCAATATCAACGGAATATGGTATATCTTTATAATTACCTTCATAAAGTTCTACCTTGCTCTCTGAAAATTCTATGAAATCATTATTTGAAACTGTTATTTCAAATTCATCATAAACTGAAGGATGATTTTTAGATGAAACCCTAATTGTAGATTTTCCTGAACGAAGTCCTCTAATATTTCCGTTTCCATCAACAGCTACTTTATCAGGATTACTAGAAGAATACTCTAATAGTTTATCCTTTATTGTATCTGGATCAAAAACAACTTCTATTTTGGTAGTTTCTCCAACTCCAAGTGATGTTTTTAAAGGAGTTGCCGTAATGTCTTTAATTCCACCAGCTATAGCGGTTACTATTACACTATCTTTATAACCACCATCTACTGTAACAACATTTATTTTTGCCTGTCCAGGGGTATTAACTGTAATTTTACCTTCCTTAGATACTTCAACATCAGCTCTTTTGTCACCATAATCTTCAACTTCAAATGTTACTTCCTTATTTTTTGCATTTGTTGGATAAACAGTATAACTAATTGTTTCATCATACTTTTCGTCTATATCTATATACAAAAATTTTTCACTTGTAACCTCAACGTTATTTACAGGAACATCAATTGCTAAGCTTACCGTAGTTGTTGTTGTAAATAAACTTATCATAATAATAATTGGTATGCAAAGCATTAATAAAATAAGTTTCTTAGCCATATTTTACTCCCTTCTAAAGAACTAAATTATAGTAACGTTTTTCTATATTTTTTCTAAAATATAGATATGAAACTACACTAAATAAAATAACAAATCCTAAAACAGATAATCTAATAATTAAAACATATGGGATATTCTTTGCAACTGATGGTAATAATAATGTTCCTCCAATTGCAAAAACACCAATGAAAACAGCAACAACTAACCCCACAAATACAAGTTTTGCTACTGTCTTACTTGTTTCATTATCTATTTCATATTTAGATAATGATAATTTTGCATTATTCAAATCCATTCTAGTTCCTAATAATATTTGACTTATAGAAAAAAGTAAGCCAGAAACAAGTAAGATTATTGTATCTAAAACATTTATATCGCTTATTACATTAAGTGTAATAACTGAAACAACAACTGCAATACTTGAAACAATAGCACAAAAAACTACTTTAGAATAAATTATATATTTTGCGGAAATAGGGAAAGTTTTACTTTTTAAAAAACTTTTTCCATCTCTTGTAATATTAGTCGCACAAAAGGTGTTAGTTAATACTATGAATATCAATAATACAAAAAGTGATAATTCAAAATCTATCCTTAAACCAATTGAGTTATAAATAAGTTCTCTAAACAAGAAGAAACAACAATATATTACAAGAGGCATTGATAAAGCAATAGCAAAATAACTAAATGATTGCTCATTAGTTCTAAAAACTAATTTAAATTCTTTTTTTACTAATGATATAAATGGATTTAATGGTTTTACTTTTTTTCTTATGATTTTATCATTTACTACCTCATTTTTATATAATGTATGATAAAACAGCCTTCTAGTTATAAAATAAGCAATTATTAAAATAACAACCGTTCCTATTCCTATAGTCAAAAATGAAGATAAAAGACTAGTGCTAAACATAATTCTTGCTAACAAATTTGAAGGATAAGCATATTTTAAGAACTCTCCTAAAAAATTAACAAAATTAGCATTAAAAATATACTTAATATTTCCTGTTTCTAGTAAATTTTTTAGAATATCTAATAAAATACTATAAACAATAAAACCAACTGAAATAGACAATATGTAAAAAATCAAAGTTAATAAATTCTTATTTTTGAAAAAATTTACAATCTTAATATAAGGAACTATCAAGATTGAAGCAATAAAAATTGTAAAAACAGGTAGAAGAAAAATAACTACTAAAGATGAAAATAAGTAATATGCCCCTTGCTTAAAAGCAATGCTAAAGATAATGTTAGTAGGAATAACTAGAATAATACCCATAATTATAGTCAAAACATAAATAACAAAAAATTTAGAAAAGAAAATCGTTTGACTTTTAACAGGTAATCTTAGCAAAATAACCTTATCATCATGGTTAGCAATCATTTTCCTAAGTTTTTCTAAAGAAAAAACAACTAAAATTATAGTAGTAAAAAAATAAAAAACATTAATTAATTCTGTTGCCCTAAGCTTAGGATCATAAACATTATCAATTTTAACTTGCAAATAGGTTTTAACTAAATTTAAAGCTAAAAAGATAAACGCAGCTGCAACTATTAAAATAATTAATAGAGCTAACAAACTGCCAATAAAATCATGCTTTTCGCCTTTACGATGCAAATTAAAACTATTTTTAAATTCTTGCTTCGTCAAAATTAAAAAATCATTCATATTCTATACCTTCGCAGCTCTTTTAGTAATAGAAAGGAAATATTCCTCAAGATTTCTATTACTCTTTTTAAACTCTTTTAAATCAATTTCTTCTAATAATCTTCCTTGATCGATTATATAGCATCTATCACATAATTTACTTACTGTATCTAAGTTGTGTGAAGAAAATAAAACTGCATTTCCTTCACTAGCATGATATTTAAAAAATTCTTTTACTTGATTTGCTGTATATGGATCTAAACCAACCATTGGTTCATCTAAGATGAATAATTTAGGGTTGTGAATTAAGGCAGCCATAATAGAAATTTTTTGTTTCATACCATGACTATAGGTTCTAATAGTTTTATAAATAGAATCTCCTAAACAAAATAATTCTTGAAATTTAGCTATCCTAGCTTCTCTATCCTCTTTGCTTACCCTATAGATATCAGCCATAAAATTAATAAATTCATATCCTGTCATTTTTTCATATAAAGTAAATTCATCTGGAACATAGCCAAAATTTTTTTTAGCTTCTAAAGGATTTTTTTTAAAGTCAAAACCGCAAATATTTATACTACCTTCTTCATAAGGATGCATACCTGTAATACACTTTATAGTCGTAGATTTACCAGCACCATTATGACCTACTAGACCGACAATTTCATATTCATTACAATGAATACTAATGTCTTTAATGGTAAAATCAGCCTTTTTACTGTACTTCTTACCTAAATTTTCAACCTTTAAAATCATACTCTGCCCACTTTCTACATAGATAGTTATTATATTGTATAACGAAAGTAGAGTTTTTGTAAACGTTTTATTGATTTTTTCAAAAAAAATTTAAAATTTTATATATTAATAGTTAAAAAGTGGTGAAATTTATGAAACTAATAAATAAAAAGCAGCTAAAAGATGCATACAACAAAAAAGCGTTATATATTGCTTTATTATTAATAACAATTTTTGGTATGATTATTTATTCAGGCTTTACAAGTGTAAGAAATAATCTAACCTATTCTATAAATTATTATTATGAAAACCAAAACTTAGCAGATTATACAATAAAAATAGCAGATTATACAATAAAAACCACTACAAATTTTACTACTGACGAAATAAATAAACTAAATAATATTACTCTTTTTACTGATTTTGATGCTTATAAATTTGAAACTATCCCTAATGGTGTTTTGTACACTAAATCTTCTTTAAATGTTAATACACCTTATTTAAAAGAAGGTAAAATATCTAGTAATAAAAATTGTATTACAATTGATTATGATTATGCAAAAAATAAAAATTTAAATATTAATGATAATATTATAATCAATAAACAAATATACAAAATAACTGCACTTGCTAAATTTCCTGATTATATTTTTAAAGGAAATTATATGCCATCTATTGATTCAACCTTTGTAGCTTTGAAGTATGTTGATAACGTAGAAACAGTTAACCAAATATCAATTAAAACTACTTTAGATTATAATGAAGTAAAAGGAATTTTAGAACAAAATTTAGATTCTAATTTCACTTTAATATCTATGCAAAGCGATTATCATTATACAAGAGTAAATGATGATTTAGGGCTTATTAACGCCATTTTATTCATATTTCCAATTGCTTGTTTTTTGTCAATTATAATTATTTTATTCATAAATTATAATAAAATAATTCAAGATCAAAAAAATATATTGGAATATTAAAAGCTAATGGATTTAAAATTTATAAACTATATTTCAGTCTTATATATATACCATTACTAATAGTCTTAGTTGGTTCTATAATTGGGTCTATTCTAGGGTTAAAAATAATACCTCTAATTTATATAGGTATAATAGATAACTATTATTGCTTACCACCACTTATCAATAACAATATAGTGTTAAGTGTAATCTTGCCAATAATAATTTTAGTTTTAACTGCATTAATTACTATAACAATACCGCTATTTTTTACAATAAACAAAATGCCTGTTGAGCTTATAAAAAATGAAGATACTAATTCTAAAGCTCGATTATTATTTAGAAAAACAAAGTTTCCTTATCATTTAAAATTAATCATTCGAAATGTTTTTACTTATAAGAAAAAAAATATTTGTATGATTCTATCAACAACATTGTTACTAGGAATTGTTTTAGCTGTTTTTTTTCTTGAAACCTCAATTAATTATACTGATACTACCTTAGCAAAAGAAACTTTTAATGCTGAATATTATTTGAATATTCCTAATTACTATACTGATGATATAGAACAAAAAATTTTGACTAAAGAAAGTCCTATTTATGATAGTTATTATTTAAGTACTATTGCTATAAAAACAGAATATGAAAACGTTAGGGAGGATTTGTATATTTTTGATAGTACAAAACCTTCTATAAAACTAATTGATGAAAGTGGAAATAATTTAGATTATAGTTCTAATGGATTATTTCTACCATCAAGTTATAAAAAATACAATTTAAATGTTGGTGACACCATAAATATTTATACATCACTAGATGATTATTATTCTATATATTCGTTAAATATTGCTGGTTTCATTAATGAAGTTGGTCTTACTAAATTTGCAATTTCTAAACAAACCTTAATAAAAATTAATCCTCTTCTAGAAGATATTCTAGATAAATTAAATACTCCTTTATTTATAAAATTAAAGGATGGTTATAGTACTAACGATTTAGAAGAATACATCAAAAGTAATTTTGAAGTAAAAAACCTAGTTACAAATTATAATAATAACTTAAACTTTGATTATTATTCTCCTGAGGTTTTAGATAATGTAAATATTTTTGAATCATGCTCATACAAAAACTTGACCATTAAAAACATTTTAACAAACAATAATGATGAGTTACATTTATTTGATTTTTATGAAGGATATTTAACCCTTTATTCGCCAGATAATAATAAAATCGACCTTATGAGCGATGGAGTTTATATCAATGAAAGTTTAGCATTAAATCATAATTTAAAAATTGGAGATTACTTATATATAGCCTATCAAAATGCTATAATACCTTTAAAAATAAATGGTATTACAAATTCTAATTATTCAATTGTTAGTGATATTAATTATTTCAATCTATTACTATCTTTATTAGGTTTCGAAAAAGTTGAAGCAGGTATATTATTTAATTCTAATGATAGTGTAGAAAATTTAATTTCTACTACTTCTAACGTTGAGTTTTTTAATAATCAAAATCTTAGTGATATTAGTTCTATCAACATTGGTATTAAAAGTAATTTAATAAAGGATGAAGAATTTTATGAGGAAATTAAATCTTCAATAACAGCATTTAGGACTGAAGAAGCTTTAATAACTAAAGACAATTTTACATTTTCTAATAATATTACTATTATAAATAACAAAAATATTTTTAAAGAAATTAATAGCGATGGTATTTATATTCCTGAAAATCAACAAAGTATTTTTGAAAAAGGAGATATCATAACTATTAGAATAAATAATATTGATTACAATTGTAAGGTTGCTGGTTACACAAATAATACTAAGTTAGGGGCAATTGTTTCAAGTAAATATCTAAAATCCATTGATGAAAATTATAAATTTTCTTCTTATAATTATTTGATAAAAAATAAAGATATATCCGCAGTAAATGATATTTTAATTAAAGAAACAAAAAACAATAATTATTCAATTGATGAAATTAGTACTTTTAAACGTAATATGGGAATCATTTATGATTTAATAGATGTTACTAAATATATATCTATTTTTTTAGCAGGATTAATATTTATTTTATTAACTTATAATATTGGTGTAATTTGCTTAGGAAATCGTTTAAATGATATTAAATGTTTCAAGGCAGCTGGACTTAAAGAAAGTAAACTTAATCATTTACTTACTTATGAGAATATATTCGTTGTTACCTTAGGAGCTATTTTTTCAGTTCCAATTGGAATATTGATTTGTAAAATTATCCTTAAGCAAATATATATAATAACAACTATTAAAATGATTTTTAGTATTTCTATTATAGCAATTATTATAATAATATTTATATCTATTATTTTAATGCTCATATCCTCTTATTTAATAAATCGTAAAGTAAATAAGCTTGATTTAGCAATGCTATTAAAGGAGCGATAAAATGGAAAAAATAATAACTTTTGATAAAGTATCTAAGCATTATAAAACAGGTAATGTAATAACAAAAGCCTTAAATGAGGTATCATTTTCTATAGAAAAAGGGGAATTTGTAGTTATTATAGGCGATAGTGGAAGTGGAAAAACTACAATTTTAAATATTATCGGTGGGATTGATAGATTAACCTCTGGTAAATTATCTTTTTTCGATAAGGATATTAGTAGCTTAAATAGAAAAGATTTAACTAATTATAGAGCTTATAATGTTGGAATTGTCTTTCAAAATTATAATTTAATTAATAATTTAAGTGTCTTAGAAAATGTTTTAATAATGGATGATGTTAAAGAAAATAATTTAGATGCGAAAGAGATGATAAATAGGGTAGGATTAACAAATAAACTTGAACGTTTTCCAATTGAACTATCAGGTGGGGAACAACAACGTGTTGCAATCGCAAGAGCTTTAGTTAAAAAGCCTGATATATTATTATGTGATGAACCAACAGGTGCTTTAGATTATGAAAATAGCAAAAAAATTATGCAATTACTACTAGAATTAAATAAAACATATAACATAACTACCATTGTTGTAACTCACAATAATGCCTTCACTAAAATTGCAGATAAAGTAATAGCACTTAAAAGTGGAACCATAAAAAGTATAACAACAAATTCTAATCCATTACCAATTGAGAAATTAGAATGGTAACAAAAAAACTGATTTTATAGTGAATCCTTAAAGTAATAATAATTATAAATACTTACTAGATTCACTAAAATCAGTTTTTTATTTTGTAATAAAATATATAATAAGACTAATTGTAAACATAATCATGAAACAAGCAATCATTATTGCTAGTGTTTTAGAGTATCCCTTTGGTGTTATTAAATTATTCTTATCTAATTTTTTTATAATTGGATGTAGTGTAATAAAATAAATTCCAATAGATAGAATCATTGCAATGGTGGCATAAACTTTTAAGTCAACATTTCCAAAACAAACAATAACTAGTAGTAATAGTATAAATATAAGCTTACAATTTGCCACCCAATTAACTAAATACTTAACAAAAAGTTGTTCATCCTCTTTTAGTTTTGCTTGATGCCAATTATTAAATACTATCATACTATTTCCATATTTGAAATCTGGTTTAAAATACATAATAATGACATTAGATAGTTCCATTATAATAAATATAATTATTGCAATATTTAATATTAATTCCATAAGTTATTTCTCTTTCCAAAAATTTTTCAATTCTATTTCTAAATTTTCTATATTTGTAATTGTTTTAATATTCTTCCAATGACTTGGGAATAAATTTTTATATGTTTTAGATAAATATCTATCATCTAACAAAACAAGAATACCTCGATCAGTTTCTGTTCTAATTACTCTACCAGCAGCTTGAATTACTTTATTAAAGCCAGGATAAGTATAGGCATAAAGCATTCCTAAATTATATTTAGCATCAAAGAAATCTTTTAATAGTTCATTTTCTAAGTTTATTTGTGGAAATCCCACTCCAGCTATTAAAACTCCATGTAACAAATCACCTATAAAATCAATTCCCTCAGCAAAAATACCACCTAAAACAAACATTCCAAGAATATTATCATCTGATTTGAATTTATCTAATAATTCTCTTTGTTCATACTCAGATAAACCTGGTTCTTGCTTAATAATCTCATAATCATCTACCTCTAAATAAGAACTACATAAATTTAAATATTCATAAGATGGGAAAAAGACTATATATCTTCCTTTTTTAGCACTTATTGTCGCTTTTATTGTATTGACAAGGTAAGACAATGAATACATTCTATCCTTATAGCGAGTAGAAATAGGACTAACTATTATTTTAAAATTATCTGGATTAAATGGTGATTCTAATTCTAAATAATTTCCTAATCCTGCGGATAATAAATCTTTATAATAGCTAATTGGATACAATGTTGCGGAAAAATATGCTATTCCTTTAGAGTGTTTATTAACAATTTCATTCAAATAATTTGATGCATCTAGACAAGAAAGATTAATCTCTAAATTATTGTTTATTAACTTTATAAGAAAAATATGACTATCACCATATAACCTAGAAATACGTAAGTAATCCTTTAATAAGAAGAAACCTTCTAATAAAGAATCTTTTTCTTTAATATTTTCATTTTCCTCTAAATATGTTTGAATTTTATCTGAGATTAGGTATATATAGTTTTCTATTTCTAAATCATTATTCATAGTATAGTAAAATCCATTTACTATTAATCCATCATATGTTTTATGAATATAATTAATTAATTTTAATAAATCACGAGCAACAGAAGGATAAATTTCTTGACATATTTTTTTTAATTCTAGTAAATTATAAATTGATATCTTAGTAGAATACATATCTAGACTTCGACTCAACAAATTATGTGCCTCATCAACTAATATCAATGGTTTATAATTTCCTTCTTCAAAAAATCTAATTAACTTAACCTTAGGATCAAAAACATAATTATAATCACAAATTATAACATCAACATTTGTAGAAATATTTAGAGAATATTCAAAGCTACATATTTCATATTTAAAACTGTAATCTAAAATTGTTTTTTCAGTGATTATATCGTTATTATCAATAATATCATTAGTAGCATCCTTTAATTTTGTGAAAAAATCGATAGTGTAAGGACATTCATCCTCTTTACATGTTTTACTATTTAGCATACAAATTTTTCTTTTGGCTGTAAGAACTAATGCCTTAATTTTCAAGCCATTTTCTATCAATATTTTTATCGCATTAATAGCACTATTTTTTCCACTACTTTTAGCAGTCAAATAAAATAATTTATCATCAATTGCAGTCATGGATTTTACAGCACCAAAAATACTAGACATAGTCTTTCCAATTCCAGTTGGTGCTAGAAAATACATTATACCATTTTCTTTAAAATTGTTTACAATTTCAGAAGACATTTCTATTTGCCCTTTTCTAGAATTTTCAAAAGGAAATTTTATGTTTTTTGTTGTTATTAAGCGATTTATTTGTCTTTCTAATTGTTTATTAAAAAAAGCTAAATATATATCTAACGTATCAAAGAAAAACTTTTTCAACTCTTCTAATTGTAAAGTATATTCATAATTTCTTCGTTTTAAATTTGAACGTTCTATGTATAATAAATTTAATTTTACTTCATCAAAAGAAGAATCAAGTAATAGTAAATATCCATATATTTTTAACTGGGCTAAATGTTCTTTTTTAGGGGTAAATTTTTCATGATATATCTCTTTACTTGTTGTTTTAATTTCTTCAAGTTCAAGATACTTTTTATATTCTAAAATGCCATCAACATAGCCTATTAAGTTAATTTGTTCTCCATTATATTCTAATATCTTATTTACATAGTATTCACTTTTTGATTCACTACCATACTCAGATTGCCTTAGGGTATGCAAATTTGTTCCTTCTATAGCAGTGCTATTAAAACTTTGCTCACTTGTTAAATCGCCCTCTTGATACACAAAATAGGCAAGTTCTCTTATAGCTATTTTTTTCATTAAACTTCACCCCCCTATTTATTAAAAAGGGAAGATTACTAAAAGTAATCTCCCAATTATAATAATTATTCTTGGTTTTCTACTATTGTTTCTGATTCAGAATCAGGTGATATAGTTTCTTCTTCATTATCACGATCTACAATCGCGATTGTTGAAATAACTTGATCATCTTTAAGTTTTATTAGTCTTACACCTTGACTAGCTCTACCTGTTAATGAGATGTCAGAAATATGCATTCTAATTACCATACCCTTATCGGTTGTAATTATCAAATCTTTATCTTCTGTTACAGTCTTAAGAGTAGATAATCTACCGTTCTTTTCTGTTACATTTAATGCTTTTACACCCATACCACCACGAGTTTGTAAACGATACTCATCAACATTTGAACGTTTACCATAACCTTTTTCTGTAACAACTAAAATTTCACGGACGTTATCATCAACTAAGGCCATACCAACAATATAATCATCTTCACCTAAAGTCATACCACGAACACCAGAGGCTGTTCTTCCCATTGAACGTACATCTTCCTCTTTAAATCTGATAGACTTACCATTTGAGGCACCAAGTATTACTTCCTTATTACTATCTGTTAGAGCAACTTGGAATAATTCATCATCTTCTCTTAGAGTAATTGCAATTTTACCATTTGTTCTAATATTTTTAAATTCACTAACAGGTGTACGTTTTACAACACCCTTTTTTGTAGTGAAGAATAAGAAGTGACTATCATCTAAATTTGCAGGAATACTAGTAACTGCAGTAAGATGTTCGTTTTCGGCAAATGTAATTAAATTTACAAGTGGTAAACCCTTTGCGGTTCTAGAACTTTCAGGAATTTGATATCCTTTAATTGCATAAACACGACCAAAATTAGTGAAGAAGTATAAATAATCATGAGTTGATGTTGCAATTATATGACAAACATCATCATCTTCTTTAGTTTTAATGCCTGACATACCAACTCCACCACGATTTTGAACCTTGTATGCATCTTGCTTCATTCTCTTTGCATAACCACGGTTAGTAATAGTAATAATAACATCTTCACGTGGAATTAAATCTTCATTTTCAATATTTAAATCTGTATGAAGTGATATTTCACTCTTACGGTCATCACCATATTTATTTTTTATTTCAATTAATTCAGATTCAATGATTTCTAATTTAACCTCTTCAGAACCTAAAATTCTTTGATATTCAGCTATTTGGATATTTAAGTCATCACGTTCTTGTAAGATTTTTTCACGATTTAAACCTGACAAACGTTTGATTTGCATATCTAAAATTGCTTGAGCTTGAACATCAGTTAAACTGAAGCGAGCAATCAATTGTTCCTTTTCAGTACCATCTGTGTTTTCTCTAATTAATTTTATTATTTCATCGATATGATCTTGAGCAATGATATATCCTTCTAAAATATGAAGTCTAGCTAAAGCCTTATCTAAATCAAATTTTGTACGTCTTGTTAAAACTTCAATTTGGAATTTTAAATATTCAACTAAAGCTTCTTTAAGCGTAATTGTTTTTGGTTCATTATTAACTAAACAAATCATATTTATACCATAGCTTGTTTGAAGCTGAGTAAACTTATATAAGTTATTTAGCATTACCTCAGGATTTACATCCTTACGTAATTCTATAACAATTCTTATACCTTTACGATTTGATTCATCACGAATATCTGTGATACCTTCAACAATTTTTTCTTTAGCAATTTCAGCAATTCTTTCAATAAGTCTTGTTTTATTTACCATATATGGAATTTCAGTGACTATTATTGAATTTTTACCATTTTTCTCATTTGCTTCAATTTCAGCTTTTGCTCTAATAACGATTGTACCATTACCTGTTGAATAACCATTTCTAAGTCCTGTCAATCCTAGAATTTGGCCACCTGTTGGAAAATCAGGTCCTTTAATGTAATCCATTAATTCATCAATAGTTATTTCAGGATTATGAATTAGTGCTACTAGACCATCAATAACTTCTCCTAAATTATGAGGAGGAATATTAGTGGCCATACCTACAGCAATACCAGTAGAACCATTAACTAATAAATTTGGAATATGGCATGGTAGAACAACTGGCTCACGTTCAGTACCATCATAGTTATCAATAAAATCAACTGTATTTTTATCGATATCACGAACCATTTCCATAGCGATTTTACTCATACGTGCTTCCGTATAACGCATAGCGGCAGCACCATCACCATCAATATTACCAAAGTTACCATGTCCATCAACTAACGTATAGCGATAGTTAAATGGTTGGGCCATTCTTACCATTGCATCATAAATAGATGAGTCACCATGAGGATGGTATTTACCCATTACATCACCAACAATACGTGCTGATTTTTTATGAGCTACATTTGAATAAACGCCCATTTCATTCATGCCATAAACAATACGACGTTGAACTGGCTTTAATCCATCTCTTATATCTGGTAAAGCACGAGAAATAATAACTGACATTGCATAGCTTAAGAATGATTTTTGCAATTTTTCATTTATATTTAATTTTTCAATGCGATCAATTTCTTGATTTTCAGCATCTAGAAATTCTTGATTATCATGTTTCATAAGCTACCTCCTAAATATCAATATTACTTGCATATTGAGCGTTATCTTGAATAAATTTCTTACGAGGTTCAACCTCATCGCCCATAAGCATTTCAAACATTTTATCAGCTAAAATAGCATCATCTAATTGAACTTGAGTTAATGTTCTAACACTTGGATCCATTGTTGTTTCCCATAGTTGTTCAGCATCCATTTCACCAAGACCTTTATAACGTTGAATCGCCAATTTATGGCCTTGTTGCTCGATTTTATAGTTTTCAAGTTCTTGATCAGAATAACAATATTTCACTGTTTTTCCATACTCAGCTTTATATAAAGGTGGTTTAGCTACATATATATAACCTGCATCTATTAATTTAGGCATATAACGATAGAAGAATGTTAATAACAAAATACAAATATGATCACCATCGACATCGGCATCGGTCATTATTACGACTTTATGATATCTAGCTTTTGATATATCAAAATCATCACCAATACCTGCACCTATTGCCTGAATTAATGATAAAATTTCTTTATTCGCTAAGGCTTTATCTAGACGAGCTTTTTGAACGTTTAATACCTTACCACGTAGTGGCAATATTGCTTGATATTCTGATTCACGACCATCCTTTGCACTACCACCGGCTGAATCACCCTCGACTATATATAATTCAGACTTTGCAGGATCCTTACTACGACAATCTGCTAATTTTGAGGCAAAGCCTAATGAATCTAAAGGAGACTTACGACGAGTAGCCTCTTTTGCTTTACGTGCAGCAACACGAGCATTTGCAGCTAATATACATTTATCGACAATTGCTTTAGCTTCGGCA
Source organism: uncultured Acholeplasmatales bacterium (assembly GCA_944324805.1). Classification (GTDB taxonomy): domain Bacteria; phylum Bacillota_I; class Bacilli_A; order Acholeplasmatales; family Anaeroplasmataceae; genus CALUXS01. Next base: position 81,530 of record CALUXS010000007.1, on the reverse strand, counting down.
GGATTTTCTTGTAAGAATTCCTCTAATACATCACCAAAAGTTTGTGAAACTATACTCCTTACTTCAACATTTCCTAATTTAGTTTTTGTTTGACCTTCAAATTGTGGGGTTGGATGCTTAATTGAAACAATAGCAGTCAATCCTTCACGCATATCATCGCCTGTTAATTGCTCATCTTTTTTTAGCATATCATGACTTTTTGCATAATTACCAATAACACGTGTTAAAGCTAATTTGAAGCCATCCTCATGCATACCACCTTCAGTAGTTTTGATATTATTTGTAAATGAGTAGATATTAGTAGTATAGTTTGTATTATATTGCATTGCTATTTCAATAGTTATATTATCAACTTCTTTATCGCAATAAATAACTGTTTGATTAGTTAATTCTTTACCTTCATTTAAGTAATTAATATACTCTACTAATCCGCCTTCATATTGATAAACATGCTCAACCATTGGCTCAACTCGTTTATCACGAATAGTCATTTTTAATCCTTTATTTAAGAAAGCTAATTGTTGAATACGATTTCTTAATGTTTCAAAATTATATTCTGTACCCTCTTTAAATATTTCATGATCAGCTTTAAAAGTTACACATGAACCTGTATGGTCACTTTCTCCATATTCTTTTAAATCGCCTACTACTTTACCACGATGATATTCTTCCTCGTAAATTTTACCATTTCTAAAAATTTTTACTTTTAACCATTCAGATAAGGCATTAACAACAGAAGCACCTACACCATGTAAACCACCTGATGTTTTATAAGTGTTGTTATTAAATTTACCACCTGCATTTAAAACAGTAAAAATAGCTTCTACAGCTGGTCTTCCTGTTTTAGGATGAATATCAACTGGCATACCTCTTCCGTTATCTGTTACGCTAATAACATCATCTGGTAAAACTTCAACCTCAATATGAGTTGCGAAGCCTGCTAAAGCCTCATCAATTGAGTTATCTACAATTTCCCAAACTAAATGATGAAGTCCCATTGGGCCTGTTGAACCAATATACATACCTGGTCTAATTCTTACGTGCTCTAGACCTTCTAAAAGCTCTATGCTTTTTGCATCATATTGTCCCATTTTCTCATTTCCTTTCTTCTAGCTTTATAATTAAAGCATGTTCTAATAAATTATTTGGTATTTCAATTAAAGAGGTAGTAGTAATAAAAGTTTGATTTTTATCAAGATATTTAACTAATGCCTCTTGTCTCTTATAATCTAATTCTGCAAAAACATCATCTAACAATAAAATAGGACTATTTTTTGTATCTTTTTCTAATATTTTTGCTAAAGCTAATTTTAAGCAAATAACTACAGTCCTTTGTTGGCCTGCTGAAGCATATTGCTTTACTGAATTATTCGCTATTTCTATTTCAAAATCATCTTTATGTGGTCCATAATTAGTTACTTTGTACTTTAAATCATTTTTTAATGTTAAATCATACTGCAAATTTATTTTTTCAATATTTGTAATAAAATTATAGTTAATTTTTATATCTTCAAAATTTAAAGAAGTAGTTATTTCTTTAAGATATTCATTTAATCTTAAACAAAATAAATCACGATATTTATTAATATTTAATACGTAATTTGCCATTTCCTGACTAATAACCTTAATCAATACTAAGTTTTGTTTAGTTTCCTTAAGTAATTCATTTCTTTTTTTCAGAAGTTTTTTATAGTTAACTAACCAACTTAAATATCTATTATCTAATAGAGAAAGATTTATGTCTAAAAAATGTCGTTTTTCATTCTTAGCACCAGTAATGATTTTTAAATCTTGACTAGAAAACATAATTGTTTTTAAATTACCTAAAAATTCAACATTTCTAATTTCTCTTTTATTGATATAATAATGCTTTTTTACTGAATCTAATACGACCTCATAGCATTTATCAGCATTAATTAAAATTTTAGCCTTATTTTGATTTTTTTTAATCATTTCTTGATAATTATTAGTGCGGTGGCTTTTAGAGGTACTAGCAAGGTAAATAGACTCTAATATTGAGGTTTTACCAATTGCATTCTTACCAACAAAGATAACAAGCCTATTATTGACATTTACATCTAAATGATCAAAATTACGAAAATTATCTAAAATGATGTTTTTTATCATATCATTTTATATTCTTCATCAAAAATTTTTACAATTGTGTCTTTATAAAGCTTTTTACCACGTCTATTTTCTAATTCGCCATTTACTAAAATTTTCCCTTCATTTTCTTGAAGAAAATATTTAGCTTCACCGCCACTAGAAATTAGATCAGTTATCTTTAATAATTGACCTAAAGTAATATATTCTGTTTTTAATTTAATTTCTTTCATAATTATCACCACTGATACATATTATATCATAAATTTTATATTTAATAAAGGATTTACGAGTTTTTTTGCTTAATACGATATTTTTGTCTAGTTAATAAAAAAAGGGCTCTAAGGCCCTTTAAAATTAATTTTCTAAACGGAAAGGTAAAATTAATTCTGTTAAAGAATCATTACCTACAGCTCTAATTGTAAATTGACGTAAGCTATTAATGAATGCAAGTTCAACTTCATTAGAAGGTAATACCTTTAAAGCTTCAGTTAAATATTTTGAACTAAAGCCTATTACAAGTGGCTCAGAAACTGTAATATCTGTTGGAATTAAAATTTCTTTACCTGCACCTTGATTATTAGCAGAACTTAATTCAACTTCATGAGTTTGATCTATTTTCAATGCTACAGCATTATAAGTAATTTCACGATCTCTTTCTTTATCTCCAGGTGATAATAATGATACACGATTTACAGCTGTCAATAATTCATCTTTATTGAACCTTACGACAATTGGTGCGCTCTTAGGAATAATATTAGAAGTATTTGGATAGTTTCCGTCTAACAATCTAGTTTGGAATAAAACATCGTTAAATTTAACAAGCATTTTATTTTTAGCAAAATATAAATTTAAAGGTGCATTTTCTTCGTAAGCTTCTAAAGATTTTTCTAATTCATCTAATGATTTAGCAGGTACTGTTATTTCAAATTCAGGATAATCATCAACTTGAATAATTTTTTGACTCAATCTATAACTATTAGTAGAAGTTACTACTAATGTATTACCCATTAATTTGAAATTAACGCCTAATAACATAGGATTTTTATTCATAGTAGAACAAGCAAATACAGTTTCTTCAATAGTTTGTTTTAAAACATTACAATTGATAGTAAATGGATTTTCTAATGTAACAAAATCTATAGCAGGATAATCATTAGGGTCCATTATATTAATTAAATATTCTTTACGATCTGCTTTAAGCATTAAAGAACGATCTTCAATTAAGAAAATAGTTATTTTTTTAGAATCAAATGCCTTTACTAAATCAATAAATACTTTACCAGGAACAACAGTTCTACCACCTTCTTGAATAGTTAAAGAAGAATCTCTAACTAAAACTTCAATAGATATATCACTATTAGTAGCAGTTAAAAATAAATCTGTGTCTGTAACATCAATTTTTATACCTTCTAAAACCTTCATAGGTGTTTTTGTAGGTAAGCCATGATTTACAATATTTAATTTTTCAAGTAAGACATCACGGTCAATAGTAAAATTCATAAAATGCCTCCAATTTTATTTATTATTATTTATTTTATTATTTATTGTTATTATTATAAGTGTGGATATGTGGATAACCCAATTTTTTCGCTTAACTAACACTAAAATTATACCATAAACTATGTTGATAAACTAGTTGATAACCACATTTAATCCACTTTTTTGATTATTGTGTCAACTGCCATTTTTAGTTCTCTATCAGTTTTAATTTCGTTTTCTATCTTTGTACAACCTGACATAATAGTAGTGTGATCACGATTACCTAAAATTTGTCCTATTTTTTTATAAGGTAATTTAAAATGTTCTTTTAAAATATACATAGCAATATGTCTTGGTAATACATAAGCCTGTTTTCTTTGATTAGAAATTAAATCATTAACACTTATATTGTAGAAATTAGCAATAATGCTTAAAACATTCTCGTAATTTTCACTAGATTTAGGAGCTGTTTTCTTATAGCGAAGTAATGCTTCAAGAGCATCAGCAGCTCTTTCTAGGGTTATGTCGTCATAATTACATACTTCACTATGACCTAAAACACGATTTAAAGCGCCCTCTAGTTCTCTAATATTATCAGTAAAATTTTCAGCAATAAAGGATAAAACTTCATCAGGAACCTTTTTTGTAGATAATTCTAAGGCTTTTCTTCTTAAAATATTTACTCTTTGCTCTAAATCTGGCTGCTTTATATCTACAGTCATTCCAGAACTAAAGCGTGAGGTCAAGCGTTCCATAATTCCTTTTAATTGATTTGCAGGACAATCACTTGTGATAACAATTTGTTTTTTACGATTTATTAAATCATTAAAAAGCTTAAAAAATTCTTGTTGACTCTTTTTACCAATTTCAAGCATTTGAATATCATCAACAAGTAAACAGTCTAAATTTCCATATTTTTCATCAAAATCAAGCATATTTCCTGATTGAGTGGCTTTAGAATAGTCAACTATGAAATCATTTGCTTGTACATATAGTATTTTTTTATTAATATCCTTATCTAATATATAATTACCAATTGCTTGCATTAAATGGGTTTTTCCAAGTCCAACTCCACCAAAAATGTATAGAGGATTAGCAATTAAGCCTGGCTGTTCTGCAACATTCATACTCATTCTATAGCCAAACATGTTAGATTCACCAACAACAAATGATTCAAAATTGAAATTTTCATTTAAATTATTTAAATATAAACGATTAGTACTAGGTAGTGATGTAGGAACTTCTTTTGTTATTTCACTTTCAGTTACAAATTTGAATTTTAGCTTTTCAGGAGTAAGAGTTTTTAAAACATCATTAATTTTTTCACTATACATATTATATAGTTTAGTTTTAATATAGACATTTGGAGCTAAAACAAAAATAGTACCATTTTGAAATTTTATTACCTTTTTTACTTCCTCAAAGGTACCACTGAATGTATCTTCATCATAACAACGAGACAATGCTTCTTTGGTTTTGTTCCAAAGTTCTTGATAATTAGTTTCCATATAACTCACCTCGATTTTGCAAGATAATAATATCATAAAAAAGGTGGATAGCAAGAGAAAGTTTTCCACATAAAAATGTGGATAACTATTTTAGAAGTCACAAAAAAATTGACAAAAATGTGGATAACTATATAAAAAAAGCCTAAAACAAGGGAAAAAAACGCAGTTATCCACATATCCACAGTGGATAACTTGTGTTGATAACTTATCCACATTTTATTCTAAAAAAAGGCAAAAAAATGTGAATAACTCTGTTGATAAGAAAAAATTTATTGAAAAAAGTTGGCAAAATATGAAGATTAATTGCTGAAAGTTTTCACTATTTAATATAAATTTAATAGTTCATGATGGTGCCTAAATTAATTTTTTTTATTTCTCAAATAATTTTATAAATTTTATATTTAAAAAAATATTGACTCTTAATAATAATTTTGTTAAAATAACAAAGCATGGTTTCACAAAGAAAGGCAGGTTATATATATGAAAAGAACATATCAACCTAACAAACGTAAAAGAAAAGTGACTCATGGATTCCGTGTTCGTATGGCATCTGCAAATGGTCGTAAAGTTTTAGCACGTAGACGTAAAAAAGGTCGCAAAAATTTAACTGTTTAATTTAATAAATAAAATAACAATACCAGGACAACCAGAAAGTTAATTTATTGATTTTTTTGTTGTCCTTTTTGTTTTTTAGGAGAAAAAATGAAAAAAGAGTTTCGCATAAAGAAAACCCAAGAAATTGAAGAAATATTAAATAATAAGCAAAGTTGTAGTGTAAAAGAACTACGTATGTTTATTAAATACACAAATGAAGAAACCAGCCATTTTCGTTATGCGATAAGTGTAGGAAAAAAGATTGGAAATGCAGTTGAAAGAAATTATCAAAAGAGAAGATTGAGGGTACTATTTCACCAGTACCAAGCCCTCATTCCAAATAATGCTTTAGTTTTTTTAATTGCAAAGCCAGAAATTAAAAATCTAGATTTTAAAATGCTAGATAAGCAATTTCATTATCTTTTAGAAAAAACTTTAAAAAATCAAAGGAGAAAACAGTGAGACTATTTTTACAAAAAAATATCTATAAGATTTTAGCTGTTTTAGTCATTGGTGTATTTTTGGTTAGCTTAACAAGCTGTCGTACTAATTCTAATTATTGGTATACTAATGTTTATACAACCTGGGCTAATGAATTCCATTTTACTAGTTTTTGGGATGGCTTTTGGGGATGGTCAGTATCAATTTTATCTTTCCCATTTGCTTGGTTATGTAGTAGTATAGGTAAAGTATTCGGAAATTCATATTTCTGGGGGATTGTATTTACTACTATTATAATTAGAACTGTAGCATGGCCAATTTATTCTAGACAAAATAGTATGTCAATCAAGATGCAAGTAATGCAACCTGAATTAGATAAGCTACAAAAGAAATATGCTTTTAGAAAAGATGAAGCAAGTCAAACTAGAATGAAGCAAGAAATGATGATGATTTATAAACGCTATAAATTTAACCCACTAGGCTGTTTATTTACATCAATGATTCAATTCCCAATTTTCATTGCTATGTACGAAGTTGTAAGAAGAGTTAACTTAACTACAACTATAACTACTTCTAATGGTATGATTATTGAACAATATGGTCGTTTTGCTTTAGCTAATACTAAATTGTTTGGTTATTTTGAATTAAATGGTACATCATTTACTGTAGGTGCTTTACATGATAAGATTTTCTGTTTAGTTATTGCATTGCTATATGCAGGTGTAACATTCTTAAGTCAAAAGTTGGCTCAAAAGAAACCTTCTTATGTAAAGAAAACTTCTTACAATACAAAAACAAATGATCAAGCAAGACAAATGAAGATGATGAATACAGTTATGATCGTTATGTTCTTCTTTATTGCATTATCATCAACAGCCTTAGCAATTTACTGGTTAATTGGTGGTATCTATCAAATCGGTCAATCTTATGTTGGTAGAAAATTAAATGAAAGAGCATATTACAAAATGATGAATGGAAAGATGTGAGAGATATGCAAAGAAAAATTGAAATAATTGCCAAAACCGAAGAAGATGCAATGAAGCAAGCAGTTGAACAATTACATATCGCATCTGACAAAATCTTTATAAATGTTTTAGGAGAATTGCCTGATGGCTTAAACTGTGAAGCACTAGTTGATATTAATTTATCATTAGAGGGTAAAAGATATATTGAAAACATTTTGAAGGCAATGAATATTGCCTATCAAATTGAAACTAGAACAGTTGGCGGTGAAAAAGAAATTCATTATTTAATAGAAAGTAGTGAAAATTCTTTATTAATTGGTCATAATGGCAAAACTCTAGAAGCTTTACAAACTTTAGTTCGTAATATCATTTCTAATTATTCTAAAGATCGTATTATTACTACTTTAGATATTGGATCATATCGTAATTCACGTGATCGTCAATTAGAAATTTTAGCTACTAAAACTGCTAAAGAGGTTGCTAAAACTAAGTTCCCTGCTAAATTAAAGCCAATGAATGCTTATGAGCGTCATGTTATCCATGAAAAACTTGCTGGTTGGCGTGATGTTTATACAGAATCTGAAGGTGAAGGCGAAAATAGAGCAGTAGTTATTAAACCTAAAAATAACTAAAATTATAAAACTATTCGTTTATTCGAATAGTTTTATTTTCTTTTTATTACGCGATATTTTGCTTTTTTTTACTAATAAAATATAGTATAATTATCTAAAGCATTTTAAGAAGGAATAAAAATGAAAAAAATAATAGGTTTAATTTTATCAGGTTTACTTAGTTTTGTAATTTGGGCAACAATAAGCGCAGCAATTGAAAATATCAAAATAGATTTAGAAATAAAGGAATTTGTTGAAAAGGCTATTTATGTTCCAGAGGTAAGTACAGAAAAAAATAAATATTACAAGGTTATCCCAGATCATGATTTAGATATGCCAACTTATACAGTTAGTGGTACAACAATATTACCTGGTGGTCCGGGAGATATATTAACAACAAGATTGGCTGCTATTGATATTCCGGTTATTAATGAAGGAATAACATTTTATGTTGGCGGACACGCAGGACTTTGTGCCTTTCCCTATCAAGATCAAGAAAAAAGTCTAACTGTTAATAATACAATTGAGGTAACAGGCTTTGGTGATGATATTACAGTTGGTAGAGGATTTAAAAAATCTTGGTTTATAGATGATTATTATGAAATTATGGCTTATAGGGTTGATACAAGTGTTGAAAACCGTTTTAAAGCTTTTAATCAAGCATTAAGTTATTTTGGCGAATCTTACAATTATAGTTTCATTTTTAATACAGAAAATAAAAAATATTGTTCAGATTTAGTTTCTCAAAGCTATAATTATGCTGGAATAAATTTAAATCCTGACTATGTTGCTACAACAGTTTTAGATTTAATGGCAAGCAAAAATACTTATTTAACTTATTATTCTAGGGTAGATCAAAATAAGGTTAGACATACATATATTTTAACTTCTGATTTGACTATCTAATTCTTTAAAAATATGGTATAATAAACGACTGAGAAAGGAGTAGATAAAATGGCATATGTTGCACTATATCGTTCCTATCGTCCTCAAACCTTTAGTGAGGTTGTTGATCAAAAGGCGGTAGTAACAACTTTACAAAATGCTATTGTTCATAACAAGGTTGCTCATGCCTATTTGTTTTGTGGTCCTAGAGGAACAGGTAAAACTACAATGGCTAAGATATTTGCAAAAGCATTGAACTGTGAGCATGGTCCTACTCCTAATCCTTGTATGGAATGCGAAATATGTAAGGGCATAACTAAAGGCACTATTCCTGATGTAATTGAAATTGATGCTGCATCTAATAATGGTGCGGATGATATTAGACAGCTTAGAGATAGTGTAAAATATTTACCTAGTGTTGCTAGATATAAGGTATATATAATTGATGAGGTTCATATGTTAAGTAATGCTGCATTTAATGCATTATTAAAAACGTTAGAGGAACCACCAAAATATGTTATTTTTATCCTAGCTACAACAGAACCTTATAAGTTACCTAATACAATTTTATCTAGATGTCAACGATTCGATTTTCAAGCAATAACAGATGATGGATTAATTAGTAGAATTAAATATGTAAGTGAAAAGGAAAATTTAAAAATAACAGATGAAGCGGTTAAGCAAATTGCTACTAGTGCTGAAGGTGGTATGCGTGATGCCTTAAGCTTACTTGATCAAGTTATTTCTTACTCTACTAACAATGAAATAACAATTGATGATGTATTGCAGGTTAGTGGTAATGTTTCAAGTTTAGACTTATATAATATTTTATTTAATTTATATAATCATAATAGTGTTAAGGCTTTAGAACTATTAGAAAATTTGGTTGAAAAAGGTAAAGAAATTCCTAAAATAGTTAGTGATTTAACGATTTTCTTACGTGATATTTTAATTTATAAAGCAGATTCTACATTAGTAAACAATCAAATTTTTAGCAATAAAGAACTAGAATCGTTCCTGAAAACTATTAATAATAGTATTATATATAAGTGGCTTGATATTTTAAACAATACCAATAATCAAATGCGTTTTTCTAATCAAAAAAGAATGTTTTTAGATTTAGCATTTTTAAAAATGAGTGATGCTAAAGAAAATGAAGAAAACAAACTTTTAGAACGTTTAAATATGCTTGAATACACTATAAATAATCTAGAAACTAAAATAGCAAATAGTAAAGTTCAACAAAATGTAATAAAAGAGGTTATTGATCCGAAAGAAATATTAGCATTACATAAGCAAAATGAACAAAAAAATAATAAACCTGAGGTAATAGTTACTGATGTATACGAAGAACCAACGGAGAATGTTTTTCAAACTGATGATGGAAACATTTCGATAAAAACAATTAATGAATTGCTTAACGCAAGCACAAAGGAAGAAAAAGAAAAGTTCTTGAAGCAATGGCCTATTTTGAAAATAAAATATTCAGACAATGTAGCTTTAAATATGCTTTTAAATGGTCAAATTGTTGCGGCTTGTAAAGAAGGATTAATAGTTGTTTTACAAGATGAGGGATTTTGTGATCGTGTAATGAGTTATCCAAATTACATAAAGGTTTTAGAAATATTACAAACTATTGAAGAATCAATAAAGAGCTTTTATGTAATTCCTCATAATATTTGGTTAGATATTAGGCTTGATTATAAGAAAAAATATGATGCAGGTCAAACTAAGCCGATACTAGACTATAGAGTTATTCCGGTAAAATTGCCTGTAAAGCCAATTATATCAAATGATGAAAATAATGAATTAGAAGAAAAATTAAAAGATATATTCGGGGAAACCCTAGAAATAAAGGAGAATTAATAATATGAATCAACAAATGATGATGCGTTTACGTAAAATGCAAAAACAACTAGAGGAAGCACAAGCAAAGCTTCAAAGTACAGTTTTTACTGGTACTGCAGGTGGTATTGTTACAGTAAAAATGAAAGGAACACATGAAGTAGTTAGTGTTGAAATTGATCCAGAGGCATTTGAATCTAAAGAAGATATTGAAATGATTCAAGATTCAATTGTAAGTGCAATTAATGATGCTAATCGTCATCTAGAAGAAGAAACTGCAAAGGTTTTAGGACCATACACTTCAATGGGTGGCTTAGGTGGCTTATTCTAATGTATAATTATCCTAAGAGCCTAGAAGCTCTTATAAATTCATTTTCACTTTTACCAGGTGTAGGGAAAAAAACAGCAGAAAGATTTGCTTTTAGCGTGCTTAATCAATTTTCAACAAGTGAAGTAGAGGAATTTATATATAATTTAGATGCCTTAAAAAATTTACATCAATGCCCTAATTGTGGTTGCTTAACAGATGATGATTTATGTCCAATATGTAAGGATCCTAATAGGAATAAACGTCTAGTAATGGTAGTAGAACAAGTTAAAGATGTTTTTGTTCTTGAAAAACTAAACGAGTATCAAGGCATCTACCATGTTTTAAATGGTGCAATTGAATTTTCTAAAGGAATTAACATTTCTGATTTAAATATTGACTCTTTGTTAGAAAAAGCCAAAAATAAAGAAGTCGATGAAATAATTTTAGCTACAAATGCAACCTTAGAAGGAGAAACAACAGCAAAGTACCTAAAGGAACTATTAAATGATTATCCAGAGGTTAAGGTTTCAAGAATTGCGTATGGTTTACCTGTTGGCTCTGATTTAGCTTATGCTGATCAAATGACTTTACTAAAGGCTTTAGAAGGTAGAAGGAATTATTAATGAAGGTAAATTTTAAATCTTATGTTGATGATAATTTAGTGGCCTTTGAAACAACAAGTGAAGCTATCTCTAATGGTATTTCTTTTATTGATGAAACAGAAAAAAATACAAAAATAAAAATATATACTAAAAATGATAGAATATATCTTGAAAGAGTTGGTAAGGTAGAACAATTAATAACCTTCGTTGAGGGGAAGATAACTGATTGTTCTTATAAAAATAATGATGGTTTATTCTTTAATTTTAAGGTTAAAACATTAAGTGCTAAATTAACTAATGAATATTTCTTCTTTAGCTATGAGCTAATTTTTGAAGAAAATGTCGTATCTAAGCACAAAATTATTGGTAAAATTACTAAATAACTTGAAAATTTATTTTAAATTTATTAAAATATATAAGTCTCAATGGAGGGATTAATATGGAAAAATATTCTCAAATGTCATTATTAGAAGTTGCAGCTGAAATTTTGCGTGCTAATGAAGGCAAAATGAAAATGGAAGACTTGCTAAATGCAGTTCTAGCAGCTAAAGAAATTGAAGATGTAAATAATGAGCATAAAACTCAATTATATTTAGACATTACAACAAGTGCAAAATTTGTCTATATGGGTGAAGAAGAGTGGGATTTAAAAGATCGTCAACCACTTAAGGAATATGACAAAGATGGTTCAGAATTCAATTCAAAAGATGATTTTGTTGATGATGATGCTGAAGAAGTTACAACAAACTTTGAAGAAGATGATGATGAAAAAGAAGACTCTGAAGATGATGACTTCGAAGATAGTGAGGATAACGAAGACGATTTAGATGACGAGTTCGATGAAGACTATTCTCATACATCTATGTCTGATGATGATTTTGAACATGATGATGCAGGTAACATTTTAGATCGTTACAATGAAGATGATGACTTCGATGAAGATAAATATAATGATTATATGGATGACTTCGAAGACATGTATGATGACAACTAAGAAAAGTACACTAGTTCGCTAGTGTTTTTTTCGTTTTTAGCTACAATTTGTATACAAAATGTAAAGTAAGCGTTTTTTTGTAGTGTATTATTATAAAATATTTGTTATAATAGGAATGTTTTAGGAGGAAAGTTTAAAATGTCTGTTTTATTAGGAAAAAAAGTTAAATTATTTAGTTTATCTTCTAATCGTGCTTTAGCTTGTGATATTGCTAAGTCTATCGGTATTGAGCTAGCTGATTGTGAAGTTTTACATTTTGCTGATGGTGAAATTAATGTAAACATTAATGAGACTGTACGTGGTCATGATGTATTCGTTGTTCAACCTACATCAGCTCCTGTTAATGAGCATTTAATGGAATTATTAATTATGTGTGATGCATTAAAAAGAGCATCTGCTAAATCAATTAACTTAATCATTCCTTACTATGGCTATTCTCGCCAAGATCGTAAGGCAAAATCTCGTCAACCTATTTCTGCTAAGTTAGTAGCTGATTTGATTCAAGCAGCTGGTGCAACTCGTGTTATAACTATGGATTTACATGCTGCTCAAATTCAAGGTTTCTTTAATATCCCAATTGATAATTTTATGGGATTACCTATTTTAGTAAATTATTTCTTAGATAAGAAATTTGGTAAAGATGAGTTAGTTGTTGTTTCACCAGATCATGGTGGTGTTACTCGTGCACGTGAATTTGCAAAGGTTTTAGAGTGTCCTATTGCTATTATTGATAAGCGTCGTCCTGAGCCTAATAAAGCAGAAGTTATGAATATATTAGGTAATATTGAAGGTAAAGTTTGTATTTTAGTTGATGATATGGTTGATACAGCTGGTACATTAACTGCTGGTGCTAATGCATTAAAGGCAGCAGGAGCAAAGGCAGTATATGCAGCTGCAACTCATGGTGTATTATCTAATCCTGCAGTTGAAAGAATTCAAAATTCTTGCTTAGAGGAATTAGTAATTACTAATACAATTGCTTTACCAGAAGAAAAGAAAAATCCAAAAATTAAAGTTTTATCAGTAGGATCATTACTTGGTCATGGTATCTTAAGAATTTTAAGTGATGAACCATTATCAGGATTATTTATGTATTCTTATGATAAATCAAAAAGAGAGTTGTTATAATAATGAAATTACTTGTGGGCCTTGGTAATCCAGGGCCTTTATATGTGAAAACTAGACATAATATGGGATTTATGACTATTGATTTATTTGCAAGCAAGCACAATATCAGTTTTAAAGAAGAAAAAAAATTGAAGTGTTTACTAGGAGTAACTAATATCAATGGTGAAAAGGTATTTTTATGTAAACCATTAACTTATATGAATCTTAGTGGTGAGGCAGTAAGTGCAGTTTTAAATTACTATAAGATACCTTTAGCAGATATGATTATTGTTGCTGATGATCTTGATTCAAATCCAGGTAGAGTAAGGCTTAGAGCTAATGGCTCAAGCGGTGGACATAATGGTTTAAAAAGCATAATTGCCCATATCGGAACAGAACAATTTAATCGTATAAAAATTGGTATTGGTAGAGATAAAAATATACCAGTAGCTGATTATGTTTTAGGTGTTGTTAAAGAGGAAGATGAAGCATTGACAAAAGAAGCAATTAATAGTGCTGCTGATGCATTAGATGAGTTTGTTAATGGCATCACTTTCCTTAAAATTTCATCAAAATACAGTAAGAAGTGAGCTTTAGCTCGCTTTTTCGCGTTAATGAAAGGAGGACATTTATGGATTATTCACTATATAAGTATTTATCACAAACAAAAATAATTGATGAGATACTAAAAAAAGACAAAGTTTCAATAGGTCAAACAAATGACGATTTCAATCAATTATTAATTACGCTTGATTTTGTCTTAAATGATAATACTATTTTTGTTGTTTGTCCTAACATAGCATCAGCACAAAAATATTATGATTCTTTATTAAAATATATTAATGAAGATGATGTTTTATTTTTCCCTGCTGATGAGTTAATAACAGCAGAAATGTTAGCTTCTTCTAATGATTTTTTGTTTGAAAGATTAGTAACATTACAATCTATAGCTAAAGAAAATAAAAAGGTAGTAATAACTAATACAAATGGAATAATAAAAAGGGAAATACCTAAAAATATTTTTATTAATAGTATTGTAGAACTAAAAAAGGGAATGGAAATTAAACGTCAAGATTTAATGGATAAGCTTATTACTCTTGGCTATAAAAATGTTTATACAACCACTAAGACAGGTGAATTCTCTAAACGTGGTGAAATTATAGATATCTTTCCTTTCGGTGAAGAATTACCCATTCGTATTGATTTTTTTGATGAAGAAATTGAAACTATAAAAACTTTTGATTCGGAAACGCAACGCTCTTTAAACCAAATAGAAAAAATAACCATTAATCCGGTCATAGAGTTTATTTATGATAATGAAACGTTAGGAGAAGCACTTAAGAAAATAAATGTATTTTTAGAAAATGAAGAGTTAAAGGAAATCGAAAAAAATCAAATTAATGAAGATATTAATTCTCTTAATCTTCGAGAAAATACTGAAAAATTAATGCGTTATTTATGTTTCTTCTATAATGAAAAAAGTAGTATTTTAGATTATGCAAAAAACAAAAAAATATATTACATAGATGCAGGAAGAATAAATGAAATATATAACCATGTTTTGCTTGATTTAAATGAATATGCTATGCGTTTAGGTGGTTATGCACTATTTAAAATGGAACCATTTATTGATTTAAACTTAATATCACCTAACGTAAAAATTGAAGGTTTAAGATCAATAGGTAAGGTTGATTATCAAGTTTATTGCCAAGATGTTATAAGCTATAAAAGTAATGAAAAACAAATTGCATCAGATCTTAAACGTTATCAAAAATTAAGAAAAATCTTACTTTCGATTCCAACAGAAAGATTGAAAAATGCTGTAAAGAAAAGCCTTTTTGATAATGAAACATTTTATAATGAAGGCAAAATATATAGTCCAAAAGATACATCACAAATATTTTTCACCGACACATTACTACCTAGTGTAATGTTAAGAGATTATGACCTAGCAATTATAAATGAGCATAATTTATTTGATGTAGAAGAAAAGACTAAAAAACCTAAATATAAATCAATTTATAAAAATGCTATTAAAATTTCTCGCTATGAGGAATTAGAAATAGGCGATTACATAGTCCATTATGATTATGGAATAGGTGAATATCTTGGTTTAAAAACAATGGTTAATAATGGTGTAAGTAGAGATTATTTATACATAATGTATGCGAATAAATCTTCGTTATATATTCCTGTTGAAAAGATTAGTTCTATTATGAAATACGCCTCTAAGGATGTTCCGGGGATAACATTACATGAAATAGGTGGAACGCAATGGGCAAGAACTAAAGAAAAGGTTAGAAAGAAAATTAGAGATATTTCTGATCGATTAATAAAATTATACGCTAACCGTGAAAAAACTCCTGGTTTTGCTTTCTTACCTGATGATCAAGATCAAATAACTTTTGAAAACGAATTTGATTATGAATTAACCCCAGATCAAAGAGCTGCAGTTGAAGCGATAAAACATGATATGGAAACTCCACATCCAATGGATAGACTTGTTTGTGGCGATGTTGGATACGGAAAGACAGAAGTTGCATTACGTGCTGCCTTTAAGGCGGTTTATAGTGGTAAGCAAGTTGCAGTTTTAGCTCCAACTACGATATTATCGCAACAACACTTTAATACATTTAAGTCTAGAATGGATAAATATGGTGTTAAGGTTGAATTATTAAATCGATTTGTTTCTTCTAAAAAACAAGCTGAGGTATTAGAAGGCTTAGAAAAGGGTTATGTAGATATCATAATAGGAACGCATAAGATATTATCTCCCCAAATAAAGTTTCATGATTTAGGCCTTTTAATTATCGATGAGGAACAACGCTTTGGTGTAGTACATAAGGAAAGAATTAAAGAGATGAAGGTTAATGTCGATTGTATAACATTATCTGCAACACCGATTCCTAGAACTTTGCAAATGTCTATGCTAGGAATTAAAGACTTATCAATGATTGAAACTCCACCAAAGAATCGTTATCCAATTCAAACTTACGTATTAGCACGAAATGACTCAATAATTAGAGATGCTATTGAACGAGAATTAGCACGTGGCGGACAAGTGTTTTATTTATATAATAATGTCAGTGGTATTGAAGAGGTTGCTGCTAAAATTAGTAGTTTAGTACCTGAAGCAAAAATAGTAGTAGCTCATGGGCAATTAAAGGCTACTGAGTTAGAAGATAGAGTATATGCATTTATTAAAAAAGAATATAATGTTTTAGTATGTACAACCATTATTGAAACTGGTATTGATATTCCTGATACAAATACACTAATCATTAATGATGCTGATAGATTAGGATTGTCGCAATTATATCAAATAAGAGGACGTGTCGGACGTTCTTCTAAAATTGCTTATGCCTATTTGATGTATACACCAAATAAGAATTTAACAGAAGAAGCAGAAAAACGTTTAGAGGCAATAAAGCAATTTAATGAATTAGGAAGTGGCTTCAAAATTGCAATGCGTGATTTAGCAATAAGAGGATCAGGTGATTTGTTAGGTGCTGAGCAATCTGGGTTTATTGAATCAGTTGGTTTAGAAATGTATATGAAGATTTTAAATGAAGAAATTCATAATATTAAGCCACAAGAGGAAGTAAAGGAGAATGCTAGCCTAAAGAATCCTCTTCTATCAATGACCGTAGATTCTAATTATATAAGCAATGAGTCAGTACGTATTGAAATCCATAAGAAAATAGATAAATTAGAAAATATCGATGACTTTAAGGAACTAGAGCAAGAATTAGTAGATAGATTTGGTGCTATTGATGAAGAAACATATAAATATATGTGGGAAAAGTTATTTAAGAATATGATTAAACGCTTTGGTTTTGAAAAAATCGATATTGATCCATTAAATAATGTGACTCTAGTAATGGATGAAAAACATTCTAAAAATATTAATGGCCAAGTATGGTTTGTAGAGCTTTCTAGACATAAGAGATTGAATTTGAAATATGTGATATCTAGAGTTCAGCTTTATGGAAGAAGCAATAATGATATGTTAGGATTCATAAAAGAGGTCATAAATTATTTAAGTGAAGTTGAAAAGAAACTAGAAAAATAAGCTAAATTTTTGTATAATAAATTGTAGGTGATAAAATGAAATATGATGTAATTTTAGTAGGAGCAGGACCAGCAGGTGTATATGCTGCTTATGAATTAATGGTAAAGGCTCCAAATTTAAAGGTATTATTAGTAGATAAGGGACATGACATTTATCATAGACGTTGTCCTGTATTAGAGCACAAACTAGAAAAGTGCCCAATCAATAAAAATGGTGTATCAGGTTGCTACCCTGCATGTTCTATTACGAATGGTTTTGGTGGTGCAGGTGCGTATTCTGATGGTAAATTTAATATCACATCTGAATTTGGTGGTTGGATGACAGATTATTTACCTGATCAAACAGTTGAAGATTTAATTCGCTATGTTGATTCTATTAACTTAAAATACGGAGCAACAAAAGTAATTACTGATCCTCTTACAGATAAGGTAAGAGAAATAGAAAAGCGTGGATATGCAGTAGGATTGAAATTATTACGTGCTCAAGTTAGACATCTTGGTACAGAAAATAATTTACAAATTTTAAAACATATCTTTGAGGATTTAAAAAAGCATATTGATATGCGCTTTGAAACAGAAGTTACAGATGTAATTGTTGAAGATGGTAAAGTATGTGGAATTAGAATAAAAGAAGAAGAGATAAGAGCTCCTTATTGCTTTATAGCAGTAGGTAGAGATGGCTCTACATGGTTACAAAAAATTTGTGAGGAGCATGGAATTAAGCTTAGCCATAATCAAGTTGATATTGGTGTTAGAGTAGAAACAAATGATGTAATTATGGAAGAAATAAACAAAAATCTTTATGAAGGAAAATTTGTTTATCGTACATCAGTTGGAACAGAAGTTAGAACATTTTGTTCAAACCCAAGTGGTCATGTAGTTGTTGAAAACCATAGTGGTACAATTTTAGCGAATGGACATGCTTATAATGATCCTAAATTAGGAACTAAAAATACAAATTTTGCTTTACTAGTTTCTCATAAATTTAGTGAACCTTTTGATAAACCAAATGAGTATGCTCATGAAGTATCTCGTTTAGCAAATCAATTATCTTGTGGTTCTGTAATTGTTCAACGCTATGGTGATATTAAAAAAGGTCGTAGAACAACTAAAAAGCGTTTAGATGAAGGATTTGTTCGCCCATCATTAGTTGAGGCAGTACCTGGTGATTTAGGTTTAGTTTTACCATATAATACTATGAAATCAATTATTGAGATGATTGAAGCTTTAGATCATGTAACACCTGGTATTGCTAATGAGCATACATTATTTTACGGTGTAGAAGCAAAATTTTATTCAGCTCGTCCGGTTGTAGATGAATATTTTGAAACAAAAATCAGTGGTTTCTTTGTAGGTGGAGATGGTGCTGGTTTAACAAGAGGTCTTGCACAAGCTGGTGCAAATGGCGTTTGGGTAGCACGTCATATTATTGAAAGAATAGAAGGAAATAAATAATGAGTAGATTAGTTGTAGTTGGTAGTCAATGGGGAGACGAAGGAAAAGGAAAGGTGACAGACTTCTTAGGTCAAAAGGCTGATGTTGTTGTTAGATCACAAGGTGGTAATAATGCAGGTCATACGATTTTGATTGGTAATGAGAAGTTTGCCCTTCAAACAATTCCCTCTGGAATCTTTAATCCACATATTAAAAATGTTTTAGCAAATGGAATGGTTATTAATCCTAAGGCTGCTTTAACAGAATTGAAAAATTTAGAAGCTAGAGGTATTACTAACTACCATTTATATATTTCAAATAGAGCTCATGTAATTATGCCATATCATATGGATCTTGATGGAGCATATGAACAATTTAAGGGCTCAAATAAAATTGGTACTACAAAAAAAGGAATAGGACCATGTTATGCCGATAAGGCTAATAGAATTGGTATTCGTATGGGAGACTTAGTCAATCCAGATTGCTTAAAGGAAGCATTAGAAAATACATTACCAATTAAAAATATGGAATTAAAAATGCTTGGTTTAAAAACATATACGGTTGAAGAAATTTTTGCTGAATATGTAAACTATGGCAAAGAATTGAAAAAGTATGTTTGTGATACTTCTTTATTATTACAAGAAGAAATAGATGCTAATTCTAATATACTATTTGAAGGAGCTCAAGGTTCTATGCTTTGCTTAGATCATGGTACATATCCATATGTTACTTCATCTAGTCCTACAGCAGCTTCAGTGCCAGTTAATTCTGGTATTGCTCCAAAATATATAGATCATTGTGTTGGAATTTGCAAAGCTTATACAACTCGTGTTGGTGAAGGACCTTTCCCAACAGAATTAAATAATGAAATGGGAAATTATATTCGTGAACGTGGACATGAATATGGTACAGTTACAAAACGTCCTAGAAGAGTTGGTTATTTAGATTTAGTAGTTGTAAATTATGCAAAGCGTATTTCAGGAATCGATTCTCTTGCATTAATGTTATTTGATGTATTAACAGGTGTAAAAGAATTGAAAATTTGTGTTGGTTATAAATTAGATGGTAAAGAAATTAATACAATTCCTGCAACATTGAAGGAATATAGTATGTGTGAACCTATCTATATTACGATGCCAGTTTGGAATGAAGATATTACAAAATGTCGTGATTATGAAAGTTTACCTGCTGAATGTAAAAATTATATCGAGACAATTGAAAAATATACTAATATTCCTGTAGATATGATTTCTGTTGGTGCTGAGCGTAATGAAACTATAATTAGAAGAGACGTTTTTAAAAAATAAAATGAAAATATTAGTAAGTGCTTGTCTTTTAGGACATAATTGTAAATATAACGGATCTAATAACAAAAATGATTTGGTTTTAGAATTAGCAAAAAAATTTATTTTAATTCCTGTTTGTCCTGAACAATTCGGGGGTCTAGAAACTCCAAGAATTCCAAGTGAAATTTTAGGTGATGCGGTTATTAATGAAGCAGAGACGGATGTTACTTATGAATTCAATAAAGGAGCTTTAAAAACTTTAGAAATTGCTAAAAAAGAAGGCTGTAAATATGCAATTTTAAAAGAAAAAAGTCCATCATGTGGCGTTAATCTAATCTATGATGGTAGTTTTACAGGAAAACTGATAAAGGGAATGGGAGTTAGTGCAAAAATACTTAGAGAAAATGGAGTCAAAGTTTATTCTGAAAATGAAATTTCAGAATTCTTAAAGAATTTTTAAGTATTTTTTTAGGGATGGTGATAAATTTGAAAAGGATATTTTTCTTTATTTTAGTCTTATTGACATTATTTTGCTTTACCGCTACAGCAAAGGCAGATATGGGGCCTAAACCGTTTGTAGAAATAGAGTTTTCTACTAATAAGGATTACACATATTATGTGACTTTGTTTTCAAACAAGGAATCGGGTCCTTGGCAAAAATACAATGAAGAATATAATCAAAACGTCGAATTTGAAGATGAAAATGAAAAAATAGCATGGGAAAAATTTGTTAATTATTCAGAAAACAATAATGATGAATTTTTTTACATTCAATATCAAGAAAAACTCCAAGGTGATGATACTTTTGTTTGGAAATATATGCCACCTTCTAATTTTAAGATAGTTATATATATACTAGATACTGATGAAATAATTTATAATGATAATATTTACCAGACATATGCTTTTCAATCGTACTATCAAGCAGAAATAGACTTTGCTTTAGGAACTATATTTAATATTGAAAAAAATTATAATTATGGTAAAGAAATCTTAGCTTTAATTATAAGACTTATTATTACAATTTTAGTTGAATTAGCAATTGCGTTACTATTTAAGTTTAGAGGAAAAGCATTAGTTATTGTAAGTATAATTAATTTTGTAACGCAAATCCTGTTAAATATAGCTTTATATATTATTTGTTACTATCAAGGAACGTGGATTTTCCCATTGATTTTGTATTATATTCCATTAGAACTTTTGGTAATAATTTTAGAAGCAATATTATATTATTTGTTAATCCATAAAGATGATTATAAAGGTAGTTTACTTTTATATACAATAATTGCTAATGTAATTACTACGATTTTGACATTTATTATAATTTAAAATTAACTTATTTTGAGATGGATAAAGTCCGTCTCTTTTTTTATTTTTTATTCTATTTGTCTATATATATAATGCAAGATAAAAGGAGGAGTTAAAATGAAAAAAATATTATTATTTCTTGCATTATTAGTGACATTTTTAAGTGTTAGTAACTTAGCTAAAGCAAGTACAAAAAAATATATGCTTAAAAGTTATGAATTGTATGAAGAAAATACTTTATACGAGGGTGAATTTTATGCAGTAAATTTTTTAGCACTTGATCTATCTGATATAGAACCAGATAGACTAAGAGCTTTTGCCGAAAATGGAATTATGCATTATGACTTAATTACAAAAGAAAGCATTGATAGTATTATGAGCGATATAGGATTGACAATAAATGAAGAGTTCAAATCTATTTTATTAAATCCAGATGAAAACCCAAAAGGTTATAGTTATTATTTTATTTTTCACATTGATAAGGAATTATCCTTTGTAGAAGATGATAGTTTTTACGGGACTATTTATAAAATGATTGTAGATGAAGCACCTAATATTACAGATCCTAAGATTCATCTTTTAAATTATGATGACAAAATTACTCTAGATATGCTTAAAAGTCGTTATGAAGCATCAGATAACTATGATGGTCCGTTAACAGAAGAAATAAAATTTGAGACAAATTATCCTTCAAACTATGATGAAGTAAAAATAGGCAGTTACTACATAACTGCAAGTGTATCAGATTCATCTGGTAATAAGACGACGGTCACAAATGAAATTAAGGTAGTTGATATAACTAAACCTGTATTTTCAGGTAAAACTAGTTACATATTAGAATATGGTTCATCTTTTACAATAGAGGAGATTTTAAATAATTTAAATTGTAATGATAATTATGAAAAGAATATTAGTAGTGATAAATGGAAAATAGAAGATGATAAAAAAATAGATTTAGAATGCTTAGAACCACAAGAATTCATAATATATTATGTTGATGGATCAGGAAATAAAGGAGAAATAACAGTAACAGTAGATATTAATGATACTGAATCTCCGATTATCACAATTAATGATTTAGTAGAAGTAAGTTCTTCTAATCCCTTATCAAAAGAAGAAATAATAAATTTATTAATAAATTCTAAATATATTCCTAATGAGTATAAAAATGTTGAAATTGAATCAAAATATTTTCTAGAGAATAAACCAGGAGAAACATATGATGCATTAGTTAAGATGACAAATAATGATGATTCAATAACTTATTATCGATTAGAAATTGGAGTAGTTGATAATAAAATTACTAATAATGATGATAATAAATTATTATTTTTAGTTTGTAGTCTTATTGTGATAGGGTTTACAGGCGGAATAATTATTTTTGTTAAGCGAAAAAAGGCCTTATAAGTTGAAAAAACAAAAGATATCCCGTATAATTCTATTGAAATGAGGGATAAAAATGGTAGATGATATTTGTGCAATTGCTACTCCTTATGGTAGTGGGGCAATAGCTATTATTCGAACTAGCGGACCAAATGCGATTTGGTTAGTAAACCAAATTTTTAGGGGAAAAGATTTAACTAAGGTAAAGGGAAATAGAATTGTATATGGACACATTGTATACAATAATGAAATAATTGATGAAGTTATGGTTTCTATTTTTAGAGGACCTAAGTCCTTTGATGGGGAAGATAGCGTAGAAATTAATTGTCATGGCGGTGTATTTGTAACTCACGAAATATTAAGAGTTTTACTAAATTCTGGTTTTAGATTAGCAGAACCAGGAGAGTTTAGCAAAAGAGCTTTTTTGAATCATAAAATGGACTTGACAGAAGCTGAATCAATTATGGATATTGTAAATGCCGAAAATAAATTAGCATTAAAGAGTTCACTAAATGCTTTAAATTCATCTGTGCATAATTTAGTAAGTGATTTTAGAAATGATTTATTAGATTTATTAGCTAAAATTGAGGTTAATATTGATTATCCTGAATATGATGATGCTGTTGATGTTACCCATCAATACTTAGAACCTAAATTATCTAAATTGCTTTCTAAGATGGATGTTGTTCTTGCTAATTCTAAAGTTTCTAAGATTGTGCATCAGGGAATTAATACTGCAATTGTTGGAAGACCAAATGTTGGTAAAAGTAGTTTACTTAATATGCTTTTAGATGAAGATAAGGCAATAGTTTCGGATATTGCAGGTACAACTCGTGATATAGTAGAAGGACAAGTTAATTTAGATGAAATATCATTACATCTATTAGATACTGCCGGTATAAGAAGAAGCGATGACTTAATAGAAAGTATAGGTATACAAAAATCTAAAGAGACAATTGAAAAGGCTGATTTAGTTTTATTAGTTTTAGATGTTTCAAGTGAATTAACCAAAGAAGATTATGAATTAATTGATTTAGTACAAAATAAACCGCATGTTTATGTTGCTAATAAGAGCGATTTAGCAGCAATGTGGCAGAAAGATGACATAATTTATATTTCTGCTAAGAATAGACAAGGGCTAATTGAACTAAAAGAGGCAATTTACAAGGTTACATCTCTTGATACCTTCAATGTTAATAATCCATCTTTAAACAATGTAAGACAAATTGATTTGATGACAAAAGCAAAGGCTGCTTTAAAAAATGCGTATTATTCATGCCAAATGCAAGTAGATATTGCTTTAATTGAAATTGATATAAAAACTGCCTTTGATTGTTTAGGAGAAATAACAGGAGAAGCGTATCCTGATGAGTTAATAACAGCATTGTTTACAAAATTTTGCTTAGGAAAATAAGGGGGAGTGTTTGCTTATGTATTTAACAAAAAGAAATTTAGTTGCAGTTATTTTATTATCGCTATTTACACTAGGAATTTATCAAATATATTGGTTCTTTGTAACAGCAAAAGAATTAAATAGGGCAGATTCTATAGAACCACAATTGATGAATTATCTTTTAGCCATTTTATTAGGTATTATAACATGTGGCATATATCTAATTTACTGGGAATATAGATTTTATAAAAAGGTAGACTCAGCTACTGACACTAACAATTGGATTTTAAGTTTTTTGCTTTCTATCCTTTTTGCAGGTTTTATTGGAATAGCAATAGCTCAAGATTCTATGAATAACGTTGCATAAGTATAAAATTAAGAGTGGATTATTCCGCTCTTTTATCTTTTATATACTATGTTAAAATTAGTAACGCTTTTATTTTTAAAAATAATTTTTATTTTCCTTTTTTGTGCAAATTATTCCTACAAGTTATAAAATATGTGTGCTATAATTTAAATTTGTTGAAGGAGGACTTTATATGGATTTGTGGAAGTCATTTTGTATGGCATGCGATGCTGTATTACCTATTGTTTTATTAGTTGTATTAGGTTATTTTTTAAAAAGGATAAACCTTATTAAACCAGATTTTCAAAAGGCTGGTAATAAGTTATGTTTTAAAGTACTAATTCCGGTTTTACTTTTTTATAATATTTATCAGATTGAAGATATTTCAAAGATAGGAGAATATGCTATTTTTATTTTATATGTAGCAATAGCTATCTTTGTATTATTTATACTTGGTATTTTTGTTGTTAAGTGTTTTATACCAGATGATAAGCAAAAGGGTGTAATTCATCAATGCTTGTATCGTTCTAATTATGCAATTATCGGAATTCCTTTAGCTGAATTTATTGCTACTTCAATGGGATTTAGTTCTGATTCACCAATTGTAAGTATTGCCTCATTAATTTCTGCTATCTCTATTCCTTTATTTAATATTTTCGCTGTAATTTCACTTACAATGTTTGATAAAGGTGAAAATGGTAAAGTTAACATTAAAAAGATGCTTAAAGGTATTATTACTAATCCATTAATAATTGGTGTATTATCAGGTGTTTTAGTTTTATGTATTCGTGAGATATTAATGGCAAATGATATCGCATGGAGATTAACAAGCATTTCCTTTATTTATAAGCCTATATCTCAAGTGGCTAATATGGCCTCTCCATTAGCTTTAATTATGCTTGGTGGTGGCTTTACTTTCAGTGCAGTATCTCGCTTAAAGAAACAAATAATTCTAGGTACTGTTTTAAGGGTTGCAGTAGTTCCTGCTGTTTTCTTAGTTTCATTTTATTTCATATTAGATGCTCAGTTTGGTTCAGCAACTATTTATTTCCCTGCTTTGATTGCGTTATTTTCAACTCCTGTAGCTGTAAGTAGTGCTCCGATGGCTGCTGAAATGGGTCAAGATGCAGAACTAGCAGGTCAATTAGTCGTTTGGACTTCACTAACAAGTATTTTAAGTTTGTTTATAATTATTATGATTAGTGGAAGTTTAGGAATTTTAGCTGCTTAAAATGAGTATTTTTCTTGAAATTGATTAGTTTTTTTGGTATTATTTACGCGTGCCGGTTTTTTGGCAACAATTTTAAGGTAGAAAGAAAGAGGGACCTACACTATGTACAAAGGTTGGGAAGGATTTGTATTAGGAAAGTGGAGTAATGATGAAGTAAATGTTCGTGACTTCATTCAAAGAAACTATACACCATATGACGGTGATGAAAGTTTCCTAGCTCCTGCAACTGAAGCTACTAAGAAGCTTTGGGAAATTGTAATGGATTTATCAGCAAAGGAACGTGCTAATGGCGGTGTATTAAATGCTGATACAGACATTATTTCAACAGTAAATAGCCATAAGCCTGGTTATTTAAACAAGGATTTAGAAAAGATTGTTGGTTTACAAACAGATGAACCATTTAAGCGTTCACTTCAACCATTCGGTGGTATTAAGATGGCAACTCAAGCTGCTGCTATGTATGGTTATGAAGTAAGCGATAGAGTTAAAGAAATTTTTACTAAGTATCGTAAGACTCATAATGATGGTGTTTATGATGCTTATACTCCTGAAATGCGTGCTGCACGTTCAGCTCATATTTTAACAGGTTTACCTGATACTTATGGTCGTGGTAGAATTGTTGGTGACTATCGTCGTATCGCATTATATGGTGTTGATTATTTAATTCGTCACAAAGAATTAGATAAATCATTAATTGCTGGTGAAATGCGCCCTGAAAAAGTTAGAGATAGAGAAGAATTAGCAGATCAAATTAAGGCTTTAAAGGCTTTAAAGGAAATGGCTGCTTCATATGGTTGTGATATTTCTTTACCAGCAACATCAGCTAAAGAAGCTATTCAAGCTTTATACTTTGGTTATTTAGCAGCTGTTAAAGACCAAAATGGTGCTGCTATGTCAATCGGACGTAACACTACATTCTTAGATATTTATATTGAAAGAGATTTAAAGAATGGTGTAATTACTGAAGAAGAAGCTCAAGAATTAATGGATCATTTCATTATGAAATTACGTATTGTTAAGTTCATGCGTATTAAAGAATATAATGAATTATTCTCAGGAGATCCTACTTGGGTAACTGAATCAATTGGTGGTATGGGTGTTGATGGAAGATCATTAGTTACTAAGAACTCTTTCCGTGTATTACACACATTAGATAACTTAGGACCTGCACCAGAGCCAAACTTAACTGTATTATGGTCAAAGAACCTACCAGTTAACTTTAAGAAATATTGTGCAAAAATGTCAATTAAGACTTCTGCAATTCAATATGAATCTGACGATTTAATGCGTCCTGAAATGGGTGACGATTACTGTATTGCATGTTGTGTATCTTCAATGCGTGTTGGTAAGGATATGCAATTCTTCGGTGCTCGTGCAAACTTAGCTAAATGTTTACTTTACGCTATGAATGGTGGTAAAGATGAAATTATGCTTGACAAGAAAACTGGCAAGCCAATGCAAGTTTCACCTAAATTTGAAGCAATCACTTCAAATGAACCATTAAATTATGATGAAGTATTAGATAAATATGAAACAATGATGGAATGGTTAGCAGATTTATATGTTAACACATTAAATCTAATTCATTATATGCATGACAAGTATTCATATGAAGCATTAGAAATGGCTTTACATGATACTAAAGTTCATAGATTCTTTGCAACAGGTATTGCAGGTTTATCTTGTGCTGTTGACTCATTATCTGCAATTAAATATGCTAAGGTTACTCCAATTCGTAATGAATTTGGTATTATTACTGATTTCAAGACTGAAGGAGAATTCCCTAAGTATGGTAATAATGACGATCGTGCTGATGAAATTGCAGTATGGTTAGTAAAGACTTTCATGAATAAGATTAAGAAGCACTATACATATCGTGATTCTGAACCTACAATGTCAATTTTAACAATTACATCAAACGTAGTATATGGTAAGAAGACTGGTAATACTCCTGATGGACGTAAAGCTGGTGAACCATTAGCTCCAGGTGCAAACCCAATGCATGGTCGTGATTCTCATGGTGCATTAGCTTCATTAGAGTCAGTTGCAAAATTACCATATGAATATTCAAGAGATGGTATTTCTAATACATTCTCAGTAACACCTCAATCTCTTGGTAAGGATGAAGACTAATTTAAGGAGGAAAAAATTATGTCTAGAGTAGATAACTTAGTACAAATGTTAGATACATATGTAGCTGATGGTGGCTACCATTTAAATGTTAATGTATTCAATCGTGATACATTATTAGATGCACAAAAGCATCCTGAAAAATATCCACAATTAACAATTCGTGTTTCAGGTTACGCTGTTAACTTCATTAAGTTGACAAAAGAACAACAAGATGATGTTATTAGCCGTACAATCCATGAATCTATGTAATTAAAGGGCTCCTTAGGGAGCCTTTTTTTTATAAAATTTTAGTCTTAGTATTTTATTTATTATTTTTTTTGCTATAATAAAGTTGGCATAAGAAATATGCTGCCCCCCGCTTTTTAATAGAAGTGAAAAATTAAAACCAGATATTTTTTATTTTGCCACTATAGGAGGACAAAATGAAAAAGAAAAGATTTGCGCGACTTTTAACAAGATTTTTGGTCGTAGTTGGTTTGCTTGGAGCATTAGCTTCATGTAAGAATGAAAAGACTTTTACAGTATCTTTTGCTGTAGATGGTGGAAGTGAAGTAAGTAGCATTCAAGTTGGCGACAATGGTTTATTAAGTGAACCAACTAAACCAACAAAAGATGGCTATAAATTTAGTGGTTGGTACAAAGATAGTGAATATACTACAAAATGGGATTTTTCAAATGACAAAGTAACTGCAGATACTACAATTTATGCAAAATGGGATTATTACACAGTTGCTGAATTACTAGCAGTAGATGTTGAAGATTTTGAAACTACAACTGAAAATTACATTGTAAAAGCCACAGTTGCTGAGATTTTAAAACCTGAGTATGGAGCTATGAACATTGAAGATGAGACAGGCTTAATATACGTATTTGATTCTTCTGATTCTAATGGCGTTGGATATGCTCAAATGGAAGATAAACCATATCAATATGATGAGGTTTTATTGAAGGGAAAAATTAAAAACTTCCAAGGAACAAAGGAAATACATGAGGGAATTATTTTAGAATTCGAACACAAAACACCTGAATTTGATGATTCTGAATACGAAGAGATGAGTATAGCTGCTGTTAGAACAGCTAAAAAGAATACAAAGATTAAGGTAACAGGACAAGTTGCTCAAATTACATATGCTAATGGATTAGTTCCAAATGGCTTTATGTTAGTTGATGATGAGGCTTCTATTTATGTTTATGATGCTCAAATAGCTGGTCGTGCTAAAGTAGGGAATACAGTTACAATTTGTGCAACAAAGGATTATTATATTTTAGACACTGAAAAAGATTTTGCAAAGAAATATGGCTATATGGGGTCAAATCAATTGTCAGATGTTCATTTAATGTCAATTGATGAAAAAGTTAGTGAATTAAATTTAGATTTTGCTGAAAATAAAACAGTAAAAGAAATAATGGATATTGATGTTAAAACTGATTTTACTACAAGTATATATAAAACAAATGCATTAGTAAAACGTGTTGCTGATCAAGACTTTGTTAATTATTATTTTTATGATATAGATGAAAAAACAGGTACATATACTTATACTCAAGCAAGTGGTGCTGATTTTTCATGGCTTGATCAATATGATGGTAAGATTTGCACAGTTTATTTAACAGTTTTAAACGCAAAGTCAACAAAATCAGGAATTGTAAAGAGAGTGTTGCCAATTTCTGTAAAAGATGAAAATTATAGTTTTGATTTATCTAAAACACCAGAATTTATTTTAGATTATTATTTAGATTATCAATTTGGAGATAAATATGCAGCAGATCCAAGCTTAGAAGTTTTAACAAAGATGTCTAGCGAATTATTAGGATTTAAAGATGCTAACATTACTTATAAGTCTTCAAATTCTGATATGCTATATTTTGACAATGGCATTATGCATGTAAATGCAACTACAACAGGTTTTGTAACTATAACTGTTGAAGTTTCATATGACTCTTATAAATTATCTAGAGATTATGAGGTTGAAGTTGTTAATTTAGAAGATTATAACTATCAAGATGTAATTACAACTTTATCTTCACCATATGATACAGAAGTAACTTTACGTGGAATTGTCTCTTCTGCAGTTATTAATCAAGTTGGTTTCTATTTAATTGATGAAACAGGTGCAATAGCAGTTAGAGTTAGTCAAGATGTTTTAAACACTATTAAAATTGGTGATGAAGTAATAATAAAAGGTACTTTGAAAGAAAAAGGTAAAGATACAGCAACAGGAAATCAAATTGTTGTAGATGATGCAATAGTTTTATTTAACCTTTATGGAAATAATACCTATAGTACAAAATCATTTGTTAATAGCACAATGGAAGAATTAGTTTCATTGCCAACAGATGATCAAAGTACAGCTAAGGTTTATGTTGTTAAGGCAACATTAAATATGCCAGTTGGAACTTGGGGTACTTATTCACTTCAAAGTGGTGAATTTTCAATGCAAACTTACCAAAGTTCTTCAAAACAATATGAATGGTTAAATCCATATGCTGATCAAGAATTAACATATGAAGTTGCAATTTGTAATTGGAATGGTAAAGCAAATAAATTATGTATAATTTCAGTTACAGATGCAAATGGAAATAAAGTTGTTAATGAATTTTAATTTTTAAAGAGTCTAGTATACACTAGACTTTTTTCTTTTTTGTAGATTTTTTTATAGAAAAAGTATATAATTTATTTGTACTTTTTTATTTTGAGAGGAGAAAGTTTATGAAAAAGAATGTAAAAAAAGGTTTTACATTAGTAGAACTACTAGTAGTAATTGCAATTATTGCAATACTAGCTACGGTGTCAGTTGTTGGCTATTTGAGTTTCACAAAGAAGGCTAATATTTCAAATGATGTAACAATGACTACACAAATGAATACAATTTTACAAGCAGAAGAGGCAACAAACAAATCTGAATGGCCATCTGAAGCTAATGATTTATTGAAAGAATCAGGAATTGATTTATCAAAATTAGAGGCTTATACAGATGGTTATAAATATGTATGGGATAAGGCAACTAATAGAATTTTATTATTAGATGAAACTAACAATGTCGTTGCTCCTGAGGGTGTCACTGATGCATCTAAGGAAGATACATTCATTGTTGTACATAATCAAAGTGAA
The DNA here is from genome assembly GCA_944324805.1 of uncultured Acholeplasmatales bacterium. GTDB lineage: Bacteria > Bacillota_I > Bacilli_A > Acholeplasmatales > Anaeroplasmataceae > CALUXS01. The sequence continues at coordinate 50,386 of CALUXS010000007.1, read as the reverse complement.
ATCGATAACTTGAATGGTGATTATGCAGTTTTAGTAGCTGAAGATTTTAAAGAAGATATTGCAAAAGTTACTTCTAATACAGATGTATTAGATAATTCTGTAGAAATTATGTTAGAAGGAAATAAAGAAAATGTTTCTCTTAATACAATTGGTGGTAAAGTAACTATCAATACACCAACAGCAACAGTTAAGCACTATGGTTCAGCAAGTTTAGTTGACATTATAGAAGTTTCACCTAATTCATATCATTTATATGGTGATGTAACAACAATAAACATAGAAAAAGGTAAGATTGAAATTGAGGCTAAATCAAATGTTAAATTAATAAATGTAGAAGAAAATGGAGTAATTATAAATATCAATCAAAATGCTAATGTCACTACAGTTTCTGCTCTAGAAGGAATTAGTGTTGGAGGTAATGCTAATGTGGAAAAGGCAGTTAATGTAAATAGTGTTGAAGAATTTTTAAGTGCATTAAATGATGAAACGATTGAAGTAATAATGGTTGAACCTAATACATATTCTTTTGAAAAACAAATAACGATAAATAGATCTATTAAAATTATTGGTTCTAGCAATAGTGATGTTATTTTCAAAGATAATGTGTCAACGATAACTAATTTGGGAATGTATAGAGAAAGACCATTAATTTTCTCTAACTCTCAAAATGTTGATATTTTAATAAGTGGAATATCTTTCTCATATGATAGAGAAGAATTAAATAATAATGATGATAAATTTTATGCTTCTTGTGTAGTTTTAGAAACTAATGGAGAAACTACTATTAGTGGATGCAGCGTGTCATATTACCCACGTCACGGATTTGTTTTATATGGTGGTACTGCAATAGTTGAAAATAATTATTTTGAATATTTAAATATACCTACAGAAGCTTCAGGGAATGCAATTACTATCGATGCTGGTTGTCAAGCTGTTGTTCGTAATAATGAAATAAATGGATTTATAAGCATAAATGAAAATTGGTCTTCAGTTGGTTTAGCTATTTTTAATAATGGATTTGCAAATGCGTACAACAATATCTTTAATAATTGTAATATCGGTATTTCTATTTCAAATATATATGGTGGAGATGAAAATAAAACTGATGTAAATGAAGAAAATAATATCTATAATGCTTGCGCAGCTTCGATGGAATATTATTATTTTGCAAAAGAAAATGTGATTTTGGTAAATGAATCTAACAATTGTTATTATGTTGATTCAGATAAAAAAAATAATTGTATTGTTTGGAGATATGTAGAAAATTGTTTTGAAAATGAATCATCAGCAATAGCTGCTGCTACCGATAAAATAGATGTTATATATGTTACAAATTCACAAGGATTGATTATAAAAACTATTAAGAAACCAGCTGATGGTTGGAATTAATAATTATCGATAATTAAAAACGTTAGTTTAAATGAATATAAAGAATCGTAAATGCTTTTTGTATTTACGATTTTTTTATGTTTATGGTATAATCAAAATAATGGAGTTGATATTATGTTATGGGAAGATTTCATAAAAAGTGAATCTGAAAAAGAATATTATAAAGAACTAAAAAATAAGGTTACAGAGGCATATAACAAAAATATTTGTTATCCGCCTTATAAAAATATTTTTCATGCCTTAACATTGACTAAAATTGATGATGTAAAGGTAGTTATTTTAGGACAAGATCCATATCATGAACCTAACCAAGCGCACGGATTGGCATTTAGTGTTTTGTGTGAAAAAATTCCGCCTTCACTTATTAATATTTATAAAGAAATGGCCACTGATTTAAATCGCAGTTTTTCACAAGATGGTAACTTAGAATATTTAGCTAAACAAGGTGTTTTATTACTAAACTCAACCTTAACAGTTACTAAAGGTCAAGCATATTCACATTCTAGTTTTGGTTGGGAAATATTTACTGATAATATTTTGAAAATGCTAAATACGATTGATAGACCAATGGTATTTATATTATGGGGAAATCCTGCAATTAGGAAAAAAGTTTACTTAACTAATCCTAATCATTTAATTTTAACTTCAGCTCACCCTTCTCCTCTTTCAGCTTATCGAGGTTTTTTTGGTTCAAAACCTTTTTCAAAAACGAATGAATATTTGCGAAAAAATGGTTTAAGTGAGATTAAATGGATTAAGGAGGATTATTTTAATGATTAATATAATTGGTGCAGGTTTAGCTGGAGTTGAAGCTGCTTATTATCTAGCTAATAAAGGGCATAAGGTTAAATTATATGAGATGCGCCCTAAGAAAATGACTCCTGCTCATAATACAGATAAATTTGCTGAGCTTGTATGTTCTAATAGTTTAAAAAGTGATTCATTAGAAAATGCATGTGGAATATTAAAAGCAGAAATGGAATTGTTTGATTCAATAATTTTAAAATGTGCTAAAAAGCATGCTGTTCCTGCAGGCGGTGCTCTTGCAGTTGATCGTGAAGGATATAGTGAAGAAGTAACTAACGTTATTAAAAATCATCCAAATATTGAGATTGTATATGACGAGATTACAAATATTAATCCTGACGAATATACAATTATTGCAACAGGCCCTTTGACAAGTGATGGTTTAGGTGAAGAAATAAAAAGATTATTTGGATTGGATGAATTTTATTTTTATGATGCTCAGGCTCCAATAGTTTATGCAGATAGTTTAGATTATTCTAAAGTGTATTTAAAAAGTAGATATGATAAAGGTGAGGCTTCTTATTTGAATGCCCCTTTAACTAAAGAAGAATTTGATAGATTTTATGAGGCTTTAATAACAGCAGAAGAAACTGAAACGAAAGATTTTGAGATAAAGGTATTTGAAGGATGTATGCCAGTAGAAATTATGGCTAAAAGAGGTCCCCAAACACTTACATTCGGTCCAATGAAGCCTGTTGGCTTAAGAAAGCCTGATGGCACTAGTCCTTATGCGGTTTTGCAACTTCGTCAGGATGATGCAGCTAAAACAATGTATAATTTAGTTGGATTTCAAACACATTTGAAATTTGGTGAGCAAAAAAGAGTATTTCAAATGATACCAGGATTAGAAAATGCTAGATTTGCTAAATATGGAAGAATACATCGTAATACTTATATTAATGCACCTAAAATTTTGCTACCTACATTTCAAACAAAAAAATATCCTAAAGTTTTCTTTGCAGGTCAAATTAGCGGAGTAGAAGGTTATGTTGAAAGTGCCGCTTCTGGGTTGGCTTGTGGGATTAATATGGATTTACTTGTTAATGGTAAAAATCCTGTTATTTTTCCTCAAGAAACAATGCTTGGTTCACTAGCTTATTATATTACTAATGCTAGTGATGTTGACTTTCAACCTATGAATGCAAATTTTGGAATAGTTCCGGAATTAACAATTCCTCATCATAAAAAGGATCGTAAACGTCTTTATTGCGAAAGAGCATTAAAATTGATGCAAGAGGTTAAAGATAATCTATGAATCCTTTAGATGCTGTTGAAGAATATTTAGCTTTTTTAAAAAATAATAGGGGTTATTCTAATAATACAATTATTTCTTATAGAACAGATTTATTAGAGTTTAATCAATTCGTTGTTAGTGAACGTTTTGCCAAAGATTTAACAACAATTAGGAATGAACGTGTCTGCAAAAGCTTTGTTGCCTCACTTAATATGAAAAAAGAAGCTGAAAGTTCAATTAATCGTAAGCTTTCAGCGCTAAAGGGATTTTATGATTATTTAGTTGGTGAGGGAGATATTAAGGAAAACTATTTCAAGGATATTGAATCACTTAAGATTCCTAAACGTTTGCCTAAAATCGTAAAAGAAAAAGAAATTGAATTAATGCTTAATAGTTGTGATTTAGAAAAACCATTAGGATTTCGAAATTTTATAATAATTGAGCTTTTGTATGGTTGTGGATTACGTGTTGGGGAGCTATGTAACTTAGAAATAAAGGATATTGATTTTAGTCGAGAGGAAATATTAATTCATGGTAAAGGAAGTAAGGATAGAATTGTTTTGATGTTTCCTGGATTAGCTGATAATTTGAAAAAGTATTTAGGAGATACTAGAATTACGCTTTTAGCTAAAAGCGAAAATCCTAAAAATAGAAAAGTATTTATAAATCAAAAAGGTACCTCTTTAACTACTAGAGGAGTAAGAGTAATACTTGATAAGGTTATTAGAGATTGTGGTGAGACTTTTCATATTTCTCCACATATGTTAAGACATAGTTTTGCAACAGCATTATTGAATAATGGAGCGGATTTGCGAAGTGTTCAAGAATTACTTGGCCATGAAAATCTAAGTACTACACAAATTTATACACATGTAAGTTATGAAAATATGAAAAAACAGTTCCAATTAGCGCATCCTAGAGCATTAAAACCAGAAAAAAAATAGTAATTTTACACTAATGCTTTAAATATATTGTTTTTTATGGTAAAATTATATGGCTTTTTGAAAGGAAGATATTAATGAAAAAATTAGTTGCAATTGTAATGGGATTAGTTAGCTTATTAGCTTTAGCAAGTTGTAATAAGAGTGAAATAGATTATACATTAGATCAAACAGTTAGAGAAAAAGAATTATACAAAGACTGGATGGCTAATGTAGAATTTAGTGAAGAGCGTATTCCAACTGAAGGTTATGATGTTAACAATACTCGTTTTGAAGTTTTTTTACCAAAGGATATTAAGAGTGCTAGTCGTTATACAGTTGATTCAATTGAATCATATTATTCAGGTCATTCAGTTAGAGTAGCAATTTCTTATTGGTGTTTTTATAATATTAGTAATGTAACTAGTGAAATTACTAATCAAGTTTCTTCAGTTTATGATGAAACAATTGCTAAGGCCTATGAAGGAATTATTGAGCCAAAGAATTATACAACAAGTTGGCAATCTAATTTAGAGCAAGCTGATTTAGATAAATTATCTGCTGCTCAAGAAGGTAAAACTAGAAGTGCAGTTGTTTTATATACTCCATGCAAAATAAACTATTATTTAGCAAAAGAAGGAGAAGCTGCTAAACAAGTATTAGAGACTTACGCTATTATCCCTGTTTATTCAGAAGTGTTATATTTGAATAGTCCTGCTGAGGGCGAAAGTTTAAAACTTGATGATGAACATGTTATTGCTAAGAATTTCTCTTCAGTAGCACTTAATATTAAGGATGGATTATTAAATTAAGAGGGATTAACTCCCTCTTTTTTGTCTTTTTTTGAAAGGAGGCTATTTATGCTAAAAAATGAACGTCAATCTACGCCAATGTATAAAAAAGTAATTATGATAATTGTTTCTTTTTTTGTATTAGCATTTCAATTGTTTTTATTTTATATGGCTTTTATAGGAAGTTTCCAACATTATAAATTATTTTATGGTATTGGTTTAATTATTGGTTATATCATAATTCTTTTTGTTATAAATAAAGAGTCTAGTGCGGGATATAAAATAACATGGGTTGTACTAATATCTGTTTTGCCTTTATTTTTTTCGGTATTATATTTAATGAATTATAGTTCGAGACGTCTACCTAGGAGGAAGCAAAGAAAGCTTGATGCTTACATAAAAAGTAAACAATTGTACCGTTTTGAACCATGTATTATTGATGATAGTAATGTGAATAAAATAGCAAGATTGATATATGAAGAATCTAATTATTTAATGTTTAATAACACAAACGTTAAGTTTTTTAATGATGCATCACATAAGCATAAGCATATGCTTGAACGATTGAAAAGAGCAGAAAAATATATTTTTATGGAATTCTTTATTATTTCTACTGGTTCTTTAGTAGATGAGATTATACCTATTTTAGAAATGAAGGGTAAAGAAGGGGTAGAAATAAAAATTTTATATGATGATATAGGAAGTAGAGCAACATTTGAAAAAGAAACAATGGAAAGATTTTTAGCAATTCCTAATTTAAAACTATGCGTATATGAGCCACTTGGATTTAATATTAATCCGGCAATTAATTACAGAGACCATAGAAAAATAGTTGTTATAGATGGAAAATATGCATATTGTGGTGGAGATAACCTAGCAGACGAATATATTCATAGGAAAGAAAGATTCGGTTTTTGGCGTGATAATGCAATGTATTATGAGGGTAAAGCTGTATCTAGCTTTTTAGTGATGTTTGCATTAATGTGGTATGCATCTAGTAAAGAATACATAGATGTAAATATGTATTTTAGTCATTATGAGGTATACAATCCTAATAATTACGTTATTCCATTTGCAGATGGACCTGATAGAGATACGCACGTTGCCTATGATACTTTCCAACAATTAATATCTACTGCTAATAATCATTTATATATATCAACACCATATTTTATAATTGATGATGAGATGATTAATTCTATTTGTCAGGCTAGAAGATGTGGTATTGATGTTAAATTATTAGTTCCTAAAATACCAGATAAAAAGACTGTTTTTATGATGACTAGAGCTCACTATCGTGATTTGTTAAAGGCTGGAGTTGAAATATATGAATTTACCCCAGGCTTTAATCATGCTAAAAATATTATGGTAGATAGTAAATATGCGTTTTGTGGGACTGTAAATATGGACTATCGTAGTTTATTTTTACATTTTGAGTGTGGAGCTGTAATCATTAACGAAGAAGAAACAAAGAAGATGGAAGAAGACTTCTTAGATGCAATAAGCAAGAGTGAGTTAATTACATATAAGGCGTGGGAAAAGAGAAATATTTTTAGTAAGTTCTTTGCCTTTCTATTAAGAATCTTTGCCCCAATGTTATAAAGGAGAAGAAAAATGAATTTTTTAGATTTTATTAAAGCCTTCCTATTTGGTTTAGTTGAAGGTATTACAGAATGGTTACCTGTAAGTAGTACAGGACATATGATTATTTTAGAAGAGTGGCTAAATGTTAAGGAACAATATGGAACAGCATTTTGGGATTTCTTTTTAGTTGCTATTCAGCTAGGAGCTATAATAGCTGTAGTAATTTGCTTTTTTAATAAGCTTTGGCCTTTTGGAAGTGAAAAAACCAACGAGGAAAAAAAACTTACATGGCATATGTGGTTTAAGGTTATTTTAGCTTGTCTTCCTGCTGCTGTTATTGGTTTATTATTTGATGATCAAATAGAAAAGTATTTAAATAATGCTTTAACGGTTAGTATTACATTAATTATTTATGGTGTTTTATTTATTATATTAGAAATTTGGAATAAAAGAAGAGAATTTAAAATTAATGAAGTAAAATCACTTACCTATAGAACTGCGTTAATAATCGGTTTTATTCAGCTACTAGCAGTAATACCTGGAACATCAAGAAGTGGTGTCACTATTTTAGGAGCAATGTTAATTGGTTGTAATAGAACTGTAGCAGCTGAGTTTTCATTTTTCCTATCTATTCCGGTTATGTTTGGAGCTTCTCTTTTAAAAGGTGTTAAATTTTTTATGGAGAATTCCATTACAATGGATCAAACATTATTTTTGACTGTAGGCCTTTTAGTAGCCTTTGGTGTTAGTATTTTAGTAATAAGATTTTTAATGAATTTCATCAAAAAGCATGACTTTAAGCCATTTGGATATTATAGAATTGCCCTAGGCATTTTATTATTAATATTATTTTTAACAAATATTCTTTAAAAAAAATATAAATATCAATATTGATTTAAAACTATTCTAATTGTATAATTGAGTTAGCGACATACGATGAAAGGAGAATATTTATGGCGAAAAGAAGAAAAAGCAATAAGGGCTTAGCTTTACTAGCTGTTGGTGCTTTATTAGCAATTGTCGGTGTTTGTTTGTTCCTATTTGTTGATTCAGTTCAATTTTATTTAGGAGAAGATAAGATTGATGATGCTACCTTTACAGGTTTACAAGTAATGTTTGGTTATAAAGAAAGCTATGACTTGGCAATTGTTAAAGGTGAAATAGAAGTTTTAAAATTTAGCTTTATGAATTTCTTACCTTTATTACTTGTAATTGCTGGTATTGTTCTAGGAGCTTTAAAATCAAAATTATTAAACTTTGTAGGTGGCGGTTTACTAATAGTTGCTGCAGTATTATTCTTATTTGCAGGTAACTTTACTGTTTTAACTGAAGAAGGAAAGAAAATCTATGATGCTTTAGGTGGCTTAGTAGAATTAAAGATGAAAGCAACAACAGGAGCTTATTTAGGAACTGCATTCTGCGGAATTGGCGGTTTAAGCTTAGTTGGTAAGGCTATAGTTGGATAAAATTCATAAAGAATGGCATAATGAATCGTTATGCCATTTTTTATTTTTCAATAGTAATTTTATTGTAAAAATATAAAAAAATATTTATAAAAAATTGACTTTTTAAAATCGTAGATATATAATTTTTTTGTGATTTTAAAAAAGGAGTTATAGAAAAATGAAAAACAATAAGAAAAAAGGTTTTACATTAGTAGAACTATTAGTAGTAATTGCAATTTTAGCAATTCTAGCATCAGTATCAGTAGTTGGATACTTATCATTTACTGAAAAGGCTAAAATCTCTAATGTTGAAGGAGAAATGACACAAGCTAGAACAGTTATTCAAGCTGAGTTTTTAGAAGAAAATTCTAGAAAAGTTACTTTTAATCAGGAAAACTATATAATTACACTTGCTATTGATAAGATTAGTGTAAATAAAGCTGGAACAACTGAAGAAAGTTTAGGTGAGGAAGTCACAAATGATGAAACTGTTAATTCTATTATTGAGGCTTTATCAAGTGATTTAGCAGATTTGCCTGGTACTTTTTCAATTGATAATGGTAATTTAGTTTATACTAATGATGAATATGCTGCTACATGGAATATTGAAGAAAATACAGTAGTTGGTTCTAAGGTTGAATAATTTTTATAAAAGAAGGAGTTATAAAAAGCTCCTTTTTCTTTTTTAAATAATAAATTATAATTAATTTGTGATATAATTGACATATATGTTTAGTGGGTGATAGTTTGGTTAGTAAAAAGAAAGGTTTTACATTAGTAGAACTGTTAGTTGCCATTGCTTGTGGAACAATTATTTTAACAACTGTTATAACTTCATTATATTTTATTTCTAGAATGGGAAATAAATTAACTAGTAACTCTAGTAATTTATATAAGATTTCTATTGTTAGAGATTATATAGTAAAAAATGATATTAAAGACGGAGTAGTTGTAATAGATGGTGATGTTATTATTAATGAGAAGACTATTGTTTATGATAGTTTGATAAAAGAAATTAATATTAATAATGATATTTGTACAATAATTTATGATGATGGCAAGCTATCAAGCTATAGTTTTATTATTAGATAGTTAGAAGGGTGAGTTTATGTTTTTAGATTTAAGTTTAAATGTTTTATTTTATATCATTATAATAGGTATATTAGCTCTAGCGATTCTTTTTGTATGTCTTTATATGTTTGATCTTAGAATTAGGAAAACATACAACCTAAATAAGATGCAAAAGGAAGAAAAAATTAATAAAGAAGATGTTAAAGAAAGTTTTGATCAAATTCTTGCTGAAGATAATAAAGAATTAGCAACTAATAAAGAAACTGAAAAGACAAATAATGAAGCGAAAGATAATATATCTTTAAATATTATTAATAAGGTACATAAACCAGCTCATTTTTCGAGAAGAAGAATGGTATTACTTTTTTCAAATTTAAGCAATCCATTTATTGAGATTAAAGTGTATAACAAAAATAATTTAGAAAGAAGTTTTGTATATAAGTTAGATTCTTATCAAATGAATAATGGCAACTTTGTTAATATTGATGGTATTGCAAAAATTATTAGTGAAGAATTTCCCCATCATTATCCGATTGATGTTGTTTTTGCATGTAAAGAAATTTTTAGTAATGTTATTACATTGCCAAAAATTAGTTATTCTAAAGCTCAAAAGATGTATCAAAAAGAACTTAAAAATAGCTATCCTAATGCAAAGAGTAATTATAAACTAATTACATTAGAACATAAATATGCTTTAGGATATGCTTTTACGACTTATTTTATTCCAAATTCTTTACTTGTTCCTTTTGAAAAAATGGCTAAGCTTTTAAAAACAACTATAACATCAGTTAATGTTTATGGAATTCACCTTTATAAGCAAATTCCAATTAAAAATGATTATTCTTGTATTTACTTTAATGACAATATTTGTACATTTTTAAATGTTAATAATAGCAAACTAGTTTCTACAAGTTCAGTTGCTTATAATTCTTTAGATGAATTAGCAGTAAAATTTGCTACCTTAATAGGTAAGCATGAGATGGAACTAGAAAAGAAAGAAATTAATTTCTGTGTTATTGATGAAAATGATAAATCAGGAATTGAAAATTATTTGCCGAGCCTTAATTTTGTTAGAATAGATTTTAATACTTTCCCATATATTGCGAGTGGAATAAAAAAATGAAAAAAGGCTTTAGTTTAGTAGAAGTACTGGTTGCTCTTTCTATTTTTGTTATTTCCTTTGTAGTAATTTTATCGACATATTTACTAGCTACAAAAGGTTATCAAAAGGAAAAAGAATATTTATATTTTGAATCAATTTGTTACGATATTGATTATTATTATGATAATCAATCTAATTGGTCAACATATTTTGGCTCTGGATATGAAAATGATTTTGGTAAGGTTTTCTATGATAGTGATTTTAAAATTGTAGATGAAATTAATGCTAAATATGAGTTAAGTTATAAGCTTATTAATAATGAATTACATGTTTCAATTTTTAATTTAGAACAGGAATATTTTGTAATTGAAGATTTAAATTATGGTGGTGGTTATAATGGCTAAAACAAGAAAAAATGGATATATTCTATTAGTTACAATTATTATAACCTTTGTTATGACATTAACAGCCATATCAATGCTTACAATTGTATATCGTTATTCTGTTATGATAAAAAAACGTTACGAGGCCTTAGAGGAATATGTTAATCCTAGTAGTAATAATTTAGGGGAGAATGTAGTAAATGGATGTTATTCTTGGTATATTTAGTTTCTTACTAGGAACAATTTTAGCAAGCTTTAGTGGAGTTGTTATTTATCGTGTTCCTAAGCATATAAGTATTGTTAAGCCTAATTCATTTTGTGGTAATTGTAATAAACCAATTAAGTGGTATGATAATATACCAATTATTAGTTTTTTAATATTAAAAGGGAAATGTAGATATTGTCATGAAAAAATTGGTTGGTTTTCCTTTATTCTTGAACTTTTAGGTGGAATTTCATTTTTACTTATATATTTAAAATTTAAAATAAGCATAGACACTTTGTTTTTATTTTTAATAACTTGGTTGTTTTTAATAATTGCAGGGATTGATTATTATAATCACTTTATTTATGATACAACACAAATTATTTTTTTAATATTGAGTTTAGGATATGTTGTTTATTTTTCAATAATTGCAAATAAATTCCCTACTGAATATTTAATAGGAGCTGCTGTAGGTTTTAGTTTTTTCTTTCTTATTAGAGTTATTGGAGCATTCTTTTTAAAAAGAGAGTGCTTAGGAATGGGAGATGTAATTTTAATGGGAACAGCCGGCTTATTATTAGGCTATAAAGCACTTTTGTTGGCTGTTTTATTAGGCTCATTAATTGGGTCTATTATTAGTTTATTATTAATAGGATTAAAAATAAAAAATAAAGAAGAAGAGATTGCATTTGGCCCGTATTTAATTATTGGTATATATATTGCAATGGTTTATGGAAAAGATATTATAAATTGGTATTTAGGGTTGGTGATTTAATGGCACTTTATGTTTGTGAGGCAATTGATGCTTTAGGTAAAAAGGTTTCTTTTAATCGTGAAGCTACAGATGAAGTTAGCTTAAGAGCAAATTTAAAAAGAGAAAATTTATTTTTAATAAAAGCTAAAATTTACAAAGAAAAAGAACCTAATTTATTCTTTGCAGTTTCTAGTAAGGTAAAAATGAATGAGGTTATCTCTTTTCTAAGACAGTTTTCAGTAATGATAAAAGCTGGAATTTCAATAAGTGATTCTTTAAATTCATTGAGGAGTCAAAAGCATTCTAAACCATTTCAAAAGGTTTTATTACAGGTTTATCAGGATATTCAATCAGGAGTTTTATTGTCAGAGGCATTTGCTAAATTTCCTAAAGTATTTCCAAATTTTTTTGTTAATATGATTGGAATTGGTGAAGTATCAGGTTCTTTAGATCAAGTTTTAGAAAGCTTAGCAGATTATTATGAAAATGATAGAAAAATAAAAAGAAAAGCAAAGACCGCCATGGTTTATCCAATCATTTTGTTAGTTTTAATTGTAGTAGTAACATTATTTTTAGCTTTATATGTGTTACCTCAATTTGAAGGAACAATTAATGAACTTGGTGGTGATGTTCCTACACTTACTAGAGTTGTAATGGGAATATCTGAATTTATAAAAATGTACTTTATTTTTATTATAGCAGGTATTTTTATTGTTTTTTTAATTGCATATTTATTCTTCAAGAAAACAAAAAAAGGTAGATACGCTTTAGATTGGCTAAAGTTTCATTTGCCATTTATTGGTAGAATTGAGAAAAATTTAATAACATCACGTTTTTCAAAAGCATTTATTATTCTTTTAAATAGTGGTATGACAATTACTGATTGTTTAGAAAACTTAAGAAGAATGCTAGGAAATGCTGTATTTAGTGAAAAATTTAAGTATACAATAGATGAGGTTAAGCGTGGTAAAAGAATAGCTTTAGCAATTGAAAATACAAAACTTTTTCCATTAATGCTTACAGAAATGATTAATGTTGGTGAAAAAAGTGGAAACATAGAAGAAGTATTAGAGGCAACAAGTAATTACTTTGATGAGCAGGTAGAATCATCTATTCAAAAGGCAACAGCAGCCTTAGAGCCTATTATGATAATATTCTTAGGTGGAATTGTTGCGGTAGTTATTTTGTCAGTCTTATTACCAATTATTTCTTTGATGCAAAGTATTTAGGAGGAAAAGTATGATTTTTAATGAATTATTTGGAAAATATTTAGTTGCGAAAAGAGTCTTAAAACCTAATATTGTTAAAGAATATTATACACGTTCAGAGCTTAATGCATCCCCATTATTTACCGAATTGAGTAAGGATAGTATACTAAGTGAAGAGGATATTTACCGTCATTTAGGTAAATTTTTAGGAGTAGAATTTAGGGTATGTCAGTTAACAGAATTAGACCTGGATTTAATTAATACACTTCCTAGAGAAAAGTTAATTGAACTACAAATGCTTCCTTTCACAAAGGAAGATGATACACTAGTATTTTTAGCTTCTAATCCTTTTCGCTTTGAGGAGGCAAATTCATTCCGATTTAACGGAATAAATAATATTAAATTCATTCTAGTTACTAATAGTTCAATGACTAGAATGCTTGAGTATGTAGATAATAAAGTTCAACAAAACAGCGTTTTAAGTGATTTTTCATCTAAAGATGTTGATATCACTGATGTTGATAGTAATGAAGTTAACGTTGATGCTCCGGTTATTAAACTTTGTGACTCATTATTAAAAGAAGCAATTAGTAGAGGAGCATCAGATATACATATTGAACCATTCGAAGAAAAAATAGTAATTAGATTTAGAATAGATGGTAAACTAAACAAAATGGATGAAATTCCGTTACATATGTATCCGGCTATTTTAGCTCGTTATAAAATTATGGCAGAATTAAATATTGCTGAAAGACGAGTTCCTCAGGATGGAAAAATAAATTTAACTATTAACAATTTAGATTACGATTTCCGTGTTTCAACAATACCTACTATTAATGGCGAGAAAATTGTAATTCGTATTTATAATATTAGCTTTTCTAATAATGATATGAGTGCAATTGGATTTAGTGATAAACAACAAGATTTAATAAAAGAAATGATTACAAGACCACATGGAATATTATTATTAACGGGACCTACAGGTAGTGGTAAATCTACTACACTTTATACTTTTTTAAGATTCTTGAATAAAGAAGATACTAACATCATAACTGTAGAGGACCCAGTGGAAAATGTAATTGAAGGAATTAATCAAGTGCAAGTAAATCCTAAGGCCAATTTAACTTTTGCTACAGCTTTACGTTCAATTTTACGTCAAGATCCTAATATCATAATGGTCGGTGAAATTCGTGATGAAGAAACAGCACAAATTGCTACACGAGCTGCAATTACCGGACATTTAGTTTTATCAACAATTCATACAAACGATGCTGCCGGTGTTGTAACACGTTTAATTAATATGGGAATTCCCCGCTATTTAGTAGCTGATTCACTTTTAGGTGCTATTTCTCAACGTTTAGTAAGAAAACTTTGTCCTAAATGTCGTAAGCGTAAAAAAACTAGTTTAGCTGAAATGGAAATGTTAGGATTATCAGAACCTCAAACAATTTATGAGGCAAAAGGCTGTCCTTATTGCAATCATACTGGCTACTTTGGTCGTATTGGTGTCTTTGAAATTATGGTAATGGATGAAGAATTAAGAAATATTGTAATGTCTATTGATTTTACTAGTGAAAAACTTAATAATGCCTTAAGTTTAAAAATGCAAAGTATTTTAGAAAATACAAAAGAACGTGTACTTGCAGGAGAAACAACCGTTGAAGAATACGAACAATTGTCAGAAGTTGTTTCTGTTCAAGAAAAAAAATATTAGAAATATCATCATAAATAATTTACTTTATATACCTTTTTAGGCTATAATTGATATATAAAATCCTTAGTGTTCACAAAGTTGATGGTCTAAAATCAACAAATATAATTTTAGAAAGGAAGATAGTGTAGCATTTAGACTAATATTACTATACTATAAGGTGAAAATATGCTATTAGAAATTAGTTTTGAAACCTTTTGTATTGTTGCCGCTGTAGCCGAAGTACTTTTGATAGTTATGCTAGTTGGTCTATTACGTAGCGATGCAAAGAAAAAGAAACAGCAATTACTAAAAGAAGATTTATATGATATTTCGAGTTTAGAAGAAGTAGTTGAAACAGAACCTAAAGAAGAATCTTTAGTTACTGAAGAGAAAGTTGTTTTAGAGGAAACAAATCCTATTGAGGAAAAAACTGAAGAAGTTGTTTTAGAAGAAACAATAGAGGAAGTAAAAGAAGAACCTCAAGCTAAGGAAGAAAATGTTGAAGAAGTAGTAGAGGTAGAAACAAAACCTGAAGAGGTTGCTTTAGAAGAAACAATAGAGGAAGCAAAAGAAGAGCCTCAAGCTAAGGAAGAAAATGTTGAAGAGGTAATAGAGGTAGAAACAAAACCTGAAGAAGTTGTTCTAGAAGAAGTAGTTGAAGAACCTGTTGTAGTAGAACAAAAACTAGTAGAAGATGAAACATCAACTAATGAAACACCTAGTGATCAAAATACTGATGATTCAAGGCCTGAACCAAAGACATATTCATTAGTAAGATATCGTAAATCTTTAGTTGCAAAACTTGTATTACAACCAGAATTACAAGACAATTATAAGACTATTAGAGCAAAAATCTTATCATACAAAAAGGTTAAGTCACGCGTAAGCTTCAAATGTGAAAGATTCTATCTAGGTCGTAAAACATTAATTAAGTTATTTGTTCGTGGTAAACGTATCTATTTATATTATGACTTAGATCCAAATGAACAACCTGAAAAATATCATTTAATTGATGTATCAGATAAGAAGATAGGAGAGGAGTTACCATCTTTACAAAGAGTTTTATCAAATAGATCACTTAACTATGCAATGCAATTAATTGAAATTGTAATGCGTGAAAATGATATTGAAGAATTACCTGAAAATAAATTACCTGAACTTGATTATAGCGAACTTTTACGTGATCGCTCATTTGGTCAATTATTAGAAGAAAAGCTTATTGTAGAATACCTTGTTAAGAGAAAAACTCCATTTACTGAAACTACATCATTAGAAGAAGATGATGACGATGATGATGAATTATTAGAAAATGATTCTACATTAGATTTAGAAGATGAAGAGGTTAGTGAAGAACCTTGTGTAGTTGAAGAGGTAGAAGAGAAAGTAACAGCTTATAATGTTGATAATTATGTCTCTGATGAAACAGTTGAGGAAGTCGTTGTTAGAAGAAAAGAAAATAGAACAGGAAAAATGGCAATTGTCAACTTAGATAGTTTATCAGATGAATTTAATGATGGTGACACTGTTAATTTAGAAGCAATGATTAAAAAACACATCGTAAGTAAGAATACTAAGCGTGTTAAAATATTAGCACGAGGTAGTTTAGATAAGAAGCTTCATGTAGAAGCAGATGATTTTTCAAAGCAAGCAATGAAGTTAATTATTTATAGTGGTGGTAGTGTAACAATATTATAATAATAAAAAGGCGAGGAAACTCGTCTTTTTTGTTGTTTTTATAAAAAATACTTTTTAAACCTAGACACTAAAATTTTAAAAGAGTATAATAACTTTTGAGAGTTATAAGAAGTAAAGAGTTATCTTTATTTTTTTATGCTTAAAATATTTTTTTAATGATAAGGAGAAGTTTACTTATGAAAAAGAAAAAATATGGTTTTACATTAGTAGAACTATTAGTAGTAATTGCTATTTTAGCAATATTAGCTACAGTTTCAGTTATTGGATACTTGTCATTTTTAGAAAAAGCAAGAGTATCTAATGATAATACTTTAGCAGCTCAGTTTAACACATTAATTGAGACTCAAAAAGTAGAAGATGAAAACATTGATTTAAATGATTTAAAAACAGTATATGAAGAAAATTTTGGTAAATCATTTGAAGAATTAGAACCAGAAAGTGCACAATATGGTTATCATTTTTGGTTTAATACTAATGATGAAAAAGTTGTCTTAGCCAAAAGTAGCGATTTAAATAGTTCTACTTTAAAGAATGCTAATTCAAAGAGTTATGAAAAAGGAACAGATTTAAGAGAACAATTAATAGATGGTTATGTATTTTTAGATGGTAAGGGAAGTACATTAGCAAATTCTATATCACTATATGATAATGTTAATGGGAAAGAAACATATCTAGAATTACAAAATAATTTAAATAGTATAAATGATAAATATGATTCAAATCTTTTAAGTGCTGTAAATGAAATAGTAGATAGCACAGCATTTATTACTGATGAAGGAAATTTTACTGGTGGAAACAATATAGCTAATCATTATAAGTTCCAAAAAAATATTAGATATATTTCAAATACAATTTCTAAGTATGATGAATCAAATAAACTTATTAAATCACAAATAAGTGAAGAAAATCCAATTTTTATGACTGATGCCAATATTTTGTGTATTCCTAATAGCATAAACTTTATTAGTTCAAATTCTTTGATAATTAAAACATCTGTTAATACTATTTTGCAATTTTCTTGTGAATCCATAGATGAATTGTGTGAAATTGTTGATCCTGGTTTTACTAACCTAAGATTTAGATTAGAAAATAATGAATCTATATATGAGTTGAATGAATATGGTGAGTCCATTTTAGAAAATAATGAAATTATTTCTAGTATTAGTATGAAAACGAATGTTATTTCATTTAATTTGGGAATTGATGGTTATGATTATAATGATGCAAATATTTATAATATTGCATTGGATAGTCCTTCAATTGATTTGTCGTTTTATGGTTTTGATTTTTCTTCTAGATATATTGATAAAGAAACAAATGAAGAGGTAGTTGGTGACTTTGCTTATAACAACTATTTAACTTGGAAGGTAATTTCAGGTAATGCTACAATAGATGAATATAGTGGAATTTTAAGTATTTCCCACGGAGGAAGGATTGTTGTTGTAGCAACAGCAAATGGAATTAATAATGAAGTAGTGGAAAAAAATATTACAATTAACATTGGTACTATTGTAAGTTTGAATATTGAATTTAATGGTCAAAATATTTCTTTATTGGAAGGAAATAAGTATAAAATTTTATATGATGAAAGCATTGAAAATTCATTTTATTATGAAGAATATATTCAACTATATTATGACTTTATAAAAAATGATACAACATTAAATATAAGTTGTTCTAATAATGATGTTGTGATAGATTGTGAAAATAAAAAAATAATATTAAATTCATTAAATAGCTTCGTTTTAACATTTGAAACAAAAAATGGAATTGTTGTGGAATATGAGTTTGAAGTTCAAGAGGTCCAAAAAGAATTTGATGCTATTTCTTGCACATTAGAACATAGAAATGATTTTTTATATAAGATAGGAAATAGAAATCAAATAGAATTGGATAAATTATGGATGTTCAATAAGGAAGTAATTGAAAACAACGGATTAACAATTAATGATTTGACAATAACTTATAATATAATAGATTCAATAACAAATAATAATTTGGATTCAAAGTATTTTGAAATTACACAAGATATTTTGAATATACATGATTATCAAGGTTGCATAAAGGTGCAAATAGTATCTTCATATTTGGATAGAGTTCTAAACGAAATCGAGGTTCCACTTGAAGTATTAGATGGCTATAATGTATATGATTATGATGACCTAATATCTAATGAATATGAAAATAAAATGGTATTGGCTAATATAGAATTAGAAAAATACGTTTCAAAAAGCTTTATAAAAAATGCTACATTATATGGTAATGCTTTTACATTAGATGGTTCAAAAGTTGTTACAAATGAAAATATGTCATGGTATGGATTATTATATGGTGAAAATTGTATAATCGATAATATAAATGTTATTGGTCCAACTTTCCCAGAAATAACATATCATAATTCAAAATATGCTCCTTATACTATTCGCTTGGACGGAGATAAATGTGAAATGTATAACACGTATTCATATGGTTCTAGGGCTGCTTTTTATCCAACAGGTAAAGATGTTTATGTGGAAAATTCGGTATTTGTTGGTGGTGTTTTAGCAAATATGGTATTAGCATGTTCAAATATAACATTGAATAATGTTACAACTATTCAAAATGTAAATGAGAATATTCCTGAAATAACTGATAAAAACTTACCTGTAGGATTATCCATATATGTAGACTCAGAGGCGTTATCGAATACGATTAAAATTAATTTACAAGGTGATTTTTTACAATATAATTGGATTGATTCAGAACTAATATCTAAAATTAAAGATGTTAAATATCAATTAATAGCTAGCACATTATTAAACAAATATAGTGTTACTGTAGGACATAATATGGGAGCAAATAATAGTATCCACATTAATTCTGGAATTGTATTTATGGGACAGGTTTCCAAAGACTATAATCCAATTAATGATGAAAGAACAAATAAAGAGAAGTATCCGTTAACAAGAATTGATGAGTCTGTGAGCGATGTAGCAGGTACAATTTATACTTATTCAAATGAAGGTAGTTCATCAAATAAAGGTAATGAGGTTGTAATAAATAAAAGATTTGATAGTAACGACTTCCAAAGAGTATTTAGTACAATAAGGACAAAACCTGATGTTAATTTTGATTTAGATTTAATTGATGAGAAATTTAAAGCTTCTTTAGATGATAATATTTTAACGATAAAGATTAATAATGATGAAGAATTTATAATAAATGACTCATATTTACCATTTAATGTAATGTATTATGGTGAAGATTTAGCAAAAGATCCAAATTTGAAGATAATATCAATTTCAAACGAAATAAGAATAACTAAATATAGTGATAGATTAATTGAATTTTCAATTAATGTTACTATATTTAATTCATTTGATATAAATGGAAATTGGAATATGAAGTCTGAAATTATAAAATATGATTTTTCAATTAATTCAGTATTGCCAGAGAATGATGCAGAGTTTATTACTGATGGTAAAAGTGCGAATTATTATTATGCTAAATATTTCACCTGGTCATTATCTGGTAATGATTATTATTTATGTATGGAAATTTTTGATGCATTCGCAATAAAAGATTGGGATCCAGTTAAGAAAGAATATGTAGAGATTAATTTTTCTGATGCTACAAGTACACCTAATAACTTAAAGATAGAATTTTATTGTGGATCTCTTGGGAACCCTAATAATCAATTCTTTTCAAAGTTGAATAATGGAAAATATGTTCTCATTTCGACAACTGCAGCAGATGAACCAGGTGATAAGGATGCTATTGTTACAATTACTTATACTGGATATAATGGGAAAACAATAAGTAAAGAGTTCCATTTTAAGTTTACTAGTAATACAAATAGTATTAAGAAGTTTTGGTAATTATGAAAAAAATATTAATTAGTATAGGTATAATAGTTGCTATTACGGCTATTGTTTTTAGTGGGTACTACTATTTTAATTATGTTAGAATGTCATATATTCAAATTAGTAGTGTATCACATAAAACTGAATATTTTATTGGAGAAAAACTTGATACAAATGGACTTTTAATTGAGGCTTTTTCAAATAAAAAGAGTTTGGGTTATATCAATATAGATGAATGTGAAATTACAGGATTTGATAATACTAATGTTGGGAATGAAACAATATGTATTAAATATAAAAAGTTTAGTGTTTCCTATGATATAACTATTAAAGACTATCCTGAAGGTAATGTTTACTGTAAATCTATAACAATTAATACATTACCAAATAAAACAACATACAAAGTTGGAGAAAATATAGATTTAACTGGTGCAACATTAAAGTTAAATTACAGCGATGGGACATATTTTGTTATTCCAATAATGCCATTAATGATTAGAGGATTTTCATCTGAAAAAGTAGGGGATATTGAAGTGAAGGTTTACTATAATTCATTTATCACTACATTTACAGTAAAGGTAGTTGAATAGCATGATGACACCATATGGGTCAGCGCATTTAATGATGCTAGGTTGTACAATATTGTTTTATATAGCTGGATGTATTGTTTGTAGAAAAAGTTGTAGATTAGTTCAAAATATTATATTCATAGTTATTACAATACTTTGCTGTAGCGGGATATTTTTCCGCTACGCAATGTCTTTGAAATTTGACTTTAGTAATATTAATTGGACTACTTTATTTACTCAAATGCTTCAAGTATGTAATTTTAATTTTATTTTATTACCATTAATGCTTGTTCCTAGATTTGAATTAGCTAGACAATACGGGATGTTTTTTAGTATGTTTGCTGCGATGACTGCGCATACATCAGTATCGTCAAGCTTTAGAAATTTAGAATGGTATAATATTACAGTTTTAAATTCATGGCTTAATCATATGTTTGCAGTGGCATTACCAATGTTTATGATTGCTGCACGTAGAACTAAGCCTAAATTGAATTTTGTTTTACTAGTTGCTATTTGTGTGTTTGGGTATTTTACGGGAGTGGCAATTATTTCTCATTTTCTAATTGAAGGTGGAATGCTTATTCCTGAAAATAGTTTTTCTTTCATTTATGATAGAGGACAAACAGCTGGATTTGATCTTTTTTATAAAATATGGCCTAAAGATTATTTTTATCTTTGGTTAATATTTCCATTTTTGATAATTTACTTTTATATTCTAGCTATAGCATTTAAAAAATATAAAGTATATATATATTAATTTTGAAAAGTATAGGAATCATTTAATATTTATGATTTCTATACTTTTTTTAATTAGTTATTAAAGATTAAGACAATTTTATTGTATAAGAGTAGAAATGGTAGTCATAATGGAATTGTAATATATTATTGTAAAATAATAAAATAATTAATTAAAAACGTTTTCAATAATGTTTGACAAATTGTTAATAAAAAATATATAATATTTCATATAGAAAGAGAGTGTGGTTATAGTGAAAAAAAAGAAAGGATTTACATTAGTAGAACTACTAGTAGTAATTGCAATTTTAGCAATTTTGGCAACAGTATCTGTAATTGGATATTTATCATTCACTGAAAAGGCTAATAAATCAGTTGATGAGCAACTTTGCACACAATATAATACTTTACTTGCTGGCGAAGCTGTAGAAAATCCAGATATAACTTTGGGTGATTTTATTGTATTGGTTGAAGAAAATGGAATCAATAGCAACTATTTCAAAACTAGTAGTAAATCATATGTTTTTGCATATGATCAAAAAAATCTAAGAACAGTTTTATTAGATAAGGATTCTGGTGATATTTTATTTCCAACAAATTATACAACAGATAATGAGTTATGGACTATTTATCCTACTAACGGAATTTCCCAATCAGGTGTAAGTAATTATACATTATTACAATCTATTGTTTACAATGACAATTTAAACAATGTACCTAATTTAAAAATTGATTTAAATAATAATATAATTCAAGTTAAAAATACAAGCAAAGAACTTTTTATTCAAAATGGTTTTGTTGTTGTTGATAATGAAGAAATAAAAAATAAGATAACTATTGCAGAAGAAAATACTAATTTAATAGATACTTCTAATCCAGAAGAAGTAAGTGATGGAAAGTGGGGGCAAATTATCAAAGCAGAAGAAAAAATTTCTTTTAGTAGCTTTGTTGAAGATAATAACTCATCAATCAAAATCATTGAAAATAAGTTTTTTGGTTCTGCTGACCAAAAAACTATAGGTCAATCTATTACCAAAAGTACATTTACTTCATCAGAAGTTGAAACGACAGAAGTTGTATTTAACAATTGTTCATTTGTTGGTATAAATATATCATTATATGGTAACTATAAGTATGTATTCAATGGTTGTACATTTTTAAATAATGATAAGAGTGGTTATCCTATTACTGTAACATCTGAGGTATCGAATTTTGAATTTGTTGATTCAAATATTATTAATTGCGTAAGAAGTATAAATTTATCAATCCAATGTAATTCAAAGATAGAAAATTCGACTTTTGATTTAAATCAAATATCTACTGATAAAAACGAAAGAAAAGATAATGCGATCCAATTTAATTCGTCTGCAACAGAAACGAATGAAAAAGTTGGTAATATAGTCATTAAAAATAATGATGTATTAAAGGCAAATTCATTTATACAACTTCATGCTAATATGGTATGTACAGGTAGTCAAGGTAGTAGTGCAATTGATAAAAATGTTTATGATTTACATAAGAATTTTCTAGAGGGAGAAAATGTTGTTTTTGCTAATAATACAATTGCAAATGGTATAACAAATGTTCAAGCAGACCCAGGTATGATTACAGATTACAAAGATTATACAGAAGAGACATTGTGGAACAAATTAAATGATGAGCTAAATCAATTATGTATCTTATTAGATTCTAAAATTAAATAATATTTGTAAAAAGGTATGAATTGTAGGGTGAACCCTTAAAGTTGGACTGAAGTAAAATTAATTTAATATTACGTTATTTAGGGATTGATGTCTATATTTTATAGGTGTCAATCCCTTTAATTTTGTTGTAATTCTTTGATTATTGTAATAACTTATATATTCATGTATAGCTTTTTATATAAACAAGATTAAAAGTTAAGTTTATTGTTTGCAATAGTGTCCTATTATTGTTTTTAAAATATAAATGTATATAACCTGTATTACAAATGAACAAAACAAAGATAAGACAAATTAAACTTTACAAAAATATTGCTGATAAATATTTATAGAGGTATAATTAAATTAAATATATGAAAAGGAGTAGTTAATATGAAAAAGTTTATAAAAGGGAATGGATTTTCATTATGCATTTTATATTTGTATGTAATATTATGTATAATAGCAGGTTTAGGATTAGATACATACTTTAAAACTTTTGGTTCTAATAATATGATTTTAAACTTAGCAAAAGCTTTAAAATTACCAATTGTGTCTACAGGAATTAGATCAATCGGATTATTAGGATTGTTTGGTGTTTTAACAGTTTTCTTTTTGACATTTGTTATTTATGAATTTAGGACATCAAATGAAATTAAAACTGGCAAAAAAGTTGCTTATGTAGTGTTATTTTTTGTTATTTATATTTTAATGAATGTTATTATTATTTTTGCAACATTTGCATCAAGGCATGAATATCTAGTAGATTCATTAATTTACGTTGGAGAGACATTACTTATAGCTTTGATAGGTTTATTATTTATATTGTTAATGTTTGTAGCTCCAATTATGTTGATATACTATAGTACTAAAAAACAAAATTATAATATTGAGGAAATAGAATGTGAGTTGAAGAAGGAATTAGTATTCCCAGGATTAACAAAAATTGATGATGATGAAACTAATGATTCTGAGGTAGTTAGTAATATTCAAGATCTTTATTCATTATGTGATAAGTTTAGATTGTATTTAGCACAAAAGGAAAAACTTTATTTTGATATTCAAACAATTAGGAGATTTATAGCATCATTAAGTGCATCACGTTTGATTATTTTAGAAGGCTTATCAGGTACAGGTAAGAGTAGTATTGCTCGATGCTTTAGTGAATTTATTGGTGAAAAATCATTTTTTGCTCCGGTACAAACAACATGGAGAGATAAAACATCAATATTAGGTTTCTTTAATGATTTTTCAAAGACATATAATGAGACAGAGTTTTTAAAAAGATTATATAAGTTTACGTATCACAATGACAATATTAACGTCATGGTGTTAGACGAAATGAATATTTCTCGTATAGAATATTATTTTGCTGACTTCTTATCTATTATGGAATATCCGCAAGAGGATTGGAAGATTAAAATTATGCAATTGCCATATAATTTTATTCCTCCAAAACATCTAGAAAATGGTGAATTATCAATACCTAAGAATACATGGTTTATAGGAACTGCGAATAAGGATGATTCTACTTATACAATTACAGATAAGGTTTATGATAGAGCTATTACTCTTTCATTTGAGGATAGAAATGAAATCTTTGAAGTAAATGAAGAAATCTCATCTGTTAGTTTATCTTATACTAAATTGAATGAGTTGTTTGATGTAGCTTATGAAGATGAAAAAAATAAATTATCAAATGAAGATTTAGAAAAATTTAAAAAGATTACTGATTATACTTATGAAACTTTTGAGTTAACTTTTGGTAATCGTATTATGAATCAAATTATTAAGTTCACACCTGTATACGTTGCCTGTGGTGGAACTAAAGAAGAGGCATTAGATTTTATGCTATCTCGTAAGGTTTTGAGTAAGCTAGAGGGAAGATTTGAAGATTATGTTAAAAAAGGATTGCTAGAATTATCTAAGCTTATATCTAATTTATATGGAAATAATTCATTTGCAAGTAGTCAAGAAATGATTAGACATTTATTAAGAAGGTTTTAATTATGTTGAGTAAAAATTTTTTAATTAGTTTTGATGCTAAAGTTAAAAATTTGATGCGCAAGGGACCTTTAACACAAGAAGAAATATTAGAAAAATTAACTAAGAAAAATATAACCTTTTATGGCAGAACTAGAAATGAAATTTCTAAAACTTTAGCAGAAATAGAAAATGTACTAGATAAAATATTAAGTATTTGTTATAAACCTAAGTTTATAACTGATACTAGAGAAACTATGCTAAGAAGTGAGCAGTCTCCTTCAATATCAGTAGAACACTTTCAAAAAACGTTGAGAGATTCTTCTCTTTGGAAACAAAAAGGAAATGAAATGTCACCAGAGTATCTTCACTCTAGCGAGAATAATGACACAATTATTACATATGAAAATAAATTTATAGTTTTATTAACTAGATATATTGCAGTATATATAAAAAGTATTTATAAATTATATTTTCAGTCTAATTCGTCTCTTTATTATTATTATCGTGTAAATGAGCTTACATATGGATATAGCAGCACAATTAGGGATTTAGAAAATAATATAGATAATTTAAGTGAGTTTTTATTCAAAAGTAAAACAACTGCTACTCTTAATGTAGATGAATTGTTTGATAGTGTCCTAAATAAATTAAAAAGAATCCAAGCTACTAATTTTTATATAGAAGTGGCAAAGGAAAAAATTAATTTACCTATTATACAAACAAATATTTTAATCCATGAACCACTATACAATTATTGCTATAAGTACTATAAAAATAATATAGAATTATATAGTTCTTCATTTGATATGGATTTATTATATTTTAATTATGTTACATATCGCGTTTTACGTTATTGGTTAGATCAAAACATTAATTTAGGTAAAAAGTTTATATTAGATTTTAAAGATGATAGATTGTATATAAAGGATTTAAAAATAAGACAAAGTGGATTTGATATTAGTATTAATACAATTAATAATTTATTAAGAGTTGAAGTTAATAAAGATAATATTAGTACTAAATACAATCTTATTCCAGTTATAGATGTTGTTAACGAAAATAAATCTTTAGAAGAAATTAATATCTATTTAGCATTAACGAATCAAAGTAATAATTTTGATAATGTATGTTTAGTTTCATATTATAAAAACATTGACAATAATCATGAATTAGATACATTATTTAAGTCTTTTGTAATTAGTTTTAAAAATCCTAAGAAGGAATTATATCATTGTCCAATTTGCGGAAGTCCTAACATTAAGTTTGAAAATGATATTGTTGAATGTGGTAATTGTCATAGTCAATTTGTTTCATATAAACGTTATAGAAAAAATTATACGTGGATTAAAAAGATAGGAACAAATTTGAAAAAATAAAATTGAAAGAGGGAATAGTTTATGGAAAAACAAAGTAAGAAAAAAGGTTTTACGTTAGTAGAATTATTAGTAGTAATTGCAATATTAGCAATACTAGCATCAGTATCAGTAGTTGGATATTTATCATTTACAGAAAAAGCTAATAAATCAGTTGATGAGCAACTTTGTACACAATATAATACTTTGCTAAAAGCACAAAATGTGTTAGATGAAGATATAACTCTACCGGAATTAGTAACTCTAATTGAAGAAAATGGTATTAATACAAATCAATTTGGTACAAGTTCTAAATCATATGTATTCGCATATGATAGAAAAAATATTTCTACCGTTTTGTTAGATAAAGAAACTGGAAGTATCGCATTTCCAGTCGATTATACAAGTGATGTAGAACTATGGGGGGTATATCCTGATGGTGGAAGATTGCAAGTTGGTATATATAACTATGCTCTATTAAGTCCTGTAACATTAAAATCATCTTTAACAATGACTTCTAATAAAGAGTACACATTTGATTTAAATAATAACTTATTTGAATTAGGCAATGAGTTGTATTTAGAGAATATTACAAAACTTAATTTGACAAATGGACCATTTATTGTTCCTAGTGGTACATCAAAAGTAGAAGGTGATTCAACAACTGTTTCTATTGGAAATGATTCAGATGATTCAAAGTTTTTTACAGATGGAAATTTTGTTGTTCCAGAAAATCATATAGTTACATCTGGAAATACAATAACTATAGAGAATAAATATTATGCATCAAATTATTATATTCCTAATAGTGGTAGAAGTGGTGGTATTTCTTTAACATATGGAGAGGGATATACAGTTTATATTAAAAATGTGTACTTTGCGAATTGTACTTTGACACTGAATGGTGGAGCACACTATATAATAGATGGTTGCCAATTCTATAATATGAAAGATAATAATGCTATTACCGCTACAGCTGAAAATATTTCTTATGAAATTAAAAACAATAAGATTATAAATTCAACTAAATCGATTAATACAATGATGCCTGGTAACTCTAGAGATAGGATTATTGAAAACAATGAATTTTACTTAAGTGCTATTGAAACTAATAAGGATGAAAGAAAAGACAATGCAATCCAAATAACATTAGATAAACCTAATTCAGTAAATTCTGGAACAGGTAAATTAATAATTAGAAGTAATAAAGTTAATAAAGCACTAGGATTTATTAGTTTACACGAAGGATGGGTAAATGATACCACATTAACCAAAGAAAGGAAAATCGAATTATTAAGTACTAGAGTTGATTTTATAGATAACTATATTTCTAATGGAGTTGAAAAAGTCACAGCTGATCCTGGTATAAAAAATGATACGGAAAAATATGAGTTATTAGTTTCTTTTGCGAAAGAACTTGTAAAAAATATTAAATAACATAATTTAGAGACTATTTTTAGTCTCTTTTTTGTTTCAAATGTATTCAATCTAAATATTGTATGATATTTTTTAAAAACTACAAAATGTAAATTTTTTTCAATACTGTTGACAAAATGCGGGGGGGGGGTAAAATTTTAATGAAAAAGAAAGAGGTAATTGTTTATGAAAAAACAAAATAAAAAGAATGGTTTTACATTAGTAGAACTATTAGTAGTAATTGCAATTTTAGCTATTTTAGCTACTGTATCCGTAATTGGATATTTATCATTTACTGAAAAAGCAAAACAATCAAATGATGAAACACTAATAGCACAATTAAATACAGCATTACAAGCTAATGAGGCCATTGATGGGAAACCAAAAACAATGTCAGAAGCTTTAAAGGTTGTAGAAGAATCAGGTTTTTTGGTTGAAAATCTAACTCCAACTAGTGCAAAAAATGAATTTATGTGGGATCAAGAAAATAATAAGTTCATAATTGTTTCAGAAGAAACATTGGGGGAAACAACAAATTCAAATTATTGGGTAATTGTAAATGATGAAACATTATTGACAGATTTACAAGATAATTATTCAGTATACTTAGGTAATAATTATACTGATGAAGATGGAATAGTAAATGTAGCAAATGGATTTGATGCAGGAAATTTTGAAGGAATTAACACAATAAACTTTGCTACTGAAGAAGAAATTACCGTAACAATTAGAACAAATGGTGGAACATTAAATGTGAACGCATCTAATGCTGCAGTTAATCATTATGGCAACTCTAATATGGTTGATATCACAAGTGTTGCTAATGATTCATACCATGAATATGGTGTTGTTTTAGGAAATGTTTATTTGGAACAAGGTAGATTTGTTGTAGAAAATGGTTCAAAGATATCAAATGTTATTGTTACTGCAACAACAACTGAAAAAGTTAAAGTTGAAAATTATTCAACTGAAATAATTAATGTTTCTGCAACCAATGAAAGTGTTGTTACTAATTTAGGGTCCATTACAAGTGGTCAAACAAATAATCAAACAACTGTTGTTGATGAAGATGCTTTAAGATTATTTTCTGGTGGTGTTGGTACTAAAGATAGTCCATATCTTATTTCGAGTGAGGAACAATTATTAAACATTGCTACATTTGATGATACATCTATCGTAAACGTAAAATTAATTAACGATATAGTATTATTAAATCAGTTGATAATATCAAGCGGAAAAATAACGTTAGATATGGATGAGCATACCATAACATACACTTGTGATTCAATACACAATTCTTCAGACAAACCATCTACTGATATTATTAATGAAGGTGGGGTTATAGATTTAAAAGAAAATGCTAGTTTAACAATATCTGGAAATGGAACTTTCAATTTTAATGATAATTACCTAAATTATCCATCTATAGGTATGACATTTAGATTGGAAGGCAACTCTGACCTAATAGTAGATTCAGGAAGCTTTTATTGTGGACTAACTTTTGTACAATGTGGTGATTCATCAGTTTGTAAAATTAATGGAGGATATTTTAATACATTTGCAAGTTGGAATAATAAATATTGGACTTTAAATTTGATTGATAATTCAAATGCTTCAATTGTTGTTTATGGTGGAACATTTGACATGTATAATCCAGCTGAGAGTCATACAGAAAATCCGGTTGCCAATTTTGTTGCAGAAGGATATGAATCAATAAGAATAAATGGACCTACAGATGATTCCTTTAGTTACGTTGTAGAAAAAGTAAATTAATATATATAATATTTGAAAAATATTAATAAAGTATATTTACTAAAGTTTAAGTTTTGTAAAAAATTACAGGGAATTCTAACACCTGTTTTTCATTTTTTAATTAGTAAAACACATTTTTAAGCTATCAAGAGTTCTATAATCATTGTGAATTATATAGGAATTTAGATTCACATAATCTAAGTGATCTAATAAAAATGGTAGTTAAATGTTTATGTAGCTAATGTAGTTATATTTTGATTCAATAAAAGTTCAAAATAGATAAGAAAAAAATACAATATGTTTTGAAATTATTTACATATATTTTACAACCCAAAAATCTCAAAATATTGACAAAATACGTGGGAGTAAAATTTTATTGAAAAAGAAAGAGGTAATAGTTTATGAAAAAAGGGAATAAAAAGAAAGGTTTTACATTAGTAGAACTATTAGTAGTAATTGCTATATTAGCAATACTAGCATCAGTATCAGTGGTAGGATACTTGAGCTTTACAGAAAAAGCAAAGATATCTAATATTGAAACAGAAATGACTCAAATTAGAGAGGTTATTAGAGGTCAATTGTTAGATGGAAGTGAAGTAACTATTGAATGTGGTACAACTGATTATACATTATCGTATGAAGGTAATAAAGTTAGTGCAACTGAAACTAGTGGAGAAAATACTGATTGGGATTTAGCTTTTCCTGATTTAGCATTATTTAATGATGGCGGAAAAACTATTGAAATTACTGCAAGTGGTATTACTTATACTAATGGTGATGTGAAAGCAGTTTGGAATTTTGAAAACGACACTATTGAAGGTATGAAGGCTGCTGCTTAGTTATTTGGAGGAAAAGTTTATGAAAAAACAAAATAAAAAGAATGGTTTTACGTTAGTAGAACTATTAGTAGTAATTGCGATATTAGCTATTTTAGCAACAGTATCCGTAATTGGATATTTATCATTTACTGAAAAAGCAAAACAATCAAATGATGAAACACTAATAGCACAATTAAATACAGCATTACAAGCTAATGAGGCCATTGATGGGAAACCAAAAACAATGTCAGAAGCTTTAAAGGTTGTAGAAGAATCAGGTTTTTTGGTTGAAAATCTAACTCCAACTAGTGCAAAAAATGAATTTATGTGGGATCAAGAAAATAATAAGTTCATAATTGTTTCAGAAGAAACATTGGGGGAAACAACAAATTCAAATTATTGGGTAATTGTAAATGATGAAACATTATTGACAGATTTACAAGATAATTATTCAGTATACTTAGGTAATAATTATACTGATGAAGATGGAATAGTA
Source organism: uncultured Acholeplasmatales bacterium (assembly GCA_944324805.1). GTDB lineage: Bacteria > Bacillota_I > Bacilli_A > Acholeplasmatales > Anaeroplasmataceae > CALUXS01. The sequence goes on along the minus strand of CALUXS010000007.1, from coordinate 19,460 downwards.
AATGTAGCAAATGGATTTGATGCAGGAAATTTTGAAGGAATTAACACAATAAACTTTGCTACTGAAGAAGAAATTACCGTAACAATTAGAACAAATGGTGGAACATTAAATGTGAACGCATCTAATGCTGCAGTTAATCATTATGGCAGTGCTAATGTAGTAGATATTACTGCAGTTGATATGAATTCTTATCATGAATATGGTAATGCTACAAAAATTTCAATTTTAGAGGGTCATTTAATTGTTTATAAAAATTCGGTTGTCTTAGAAGTAGAAATCAGTGACGCAGCAAGTGCAAGTTCTATAATGCTAGATATTAATTCGCAAAATACGACTATATTAGTTCCAGAAGGTCAAGAAGGAAATTTCACTAATTCAATAAATGGTGGAATTATTGTTGATAAGTCTAATTTAAAAATTGAAGGTATTGACGGTTATGGTACTAAAAATAGTCCATATATGGTAGATGATATTGACGGGATGGATGAAATTTTATCAATAGAGAATAGAGAAGTCTATGTTAAATTGATTTCTGATTTAACATATGATACTATTGTCAAACCAACAAAAGACACCGCTTTTATTTACGTTAAACAAGAACAATTAGTAAATATAGATTTAAATGGATATACAATAAGTGGGACTTTAATTACTGATGGAAATACATACGCTAGCGCTCATATTATTTATAATGATGGTGTATTAAATTTGTTTAATTCAAACAATATAAAACTTGGTCAAATTATTGATTTAAGTACTACTGCTAATGCTTGTACTAGAACAGTTAAAAATAATGCAAATGGAGTTTTGACATTAGATGGAGTACGAGTTACTAGTACAAATTCTGTTGGAATGATTAATTTAGGATATTGTAAAGTTAATAATAGTACTATCGAATCATTAAATACAACTTTGGGAGGTGGTGGATGGAATAATTCAACTTCTGGTATTGAAAATAGAAGTGATGGTAGATTAGATATTTATTCAAGCCATATTGAAAGTAAAACAAGAGCTGCATTATTTTGTGATGCAAATGACAATAGTTATGTGAATATTTATTCGGGAGAACTATATGGAAATAGTTCATATGGAGCTATAAATGGTTCTTCACAAAATATAATAAAAATTTATGGTGGAACATTTAGCAGTGATGTATCTACCATGACAGATATGAATTATTACTGTGTTGAAGTTGGAAGCAGTACATTTGAAACATATAAGATTGAAAAGAGAAAAGAAAAATATATATATTCACTGTCAGAATTAAAAGTTGCCTTGGAAGACTCTTTTGGGAAAAAACTTATTTATTCAGGAAATTTGTCATTAAATGAACATATTAAACTTAATCAAACAGATGTTTTAGAAATAACTGGATCACTGAATTTTGAATCAGATGGGTATATAACAAATTTTGATAATGTTATTGTTAATGGTCAAATAACTGGAGTCATTAATTTTGAAAATGGTGTTTATAAAATTTATGATGCTATGGATTTTCAATGGTTAAACTATATTGCTACAGAAAATGAATCAATAAATGTTGAATTAATGAATGATATTGTATTCCCAGAAGATTCTACTTTTGTACCAATAAATATTTTTAAAGGTGAATTTAATGGAAATGGACATAAAATATCTAATTTGAACATTTATAGTATTTCAGCGGATACAGGAATTTTTCAATATTTAATGGATGCAAATATTCATGATATCACATTTGAAAATGTTAATATTAATACTCAAACTTCATATACAGGTGGTTTAGCTGGTATGATAATAGGAAGTAATACATTCGAAAATATCACAATTAATGGTAAAATAACTGTTAGTGGAGCTTCATATGGCGTTGCTGCGTTTATTGGTTCTATTAATGATTCTTCGGGTACAACAAACACATTTATTAATTGTATTTCTAATTTGAATATAAGTGCTGAATTTGCATATAATGTTGGAACTATATATGGTACCTCTAGTGGTTCTGTATCAACTGTAGGTATATATAATTGTGCTAATAATGGAAATATTACTGCTGCAGGAAGTGTTGGTATAGTATTTGGATATGGAAATTTAAAAGGAGATTCACATCTTGAAATTATTGGATTTATTAATAATGGTATTGTTAAATACTCTAATGGTACTATTTTAAATTCTGATTCTTATTTGGGTGCTAGTTCAACAGGAAGTATATATAACAAGGATTATGCTGACGGAAGAAAATATAGAGCTGTAAAATTAGAAGATGGAACATGGTCGTGGGAAGAAATAGTACTGGAATAGTACTAACTATAATTTAATTGTTAAAAAATAAAGAGAGAGATTGTAAGGAAATCTTATAGTCTCTCTCTTTATTAACTAATTTATTTGAAATAATTTTAGTTTTATTTTTTTATAGATGGTCTAATATTATGTAAAGTACTTTTTAATTTAGGAGAAAAATTAAAAATGACATAATGAAAATAGTATCATAGCATAGATTTATTCATTTTTTTAAAATGATTCTTATATAAATAATTGTTATTATTATACACTATAATTTTCAATGAATATTTATTTAGGTTTTTTATATGTTAATTTCAGCATCGTAATAAAAATTGTTAAATCCATACTTGATTTTTCCCATCTAGTTTTTATTCTTTTTTGGCAAAATTTTCCTTTTATGTTAAAATATTTTATAGACAAACAAAATGTTTTATAGTATTATTATTATGCTAATAACAAAAATAATGAGAAGAAGAAAGACAGTGTAATTTTTTTAGAGAGTTTATGGTTGGTGAAAATAAACAAAATAGCTGTCGGACAACATCTTTAAGTGGTAGAAGAAATTAGTAGAACTATCCGTCACTGGCGTTAACAGTTTTGAGGGCTAACATTTTTATTTTGGTTAGAACTAAGGTGGTACCGCGCAAATCTTTTTGCGTCCTTAGAGAAAAAATTAACGGAGGATAGTATAATGCGAGATTTATTATGGCAAATTTTTTCAAATTATGAAAGTTATGCTGCTAAAGATGTAGTAATTAATGGATGGGTAAGAAATAATCGTGATCAAAAGTCTTTTGGCTTTTTAATGGTTAATGATGGTACTCATTTTAATACTGTTCAAGTTGTTTATGACGAGAACACTAAAGGTTTTGAAGAGACAAAAAAATATCGTGTTGGTGTTGCGGTTGAGGTAAAAGGTAAGGTGGTTTTGACTCCTGAATTGGCTCAGCCTTTTGAAATCCATGCAAGTGAAGTTACATTATTAGGTGATTGTCCTGAAACATATCCAATTCAACCTAAACGTCATACAAGAGAATTCTTGCGAGAGGTAGCTCATTTACGTCCTAGAACAAATCTTTTTAATGCTGTTTTTAGAATTAGAAGTGTAGCTGCTATGGCTATTCATACTTATTTCCAAGAACGTGGTTATTTATATGTTCATACACCTTTAATCACTTGTGCTGATTGCGAAGGTTCAGATCAAATGTTTAAAATCACTACTTTGAATATGAATGATTTAGAGTTAGATGAAAATGGTAAAGTTGATTTTTCTAAGGATTTATTCGGTAAACAAGCATTTATAACTGGAAGTGGACAATTGCATGGTGAAACTTTTGCAATGGCTTTTTCTAATATTTATACATTTGGTCCTACTTTTAGAACAGAAAATTCAAATACAAAAACTCATGCTAATGAGTTTTGGATGATTGAGCCTGAAATGGCATTTTGTGATTTGAATGAACTAATGAATATTGAAGAAGAAATGTTAAAGTTTGTTGTTAAGTATGTTTGTGATAAATGCCCTGCTGAGATTGATTTTTGTGACAAGTTTGTTCAAAAAGGACTTAAAGACAAGATTAATAATATTTTAACTAAAGACTTTGTCCGTATTTCTCATCACGATGTTGTAGATATTTTATTAAAAGCAAATGTAAAATGGGAATTCAAACCAAGCTATGAAGATGATATTGCAAAGGAGCATGAAAAATATATCACAGAATACTTTGGTGGTCCTGTATTTATAACTGATTGGCCTAAAGATATTAAGGCTTATTATATGAAGGTAAATCCTGATAATAAAACTGTTGCTGCTGTTGACTTAGTTGTTCCACAAGCAGGTGAATTGATGGGAGGCTCACAAAGAGAAGAAAACTTAGAAAAATTACTTGAAAGAATGCAAGAAATGCATGTAGATGCAAAGGGTATTGACTGGTATTTAGATACTAGACGTTATGGTGGTTGTGTTCATAGTGGTTTTGGTATGGGCTTTGAACGTTTAATTATGTATTTGACAGGTGTTGAAAATATAAGAGATGTAATCCCATTCCCAAGAACGCCTAAAAATTGTGAATTCTAGTTTTTTCTATTTTTCACAAAATTATTTTACTTTTCATTTTTCAAATTGTAAAAACATTGCAAAAACGAAGATTGATGCTTTAATAGAGACGTTTTTTATGCTAAAATTAAAGTGGTGCAAGATGCTTAAATTGTTCTTTTTTGCAAAATTAAGTGGAGGATTTTTATGAAAGTCGTTTTAAAAAATTTAACTAAGGTTTTCACTAACAAGAAAACTAAAAAAGAAGTTAGAGCTGTAGACAACTTAGATGTAGAAATTCCTGATGGTAAACTTATTGGTTTATTAGGTCCATCAGGATGCGGAAAGTCTACTACTCTTTATATGATTTCAGGTCTAGAAAAACCAACAAGTGGTCGTATTTATTTTGGTGACAATGATGTTACTACTGTTGCTCCTGAAAAAAGAGGTATTGGTTTAGTTTTCCAAAACTATGCGTTGTATCCTCATATGACCGTTATGCAAAATATTAAATTTCCATTAGACAATGCTAAATGGTCTACAAAAGAGGCTGCAGTTCGTGCATACGAGGTTGCAAAACTAGTTCAAATTGATGATTTAATGCAAAGAAAACCTGCAGAGCTATCTGGTGGTCAACAACAACGTGTTGCCATTGCTCGTGCTTTGGTTAAACAACCTAATGTATTATTGTTAGATGAGCCATTGTCAAACCTAGATGCACGTTTACGTTTACAAACTCGTGAGGAAATTAAACGTATTCAAAAGGAAACTGGCGTTACTACAATTTTCGTTACTCATGACCAAGAAGAAGCAATGAGTATTTCTGATTTCATCATTGTTATGAAGCTTGGTGTTATGCAACAATTAGGTAAGCCACAAGATGTTTATGATGATCCTGTTAATCTATTCGTTGCTAAATTCTTAGGTACTCCACCAATTAACGTATTCAAGGGTGTAATTAAAAACAAGAAAGTTTATATTGGTGATGATGCAATTATGGATACTACATATGATGATCGTGATGTTTATGTAGCAATTAGACCTGAAGGATTTACATTAGACAATGGAGTTTTAACATGTAATGTAGAACAGGTTGAAATTATGGGACGTGACGTTTCAATTATTTCAAAAAATCCAAATTGTGAAAAACCTACAATTAGATCTATTTTTGACGCAGATTTAAAATTACCAACATCTGGCAAATATAAATTTGGTATTAAACCTAATAAGGTATTCTTATTTGATGGAAAGACAGAAGAGAGGTTGAGATAATGGCTGAAAACACTGTAGTAAAACAAGTGAATAAACCATTACCAACAGAAGATAAGGATTTAAAAACAAGTAAATTTAAGGAATTTTGTCAAAATAATAAAGGCTATCTTTATATGTTGCCTGCAATTTTATTTATTCTTGTATTTACAATTTATCCTATAATAAACACTGTATTATCAGCTTTCAAGAATAATTACATAGGTTTATATGACACTTATGATGGTTTTGGTATTCAAAACTTCAAGAAGGTATTTGAATATAAGCAATTTACAAATGCATTAACAAACACTTTATTATTTGCTTTTATTTCAGTTCCTGTTTCTTTAATTTTGGCACTATTAATATCAGTTTGGTTAAACTCAATTAAATGGTTCCAAAAGTTATATCAAACATTATTCTTCCTACCATATTTAACAAACGCAATAGCAGTTGGTTCTGTATTTGCTGCTATGTTTAATGTTGTAGGTGGTACAGCTCAAGCTGCTGATGCAACATCAATAGGTTTAGTAAACACACTTTTAAAAATAGTTGGTTTCCAACCTATTTATTGGGTTAACCCAGGCGCATCTTTATGGGCACAACGATTTGTTGTTATTCTTTATTCAATTTGGGCATCATTACCTTTCAAGATTTTAATTATTTTCTCTGCCCTTCAAAGTGTTAATAAGCAATATTATGATGCTGCGAAGATTGATGGAGCTAATAAGTTTAGAACTCTAAGAAAGGTTACAGTTCCTTTAATTTCTCCAATGCTTTCTTATCTTTTAGTAACAGGATTCATTGGTGGATTTAAAGAATATTCATCTGTAGTAGGTATTTTCGGTACACGTATGGGTGCTGAGCAAAATAATATGAATACGATGGTCGGCTTTATATATGATAGAATTAATGATGGTAGAACAGGTTTAGCATCGGCTGGTGCGTTGGTGTTATTTGGAATAATCCTAGTATTCACATTAATAAATCTATATTTTAGCAAGAAGCGTGTTCATTATTAGGAGGGGGAAAAGAAATGACAAAAGAAAATGTAGCAGTAAATAATACTCCTAATAAAAAATCAATAAATGAGCAAGAATTTGGTCAAGAAATACAAAAATATAATAAAAAGAAGAAGGTTGCTTTCGTTGCAAATCAGACATTTTTGTATGTTGTATTAACTATTTTTGCTATAAGTGCACTTTTCCCATTTATATTTATGATTTGTGCATCATTGATGACAAATGATCAATATAGAAATTTTAGAGACCTATCAGATATGATTCCTAGATATCCATTCCAATGGGTAAATTACCAACATGCTTTATTGGCTGGTGGTTCTTCAGGTCCAAAATTTGGTAGAGCATTATTAAATACGGTATTAGTTGCATTTGGTTCTACTTTTTTATCAATGATTGTTATAATCCTTTCAGCTTATGCTTTTGCAAAGCTTAAATTCAAAGGTAAAGAAGTAATATTCACATTATTGCTTATGACAATGATGATTCCTGGTGAATTATTTACAATCACTAACTATTTAACTATTAACAAATTGAAAATGGCTGATACATTATCAGCTTTGGTGTTACCATTTATGGTATCTATCTATTATATTTATTTATTGAGAAATAATTTTAAACAAATTCCAGATGAGCTTTATAAAGCTGCTAAAATTGATGGTTTGTCAGATATGAAATATTTGTTTAAAGTTATGATACCTTTATCTGCACCAACAATTACATCAATTACAATTCTTAAGATTATCGGTATTTGGAACTCATACATTTGGCCACAATTAATTAATAAGAATGTAAATTTCCAATTGCTATCAAACTGGATGGCTGCAGCAGGAACTCCTGCATTTGGAGATGTAAACGAAGTACAAATTCCTATCAAGATGGCTGCTTCATTTATAATTACTATTCCATTATTAATTACATTTATTGTATTTAGAAAATACATTATGCGTGGTGTATCAAAGAGTGGTATTAAGGGTTAATAACTAGTTTTAAACTAGATTATTAAATAAAACAAAAAAATAAGGAGAAAAAACAAAAATGTTAGGTAAAAAAATATTAGGTACAGCTTTCTTAGCTGGTGTTGCTGCATTAGGTTTAACTTCATGTGGCAAGGATGATGCAAGTGTTATCCAATTTTACACATCTATGGGTGATGAACCAAGAAAATTGTTAGACCCAATGGTAGAAGAATTTAATTCAAAACAAGATACTTACAAAGTAGAAGTAGTTAATCCAGGTGGTGGATACGATGGTGTAAAGAATGCTGTTAACGCTGCTATTCAAGGTGATAAACAACCTGCTATCGCATATTGCTATGCAGACCATGTTGCTGAATATTTACCTACTGGAAAAGTAGTTAACATGATGGACTTCATTAAAGATCCTGAAGTTGGTTATTCAGAAGAAGAAATTGCAGACTTCATTCCTGGTTTCTACAAGGAAGGTTATGAAGCTTTCGGAAAAACTGAAGCTGATAATGTTATGTATACTTTGCCTTTCTCTAAATCAACAGAGGCTTTATATTACAACCAAAGCGTTATGCAAGAATTATATGGTGATGCTTGGGAAGAAAACTTACCAAAGACATGGGAAGATGTATGGGAAATTGGTAGAAAATTAAAATCTACTAAAGGTTATGAAAATTGGTTTGTTTTAGGTTATGATAGTGAATCTAACTGGTTCATTACTTTAGCTGAACAAAATGGTTATGACTATACATCAGCAACTGAACCATATTATTTATTCAATAATGATAACAATGTTAAGATGTTAGAAGATTTAAAGAAAGTTTATGATGAAAAGTTAATTACTACTCAAACAATTTATGGTGCTTATACTTCTGAACTTTTCACAAAGAGTGCTAAGAACAAGGAAGGTACATTATTCTCAATTGGTTCAACTGCAGGTGCAACTCACCAAGATTCAGATACATTCGAAGTTGGTGTATGTAGCCTTCCTCAAGTAGATCCTGAAAATCCTAAATCAATTTCTCAAGGTCCATCTTTAGTTATGTTAGATCAAGGAAATGATGAAAAAGAAAAGGTAGCTTGGTTATTTGTTAAAGAATTATTAGATCCTGAATTCCAAGCAGCATTTGCTAAGGCTCAAGGTTATATGCCAGTTCGTATTTCTTCTCGTGAAGAAGCTACAGCAGGTGATGGTTTAATTGCTGAAACAATGAAACTTGCTATTGATCAAATGGAAAACTATTTCGTTTCTCCAGCTTTCAATGGTTCAAATAAAGCACGTGAACAAGTTGGTGCTGCATTAATTTCTGTATTAAAGGGAACTAAGAGCGCAAAAGATGCATTACAAGATGCATACGATGAAGCTTCATTCTAATAGGTAATTTTATGAATAAGGTAGTAAAATTTTCTATTGGTATAATCTGTAGTTTTGTTCTATTGTTATCACTAGCTTCTTGTAGTGATAAGGAAAAAGATTTTGCTGCTGAACTTAAATTAACCGAATCCTATGAAGGAAGAACACTATCTGCACAAGGCATTGGAGAGGTAACTCTTGCAAAGCATGTGGATGGTGATACTATTCATGTCTATGACAATGGTGTTTATACACAAATTAGATTTTTAGCTGTTGATACCCCAGAATCTACAGGAAAAGTAGAAAAATGGGGTAAAACAGCCTCATTATTTGTTGAAGAAAGAATATCTTCAGCTAAGAAAATTGTAATTGAAAGTTCTAATGTTGGTAGTCCTGCTGAATTGGATACTAATGGAAGAACTTTAGGATTTGTATGGTATATTCCTAAAGATGGAACTGAATTTAGAAATCTTAATTTAGAGGTTATGCAAGCTGGATATTCTAGATATCAGCAAACAGCAAAGTACGAAGATTATTTTAGGAAAGCCAATGAACAAGCGCAAAAATTAAAATTGGGTATCTATTCTGATGCTGATGATCCTAATTTTAGCGATGAACTTCATGATTATACATTAAAAGAAATCTCAGAAATGATTGAAGAAGACTTTGAAGCTGCAATGGGAGCAAAGGTCAGAGTTGAAGCATATGTTACTAAGCTTTTAAAGAGTGATACATATAATATTTGTCAAGTTGTAGATGGAAAAGAATACAATTTCACATTGTATGTTGGTGCAGGTGGAAGTGGCGATTATTGTATTATTGGAAATAAAGTATCATTTGTTGGCTTTATTGGTGAGTATAATGGTAGTCCTCAATTAACAGGTCTTGTTACAGGAACAACCAATCCAGATGGAACATATACTAAAGTTACTCACAAAGGATATTATTTACAATTTGATTCTAAGTTAGCTCCTGAAATTATTAGTTCAAAGCAATATTTATACAATGATATAACAGTTTCTAGTGTAGAAACTCAAGATGGAAAAGTTATTATCACAGGTACTGCTGTTAAACGTGGTGGCTTAAAATGTAATGTTACAGTAGAAGTTCCTTTAAAGGATGGAGAAAGCTTGAATTTATCTCAAGGTGACGTAATAAGTGCATCAGGATATACTGCAACTCCAACTGAAAAAGATGCTACTGAGCTAAGTATTACATGCTTAAGTGTTTCAAGCGTAAAAAAAGTAGCATAATATGAAGAAAATATCATTATTAATAGTATCAGTTTTTATTATTATTTCATTATCAGCCTGTACAAAACTTCAATCACAAAAATTAACTCTAGATGTTGATTATGATGGAAAAAGTTTTGTTGATGATGGAATAGGAGAAATAACGGTTTATAAATATAATGACGGAGATACCGTATTTTTTGGAACTAGTGATAACTATTTTAAAGTAAGATTTTTAGGGGTTGATACTCCTGAAACAGTTGGTGATATTGAACCATTTGGCAAGGCGGCATCTAACTTTACATATGAAAGATTATCAAAGGCAAAAAAAATAGTTGGTGAGTCTGAAGTTGTAGGTGAACCTGCATCATATGATCAGTATGGTCGATATCTCGGTTATATATGGTATATTCCTGAAAATTCTGATAATTTTGTTAATTTAAATTTAGAATTAGTTGAAGCAGGATATTCAAAATATCAAGCTGTTGATAAATATGATGACTATTTTAAAAAGGCAGCTACATATGCTGAAAAAAATAAATTAGGCATATGGTCTGGTGAAGATAGTACTTTCAGTAAAGAAGTTACAGAAGTAAGTTTAAAAGAACTATCTACAAATTTTGATAAATATTTGAATAAAAGAGTTAAATTCACTGGTTATGTAACAAAAATTTATCAAGAAGTAGATGACACTGGTATGTCAGTAATTGTTGAAGATGTTATCGATGGTGTGAAATACCAAGTACCTGTTTATAAGCATACTATTTCTGATGCAATATATTATGTAGGTAATAAATCAGAATTTATAGGATATGCTACAGATTTATATGGTCTAAAAAGAATTACCGGGGTAACATTAGAAGGTAGAGATACTGTATATAGTAAGGTATTACAAAAAGGATATTTCTTACAATTTGGTATCGATGTTGGAGTTACAAAAGATAGCGATAATCATATTTATAGTAAAATTAAAATTGTAGACATTGTAATTGATTCATCAAAAGTTTTGATAAAAGGTCTAGCTACTAGATATAATCATAACGTTGATGTAACAATAGAAATTGAAAATGTGAGTGAATGTAATTTAAAAATTGGAGATTACATAACCGCATTTGGGTATTCTAATGAAGCAGTTGATAAGAATACCGAAAGTGTTTCAATCATAGTTAATTCAATTGCTGATTTAACTCTTGTTGAGGCTACAAAATAGAAATATTTTTAGCATATATACTTTATAAAGGAGAAAAAAGTAAAAATGAAAAAGATTGTTAGGTTTTTTACTGTCGCTTTAGCATTAGTATTTACATTAACTATAGCTGCATGTAAAGACAAAGTAAATGTTACAGCACAAGACTTTGTTAAGTTGTTAAACCTTCCACAAGATAGAACAGAAGTTGGTACAGACTTTACTGTTCCTTCAACTTTAACACAAAGTGGAGTTACTGTTGATGTTAATTGGACTTCAAAGAATGAAGAATCATTAAAATTCGAAACTAGCGAAGTTGATGGTAGTAAGGTAACTACAGCTAAAGTAACTCGTCAAACAGAAGTAAAAGTTGCTGAGTTTAGTGCTAATGTTGAATATAACGGCGAAACTGCTAGTAAAGATTTTAAAGTAAAGGTTTCAAAATACATTCCTGATGAATTAATGTTAGCTGCTTTCTATGGTACTGAATTTGAAAAAGGCCAAGAAGTAACAGTTAATGGTTATTTAGGATGGAAGAGTGCTTATGATGCTCAATATAAGAACTATAATATTTATGTAGTAGATAGTACACAAAATGGTGGTTATTATGCATTCCGTGTTAGCTCAGATCAAGCTACATATGATAAATTAAATACTGGTGTAGCAATTTCTGTAACTGGTAAATATGATGTTTATAATGGAGCTGCTCAAATTGGTTCTGGCGGTAAAGTAACATTCCGTACAGGTGTTGAGGCTATTACTCCAACAGCTAAAGATATTACTGGTGATTTAGTTGATTCAGCTATCAACGGTAATGTTGCTGAAGATATGTTAATTCATACTGGTCAATATGCTACATTTACTGGATTAAAGGTTAAATCAGTAAAAGATGAAATTGGTACAGATACAACTGTAGTTATTTCAGCAGAGCGTGCTGGTGCGACAATTAGTTTAGCAGTTAATAAATATATGACTGCATTAACTGGTGATGATGCAAAAGCAATTGCTGCAAAAGCTGGTGAATTTAAAGAAGGAGATTATGTTAACATTTCTGGTTGGGTAGGTTGGTATAATGGTGCTATTCAATTAGCATGTCAATCTGCAGATGATATTGTTAAAGGTGAGGCTCCTGTTTTATCAGACTCAGAAAAAGCTGCAAGTGTTGCAAGCGAACCATTGGCATTGTTGAATTCTATTTATGATGTTAATTCTGAAGTTACTTTACCTCAAGCTGGTGCTGTTGAAACAAGTGTAACTTTAGCTTATGCATTAAAAGAAGGTTCAGCAAGTCAATTTAAATTAGAAGGAAATAAATTAACTATTACTCCAACAGCTGAAAAAGCTGAAGCAACATTAGTTATTACTGCTACATCTGGAGAAAAATCAGTTGTTAAGGAATACAAGATGACTGCTATGACTTTAAAGACTGATTGGGCATCTTTCAAAGCTGCAAAAGATGGCGATTATGTTGCTTTTGTAGGACAAGTAACACATGCAAATGAAGATAAACCTGTTGTATTATTACAAAGTGCTGATGGTGCTGTTTATGTTAGAGCAACTGGTTTTGATAAATTAGAAGAACAATTTAAAGTTGGTACAACTGTAAAAGTATTAGGAACAAAATCAGTACATAATGGTTTAAATCAACTTTCATTATCAAATGGTAAAGGTTTAACTGTTGTTGATTCTGAAGTAAAACCATTACCTGCATATAAGGATATTACAGAAGATGTTAAAGCCGCAAAGGATTTAACTGACTATCAAGGAATGCTAGTTGAAGTTAAGGGTGCAACATATTCTGATGGTAAACTAACTTATAAAGTTGGAGAAGAAACTGTTTCATTAGCTTGGTATCTAGATAACAAGATTTTACCAGATGGAAAATTAGATAAACAAATGGTAGAAGGCGGCGTATATGATGTAAAAGGTATGATTTGTAGTTTCAATGGAAATCAATTAAATCCTATTAGTGCAGACGCTGTAACAGTTGTTAGCGAACCTGTATCAAGTGCGGATGCTACGATTAAAGCTACTGTAGAAAAAGATGGAAATTTAACTGATGGTGAAAATATTGCTTCTTTATTAAATTTAGATAGCAAATTGTTTGAAGCTTATGTTGATAAAGGTTCAAAATCAAATACTGTATACGCTAAAACAACAGGTGAACTTAGAATATATGCTAATCCAGATGATCAAAATGGAAATAGTTTAACAATTAAAGCATTGTCTAATAAAATTGCTAAAATTGTTATAGACGGATATGGTGATAAAGGTGATACTTTATTCACAGTATCAGGAATCGAAGGAAACCAAACAATAGTTAAAGATGGAGCAAAACTTACATTAGAATTCGCTTCTGAAGGAGTTTCTGAATTTACTATCAAGAATATTAATAGTGAAAATATTCAACTAAGAATAAATTCTATTGAAATTTATTTTGCTTAATTTATTTTAAATAGAAAAGGGAGAGAGTATATTAATACTCCTCCTTTTTTGTCCCATTAATAGGAGTATTTTATGAAAAGAAAAATTTTTATATTTATTTTAATTGTTTTATCATTTTCTTTATTTTCTTGTAAGGATAAAATAAATGATTCAAACAATAATCAGGGCGGAGATTCATCTAATAATGAAGAAGAATTAATTCCATCAGAGGTTATATATACAGGCTATTATGAAAAAATGACAGGAAATTTCAATAATTTTTTTGATACATTAAATGATATAACAGTAAAAAATCATACTCATGAAGCTTCATATAGTGAAATATGGACAATATTACAAGAATCAGATGCCTATGATGAAAATAATGTTGAATGTTTATACACAGGCAGATTAATTCCTAAGAGTGATAGAGATGGTTCTAGTAGCTCTGCTATAGTATGGAATAGAGAGCATGTATGGGCAAAATCACATGGTTTTAATAATCAAAAATATGCGGCATATGCTGATGCACATCATTTAAGAGCTAGCGAGAAAAATATTAATTCAGCTAGAAATAATAGTTATTTTGATGAAGTTTCAAATGGAAATTCAGATATCTACGGTAATACATGGACTAGTGATGTATTTGAACCACGTGATGAAGTAAAAGGTGATGTTGCTAGAATGCTATTTTATATGGTTACAAGATATCATGATTCTGAATTGACTTTAACATTAGACAATACAGGAAATTATCCGTCTCAAGATGGTAATGGTACTTTAGGTAAATTATCAACACTAGTTAAATGGCATTATGAGGATCCTGTAGATGAAAAAGAAGAAAAAAGAAATGATGTAGTCGCAAAATATCAAGGTAATCGTAATCCATACATTGACCACCCTGAATTTGTTTATTATCTTTATGAAGAAGAAAGTGAAAAAATAGGCATTACTGAAGAAAATGTATTAGATAAGGTTAAAGGTAATGTAGATGAAGACGATACTATTGAAACTCTTATTAAAGATATCGAGTCATTAAGAAATGTAACAATAACTTTAGATATGGAAGCAACATTAAATAAGCTTCAAACAAGATATGATGCATTATCTCCTAGTGATAAAACTAAGGTTACAAATTATGATTTATTAGTAGAAAAAATCAATGAACTAAATGCCTTAAAAGGATATGTATCTAAAACATATGATTTAAGTAAAGCTCCTGGAAATGCTAATAGTTATCTAAAAAATACTACGTTCGTAGTCGATGGATTAGAGTTTTATGCTTCTAACCATGGCACTGGTGCTGGATTTATTTTAGGTGCTAATTCTAATAATTATTATGCTGACATAGATCCTAAGTATAATGTTGGAAACTGGTCAAAATATTCAGTTTTAAAGTTTAAATACGATAATTTAAGTAGTATTAGCTTTGAAGTAACTAATAAATATTCAGGAATAAATGGAGTTAGCCTATTATATTCATCAAATGATTCAAAATATGAAGAAGTATATAGTTTTGAATCGTTTGAAATAGGAGAAAAATTATTCTACGACTTTTCTAATAGTAAAACAGGTTATTTTGTATTGGTTGTTTATGGAACACAACCACGACTTGCTATAGATAGTTTTACTTTAACAACAAAAGGCAATTAAGAGGGAAACTTCCCTCTTTTTTAAATGTGAAGAAAAAAAGAAAATTTAACTTTTATTGAATTTGATGTGTTATAATTAGCACAGGTGATATTTATGTATATAATTAGTGAAAGAGAAGATGGCCGTTGGCAAATTAAGAAAAAAGGTAGTAGTAGGGCTACTAAAATATGTGATTCAAAATTAGAAGCAATTGCTTATTGTCAAAAAAAGGGATATGAATATGAATTTGATGTTAAAGTTGGAAATTCAAATATCAACATTAATACAAAGACAGTTAAAAAACATAAGAAATTATTTATTCCGCTTTTTATTATTTTAGCATTAATATTAGGTGGCCTAGGCGGACTAATTTACTTTGGTGTTATTAAGTTACCAAATTTTAACTTTGGTAATGGTGGTGAAGAAGAGCATCCAACTGTTATTGAAGGAGAGGACTTTTCTATTCATTTCTTAGAATTGGGTAATAAATATACAGGTGATTCTACTTATATCAAAGCTGGAGATGTTGATATATTAATAGATGCAGGTTCACGTCAAGATAGTGCTGATACTATTATTAACTATGTTAATCAGTACTGTAAGGATGGAAAACTAGAATATTTGATAGCAACTCATGCTCATCAAGATCATATTGCTGCATTTTCATCAACAAGTAGTAGAAAAGGAATTTTTGCTTCTTATGAAGTAGAAACAATAATTGATTTTGGCATGACAAACTCTACATCAAGTACATATAAAAATTATGTAAAAGAAAGAGATGCTGAAATTGCAAGTGGTGCTACTCATTATAGTGCAAATGAATTGTTTGGTTCAAATAAGAAACATTCTAATGTTTTTGATCTTGGTGATGGAACAACACTTACAGTATTAGAGCAGGAATTCTACACAAAAGAATCTGATGATGAGAACAACTATTCAGTATGTACAATGTTTACTAATGGTGGAAATAATTACCTATTAACCGGAGATTTAGAAAAAGAGGGAGAGGAATCACTCGTTGAATTAAATCCAAACCTACCACATTGTG
The DNA here is from genome assembly GCA_944324805.1 of uncultured Acholeplasmatales bacterium. Taxonomy (GTDB): domain Bacteria; phylum Bacillota_I; class Bacilli_A; order Acholeplasmatales; family Anaeroplasmataceae; genus CALUXS01. The sequence goes on along the minus strand of CALUXS010000007.1, from coordinate 3,055 downwards.
TGTTATTTAAGGCTGGACATCATGGTTCAAAAACTTCTTCAAACGAAGCCTTATTAGAGATGATTAGTCCTGAAATTGTTACTGTATGTTGCTGTGCTGGTTCTGAAGAATATACGGATTATAATTATAATATGTTCCCAACTCAAGATTTTATAAATAGAGTAGCTAAATACACAGATAAAATTTATGTTACAAGCTTATCTGTAGATTATGAAAATAATAAATTTGAATCTTTAAATGGTAATATCGTAGTATCTTCAAATAAGGATGAACTAAACGAAAATGGAACGTATAAGGTTTCTGTTAACTGCTCTAATAATAATAAAATACTGAAGGAATCAGACTGGTTTAATGAGATAGTTTATGTAGATTCAAAGGGAAGCATGTTTGATTCAAATGGTAATAAATATACAGCCTCTTCAAGTGGAGTTAGTGCCATTCCACGTCGAACATGGCCAAGCTATGGGGTATAATCATGAAGATTTATGTTATTTGTAATGATAGAATAATTGATAGTTTTTTCTTAGAAGAAGATGATTATTATTCAAATGTAAAAGATAATTTAGCCTTAAGATTAAAACATAGAAATTTAAATAATGAAGAAGAATTATTTAAAAAAATATTTATGGATTGCAATTTAGTAGATGCTAAAAAAATTAGGCGTTTAAAACAAATATTAAGATGTTTTGATGAGGTTGGTATTACAAATGAAGTTTTTGACTTTTTAGAAGAAACAAGTATTGAAAAAGGTGATTTTTTATTGTTCATTCCTTCTGAAATAGAAAAAAATTTTGATGAAAATTCAATCTCAAAATTAAATATTGCTGAAATATAATCAAAAGGCTGGTGGTTATTCATCAGCTCTTTTGCTTTTTAATTGTAATTTTTAAAAATTATGATACAATAAACTAGAGGTGTTTTTAGTGGATTATAAAACGTTTTTTGAAAAAATAGATGCTTATGATACGATTGTTATATTTAGACATACAAGACCAGATTTAGATGCATTAGGTAGTCAAATTGGTCTTGCAGAGGCTATAAATCTAAATTATCCAAGTAAAAGAGTATATATGGTTGGGGATGACTTAGGACGTTATAGTTTCATTGGTAAAATGGATATAGTAGAAGATGATATCTTTAAAGATGCACTAGCTATAATTTGTGATGTTGCTTGTCAAGCACTAGTTAGTGATAAAAGATATAAATTGGCAAAAGAGGTTGTTGTAATCGATCATCATAAGAATGAATGTGATATAGAAGATGCTTCAACTATTATTGATACTAGTAGAATCGCATGTGCTGAATTAATTAGTCATATGCTATATGATCAAGGGAAAAGAATAAATGCATATGGGGCAACAGCACTTTATGGAGGCATTGTTACAGATAGTGGTCGTTTTCAATACAATGCTACTACATCAAGCACATTTAGAATAGCTGCATGGCTTCTTGACAGTGGTGCTGATATGGAATATATTTATGATCATTTATATGTTGAAACTTTAGCACAAAGAAAAATGAAAAATTACTTTAGTAATCATTATGTAACAACTAATGATGGTGTTGCATATATGTTTAACGATAAGGATACCTTAGCAAAATTTCCTGATGTAACTTTTTTTGATATCTCTCGTGGTATGGTAAATCTTATGGCCGGAATTGATGAAATCAAAATTTGGTGTAATTTTACCTATGATGCAGAAAATGATAAAGTTGTTGGTGAATTTAGAAGTAGAGGTATTTCAATTGTTGAGATTGCTAAGAAATATGGTGGTGGTGGTCACGCAAACGCATGCGGAGCGACACTTAAAGATTTTATGGAAGCCGAACTTGTAATTGCTGACTTCAAAAATCTCTTAAAAGAAAAAGGAGGAGAATCCATTGAGCATTAAACAAGAAATTTTAAATAAAATAAAAGAATATAATCGTATTATTATTCACGGTCATACAAGACCTGATGGAGATTGCTATGGTTCACAGTTTGGTCTTAAAGAAATAATAAAGGAATCTTTTCCAAATAAAGAAGTATATGTTGTTGGTGAAGTTAGCAACTATGTTTCATGGATAGATTCTCCTGATAACATTTCTGATGATTTGTTTAAAGGCGCATTAGCAATATGTGTGGATTGTGGTAATAGTGAAAGATTAGCTGATCAAAGATTCAAATTGGCAGATTATGTTATTAAGATTGATCATCATATACCAGTTGATAATTATGGTGATTTACAGTTTGTTGAAGAACAAAAGGCTGCATGTAGTCAAATTATTTTTGAATTATATGATGAATTTAAGGATGAATTGAAAATAAATTTAAAAGCAGCAACTGCACTTTACACAGGAATTGTTACAGATACAGGAAGATTTAGATTTGACTCTGTTGCTCCTGAAACATTCAATGTGGCAGCAAAATTATTATCCCTAGGTGTAGATATAGCTGATATTGATAATAAGTTAAGTGTAGAATCTTTAGATGTTTTAAAATTTAAAGGATATGTATTATCAAAATTTAAAATGACTGAAGATGGTTTTGCCTACGTAAAAATAACTAAAGAAGTAGTAGAAAAATACGGAATAACTATGGAGGATGCTGCTAATCAGGTTAACTTAATATCTACTATTCCTGGATATCCTGTTTGGGCTTTGATAATTGAATATCCTGCTGAAATTAGAGTTAGACTTCGTTCACGTGGCCCTGATGTTGATAAGCTTGCTAATAAATATGGCGGAGGCGGTCACGCTAAGGCCTCAGGAGCAAAATTAAGCAACTGGCGCCAATTACCTAAATTTGTTAAGGATGCCAATGAATTAGTTAAAGAATACAAGCAATCATTGAATTAGTTTTTACTATATTTTAGACTTTTTTTAAAAAAGTTCTTGCATTTACAGATAAAATTTAGTAAAATACATTACGGACATTATGTCCAGATAGAAATATCTTTTTCAAATTAACATCCCAAAGACCCAGAAATGGGTCACCCATAGGACTATAGCCAAGCGGTAAGGCAAGGGACTTTGACTCCCTCACGCGCTGGTTCGAATCCAGCTAGTCCTGCCA
>CALUXS010000006.1 GCA_944324805.1 uncultured Acholeplasmatales bacterium | reverse complement strand
AAATGCATATCCCGGTATGTCAGTTGACTTAGTTATATTTATTATTGTTAATGAAGTTGGTATATAATATTTTTGATTACTACCACTACTATTTATGGCACCGCCAATATACATTCCACTTATACTACTGTTAGAATAACTAAATAATCTACCTATACCTACATAAGATGACTCATTATTAGGAAGGTAAGGAATTGATAATTCTTCTAACGCTATCATCCTATCAAATACATAATCTCCTATGCTTGTAACTGTATCACATATGATAACTTTCTTAATCTTTGAAAGCATACCAAAGGCATATTTTCCTATAATTTCACATTTTGATGGTGTATTTAGTACATATTCTTCATCACTATTAAATCTTACAATATTTGTACAACCATAGAATGCATAGTTGCCAATATTTTGGACATCTTTATGCAAATTGATTTTTTCAATGCTAGTACATCCATAAAATGCATATCCCGGTATGTAAGTTGATTTAGTTATATTTACTATTTTTAATGAAGTTGGTATATAATATTTATAATCACCACTATTTCTAGCACCACCAGCATACATTTCATCTATAGCTTCATCTAAGTAACTAAATATTTTACCTATACCTACATCAAATGACTCATTATTAGGAATATAAGGAATTGATAATTCTTCTAATGCTATCATCATAGTAAATACATAATCTCCTATGCTTGTAACCGTATCACTTACTACAACTTCCTTAATCTTTGAAAGCATACCAAAGGCATATTCTCCTATAGTTTCACATTTTGATGGTGTATTTAGTACATATTCTTCATCACTATTAAATCTTACAATATTTGTACAACCATAGAATGCATAATCACCTATATTTAATATTTCATCAGGTATGTTAAGTATTTCTATCGATGAACAATAGCTAAAAGCATATTCGTCTATCGTTGTTCCCTGTAATATCGTAACCTCTTTTAAAGATGGTGGTATTTTGTCGTAATCGCTAGAATAAGACATTCCAAAAACATATCCAAAATATGTACTATATGTTTTATCTAAAGAATCACCAACAAATGGTAATGTTATTTTTTCTAAAGAGAACAAATCTTTAAATACGCCCTTTTCAAGTGAAATGATATTTTTTGGTACAATTAATTCTATGATTTCACTATGATTATTAAATGCATATGTCCAAATTCTAGTTATTGGCTTGCCAGCAATATAACTAGGAATACATACCTTTTGATTGGAAACCGAATTATAACCATTAACTGTGCCATGATCTTGATATATATCAACTGTAAAATCAGATGTTTTAGTCTCTTCATTCCAATATGCGTATAGATTACAATCATCTGAAGGAACCACATAATTAAAAGTATTTGTTAACATATAATCAGTGTACCAACCACCAAATGTATAGCCTTCTCTCACCGCAACAATACTACTATCTACTGTAGATCCATATTTTTTAGATATCGATTCAATATCCAAGCCACCATTTGTAACGTATGAAATAGTAACTATTTTACGTTTGTAATAAATATCATATACTGTATTTCCATCGGCTGAAATAACAATTTTTTCAACTTTTGGAATATTATATCCTATGTATGTCTTATAATTTGGAGTAATCTCTGCATCTGATGTACCAAAACATTCTTCTGAACTATCTAAAACAAATTCATCATCATTTGCATTTTCTAAATAGTGATTTATAACGTACTTAGTATCTGTATTTGGAGTCCATCTAGCAACTAAAACAGCATTCGAACCAATTTGCCAAATTTGTGTATCAACCAATTCATCATTATAATACCAACCTGCAAAAGTGTAACCTGTTTTTTTAGGTACTGCTAATGTGACTTCACCATCATATATTACTAATTGTGTATTTTCTTCTAATTCATCTCCACCATTTACATCATATGTAATAGTATATGTATTAGCTTCCCAATGCGCTTCTAATGATATATCACCAGTTGTTCCATGTTGTACTGCAATGTCCTTAGTTGGTTCTAAGTATCCCATTCCTGTCCATCCCAAGAAGGTATAACCTTCTCTAACTGGATTTAAAATTATCACTTCATCCTCTATTGTATATGAATTTGCTACCTCTTCATTAAATTTTCCATTATTAAGAATGTAAATAATATTATATTCGCTTGCTGTCCAGCGGGCTTTTAACTTTCTATTGTTTGTGTATTTCCAAGTTCCATTTGAAATTAATGTATTACCATCATACCAACCTGCAAATTTATAACCAAATTTTGTTGGTATAACTAATTCGTACTGACTATCAAATGTTACTTTTTGGGTATTGTTTTTTAATTCATCTCCACCATTTACATCATATGTAATAGTATATGTATTAGCTTCCCAATTTGCTGTAAACTCTTTGTTGCCAAAATCGTTACTAAAGTTAAGATTTTTCGTTAGTCCTTCTAACTTAGTTCCTGTCCAACCTAAAAATTTATACCCAGTTCTCGTAGGATTAGGAATATTAACCACATCTGTTTTTATATATTCTCCTGGCAAATTATTTGCCATGCCACCATTTAAATTATAGATGATTTTATACTCAATTGGTGTATAACTTGCCTTTAACGTAATATTCGCGCTATATGCTTCAAAATTTATGTCATAAAACTCTAATGTCCAACCATAAAAAGTGTATCCATCTTTCATAGCTTCATTGATAATAAATGACATCTTTTTAATAATCTCATTATCAGTAATAGCATCACCGCCATCAGCATCATATGATACTGCTACACTACCACCAATATTATTTATTATAGCAATAGCTGCCTCATAATCTCCTTCAGAAAATTCATTGGTGGCGTTAATCATTTCAATTTGATTTTTTGAATCTCCATAATTTATCCCCTCAAAAATCTCTCTGGCCTCTTCATATTTGCCTTCAGTTAAAAACCCCATTGCTTTATTATATTTGCTCATTGGAATAAAAAGTGTGAAAGTTAAAATACATATTGTAATGACACCAATTGCTATAGGCGTGAAAATTTTTAGCAAGCGAATTCTTTTATCTTTACGAATCTTGGCTTGTTTTTCTCTCTCAGCTTTTTTTCTAGAATTTTCAATACGCAATGCTTCTTCTTCTTCAGCCAATTGTTGACCCATTTTTAAAAATTTTTCATTATAAATTTTAATTATATCGGCTGTATCTTTATAATCAACAATCTTTTTTAAATTAAAAATCGCTTGTTTAAATTCATTTTCGTTATATTCATCATGAGAGGAATATTTTACCGCCAAATCGACGTTTTTGCTATACATTCTCTCCTTCTCACTAGCAATTTTTATTTCTTTACATTCAGCAATTTGTTGTTGGGAATCTTTATAATAAATTATTTTATTAAAAGTCTCTATCGCTTCATCATATTTCTTTTCATTCTTTAATTTTGAAGCCTCTACATAAATATTATCTTTAATATTATTTTCGCACATCGAAATATAAATTTTAGAGTCTTTATAGTCTATTACTCTATTAAATAGAGTTATTGCTTCTTCAAAATTTCCTTTTTCTTTAGCACTAATGGCAGTGTTATAAATGCTCTTTTTATTTTTTTCATTAAGATTAGAAATTATTTTATTATTATATCCTTCTATTACTAATTTATATTCATCGCTTGCAAATCTCAAAGCTTTTTGATAATTTCGGTCATCATCTAGTGGAGAAGATAACTTAGATAAATCTTCAGGATTATGCAGTTTTCTCTCAATGAGAATTTTATATGTATAAGCTTCTGCACACTCTGGATTATTATCTAAAACTTTCTCTAAACACTCATCAGCCTTGCTATACTCACCGTCTTCAATAAATAATAGTGCTCGTTTCAATAATGCCACATCATGTTTATTTTCTTGAATATCGCTAGCATTTTCACCTAGATTTTCCACATTTGTCTTTTTATCCTTGCCAAACACTTTATCAATTACTCTAATCAGATCTTGTTTTGCACCTAATCTATCTAAGTTTTGTGATTGCAATGCCAAAAATTCATCAGGCATATCGTAAGCTTCCATATCGCGATAGCATGGAATCATATACTTTGATCCTTTAGCTTCTGCAATAAAAGATAAATATCTACTCCATTCATTCTTTACCCAAACCGCTTCAAAATATTCTTTTTTTGATCCAATTACTAACATAACTTTTGAAGATCTTAAGGCAGCAAAGATAATTGGTTCATATTGTTGCCCCAACTTAGATTCTAAAGTTATTCTTGAAAAGAAAACCTTATAACCTTTATTAGTCAATTCATTATAAATATCTTCTGCCACAAATGAATCACGTGTACGATTACCTGATTCATCAGTTTCCTTATAGCATATAAAAATGTCATATGGTTCTTCTTTTTGTGATATTGTAATTATGGTCTTTTGTATTTTATCAATTTTCTCTGCTTCTTCTTGATATATTTTTCTTACAATTACATCTGAATTTGCTATTGCATCTTTATAATCAACATCATCAAATATCGAATTATAGAGTGTTCTATGACAGGTTGGTATCTTTTTCTTAGTCTTTGGATCATCCACATACTCTATACCATATCTACATAATACAATTCCCCAATGTGCTTCAGCATCTTGAGGATAATCTATCAATATCGATTCATAATTTTGCAATGCTTTATCAAAATCATTTTTCAAACGTGCTGCATTTGCCCTATTAAATAAATTAACTTTCTTTTCACTATCTAAATTAGGTATTGTTTGTTCAGTTCCACAAGCTTCACATATAACTACTAATTTTCCTTCAACAGTTTCATTAGGACAGCCACAAATTTTACAATTTATCCTAGCCATACTTTTTCCTCCTATTATATTTTTTTACTTAAACTAATATTATTTATCTTTTCATTTCGTAATGAAAGAGTATTATCGTCAAGACAATACTCTTTTTTGACTTTTTGCTATAATTGATTTTAAATTTCTTTTTTTGTTATTTTAACCCTATGATTTCTTTCATTAACTAAAGCAATTAAACAATCAACATCTTCATTCAAATTATTTGTAGTTTGTTTACTTATAACTTCTTTTAAGTATGAAACTTTTTCTTCTATTCTCATTTCAATTTCCGATAATGCTGAAGATGTTATTGGATCACTATATTGTATTTCTTCTGCTAGCTTTTCTAATTTTCTTTGAATATTGCTATCACTTATATTTTCAGCCATCATAGCCACATCAACTTTTAGATTATCAATAAAATTGATATTAGTCTCACGTTCACTTTTCATATGATAAATTCCGTCTTTATAAGTTTGTGCTAAAATTAAAAATATTACTGACAAACCTATTAAAATGACTAATATAACTGATAATATCCATATTGGTATTGTCAAAAAATTCCCTATAACAATAAAAGAAATTGTAATAATTAATTGAACCAATAGATATATGTATCCAATCTTTATAACTTTTAACGAATATATTTTCCAATATATACTCTTAACACCTTTTAAACAAAAGTGTGCAATAATGGGTTGCACGATTATAGCAAACATTCCACTAAACCATGCAAGCCAAAATGTAGGCTCACTTTTATGTTGGTATGGAATAGTAAAAATTAATAGGTTATATATAATTGCTACAATACATGTAATTATTAAATATCTTTTTTCATAATTGACCATACTCACTCACCCTTTTTAGCACCGCATGATGGGCAAAAAAGCGATGTAATGTTTTTTTCTCCACATTTACAATCCCATGTTCTATCTTCAGGTTTTTTAGTTCCACAATCTGGGCAAAATTTAGTTAAAACATTTGTCTTTCCACAAGTTGGACAAGTCCAACCATTATTAGTTATTATTTTTTTTGCTCCACAATTAGGACAAAAATTAGTTTTTATATTTTCATTCCCGCATGTACAATTCCAACCTTCTACCATATTAGAAGAACCACTTAGAGAACTACCAATTTCTTTTGTAGCACTAGCAATAGGGTTTATGGCTTCTTTAGTCATTTCCATAACAGTTCCTACAGCACCCATTGTCGCTCCAAGACCTACCATATCTGACATAATTCCACTTACAACACCACTAGTTCCACCACTTTGAGGTATGTTTTCTAGTGCAGCAATTGAAACCTGACGTTTAGTTTCATCTTGATATGTATAGCCTTTCATTTGCATCTCTTGAGCCTCAGCTTGAGCTTGTATACGATATGCTTCTGCTCTAGCTTGAGCAGAAATTATTTCTTCTTGAGCTCCAGTTTGGGCTTCAACAATTCTTCTTTGTTGTTCAGCCATCGCTACGTTTTTCTTTATTTGCTCATCCCTAACTAATAAATATTGTTCTGCATATTGTTCCTTTAGTCTTTTAAAGTTAGGATCATCGTCTGGTGTTAAAACTTTTAAAACATAGAACTCTGGTAAATACATTCCATAATCTTCTAATGTTTTATTAATTTCATTTTTCATAGAATTTGATAGTTCATCCATATACTCATCGATTTCTAATATATTAATATTATTATTTTTTATATGCTTAGCTAAAATTGATTTAACCTTGGCAATTATTAAACTTTTAAATTTCCCCGATATTACTTTAATGTCATATCCACTTTCAATAATATCAGTTGATTTTAATTCTGAGGTCGTACCAACTAACTTCAATAATAGTTTTCTAGCATTTATAACTCGAATGTTGAATTCACCATATGCACCTAATTCAATTGAAAGCCCAGATGCTGGGTCAAACATCCTAATTTTTGTATCTGTTCCCCATTTAATACCTGTTTGAGTGACTAAATTAACAAAATATACTTCCGAATGAAAAGCTCTATTTTGATCAAATGGTAATTTACATATTTCACTAATGAGTGGCAACTTTTCCGTAGCCAATGTGTATCTACCAGCTCCTAATGAATCTAGTGCCTTACCGTCCTTGAAAAATATTGCCTCTTGTGAATCATGAACTATTAATTGAGACCCCAAATTAAAGTCCTCAATTGGATGTTTCCAAACTAAAACATTATTTGGTCCTTCATACTTAATAATACTTGCTAGTCCTTTTGATTTTAATGACTCTTTAGCAATGGTTGCTTGAACATCAATTTGTTCCTTACATAGTGGGCATTCATATAATTTAGCATTTTTGCTGACTTGAAGTTCGCACGCACAAGATGGACAGCTAATATAAGCATAATTAATCTTGCTTTCTTCTGTAACAATTTTCTCCTTACAAATAGGACAAATTGCATCATCACCCTTTGCTTGATCATACATAACTGAATTACCACAATGCGAACATTTTCTTATCACATATCGTTCTTTTCTAATGTCAATAATATTGCCACATTTGCACTCTATAACTTTTCTTGAAAAAAAACCTGTTGATACTTCATGGTATGTCCCACAATGTGGACATTCTATAACAAATTTACCCATTATCTTTTCCTCCACCTAGAAATAAACTTAACATGAAATTAATGAATTAAAACTAACTTTCAATAATCATTTTTTATAATTCCTATACTATAAGATTATCTTTTGTTATTTTTTTCCCAAAGTATTATTATTTTTTAAAATTAAACTTTTTCATATACATATTTGTTAATATAAAATAAGAGTAACCATAAAAGTTTATATAATCTTTACCATGGTTGATAAAAATTATACAAATTAAAATTACTCTTCTATTAATGTTAAAATCATTTCATATACAGGGATTATAGTGTAATTGTAAGTTATCAATCGAAACTAAATTATTAAAAAAATCAATATACTTAAAGACAACGAATATTAAACTAAACTTTTAAATATTATAAAAAAAGTTACCTATAATTTTACAATAAATAGTAGATACTTATTCGCAAAAATATAGGTAACTTTAATTAATGTTTAATTTAGGCAATAACTTATAAAAATTTATTAATAGCCTACGTTTTCATTATAGTACAAATTTAACAATATACAAAAAAGAGCTGTAAAAACTCTCTAGATAGTACTCCTAAAATCTAGGTTTTTACAGTCTCTTTTAGATTAATTATTTATTATATTGAGGATCCTCAGCCATTGCTTTGTAATGAGCATAACGCTTTTGAGCATCAACCTTATTAACCTCTAACAATTCCTTAGCATGTTCTGGGTTAATCTTAGTTAATTGAGCGTAACGACCTTCATTCATTAAGAATGCCTCATATTGATCCCAATTTGGCTCTTTGCAATCTAATGTAAATGGATTCTTGCCTTCTTCAGCTAATAGTGGGTTATAACGGAAGATTGGCCAATATCCACATTCTGTTGCAAGTTTAGCCTCATTTTGACTCATGAATAAACCTTTCTTAATGTTATGAGCAATACATGGAGCGTAAGCTATAACAATTGATGGACCATGATATGCTTCTGCTTCTTTTAATGCTTGAATTACTTGTGCTGGTTTATAACCATGACAAATTTGAGCAACATATACATGTCCATAGCTCATAGCGATTGAAGCTAAATCTTTCTTCTTTGTTGGCTTACCTGCAGCAGCAAACTTAGCAATTGCACCTAAACGAGATGATTTAGAAGCTTGACCACCAGTATTAGAGTAAACTTCAGTATCTAGAACTAAGATATTAACATCTTGATTATTTGCAATAACATGATCTAGACCACCATAGCCAATATCGTATGCCCAACCATCACCACCAATGATCCATTGAGAAGTCTTAACTAAATATTGTTTTAAGTCAAGAATTTCTTTTGCATAAGAATCATTGATTGCTTCAAATGCAGCAACAACCTTTGGTGCTAATTCTTTAGTCTTAGCGCCATCTTGACGATTAGCTACCCATTCTTCACACAATGCTTTAACATCAGCTGGCATCTTATCATAGTTATTAACCATTGTAGTTTGTAAACGATCACGTAATGTCTCAACTGCAACTTCCATACCGAAACCAAACTCAGCATTATCTTCGAATAAAGAGTTAGCCCAAGCTGGTCCGCGTCCTTCAGCATTTGTTGTATAAGGACTAGATGGATAAGAACCTGAATAAATTGATGAACATCCTGTTGCATTAGCAACCATCATACGATCACCAAATAATTGAGAAACAGCCTTAACATATGGAGTTTCACCACAACCACCACAAGCACCACTGAACTCAAATAATGGTTGAGAGAATTGAACATTCTTAACATTAGCAGTACCAGCAACATCACTCTTATAAGTTACATGGTTGTAGAAGAATTCAGCCAATTCAACTTCACCATTTTGACGAGCTTGTCCCATTGTATGGCTTGTTAATGCTTTAACCTTCTCTACAGTTCCGTCTTCTTTCTTGAATGGCTTACCAGGACATACAGTTAAACATACACCACATCCTGTACAATCTAATACAGATACATTGATAGCATATTTATATCCTTTAAATCCTGTAGCTGGTAATAATTTTGCATTTTGAGGAGCCTTAGCTTCTTCTTCAGGAGAAACTAAGAATGGACGAATACATGCATGAGGACATGCAAATGCACATTGATTACATTGGATACATGCATCAGGATTCCATGCAGGAACATCAGTTGCAACACCACGTTTTTCATGAGCTGCAGTTCCTTGAGGCATATGACCATCTAGGTAATCTTTGAATACTGATACAGGTAATGTATCACCCTTAATAGAATCAATAACTGAAGCAATTTCACGAACAAACTTAGGAGCTTTACTATCAGCTGCTACAACAACATCATCACCTAAATTTGCCCATTCTGGCTTAACTTCAACTTCAACTAAGCGAGTACCACCTAAATCAATTGCTTTATGATTTTGATCAACAACATCTTGACCTTTCTTTAAATAAGTCTTTGTTGCGAATTCTTTCATATGTTGTAAAGCCTCATCATATGGCATTACATTTTGGTTTAACTTGAAGAATGCAGATTGCATTACAGTGTTAACACCAAGACCAGGACGGAATCCACATTCTCTTGCAGCTTGATATGCATTAATGATATAGAATTTAGCATGACGACTTGCTAAAATTCTCTTATATGAATTTGGCAATAATGCTTCAATTTCATCTTTTGTAGCTACAGTATTTAATAAGAATGTACCACCATCACGTAAACCACCAATCATATCAAACTTCTTTAGATATGCATCTAATGAGCATGAAACAAAGTGTGGGTTATTTACTAAATATGTAGAACGAATTGGATTCTTACCAAAACGTAAATGTAAACGAGTTGAACCACCTGATTTTTTAGAGTCATAAGCAGCATAGCTTTGAGCATATAAATCAGTATAGTCACCAACAATCTTAGAAATATTCTTACATGCACCAACAGTACCATCAGAACCTAAACCGAAGAATAATAATTCTGTAGTATCCTTATCAGCAGTATCAATATGCTCTGAATAATCTAATGATGTATGAGCTAAATCATCATTGATACCTAATGTGAAACGATTCTTTGGCTCGTTTGCACGTAAATTCTTATAAACAGCATAAACCATATCTGGAGTTGTATCCTTAGATGATAAACCATAACGACCACCAACAATAACTGGTTGAGTTTTTTCATCGTAGTATACTGCACGAACATCTAAATATAATGGTTCACCAATAGAACCTTGTTCAATTGTTCTATCTAAAACTGCAATTCTCTTAACTGTCTTAGGCATTGCTTCTAAGAAATATTCCTTGCAGAAAGGACGATATAAATGAACAATTAATAAACCAACCTTTTCACCTTTTGCAGTTAAATAATCAACTACTTCTTGTGCTGTTTGAGTAACAGAACCCATAGCAACAATTACATCAGTTGCATCTTCTGCACCATAATATACGAATGGAGCATAATTACGGCCAGTTTCTTTAGAAATTGCTTCCATGTATTCCTTTACAATTCCAGGAACTTTTGCATATTGTTGATTTTGTAATTCACGAGTTTGGAAATAAACATCATCATTTTGTGCAGTACCACGAGTCTTAGGGAAAGCAGGGTTAAGTGCGCCAGCTCTAAACTTAGCAACAGCTTCCTTGTCTAATAACTTGTCAAATACTGAATAATCAATTGCCTCAATTGTATTAACTTCATGAGAAGTTCTGAAACCATCAAAGAAATGTAAGAATGGGATGCTTGCTTTAATAGCACTTAAGTGAGCAACACCAGCTAAATCCATTACTTCTTGAACAGATGATGAACAAAGCATTGCAAAACCTGTTTGACGGCATGCCATAACATCTTGATGATCGCCAAAAATTGATAATGATTGAGCAGCTAAAGCACGAGCAGAAACATGGATTACACCAGGTAAGCATTCACCAGCAATCTTATACATATTAGGAATCTTTAATAATAATCCTTGAGAAGCTGTATAAGTAGTAGTTAATGCACCAGCTTGAAGTGAACCATGAACTGTACCAGCTGCGCCTCCTTCTGATTGCATTTCAACAATTTTTACAGGCATACCAAATAAGTTTTTCTTTCCTTGAGATGCCCATTCATCAGTATACTCTGCCATTGGTGATGACGGAGTAATAGGGTAAATACCAGCGACTTCAGTAAATGCGTATGCAGCATATGCAGCAGCATAGTTACCATCAATCGCCATACGTTTTTTATCTTGACTCATAATTTCCTCCTTAAAAAATGAGATTACATAATAATTATAAAACTCTTATAATCATTTTTCAATAAAGTATGCTCAAAATGTGTTAAATTAAAAAAAATTAACAGTTTTTTTGCTAAAAAATGATATTTGATAAAGCGTTTACTTATTTTTGATTTGAATAGCAAAATAAAAAAAACACTAGCACGAAGCTAGTGTCTCTTTAATTATTGATTTCTTTCTACATTTTTTGCTGTAAGGCCTTTTTCGCCCTCTTCAACATCAAAAGTAACGACTTCATTATCGTTTAAAGACTTGTAGCCTTCACCTTTGATAGCTGAAAAATGTACGAATACTTCTTTACCATCTTCACCGATAATAAAACCATAACCCTTAGCAGCGTTAAACCATTTTACAGTACCCTTCATACACCCATAACTCCTTAATAATACTATAACTTGAATAGTTACAAGATAATTATACTCTCTTTTTCACCCAAAATAAATATTTTTTTAAAAAAGATTAACCAAATCACGATTTAATAATTTAAATATAATAAAAAAACTTTTAATTAACTTAAATTATGCTATAATAAAAATGCGCCCTTTTAGTTCAATGGTAGAACGCAGCAATGGTAATGCTGAGACCCAAGTCCGATTCTTGGTTGGGGCACCATCAAAAATGAACAGGCTTCTAAAAGCCTTTTTTTAATATAATATGAAAAGAGGGAAAAAATGGAAAAATTATTAGAACGTTTCTTGCGCTATGTAAAAATTAATACTATGTCAAGTGAAGAGGGAACAAAAACTCCTTCTACAGTTGAACAATTTGATTTAGCGAACTTACTAAAAAATGAACTAGAAAACTTAGGCCTTAAAGATATTAAATTAACTGATGAATGCATTTTAACCGCTAGTCTAAAAAGCAATTGTGATTCTGATTTAACAATAGGCTTCATCGCCCATCTAGACACAATACCTGGCTTTTCTGGAAAAAATGTTAATCCTCAGGTATTCAAAAACTATGATGGTAAAAAAATAGTTTTAAAGGGGATAACATTAGACCCTTTAGATTTTCCTTTCTTAATAGATTTAAAAGGAAAAACCTTAATAACAACAGATGGAACTACTGTTTTAGGTGCAGATGATAAAGCAGGAGTTGCAATAATAATGCAAATGTTAGCAGATCTTAAATCAAATCCTGAAATAAAACACGTAAATATCAAGGTTGCCTTCACTCCTGATGAAGAAATAGGTGGAGGAATTAGTAGTTTCAATGTAAAAGATTTTGGTGCAGATTTCGCATATACAGTCGATGGTGGTAAGTTTAATGAAATAAATTATGAAAATTTTAATGCTGCACATGCAATTGTAAAAATAAATGGTTTAGATATTCATCCTGGTTCTGCAAAAAATCATATGAAAAATGCTTCCTTAATCGCTATGGAATTTCATAATATGTTACCTCAAAATGAAGCACCTATGTACACTGATGGATATGAGGGATTCTATCATCTATGTGAAATTAAAGGTGAAGTTGGTAATTCTATACTTGATTATATTTTACGTGATCATGATCTAAAAAAATTGAATATTAAAAAGCAACTTATGCAAGATGCAGCTACTTTTCTAAATAAAAAGTATGGAGCAAATACTTGTACTGTTGAAATAAAAGATAGTTATTATAATATGTATGAATTACTCAAAAAAGATATGCGAAGTGTAGAATTTGCTAAAAATGCAATTTTTTCTTTAGGATACACTCCAACTACTGAACCAATTAGAGGCGGTACAGATGGGGCTAAACTAACACAAATGGGACTAAATACGCCTAACCTTGGAACAGGTGGTTATAATTGTCATGGACCTTATGAATGTGCTTGTTTAGAGGAAATGAAAATCGTTGAAGATATTATAATTAAAATTGTAACAACAAAATAAAAATAAAAGATGATTCCATATTTAGGGTAATCCCTAAAAATTGGAATCATCTTTTTTATCTTTCTAGGTAACGACGTAAAAATTCTTTTGTTCTTTCTTCCTTAGGATTATCAAAAACATCCTTTGGATTTCCTGCTTCTAATACTACTCCGCCATCCATAAACATTACTTTATTAGAAACATCATGAGCAAACTGCATTTCATGAGTAACAACTATCATAGTCATACCATTTTTAGCAAGATTTTTCATAACCTGTAAAACCTCACCAACCATCTCTGGGTCTAATGCACTAGTAGGCTCATCAAATAATATAATATCAGGATCCATACACAATGCTCTAGCGATTGCGACTCTTTGCTTTTGACCACCTGATAATTCTTTAATTCGATAATTCATACGATCTTGCATGTTAACGCTAGTCAAATGTTTAATAGCAATTTCCTTTGCTTCTTGATAACTTCTTTTTAATACTTTTGTTTGAGCTAAAATACAATTATCAAGAACATTATAATTATTGAATAAATTGAAACCTTGGAAAACCATAACTAACTTAGTTCTAATTTTATTTACTTCCTTGTTATTAACCATTAAGCTTGGATTTTCAAAAATAGCATCTTTGTAAGCGACTTCATTAAAGAAATCCTTTTTTAATACCGGATTTTTTCTAACTTGCTTAAAAGCAACCTTTGCTTCTTTTAGTTTTTCTTTGTATTCAGGATTCTTCTCTTCAATTAATTTGTTTGCCCAAATCGCAACCTCATCTTCTGTTTCAACTAATTTTTCTTCATATTCCTTTAAGGCCTTATTATAGCCAACATAATCAACAAAATCATCTTTGCAATTTGTTATGTTAAAATAAGTTTCACCATTAAATTCTAATTTACCTCTAGTAGGTGTTTCTAACAAATTTAGACATCTTAAGAATGTTGATTTACCTGAACCTGATGGACCAATTATAGAAATAACATCACCTTTTTTAACTTCAAGGGAAATATCCTTCAAGACCTTATTAGCTCCAAAGAACTTAGCAATGTTTGAAGCTTTTAAAATAGTACTTGCCATTATAATTCCCTCCTTTTAAATCTAAATGGATTGAAGCTAAACTTAACACCATCTAATTTTCTTTCTATAAGTTTTAAAACACCTGTTGCTAATAATGTTAAAATTAAATAAATAACTGCCAAAATGAAATAGCACTCTAAGAAAGCATAATTTGTAGTCGAAATATCTTTCATACGATAAAACAATTCTGAAACAGCAATAACATTTAAAACTGAAGAGTCTTTAATATTAACAATAAGTTCATTGCCAATTGTAGGAAGTGCATTTCTTAAAGCTTGTGGCAAAATTATTGAAATAGAAGTGCGTGAAGCAGACATACCAAGTGATCTAGCACCTTCAGCTTGACCAATATCAACACCATTTAAACCAGATTTAACAATTTCGCCCATATAAGCTGCCGTGTTTAATGTGATTACAATTAAACCAGCAATAAGCCAACCATTTAATACATTGCTAACAGAGGCAGGGAACTGAACTAATTCCCAGTTTAATCCAAATGCCAAGCAAGTGTATTTGAAAATCAAGGCTTGAACCATCATTGGAGTTCCTCTTAATACTACTGAATAAATATTACAAATTACTAAACAAATTCTTTTTAAAATAACAATAGCTAATTTATCTGTTGGTCTAATAATTATATTTTTACCATATGCTAAAAATATACCTAATACTAAACCAACAACTGTACCAAATAATGCCAATATTAAAGTACTTAAAATACCGTAGCCTATCCAATTATAGTTTTCTGATATAATTCTAAATATTTTATCAAAACTAATCATTAAGCATTCTCAGCTGAACGAGTTGCAGCTGCCCCCATCATTTCAGAACGCATTTCATCAGTTAATTCAGCTAATGCACCATTTAATAAATCACAAAGCTCTGTATTTCCCTTTTTAATACCAATAGAAACTTTCATACCATTTTGATCTTCTTCACTTAAGAAATCATAATTTACATATAATACAGATAGACCACCTAAATTTGTCATAGCTTGAATTACAGGTAATTCAGCAGGCATTGCAAATGCAGCACCACTCTTTACATCAGCAGCAGCTAAAGGATATGTTTGAGCAGGAGAACTATGCTTTGCTCCATATGGAACAAAATATGTATCAATAAAATCATCACCAACAACGTTTGCTTGACAAATCAATTGTTTTCCATTAAACAAATCCTTTAAATTTTCATAGCTCATTGGATTATCAGCAGTACCTTCACCATATTTTGCAACTGCAGCATTATAGTTTTCTGTACTAATTAAAAATGCTAAATCACTCTCTAAATAAGGATTTGTAAAATCAATTGACTCTCTTCTTTCAGCTGTATCTGTCATACCAGCTAAAACCATATTAATACCATCATTTTGTAATTCAGGAATTAATGCATCCCATTCTAACTTTCTAATTACTACTTCTCTATCTAATTTTTCACCTAAATATTTAGCTACTTGAATATCATATCCATCAACAAATTGATTTGTATTAGCGATAGGTAATGTATAATCAGATGCACTATTTACAGTCCAGTTAAATGGTTGATATGCACATTCCATACCAATAACTAATTTATCATTAGTAACACTTGTTGTGTTACAAGATGCTAAAGATAAAGCACCAACTAATCCTAAAACTACTCCTAAAAATTTTCTCATATTATCTTCCCTCTTTTAATTTAGATTTAAAAATAAAAAATGCGTCTATTAAATAGACGCTTAAATACAAAATAATATAAAATATATATACTACTTAAGCGCCTCTACTAAATTTTTTAGTAGGAGTGTTATAGATATTCTCTATAACCCCACGAGCTATTTATGCCTAAATAGTCGTTCGGCAAGCTTACCTTTCCTATTCATCACTAGATGCCTCTTCAAAATAGTACTCTTTTGTCTTGCTCCTCTTGTTCATTTTTTACTTTTATGAGCATATTATACACTATTTTTATTATTTGTAAAGTACTTTTTATTGTAACTTTTTTAATGACAAATAAAAGACTCTCTTTAGTATTTACCAACAAATTTAGAACAAGTAAAACTAAATTACTTATGTAGTTGGCAATATCTAGACTAGAGAGTCTTCTATTTTTATAAAATTACATGATTTTCAAAATACATCTTTGGGTATAATCCTTTATCAAAATTCAACTCACTTAAATCCCATATTTTATCGTCAAAACCAAGGTTAAGCCAAAATTCTTTTGAATTTAACATTTCTTTAGATGCAAATAATAAGTTTTTATTGTGATCAATACAATTCTCATCTGTTGTGTATGTATTTTCTAGTTCACACTTATAATCGCCAATATACATAGGACCTACACCAACAGAATTTTTAATATTACCAATTACATTTATATTCCCAATTAAACTTCCGACACTATCATTACCTATTATTTGATTATTGACGTTTAAAATATTATTCAACTCACAAACCCCAGTATTTGTAGAACCAATTATTCCACCAACTCCATCTTCACCTTTAATAGAACCATAATTCATCGCATTAAAGATATACACTGATGATGTTAATCCACCTACTATTCCGCCTACTCCACTAGTACCATAAACATTTGCATAATTAATAGCTGTCTTTATTGTAATTTCTCCTGAATTTAAAACACCTACTATTCCACCAACACTTTTATATCCAGTAATTTCCCCTGTGACTTTTACTCCTTCTATATAGGTATCACGTATGTATCCAAATACACCACCTACAGTATGATTAGTATTTATATAACAATTCAATACATTAATGTTTTTTACCACCGCATAATATGCACTACCTGCTAAAACACCAACGTTTTTATTATCAACTGTTTTAGAACTTATATATGGCGAAGAAAACACTATATTTTCCGCATATCCCCTAAATTCTTTAAACAAACCAATTTCTTCAATCGTTCCATTTTCAACAATACTAAAATTATTTATTTTATGATTATTTCCTATTAATACTCCATCAAAATCAATAGGTGTATGTTTATACCCCTTAAAATCAATATCCTTAACAATTTCGTACACCTTATGATTAACCATATTAGAAAAATCGTCACAACTATCAATTGAAATAATTTCATCTGATGATACAATGGCCAAATTTGCATATTCATTATATGTTTTTTCGGTAACATCTACACCTAATGAGTACTTAATAGATTTTAATATAACCTGTTCATAATCATATACTGCAAATCTAACTTCACTATTATTAATAATCTCTAAATCATCCTTTGAATAAGTATGATTGTTAGTTACAACTTGCTCTATTTGATAACCTTTTGTACCATCATAACGAATAGAAACCTCTTTTTCATTAATAACAGCAAAAGGAAGATCACGCGAACTACCAAAGTAATTCAAACCCAAATCACCTAAAATAGCAATTTTTTTAACATACTCAGTAAATAAATTTTCTGTTATTTCAATATCATTTAAATCATTTTTAACTATATAGCTATATCCTGTTAAAGTAATGTCATAATAACCACCAAAACTCTCAGGAATAAATTTAACTACAACAAACTTTTTATCTAAATCCTGTTGCGTAATTTCATAGCGCATATCATTAATATAAAACGCACGAACATCTAAATTATTAGGATTATCAAAGCTTATTCTTACATGGGCTTCATCACCTACAATTAAAGCTGAACTATTTAAAACTTCAATTTCATTAACAAATAGCTTACTACCAGATGTACCATATTCTTGAGTCACCTTATCTTCATATAAACCATTTCCATCTCCTAGGTTATATGTATATGTAGTTACAATACGATAAAATGATGATTTAGACAAACCACTAAATTTTCTCTTACTTAAATCTTCTAAAGATTCAATTAGCATACCATCATTACTATATAGTTCTATTTTTGTTATTTTTAAAGTGCCTGTCATATCAACAATTTTATAATCAAAGAATATTTCATTTTCTGTTGCTTTTAAATTATCATATTTTATATTAGCTTTATCATAAGAAAGTGTCTTTCCCTCTATACTTTTACTTTCAAATATTCTTCCATTACCATCATTTAAATCATATGAATAATAAATAATCAATGTATATCTTCCGTTAGTATATAAATCATTTGCCACTAAATTATTTATGTCTAATGTTAAGATTTCCATATCATTATACAGTAATATAGCACTTTCAAATTTAAAAATACCATCAGTATCATTTAAAGAATAATTAAAACTTAAACTCCTATAATCAGAACTTAAAACACTAAGTTCTAATATTGGTTTTTCTTTAGCAAGAGTCTTAAAATCCTTAATTACACTTATTGTTTTAACACCACTCAAATCATCTAAGTTGTATGTATAAACTAACTCTATTTGATAATTTTTATTAGAAAGTAAATTATTATATTCTAAGTCTAATCCTTCTTTTACTACTACACCATTTAAAGATAATTTGATATTAGTAATTGAACCTGCCATATCTAAATCCGTAATGTTAGGATGAATTGAGATATCTTCTTTACCTATTTCTATAGAATAATCAACACTAGGCTTATTTTTAGCAGTTTTAATTTTGATATCATAAACTTTTTCAACACTGCCATTTCCATCATCTAAATCATATACATAATACACTTTAACAATATAATTAGTATTAGCTTCTAACTCTTCAAAAACAAATGAATTAGAAACAGAAACACTTTTTAAATATATACTTTCTTCAGAAAATAATCTAATTGCAGATATTTCTCCTATCACATTAGGATCAGTTTCATAAATGTCAATTCCGAAACTATCTTGACTAACAAAGTAGTTTGAGAAATTCAATTCAGGAATTTGTTTTGATGTTGAAAATGATATGCTATATGTACTTTCAATATCACCATTTCCATCATTTAGATTATAAGAATAAATTAATTTTAATTGATATGTCGTATTAACGCGTAGCCCATCTATCTTAGCTATATCATCATATTCTTTCAAAAATGAACCATTCTTATCACATAACTCATATCTAATTAATTTAAAAGTATTATCAGTATCTATCAAACTTAAAGAACCACAAAATATATTATCTACTACTTTATAATTTATAGACACTAGTGGAATATTTAAATTTAAGGTTTTAATACTCTTCTCCTGCTTTATTTCTCTAATACCTGTGCCATCTTTTAAATCATATTTACAAACTAACTCAATAACATAGTTTGTGTTAGATAATAAATTTGATATTTCACCATCTTCAGCAGCTTGGGTTATCTTTTTTACGCCATTTAAATATAGATTAATTGTTTTTTCTATTATCATATTTGATTCATCAAACAATTCATAATCATATGAAATAGTATCTTTTGTAGAATATACGTTAAAAGCCTTTATACTAGGTTCACCATATTGTAATGTGTTTATATACTTAGTTACTTCATAAATATTATCCATAAATTCATATGATAAAACTAATTTATACTTATGATTTGAAAGCAAATTTTCAACAATTCTAGTATTCGTAATATCAATATAATTATCATTATCAAAAAGCCTTATTTGAACTATAGCTGCCTCATCATTCCTGATGTAAACATCATAACTTAATGTATCTTCTGTAATCATAATATCTTTAAAACCAGCAATAGATAGTGTATCAAATTCTTCTTCATATAGAATATGAGTTTTGCTACCTTCTCCATCTAATGCATCAAAGCTAATAGCAATTACGTATAAAAAGCTTTTACCATCATCTAAATTTTCAAAATCTACTGAATCAGTGATTTTTTTATTTTCAATTAGTATATTCTGATCATCAAATAAAAAAACTCTAATACCATTTTTATCATTTATTATGTCATCATTATCTAAAATGTTTAATTTAGCATTATATGTAGTTTCTGTTATATTTTCATCATATATACTAATAGTAGGCATAGTTTGATAGGAAACGCCAAAATTAATCTTTTTATTTCCGTTTGACATATCAACATCTTTTATTGCTTGCTTATCAACATATTTAATTCCCGATATTTCATATTCATACTCACCAGGAGAAGAAGGTGTAACAAAACTTATTATTATTTTTTCTCCTGTTGACCCTTCCTTAAACTCAAATGATTGATACTTTTTATTTGCAAAAGTCAAGGATAAAATCTCAAAACTATCTGGATTATACAAATGAATTTCGACTAAAACCTCTTCATTAGGCTTAGCAAAATAACTTACATTTGAATCTTCTCCATAATCTGGTAATAAGTCCTCATTTATTTTACTTCTTTTGTTCGTTACATTATCTTCAACTAGTGATACACCCTCAAATATAGGAATTTTTTTCATAGTTTCATAATCATTATCATTTTTATTACAGCCAAATGTGAACAATAAAATTAATAAACATAACAAAGCAAATATCTTTTTCATTATTTTCTCCTTTTACATTGGCATTCCAATTTTAGTTATAATTGTTGAATTCATGCCATTACCATCATGCAAATCATAATCTAAATATACTTTAACTATTATTGAATTATACTTTTTATCAAATCTTAAAGATGAATTTAAAGTATCCGCTAAACCTATAAATTCATTATCTCCATATACCTCTATTTTACTTATACTAGATAATCCATAATCATCTATTAATTCTAAGTTTAAAATAACCATATTTAAACTGTTTATGTAAAGTATATCGCCAGTGATATTAGGAACCTCGTATTCTTTAGTACTACCATTTACAAATATAGACTTTTCAATAATTGACATACCATTATTATATGAATATAAAATTTCTATCCTATATTCTGAATTAGAACTTAAATTAGAAAATCTTATTGTACTTCCAATAGTCTCTTTAATAACATTTTCACCATAGTAAAGTTTTGCACCAACAACACTGATATCACTTGAGGCTAGCTGATATACTACTTCTAGCCCTTCATAATCGGAGATAACATCAAGTCTTGTAATTCCTGATAAAGTTTTTATAGTGTTATCATATAAATAAAGCATCCTAAAGCCTAATCCATCATACATATCAACAGCACACGTAATAACAACTCTATATTCAGAATCATAATCTAAATTTGTAAATATAACTTCATTAATTTCCTTCTTAAGATCCTTCTTTTGAATTATTTTTTCATCTTGCATTAAATATGCTCGGTAAAAAGTGTCATCGCTAATAACTGAGTTTATATCATTTAATGAAAAATCTAATTGTATTGAATCTATAGTACTACTAATATTATTTTCTACAACTTTAGGCATATACTCATAACCTACTCCTAGGGTATATGTTCTATCTCCGTCATATCTAGCATTTTTTATCTTATCACCATCAATATACTTAAGTTCATCAATGAAAAGATCATATTCTCCAAAAGAAAAATCTACCTTTATGTCTATATAAACAACCTCGCCTGTAGAACCTTCTTCAAATTGATAACTTTGATATTTTATACCACTAATTGTAAAGGACAAAATTTCATATTGTTCAGGATTATGTATATAGATTGCCATTCGTAGCTCTTCATTTTTCTTAACATAATAATCAATATCTTCATTATTAGATGGATTTATTTCACTGTCAATAATACCAATACTTCTTTTATTACTTAATAAATTAAATGCTTCCATCTTTTGATATACAGGTATATTCTTTGAATCACCAATAAACAAAAATAATAATAAAATAATAGCTGCTAATAAAATTCCACAGCTAGAAACTATAAAAACTCTTCTATGTGGATAACTTTTTTGTTTTTCTTGCTCTTTAAATTCTAATTTAGCCTTAATTTCATCTAATCTATTTTCAGGCTCAAATGTACTTAAAAACTCTTTTTTATATTTTTCCTTGAACTTTTTCATCCTTATCACCTACAATTCCGTTCTTAATTTTTGGATTGCTCTTTTATAAATCCTAAAAACTTCAGATTTAGAAATATTTAAAAGAGCTCCAATTTCAACAAATGTCATATCAAACATTATCTTATAATTCAATACATTGAATTCTATTTGCGTTAGTACCTTTTTACAATCTAAAAGCAGATTATTTACATTTCCTCTTGAATCCTTTGTATTTATAACAATTTCATCATCTAAAACTAAATTTTCTTTATTTTTTTGTTTTAGATATTGCCTCGCATTATTTTTAGCAATAGTAACTAACCAATATTTAAACGACTTTGATAAATCATGCTGCTCAATTTTATTATACATAGTAACAAAGGTATCGGATGTCAAATCATTAGCAACCTCTTCATCGGCAACAATTTGAATGATAACGTAAAAGACTAAGCGATAATATTCATTATATATTAAATTAAAAGCTTCTTCACTTTTGTTAGCCAATTCCTTGAGAATTTTTTTCTCATTTTTTATCATATGATCACTCCAATCATATACATTCATATATACCTTTTTTATTATTGCGCATTTAATATTAATTCTCAAGTTTTTTATTCATTTTTTTTATTTTTTTAGAAGCATTTCTCATATTCAAAATAACCATTGAATAGCTAATTTTTAATATTCTAGCCACCATATGATATGAAAGTTCAAAAACTACCCTATAACTAAATACATAAAACTCTACTTTGTTTAATTTTTTTGAAACTTCATTAATAAAATCACTATCGCTCTTTAATAATTTAGGATCTAAAAGTTCTAAATTCAAATTATGATGTGAAATAATCTTTTTACTTATATTTAATAGATTGTTGAAGCTTTGTTTAGATTCTGAATAAAATTCAAAGAAAACTTCTATTAGTATTTGATTAGCTAATTCTTCTTTATCTATATAACTACAGATATAAAAATATACAATTCTTTTATATTTTTCATATTTATTAATGAATTTATCTTTATTTGAATTTTTTCCACATAGATACATAAAAACCTCTCCTTATTTTAAATAAGAGGTAATTAATACCTAAATTTCCCAAATTATTAAAATAAAAGCTGGCAATAGCCAGCAAAATTATATTAAAAATAAATCTAATTTATTTAATTTATATAATATTGTACCTGACATTAACAAATATAATAATTCTTTATTATTGTCATCAATATCTAAATCAAACAAATCCTTCATCTTTCCTAATCTATATAATACAGTATTCCTGTGTATAAACATATCACTACATGTTTTTTGAAGAGACTTTTGATTTTTTAAGTATAAATATAAAAGTGATAGATACTCTGTATTATTTTTTAGGTCATATTCATTTATTGCTAGTATCTTTTCATCAATTATTTGATTACTACTAGCAAGCTTTGAAAAAGTGATAAGCAAACTATATCTGTTAGCATCATCAACAAAATAATCACGATGAATCTTCTTAGCTAGTTGTAACGCCTCATAGCTATACAAGTATATTTCTTTAATATGCTCAAGCCTATTAATTTTATTTGAGCATATGATATTCAAATTATATTTTTCTGCTAATCTATATAAAACATTTTTATATCTATCTGAATAAAAAACTAAAATGTCATTTTTATAAATCATCGTATGGCTATTAGGGATTTCCTTTTTTATATCTTGACGCAAAGTGTCATCTAAAAAATCTAGATTATGATAATTGTGTAAATCTATTATAGCTAACCTATCTGGATATTCTCTTTTTCTAAATAAGTACTCAATTTTCAAATTTAATAATCTTTCATCCTGAAAATTATCATTTAAAAGTGACAATAAAAATTGATCTATTTTATTTGAGAATATATTACCATTTTGTTGACTAAAAACAATTTGCTTTGCAAGTAGTCCTTCAACTATTTGAAATTCTTCAAGACTAAAATTATTAAGCAAACTATTATTTTCATCTACTATTATTAAATATCCGACAATTAATCCTTCACATAATAAACAAGATATTCGGCGCTTATACGGACTTTTATCTATTTCTAGATATGAATAATCTTTCTTTTCCTCTTCAAACTTTGATACAAATTCATAAGTCATTTCATGTCTTTTAATAGCACTATAAAAAACTTCATCATTAAAATTATCAGTAGTTGCATAACTAATAACTTGATAATTCGAATTTACAACTAAACAAGAATTATTAAAATATTTACATATTTCTACAGTAATCCTCATTAAATCATTAGTTTGACTAATTATTTTTATTAATTCGTTCATATTTAGCCTCCTTGTGCTGTGAGCACAAAACATCATTAATAATTATACTCTTAGCTTCGTGATTAGACAATGATTTTTATCTATAATTAAGCTGTTCAAAACGAAGGGAGTAAAAAACGCATGAACGAAGAAAAAACAAAAAGAAACGTTAATATTTGGAAGTTTTTACAAAAGCTTCCTGCAGGTACAATGTTTGTTCCATTGATTATAGGAGCAATCATTACTACTATTTCAAAAGGTATTTTCAAATTTGATTTATGGGCAAGCTTAGGCAATCCTATGAAGGATATGTTCTCATCAACAGGACAAATGTTACTAATTGGATTAATGCTATTTTGCACAGGTACACAATTAAAGTTAGGTGAATTAAAAGATGCATTTAAACGTGGTGTCTTATTAATCATTGTTAGACTTGTTGTAGCATATATATTATGCGCATTATTCTATTTAGTATTTGGTCTAGATGGCTTTTGGGGTATTTCATTTTTGGTATTTACCTGTGCAGTAACATCAGCAAATGCTGCACTATATATGGGAATTATCTCTCCATTTGGCGATAATTCTGATAAGGCAAGTTTTGGTATAATGCTAATATTCTCTATGCCTATGTTACCTTTACTATTCTTTGCTTTCTACAGCAATGGAGGTATTACAACTGCTAATATTATGCAAGTTATTTCTTTATTAATTCCATTTATTTTAGGTATGCTACTTGGTAACTTAGACAAAGATATTAGACGTGTATTTGCAGGTGGTAATGCTATAATTCTTCCATTTTTAGGATTTGAATTTGGTTCAACAATAAATCTTGTTGATGCATTCCAAAAAATCCCACAAGGTATATTATTAAGTATTATATTCTTTGTAATTGTAATTGGTCCTTCATTCTTAGTTGAAAGATTTATTATGAAACGTCCTGGATACGCTTCAATAGCATCAGGAAGCCTTGCTGGTGTTGCTTTATCAATTCCTTTAATGGTCGATCAAAGCACATTCGGTGCTTATGCTAATGACGCAATTGCCATTTTAGCTTTTGTGCTAGCAATTACAAATATACTATGTCCATTCTTGACTAGATGGAATAATAAGTATTTCCAAAAGAAACATCCAGAAAAAGCTAAAGAAATTTGGCCAGAATTAAACAATGAAAATAATTAAGGAGAAAAATAAGTATGAATAAAATGTTTCAAGCTTCTACATTAAATGCATTAATGTTAGGTAATTATGATAGTACAATTTCTGTATCTAAAATGCTAGAAAAAGGTGATACCGGAATCGGAACTTATGAAGGACTAGATGGCGAGGCTATCTTCTTCAACGGTAAAGCTTATAAGGGAACAGCATTAGGAAATGTTGTTGAAATGAAAAAAGAAGATAATGTAGCATTTGGTAATGTTACTAAATTCGATGAAACAGTTAAAACTAATATAATTGTTAATATTAATTCTCTAGCTGATTTTAAAAATGCCTTATATCCTTATATTAAGCATAATCTAAATCAATTCTATGTAATTAAATCTGAAGGTGTATTTAAAAATATGCATGTTCGTGCTTGCTTCAAGCAAGAAACAAAGCCATATAAAACATTAGCTGAAGTTGCATCATGCCAAAGAGAATTTAAGTATCAAAATGTTTCAGGATATGTAATTGCAATTTATTGCCCAAATTACGTTGAAGGAATAAATCTACCTGGCTGGCACTTCCATTTCTTAAGCAAAGATTATAGTAAAGGCGGACATATTCTAGACTTAAGTTCAGATGAAATATTCTTTAAATTGAATGAACAAAATAACTATGAAATAGTTCTTCCTACTAATGAAGAATTTACAAAATTAAATTTATGCGAAGATTTAAAAGCTAAGACTGAAGCTGTTGAAGGTGCTTCACAAAAGAAATAAAAAAAATAACACTTAGTCTAAAAACTAAGTGTTATTTTTTTCTATAATACTACAAATTTCATTATCAATTCTTTCTAGAGCTTTGCTAGCTAATAAATCTAACTCTAAATTTATTCCTAATAATAAACCATTAATTCCCTTAGATGTTATATTTTCATTTTTATCAGGATATATTACAATTACTTTCTTTATAGCATCTCTAATTAATAGACCATTAGAATCACGAAATGCCAATTGTGAATAATCATCTAGAATTTCCGTTATAACATCATAGTTATCACTAACCATATTTGTTAATCTACGGTATTTAGCTTCTAAAATTATTATGCCTAATATTTTATCATTACGATATATATTAATAATATAATCAGGCTTTGAATGACTACTATTGATATTCACAACTTTATTGTTCTCTTTTTCTTGATAAGAATTACAAAAATAATCATAGGTAATTGATATCTTAATGTTATCTTTAATATAAAACAAAGTTAAATTAGCTGTAAAATTATTTGTTTTAAGCTCAGTATCATTTATTAAAGTAAATCCTTTCATCTTTAATATGTTATCCATAATAACAAAGCCATATAATTCAAACAACAAGTACGATGGTTTATTACTAAATAGACTATAATTAAAATTTGATTTATTTAATAAAAATAAATACAAACGTAAAAAATATTGATGATGTGGATTTTTACTAAAACCTATAGTCTCCCTAATGGCACTAGTAACACCTAATTCACTAAAATAATTACTATGTATTAAAGCATTTATTTTATTTCTAATCGTTACAATAGCTTCTAGCCAATTTTCATATTTATTAATCGCCACATTAAGCTCATTTTGTCTTTTTTGTTCACTTAGTTTTTTATTAGTAGCTTCTCTTTTTTTTAAATTAGAATAATAGATATTATTAGAATCAAGAAAAGAATTTATTTCTTTTTTAAGGTTATTTTTTTTAAAATACACTTGCTTAAAATCACTATATACCTTATCTAACTCCTTTTGGATTTGTATTAATAAATATTTTAAAGCCCTTGATTCTAAATTATTTGTACTCTCTGTTTTCTTAACATTTATAAATTTATTAATACTATGATTTTTTACCAAATTTAAATATATGCTTCGATAATTTTGCTTGCCTAAATTAGCTTCTAACATATATTGATTAACTATATTATTTTTTGAGTTTTTTAGTAAATAGTCTAATTCAAGAACCAGCTTATTTTTATTTACAGTTAAATACTCTAAAATATATGCAGAATTCAAAAAATCACTATTGTTATTCACAAGTGAATTTTGCCTATAAAAATCAAGAGAAAGCCCAGGAACAAACAAATCTAAATTGGTAATTAAATTTTTCATTCCCAAATTAGACACTTCAGCATTCGTCTCAACTCTAAAATGACAACAAATTTTTCTATTTTGATAATATATATAAATATTATATAGTCCTGGTAAATAAGAAACATTAATAAAATTCTTATTAGAAATAATATATTTTTTCCCTTCTTCAATTTCTAATAAATTATCATCAACATCAAAGTAATCTTTTTTTATCGCATAAGTCGCACATTCAATTATAATCTTATAATCACCCTTTGTTTTAGATAATGATATTTCTTCATGCTCATTAAAACTGAATATCACTTTTTCATTTTCTAATTCAGATAGCTTAATTAATTCTTCCTTTTTTCTTGAAGCATAATTTATTTTTAAGCAATTATCGTGTATACCCATATTTCTTCAACTCTAATACTTTATTTTCAATTTCTTGACGTGTATATTTAAAATCACTAACTTGACTATATTTATTAAGGCATTCGATAAAAAGAGAATCTTTTTCATCCCTAGATATTAATAAGCTATCTAACAATTCTATTGAACCATTGATCTTTTTCATTACTGTTTGTTTAAATGCATAATCAAAGGCTTTATTTCTTTCAAAGTCAATAGGTTTATTATTCAAATATGAGGCAATATTCTTAACAGCTCTAAAAGAAACACCCTTTTGCTTGTCAACCTTTTGCAAAAGTAAATTAACTTCATCAAGGAATGATAATTCGCTGTTGCTAAAGCTTATGATATAACTTTCATTTTCTTCATCATTATAACTTTGATGCAATAAAGAATAAACGTCACAGTCGTAACAGTAAGGCATTTTTCTACCTCTTTGTAATCTTTGTTCTTTATTGAACTCTACAAAACTTTCTTTTTGTAAATTTATTATAAATGACCTGTCTAATAAACGATCGGAAATATTTTTAGTTGTCTCATCTAAATTAATAGTTCCTACGAAAATAACATTATCTAATATCTTAATTTCAGCAGGGAAAATATTCTTATTTTTACACTCTAGATTTTTATTATAAAGCTTCAATGTTCTTTCGTTGCTATCACGCTCTAAAATAGAAATAAAAGGTGAAAACCAATATTCAATTTGACTTAAATTCATTTCATCAAATATAACCATATGCATACTTGAAGGATTATCACAAGCATGCTTCAAAAATTCAACTAATCCCGTTTCAGATGGAATATAATTATTTGTGTTTGGATGTAAGAAACCTAATATATCGCTTGGCTCATTATATGATGGAGAAACAGGAATAAACAATAAAGTATTATCTTCTTCCTTCATGTTGAAAAATTCAGCATACTTTAATAATAATCTACTCTTACCTGTACCAGACATTCCTGCTAAGATTGTTAGCATATTTGTAGCTAGGCAAGTGTGAAAATTATAAATATCGTCTTTAGAAAAAGATAGATTATTAGCAATAATATAATCATAAAAATCATCAATTGCCTTTTTTACATCTAAAATTTCAACTTTTTTTCTCCTTATAGTACCTGTTTCTATTTGAGTATTTTCTAATTCTTTAATTTGCTTTTCTTTTTCTTTAAGATTATTTTTCAAATCTTTTAAATCTCTATCTAGCTCATCTAAATCCTTTTGATGCTTCTCTAAGCTAATTGTCCCTTTTTTTAAAAATCTTATCTCTTTATCCTTTTCTTTAATAATTTCTTCATAATCTTTTTTTGATTTTTCTAACTTTTTATTTAACTCTTCTATTTTTTCATCATAACTAGAACTAACCTTTTCTCTTTCTGCTTTTAAATCGCTAAAAGAATATGCAATATCAACAGAAAATATCTTAGCAATTATCTCACTTATTTCATGATTATCATAGCTTTTAATCGCACAAGATAGTTCTTCTTTTGTTGCTGTTTCAGCATCTAAATCAAGGCCATGAAGCAATAATTTCAAGAAAATAACGCTTAAATTGTCTAAATTATTTTCATACACCTCTGATGTCATAAAAGCTTCTACTTTTGAATATGGTAAACTTTCTGGTCTAAAACCTTTCCAGTAACTACCTCTAATAGAGTATTTATTTTTAGGCGGTAGTTCCTTTGCATAGGTTGCAAACAATTTCCTAATTGCATCTATGCCCATATGCTCACATAGTTCCTTAAATTCATCTTTTGATATTCGTTTTAAATATTCATAATCTAACTCCACAGCAATTCCCCTCCAATTATTCTCCTAAAAAGATTATAGCACAATTTTTTAAAATAACCTTTTTTAAACAAAAAAATCCACAAATTAATGTGGATTTTATCTATTTCATATCATTAGGATAAACTAAGTTAATTTTCCTTCTTATTTCATCAAGAATTTTCATAACATACAATGTTTCAGTTAATGGCATAGACTTTGTTTCATAATTTCCTTTTTTTAAAGCAGCAAGACATTCTATAAGCTGATACTCATAGCCTGTGACCTGTTTAGGAACATCAACTATTTTTATTAGCTCATAGTTACTATTGTATACTTTTATACTTTGTGGATTATTAATATTTTCAACGCATATAAAACCTTTTTCACCATATAAATAGCCGTTTCTATCTGTTGTAGCAAGCATTGTTGAATGAAGATGAGCGACCTTATTAGAATAGTATAAGGCTATATTATCAATATAATCAACATCCTCTTTGCCTATAAACGCACTTGCTTCTATCCTTTTTATATCATTACCAAAGCACATCAATGCAAAATTAATTGGATAAACACCAACATCAAGTAATGCTCCACCCGCTAGATTTTTATCAATCAAACGAGGAACGTTTTTTATATCATAGCCTAAATTTGCACTTAAACTAGTAATATTACCAATTATATTTGATTCAATTAAATCATTAATTAAATCTCTTGATGGCATAAATCTTGTCCATATTGCCTCACATAGTAATAATTTTTTACTTCTAGCTAAATGAATAACCTCACTTGCTTCTTTACTATTTACCGTAAATGCTTTTTCACATAAAACATTCTTATTATTTTCTAACGCTAGCTTTATATGAGAGTAATGATGAGAGTGTGGAGTAGCTATATATACTAAATCAACATTATCATCTAAACAAAGTTCCTCATAACTACCATATGCCTTTATTGCGTTATACTCATTTTTAAAGGCTAATGCTTTGTTATAATCTCTTGCAGAAACAGCATATAAAACAATTTCTTTATTCTTTAGCTTATTGATAGTATTAGCCATTACTTTTGCTATACTACCACATCCTATAAACCCTACATTCACATATATCAGCCCCTTTTTTATTATTTTAACAAAACACTTTAACTAATAAAAGATTCCATATTAATTTTTTAAAATAAATGATATAATATTAACAAGAAATGAGGAGATATAGTTATGAAAATAAACCTTTTAGTAATTTTAGGACTCTTTATAGTTGCCTCAATAATTGGCTGGTTTATTGAAGTCTTTTTTAGACGTTTTTTTTCAGCTAAACATTGGATAAACCCTGGGTTTTTAACCGGACCTTGTTTACCAATCTACGGCTTTGGTGCTGCATCAATGTATATAATAATTACTCTTTTTTCTAGAATAGAAGACAAATTTAGCAATTATCCACTATATGCTGTTACAGTAATTATAGTAATTGGTGTTGTAATGACATTAATCGAATACATAGGTGGCTTAATTTTTATCAAAGGAATGCATATTAGGCTTTGGGATTATTCAAAAAACTTTTTAAATATTCAAGGTATTATTTGCCCACTTTTTTCTTTTATTTGGACTGTTGTTGGAGCTTTATTTTTCTTTTTTGTTTATGAGCCATTAGGTAATTTTATTGCCTATTTAATTGCTAATAAATACTCTATTTTTATACTTGGAATTTTCTATGGTGTATTAATCGTAGACTTTGGAATTTCAGTTCACTTTGTAGAAAGAATTAGAAATTTTGCTAAATCTAACAAAACTGTTATTCATTTTGAATTACTAAAGGTAGAGGTTCAAAAATATTTACAAGAACAAAAAGAGAAAACAAATTTTATTCTTCCTTTTGCTAAATTCAATGAGGTAAGAGATAAAATAGCCGAAAGAATCAAGGATAAAATAAATAAATAATAAAATAAAGAAGCTTTAATTTATTCGACAAAATCGATAAAAAGCTTCTTTTTTCTTTATTTTAAATAAATAATGGCGTATAATCTTAGGCAAGAGGTGATTTCAATGAATAAAAATGAGAATGTACGCTTAGAAGATGATTTATATAACTACGTAAATGGAAGTTGGATTAAGAAAGCTAAAATTCCAGCTGATCAACCATCCACAGGAGGATTTATAAACCTTCATAATGGTGTAGAAAAAACAATGCTAAAAGAATTTAAAAATTTAGCAAAAAAATCTAGTAAAGATGAACTACTAAATAGAGCCGTCACTCTTTATAGTAAAGTAATGGATGAAAAAAATAGATTAGAAGGACAAAACTATTTGCTAGAAAAGGTTAATTATTTAAATAATATAGTTGATCAAAAAAGCTTTAGCGATTCACTATATTATCTATACGATAATAATTATCCCCTACCATTCAGTATTAGTGTATCTGAAGATATGAAAGATGCTACTAAATATTCTCTTTGTATTTCAGGACCTAATACAATCTTACCAGATACATCTATGTATAATACTCCAAATAAAGATTTATTACTAAATGTGTATAAAGAAATGGTAAAAAACATTTTAGAAAAATTGAATTATCCTAACCAATCTGAA
Organism: uncultured Acholeplasmatales bacterium; assembly: GCA_944324805.1. Taxonomy (GTDB): domain Bacteria; phylum Bacillota_I; class Bacilli_A; order Acholeplasmatales; family Anaeroplasmataceae; genus CALUXS01. Next base: position 125,929 of record CALUXS010000006.1, on the reverse strand, counting down.
TTGATTGAAAAAACAATTAGTTTTGATGATAAAATTAGATTAATTGTTAAGTCTAGTGAAGAGTGGGCTGATTATATAAAGGCTTATAATCCATACCCTAATTCTAAAGTCTATAAACTACTTAATCCAAGTTTAAAACAATTAATTCTAGCAAGATTTGGTAAAGAACCAGCAAATATAATTGTTTATGATCCACGTTTTTTAAAAAATTTTAAAGATCTTATGGAAAATAACTATGATTTATATCAAGCATGGGCAAAGGTTAATCTAATATTACAAAATGTAGCTTATTTATCAGAAGAATATCGTAATTTAGCAGGGACATTCCAAAGAACAATCAGTGGTGCTAAAGTTATGTCTAGCAAAGAAAAATTTGCTTATCGTCTTGCTAACTCTTATTATGATGAAGTAATCGGCGTATATTATGGCAAAAAATACTTTGGTGAAGAGGCTAAAAAGGATGTAGTAAATATAGTTAAAAATCTTATTTTAAGCTACAAAAATCGTTTAAATAATAATACTTGGCTATCAAAAGAAACAATCAACAAAGCAATAACAAAGCTTGATAAGATGGAAATAAAAATTGGATACCCTGACAAAATTAATGATTTATTCTATAACTTATCTTTTAGTGTTAATAGCTCACTTATAGAAATTATTGATACATTAGATAAAACTCGTTCTAGTTTTGAAGATAAAAAATTATTCAAAGCGGTTGATAGAAGTGTTTGGGTAATGTCAGGTAATACCGTAAATGCTTGCTATAATCCTTCATTCAATGACATAACATTCCCTGCAGCTATTTTGCAAGCACCATTCTATTCAATAAACCAAAGCATTGAAGAAAATTATGGTGGTATAGGTGCAGTAATTGGTCATGAAATTTCTCATGCCTTTGATAATAATGGTGCTCAAATGGATGAATTTGGCAATATAAATAATTGGTGGACAAAAGAGGATTACAAGAACTTTAAGAAGAAAACAAAGCTTATGATTGATGAATTTGATGGGTTACCTTTACTTGACGCTAAGGTAAATGGAAAGCTTTCTGTTTCAGAAAACATAGCTGATAATGGTGGTATTACTTCTTCTTTAGAATCATTAAAACGAATTAAACCAAACTGTGATTTGAAACAATTCTTTATTAATTATGCACGTATTTGGTGTATGAAAGCTCGTCCTGAGTACATTAAACTTTTATTAACAGTAGATGTTCACGGACCAAGCTATTATAGAGCTAATATGCAAGTAAGAAATTTCAAGGAATTCCATGAAGCCTTTTCTATTAAGGATACAGATAAAATGTATTTAGCTCCTGAAAAAAGAGTAATAATTTGGTAATGTAATCAAGCTGATTGTATAACTACTTTCAGCTTTTACTTTTTTATAGACTCTTATATTAAATATAATTTTTTCTATTATCATCATTTTAAATATATTCATTAAGGTTATGATGTTAAATAGTTCTAATTGCAAATAAAAAAGGTAATAAATAAGCCATTTATTACCTTTTTTAAATTATTTCATAAAACAAAACACATTCTCTTTCATTAGGATTTACTATTAAATCAACACAATCAATCTTATCTACTAATTTAATAAAATCGCATCCATTTAAAAAATCAATATATTTATCTGATGGATAATAAAAAAACAATTTGAAGTTTTTTTTCTCCTTTAATTTTATTATAATCTTTTCTAGAATATTTACAGAAAAAGGATTAAAAAAATATGCTCCTGTTGCATTTGAATCTATTTCATAATCATTTGCATTTATGTTAATAAATCTAACTCTACTACTAGATTTAGCAGTTTCTTTATTAATATTTGCCATTTCATATAATCTCTTATCATATTCGATACCAATCATATGACATTTAAGTTGGTATGATAAATAAAAATCAACTCGGCCTTTTCCAGAACCGAAATCAATAATAACATCAGATTTTTTTATATATCCTGTACTAGATAAACGCTCTAAAACTTCATATGGTGTTGGTTCATATGGAAAATTTTGATAATTTGATTGACTATCATCTCTTCCTTTTGTTTTTATCTTTAAAAGATTATCTAAATCTAATTCCATCCTAAAATACCTTCTTTAATATATAATGAGATTATACCAAAATTTAATACTTAATAAAAGAACATAAAAAACGGACATTTTATGTCCGTTTTTTAAATATATATATTAAATCTAATAAATTCAAATGTAAACAATATTCCTGCAAGCATTAATGATGCACCTAGACCTGTATAAAATGTAGCAATAAATATTTCTGGAGCTAAATTAAAACTTCTAATTATAATACCTCCCGATATCATAATTACCATAATAATGAATGATTTTAAATCAAAAAAAATTAAAAAGAATTGTTTTTCATTTTCATAACTATGTATCCTTCTTGTGTGCTTTTTTACTAATCTAGAAAATATAAAAATCTGAAATATTAAAAACACTAAAAAGGATATAAAGAAATTAAGAAACGTTTTATATTCTTTATAGCATATAATTCCTATTCTTAAAACATTAAAACCTGCTATTAGCCACACTATTCCAGCAAATAATAACAGCACTCTTTTTTTTACCTTCATAATATCATCCCTCATCAATATGAACGATGTTCATTATACTTTTGTTTGTAAGTTATGTCAAGAAAAATAATTTTTATAATTAGTGATTTTAACTAATAGGGAACAAAATAAGCTTTTGTGCTGGATAACCAAATTCTTCTATTAATTCGCCTTCTACAAATCCAAATTTTTTGTATAGATTTCTAGGAGCGATTCCATTTTTATCTTCTTCTCTAAAAGTTGATACCACTATTTCTTTTTTTCTATCTAAATTATTTATAGCTTCTTCTAGCAACATTGATCCTATACATATTTTTCTATACTTACTAGATACACCTAAACAACAAATCATATTTTTATCCTTTGAAAACAATAGAACTCCAACAATTTTTTTATCTATTTTCACACATAATGCTTCTTTTTTATCCATAAACTCTAAAACTAGCCTTATATGTTCATTAATTTCATCTCTAGTTTCTAAGCCAGGAAAACTTGTTTTTAGTTCGTTAACAAGATTTGCCCAATCGCTTATGTCATTATTTTCTCCAAACTGTACTACCATTTTTCTACACTTCCAAACTAATTATTTAATTTTATTATACAAAATTTAATAATAAAACCCTCAGCTATTAAATAATTTTAAAAGCTAAGGGTCTTTATATAAAAATATTTTTTTATTCAAATTCAATTGTTGCAGGTGGTTTAGATGTACAATCATAAAGTACTCTATTAACACCTTTTACTTCATTTACGATACGTCTAGAAATAATGTCTAATACGTCATAAGGGATTCTTGCCCAGTCGGCAGTCATAAAATCAGAAGTCATTACAGCACGCAAAGCAATTGCATAATCATAAGTTCTTTCATCACCCATTACACCTACTGATTGCATATTAGTAAGAGCAGCAAAATATTGGCCTAAACCTTTGTCTAAACCTGCCTTAGTTATTTCTTCACGATAAATATAATCAGCATCTTGAACAATTTTTACCTTTTCTGCAGTAACTTCTCCAATGATACGAATACCTAAGCCAGGACCTGGGAATGGTTGACGATATACTAAATTACTTGGTATACCAAGTTCTAAACCTACCTTACGAACTTCATCTTTAAATAATAAACGTAGAGGTTCTATTATTTCCTTAAAATCTACAACTGATGGTAAACCACCAACATTATGATGTGATTTGATAACAGCAGATTTTCCTAAGCCTGATTCAATAACGTCAGGATAAATTGTTCCTTGAACTAAGAAATCTACTGAACCAATTTTCTTAGCCTCATCCTCAAAAACACGAATAAATTCTTCACCAATTATCTTACGTTTTCTTTCAGGTTCTGTAACACCCTTAAGCTTATCATAAAAACGATTTTGTGCATTTACACGAATAAAATTTAAATCGTAGTGACCATTAGGGCCAAATACAGCTTCTACCTCATCACCTTCATTTTTACGAAGTAGACCATGATCAACAAATACGCATGTTAATTGTTTACCAACTGCTTTTGATAATAATACAGCTGCAACAGATGAGTCAACACCACCAGATAAAGCACATAAAACCTTACCTGAACCAACTTTTTCTCTTATTTGTTTGATTGTTTCTGTCACAAAATTTGACATTTGCCAATCACCTTTACAGCCACAAATCAAGGTAACAAAGTTTTTAAGCATTGTCATACCTTCTTCTGAATGCATTACTTCAGGATGGAATTGAACTGCATACAAATTGTTTTTTTCATCTTCCATTGCTGCTACAGGACAATCCTTAGAATACGCTGTAATTGTAAATGATTCAGGAGCTTTTGCTATATAGTCAGTATGGCTCATCCAAACAATAGTTTCTGGTTTTACATTCTTAAATAGTTTTGAAGAATTTGAAACATTGATTTTTGTCTTACCATATTCACTAACAATTGCACTAGAAACCTTACCACCTAATAAGTGTGCCATCATTTGTGATCCATAGCAAATTCCTAAAATTGGCACTCCTAATTCAAATATTTCCTTAGAAACTAGTGGAGAATCTTCACCATATACAGAGTTAGGTCCTCCTGTAAAAATAATTCCCTTTGGATTATATTCTTTAATTTTTTCAAGTGTCATTGTATATGGGTGAACCTCACAATATACATTACACTCACGAACTCGACGAGCAATCAATTGATTATATTGTCCGCCAAAGTCTAATACTAATACCTTTTCATGAAACATGTAGTCACCTCAAATTATTTAGTATAGTTTGGAGCTTCAACAGTGATATCAACATCATGTGGATGACTTTCACGAAGACCCGCATTTGTTATTCTAACAAATACATGATGTTCTTTCAAGTCAGAAATTGTAGGAGTACCACAATATCCCATACCCGAACGAATTCCACCACACAATTGATAAATAGTATCTGCAAGCATTCCCTTATAAGCCACACGTCCTTCGATTCCTTCAGGAACAAGCTTTTTAGCTGTAGTGTCTTTAGCTTGGAAGTAACGATCAGCTGAACCACGCTTCATAGCTGCTAAACTTCCCATACCAACATAAACCTTAAAACGACGGCCTTGGAATACTACTTCTTCACCAGGAGATTCCTCACAACCAGCTAATAATGAACCAAGCATTACACAATCTCCACCAGCTGCTAATGCTTTTACAATATCACCACTAAATTTAATACCACCATCTGCAATTACACAAATACCTTTATCTTTACAATATTCAGCAACATCATTTACAGCTGAAATTTGAGGAACACCAACACCAGCAATTACACGAGTTGTACAAATTGAACCAGGTCCAATACCAACCTTAACAGCATCTACTCCTGCTTCAATTAATGCTTCAGCAGCCTCCTTCGTTACAATATTACCAGCTACTAAATCTAAATTAGGATACGCTTTTTTAATTTTTTTAACTGTCTCAATTACATTTTTGCTATGTCCATGAGCACTATCAACTGTTATAACATCTACTCCTGCTTCAACTAACGCCTTAACACGATCCATAGTGTCAGCACCAACACCAACGGCAGCACCACATCTTAAGCGTCCTTTTGAGTCCTTACATGCATTTGGATAATTAACAGCATTGTCAATATCTTTATTAGTTATTAAACCTACTAAATGCATATTTTCATCAACAATAGGAAGTTTCTCAATTCTATTTTCCCATAAGATTTTTTCAGCCTCTTGCAAACTAGTTCCAATAGGAGCTGTTATCAAATTCTTTTTTGTCATAACAACTTCTACTTTTGTGTCATCAGCTTTAAGATATTTTAAATCTCTACTTGTAATAATTCCTACAAGCTTATTTTCTTTATCAACAACAGGTAAACCACCAATTTTAAAGCGATTAATAATATCAATTGCTTCTGCTACTGTTTGATTAGGATTAAGAGTTATAGGATTAGAAATCATACCACTCTCATTACGTTTTACTAAATCAACTTCATTTGCCTGAGCTTCAATGCTCATATTTTTGTGAATAAATCCTAATCCACCTTCACGTGCAAGAGCAATAGCAAGGCGAGACTCTGTAACTGTATCCATAGCAGCACTAACAATAGGAATATTTAAAGTTATATTTTTTGTTAGTTTAGTCTTTAAAGATACTTGACCAGGTAAAACCTCAGATTTTTGAGGTACTAATAATACGTCATCAAAGGTTAATCCTTCTCTAATGTTTGATAAATCCATTTTTACTCCTCCCTTATTCCAACTCTGTCATAAATATATTGAATATTTTTAAAATAATAATCTATAGTAAAGCAACTATCTAACTCTTCTTTTGATAAATGCTTCATAACTTCTTCATTATTACCTAATAGCTCTTCATAGTCCTTACCTTCATTATATGCCTTCATTGCAATAGGTTGAACTAAATCATAAGCAGCTTCTCTAACTAATCCTTTATTTATTAAAGCATTCATTACTCTTTGAGCAAAGATAACTTTATTTGTCATATAAATATTTTTTAACATATTTTCAGGATATACTACTAAGTTTTCTAATATTCCCTTAAAACGATTTAACATATAATCTAAAAGCATTGTTGCATCTGGTAAAATTATTCTTTCTGTTGAAGAATGTGAGATATCACGCTCATGCCATAATGCTACATTTTCGTAAGCTGTAGCCATATATCCACGCATTACTCTAGCACAACCACATATATTTTCTGAGCTAATTGGATTACGCTTATGTGGCATTGCTGAAGAACCCTTTTGACCCTTTGAGAAAGCCTCCTCAGCTTCATGAACCTCTGTACGTTGTAAATTTCTAATCTCAAATGCCATTTGCTCTAAACTACTAGCTATTACTGCAAGTGTTGCCATATAGTATGCATGACGATCTCTTTGTAAAACTTGAGTAGAAATATTAGCACTTTCAATACCTAAATTTTTACAAACAAAATCTTGAATAAATGGTGGAATATTAGCAAAATTACCAACAGCACCACTCATTTTTCCAGCTTCAACATCACGTCTAGCTTCACTAAAACGTCTTAAATTACGTTTCATTTCTTCATACCATAGTGCAAATTTTAAACCAAAGGAGGTAATATCAGCATGAATGCCATGAGTTCTACCTATACATGGAACATCCTTGAAACGCAAAGCTTGCTTTTTTAATACTTCCATAAAAGAATTAATATCTTCATTAATAATATCATTTGCTTGCTTAAGCAAATAACCATTTGCTGTATCAACTACATCTGTAGATGTTAATCCATAATGAACCCATTTTCTTTCTTCTCCTAAAGTTTCAGAAACAGCTCTAGTAAAGGCAACAACATCATGCTTTGTTTGAGTTTCAATTTCAAAAATTCTATTAATATCAAAACTAGCATTTTTTTCTATTTTAAGAACGTCCTCTTCAGGTATATATCCTAAAGCACTCCAAGCCTTACATGCCTCAATTTCAACTTTCAAATAAGCATTGAACTTATTTTCATCTGTCCAAATTTTACGCATTTTAGGTCTACTATAGCGTTCAATCATTATTATTTCCTCCTATTATTATTCAAATATGCAATATATGTATTTTCAAGTAAGCAACAAATCGTCATTGGTCCTACTCCACCAGGAACCTTTGTTATATAACTACACTTATTTGACACATTTACAAAATCAACATCTCCGCATAATTTATTTGTTTCAGGATCACGATTAGCACCTACATCAATTACTACAGCCCCATCTTTAACCATATTCTCTTTAATGAATTTAGCTTTACCTAAAGCTGCAATTAATATATCGGCATTCTTAGTTACATCCTGCAAATTTTTTGTATGTGAATGGCAAATTGTAACTGTTGCATTTCGATCTAAAAGCATTTTAGCCATTGGCATGCCTACAATATTACTTCTACCTACTACAACAGCTCTTTTACCATCTATTTCAATATTTTCACTATCTAATAGAGCGATAACTCCTTTAGGAGTACAAGGTAAAATACCTTCTTGTTTCAAGTATAATGAAGCAACATTACGTGGATGAAAGCCATCAACATCTTTTTTAGGTGAAATAAGCTCAATTACAACATCAGTTCTAATATGCTTTGGTAATGGAAGTTGAACTAAAATACCATCAACAGTTGAATCATTATTTAATTCATCTATCTTTTTTACTATTTCTTCTTCAGTAATACTTTTCTCATAATGATAGGTATCAATTAAAATACCAACCTCACTAGCAGCTTTAGCTTTACCTTTAACATATGATAATGACCCAACATCATTTCCAACTAAAATAACTGCAAGCTTAGGACTTCTATTATAAAGCTTAGAGCTTAATGAAATTTCTTCCTTTAGTCTTTCTTTTCTTGCTTTCGCAACATTTGTTCCACTAATAATAATTGCCATAATAATACTACCCCTTTAATGATTTTGCTCCTATGTCATGACGATAGAAAAGATTATCACATTTAATTTCTTTAACCATATTATAGGCATTATCATAGGCTTCTTCCAATGTATAGCCCTTTGAAACAACCATTAATACTCTACCACCAGCAGTAACTAGTGTATCATTCTTAATAGCAGTACCCATATGGAAAACATATCCATCATCGAAAGTAGGTATGAAAATAGGATATCCCTTTTCATAATCGCCTGGATAACCTTTTGATGCAAGTACAACACCAAGAGTAGGGCGTCTATCCCACAATAACTCAGGAGCTTTTCCATCTATTATAGCACAAAATACATCATAAATATCACTAATTAAACAAGGAAGTACAACTTCTGTTTCAGGATCACCAAAACGTGCATTAAACTCAATAACCTTTATGCCATTTTTAGTTTTCATCAATCCACCATACAAAACACCAACAAAAGGAACTCCTTCGTTTACCATAGCTTTTGCTGTTTTGACCATTATTTCATTATATGCGTATTCCTCATCTTCTTTTGTTAAGAAGCTTAAACCTGTATATGCACCCATTCCGCCCGTATTTAAGCCTTCATCATTATCAAAAGCTCTCTTATGATCTTGAGCAGGAAGCATAGGGTAGACCTTGTCATTATTTACAAAACACATATAAGAAAATTCAGGTCCTTCTAAATACTCTTCAATTACAACCTTACCATGACCAAAGTGATCATCAATTAACATATCTTTAAGCGTTTCATCAGCCTCTAGTAAATCCTTACAAACTACTACTCCTTTTCCTGCTGCTAAACCATCATATTTTAAAACAACAGGAAAACTACCATTTTTAACATACTCTAATGCTTTAGAATAATCACTGAATGTTTCATAATTTGCAGTAGGAATATGATACTTTTTCATTAAATCCTTTGCAAATGACTTACTACTTTCAATCATTGTAGCGGCTTTTGTAGGACCAAATATTCTTAAGCCTTCCTTTTTAAATGCATCAACTATTCCTAAAGCAAGCGAAGCTTCCGGACCAACAATTGTTAAATCAATTTCTTCCTTTTTAGCAAAGTTTACTAGTTTTTCAATTTCATCTACCTTAATTGGAATAGAAACACCATAGCGTGACATACCAGGATTACCAGGAGCAGCAAATAGCATATCAACTTTGTCACTTTCCTTCAATTTTTGACAAATAGCATCGCATCTACCACCTGAGCCAATAACTAATACTTTTCTCATTAGTGTTTAAAATGTCTCCTTCCTGAAAATAGCATAACCATACCAAGCTCATCACAAGCTTTTATTGAATCTTCATCTCGTACTGAGCCTCCTGGTTGAACTATTGCTAATACATTATTCTCACTTGCAAATCTCACACAATCATCAAATGGGAAAAAGCCATCAGATGCCAAAACAAGTCCTTCATTATGCTTAAATTCCTTTGCCTCATCTGAAGCAATTTTCAAAGATCCAATTCTATTCATTTGGCCTGCACCTACACCACAAGTCACACCATCTTTTGCTAAAACAATTGCATTACTCTTTACATGCTTAACAATTTTCCATGCAAAATTCAAATCTCTAACTTGTTCTTCAGTAGGTTTTTTCTTTGAAACTGTCATTTCAGCATTAATAGTAAGTGTATTAGCTTTAGAATCAAAGTCTTGAACAAGTAATCCACCATGAACAGAAACATATTGTTTTTCATTCTTAAACTTACTCATATCAACTTCAATCAATCTTATATTTTTCTTTTTTGCAAATACTTCTATTGCATCATCTTCAAATTTAGGTGCTAAAATAACCTCTAAGAAAATAGGTTTCATAAGTAACGCTACTTCTTTTGTAATTACTTGATTAGTTGCAACAATACCACCAAAAATAGAAACAGGATCAGCATTGTAAGCTTTCGTCCAAGCCTCAACTACATCATTACCTATAGCTGCCCCACAAGGATTCATATGCTTTAAACCAACTACAAATGGTTCATCAAATTCTGCAGTTATCATAAGTGCTGCATTAGCATCTTGAATATTGTTATATGATAATTCTTTACCATGTAGCTGTTTAGCACTAGCTAAGGAATATGATGTATTATCGCCAAGTTGATAGAAAGCAGCCTTTTGATGAGGATTTTCACCATAGCGTAAATCCATCACTTTCTTTCCATTAACAAATATTTTTTCATCTCTATTTGCTTTACTAGCCAAATAAGTAGCAATCATTGAATCATATTGTGCTGTATGTTCAAAAACTTTTGTTGCAAGCTCTAATCTAAACTTACTATTATCATCATTTCCTTTTAAAGCCTCTAACACACGTTCATAATCATTAGGATCGCAAACTACATATACTGAAGCATTATTTTTAGCAGCACTACGAAGCATTGATGGACCACCAATATCAATTTGTTCAATTGCTTCAGGTAATGTAACTCCTTCTTTTGCAATAGTTTCCTTAAAAGGATATAAGTTCACACAAACTAAATCAATAGGCGTGATATTATGTTCCTTTAAGGCTTGCATATGAGAATCTAAATCACGTCTTGCTAAAAGTGCACCATGAATATTTGGATGCAAAGTTTTTACTCTTCCATCTAATATTTCAGGAAATCCTGTAACATCTTCAATATAAGTAACAGGAATATTATTTTCCTCTAATAAACGCATTGTGCCACCTGTGGCTACTATTTCAAATCCTAGCTCTAATAATCCCTTTGCGAAAGGAATTAATCCTCTTTTATCACTAACACTAATTAAAGCTCTCATTTTATTTCTCCTCTAATAACTTGCAGATTGTTTTAACATACAACTTATGCTCTAAAGCATGTATCTTTTCTTCAACCACTTCAATTGAGTCACCCTCTTGATAAGATATAATATCTTGAGCAATAATTTTGCCACCATCTAATTCAGGTGAAACATAGTGGATTGTAATACCAAATACCTTAACACCATAATTATAAGCATCTAAAATGGCGTGTGCACCTTTAAAAGCTGGTAAAAGTGCAGGATGAATATTAATTATACGATTAGGGTATGCGTTTAATAATGTACTATCACATATTTTCATATATCCAGCTAAAAATATATAATCAATATTCAAAGGCTTTAAAACAGCCAATATTTTATTCTCATATTCTTCTTTATTTTTACAGCTCTTTAACGTTATTACCTTGCTAGTAATATTGTACTTTTTTGCTCTTTCTAAAACATAAGCATTTTTTTTATCCGAAAAAAGTAATACTAAATTCGCCTTTATAATACCATCTTGACATGCCTTCGCAATTGCTTCAAAATTTGAACCATTGCCACTAGCAAAAACTGCTATATTTTTCATTTAATAATCACTCCAGGTGTTCCTGTTACACTACCAATAATGTATGCTTTTTCTCCTTCTTCCATTAGAAGAGTTTGAATTTCTTGAGCATCCTTTGGATTTACTGCTAGAACCATACCAATTCCCATATTGAAAACATTAAACATTTCGCGATGGCTAATTTTTCCATTTTCTTCTAAAAATTTAAAAATAGGTAAAATTGGCCAAGTTCCTTCATCAATATTTAATCCTTGACCTTCTTTTAAAATACGAGGAATATTTTCATCAAATCCACCGCCAGTAATATGTGCTACACCATGAATTTTTCCTGTCTTAATTGCCTTTAAAACTGGTTTTACATAGATTTTTGTTGGCTCTAATAATACTTCCCCTAATGGACGAGAAAAACAATAATTTTGTTTTAAATCTAAACTATTATCCTTTAGAATTCTTCTAACTAAACTAAAGCCATTTGAATGCACACCTGATGAAGCAATTCCAATTAATATGTCGCCAACTTCAACTTTAGAACCATCAATAATTTTACTTTTTTCAACTACACCTGTTGTAAAACCAGCAATATCATATTCGCCTGCACCATATAAACCTGGCATTTCTGCTGTTTCTCCTCCAACTAGAGCACAACCTGCCATTTTACAACCATCAGCGACACCTTTTACAATTTGTTCAACTTGACTAGGATAATTTTTCCCAACCGCAACATAATCAAGGAAGAATAAAGGTTCAGCACCTTGAGCTAAAACATCATTAACACACATAGCAACTGCATCAATACCAATTGTATCATGTTTATCCATCTCAAAAGCCAATTTAAGTTTAGTTCCAACTCCATCAGTACCAGATACTAGTACTGGTTCTTTGTAGTTAAGAATTGATAAATCAAACATTCCACCAAATGAGCCAATATTTCCCATTACACCTGTTCTATTTGTACTAGCAACATGTTTTTTAATTCTTCTTACTACCTCATATCCAGCTTCTAAATCTACACCAGACTTTTCATATTCTTTTGAACCCATTTTAAATTCCTCCTAAAATTTTCCATCTTTATTAGCATCCTTATAGCTTTGATATAAAGCTGTAGGATATTTACCGCAAAAACAAGCTGTGCATAATTCTGCTCTCTTAGCTGCTTTAAACAAATTTTCTTCATCTAAAAAGACAAGAGAATCAGCTCCAATCATTTCTCTTACCTCTTCTACGCTTTTATGTGCACTAATCAGTTCATCATAAGTAGAAATATCTACACCATAAAAGCAAGGATGAGTTATTTGAGGAGAAGCAATACAAACATGTACTTCCTTTGCTCCTGAGTCTCTAAGCATCTTAACAATTCGCTTAGATGTTGTTCCTCTTACAATTGAATCATCTATTAAAATAACTCTTTTATCTTTAACAATACTACTAACAGCAGAAAGCTTCATTCTAACTCCTTTTTCTCTTAATTCTTGAGATGGTTGAATGAATGTTCTGCCTATATATTTGTTTTTAATTAGACCCATTTCATAGGCAATTCCTGATTCCTCAGCATAACCTATTGCAGCTGACAAACTTGAGTCAGGAACTCCAACAACAATATCACCATCAATAGGATTTTGACGATATAATAATTTGCCACTTTCCTTGCGGAATGTGTGAACATTTGTACCCTCTATATCACTATCAGGGCGAGCAAAATAAATATATTCCATAGCACACATTTTATGCTTTTGAAATTGCGAATATCTGAAACTATTAATTCCATTTTTATCTATAACTACTATCTCTCCTGGCAATATATCTCTAATATATTTTGCACCAATAACCTCAAAAGCACAAGTTTCAGAACTAACTACATATCCATCATCAAGCTTAGCAATAGATAATGGTCTAAGTCCATATTTATCTCTACTTACATACAATTTGTCTTTCGTTAAAATTAAAAAGGCAAAGGCACCTTCAAGCATATTTAATGCATCAGAAATTGCAGGTAATCTATTTTCTTCATTATGCCCCTTTTTAATTAAATGCGCTAAAATTTCAGTATCTGATGTAGATTGAAAAATACTGCCACGATCCTCTAAGTAATGTTTAAGTTCCTTAGAATTAACAATATTTCCATTATGTGCTAATGCGAAATCTCCTGTATGATGACGGAAAAATAATGGTTGTACATTTTCCATTCCACCGCCACCTGCAGTTGAATAACGAACGTGACCAATTGCATTATCTCCCTTTAAATTTGATAGATTATTTTCATTGAAAACTTCAGTAACCAAACCTAGACCTTTCATTCTATGAAATTCACCATCATAGCTTACTATTCCACATGCTTCTTGACCTCGATGTTGTAAACTATGAAGGCCATAATAGACAAGGCTAGCGGCATTTTTGATGCCAAAGACACCAAAAACACCACATTCCTCATGCAAACCACGATCTAATATTTCACTCATTCTTATAAGCTCCCTAAGCGTTTATATATTTCTTGGTAAGCCTCTGTAACATGTCCTAAATCACGACGGAAACGATCCTTATCTAACTTATCATGTGTCTTTTCATCCCATAAACGTGCTGTATCAGGACTAATTTCATCTGCTAATACAATCTTACCATCAAATGTTTTACCAAACTCAATTTTGAAATCAACTAGAATAATTCCTACCTTAGAGAATAGTTCCTTCAAATATTCATTTATTTCACTAGTTAATTTATAAATTTCTTTTAGTTCATCATAAGTTGCAGCCTTAAGAGCCACAGCATGATGATCATTGATTAAAGGATCACCTAAAGTATCATTTTTATAACAAATTTCAAAAATAACATTTTCAGGCTTTGTTCCTTCAGGTATTCCTAAACGCTTTGACATAGAACCTGCTACATAATTTCTACAAATAACTTCTAATGGGAAAATAGTAACCTTTTTGCATAATTGATCACAGTCATTTATCGTTTCAATATAATGAGTTGGAATACCCTTTGCGATTAAATATTTATAAATAATAGTTGAAATTTTATTATTTAAAGTCCCCTTTTCTTTAATTTGGGCTTTTTTAATACCATTATAAGCTGTTGCATCATCCTTATAATGCATAATAATCAAATTTTCATCTTCTGTACGATAGATTTGTTTTGCTTTACCCTCATAAATTTTTTCTAATTGTTTCATAATCTTACTCCTAATCTAATTTTCTAAAATAATTAACTGCATTCTTGAAAATATTTTGTTTCTTTTCACCATAAATGTTCTTAAAGCAATTATCTGTATAACGTTCTGTATGACCCATTTTTCCTAATATTAGTCCATCAGGACTGCAAATGCCTTCAATTGCATAATAAGAACCATTTGGATTATATGGACTTAAATTTGTTGCATTACCATTATCATCAACATATTGGAAAGCTATTTGACCATTTGCAACTAATTCGTCATAATATTTCTTATTAACAACAAATTTTCCTTCACCATGTGATACTGCTATTTCATAAATTTCCCCACCATTAAAACTTTGTAACCATGGAGAATTATTTGTCATGACCTTAGTATGAACAATTTTTGATATATGTCTATTTATATCGTTTCTAAATAATGTAGGCGAATCAGAATAAACCTCACCAATTTTACCATTTGGCAAGAGTCCTGATTTCACTAAAGCTTGGAAACCATTACAAATTCCTAAAATTAGACCTTTTCTAGCTAGTAAACGATTAATAGCACTCTTTACCTCTTCATTATTTAGCACATTTGAAATAAATTTACCTGAACCATCAGGTTCATCACCAGCACTAAATCCACCTGATAATACAAAGATATCTGTTTCATCTATATGTTTTACCATTTCTTTAATTGAATCCATAACATCTTTACCAGAAAGATTTTTGAATACATGGAAGGTAGGAATAGCTCCTTCGGCTTTAAATGCTCTTGCTGTATCATAATCACAATTTGTTCCTGGGAAAACAGGTAAATAAACCTTAACAGCACCATCCTTTGGATTGCTAAATTTTTGGTATGAATGATATGGTAATAGTTCTTCTAATGGACTATTTAGGTTGACATCATCTTTATAAATATTAGTAAATGGTTTTCTATTAGCTTCATATAGCTCTACAATATCCATTTCTTCTTCATTAATAATTACTTTATCTGCAATTGTTTTTCCTAAGAAAATAGCACTATCATAATCTAGTTTTTCATTAGATTCTACTAATATTGAACCATAATTATATTCACCTAATAACTTTTCATCATAATTAATATTAGCACCTATATTGTTACCAAAACTCATCTTAGCAACAGCTTCTAAAAGGCCACCAAAGCCTAGTGCATAACCACTAACTATCTTTTTTTCTCTTATATTCTTAGTTACAAAACTAAAATTATTTTTAAGCTCTTCTACATTAGGAAGATGATTTTCAAGTTCATTATGCTTAATCAAATAAACATAATTACCTTCTTTTTTAAACTCAGGAGAAATGACATCTCTAGCATCTACCATTGTAACACCAAAACTCATAAGCATAGGAGGAACAGAAATGTCTTTATATGTACCACTCATTGAATCTTTACCGCCAATAGATGGTAGTCTAAATGCCATTTGCATTTCTAAAGCTCCTAATAACGATTGTAAAGGAAGACCAAAATCATAAGCACTATTCATACGTTTGAAATATTCTTGGAAGCTAAAACGAATCTTGTTATAAGCACCACCAGCAGCAACTATCTTACTAATAGATTCAATAATCGCATACATTGAACCTAAATATGGGCTGTAACTTGAAATGAACGGATTATACCCATAAGCCATCATAGAAGCGTCATTTGTTTTTCCCATCACAGGTAATAACTCACAACTTACCTGCGTTTCCGTTCTTTGTGTTTTACCACCAAAAGGCATTAAAACTGTTGAACGACCAATTGTCGAATCAAACATTTCAATTAAACCCTTTTGACTTGTAACATTTGGTAAAGATAATGTTTTAAGCATACTTTCTTTTACGTTCTTTGAAGGTTCATAGCTAGGATAGTTTTCTAGACTAGAATCAACTATAACGTTTGTTTTATGCAATGCCCCTGCACTATCAATAAAACTACGTTTAATATCAACTACTTTTTCTCCCTTATAATGCATTACTAAACGTTTTTCTTTTGTTACAACAGCAACTCTTGTTGCTAAAACATTTTCTTCATGACACAACTCTAAAAACTTCTTTTCATCTTTAGGATCTATAACAACAGCCATTCTTTCTTGCGATTCAGATATAGCAAGCTCGGTTGCATTTAATCCTAAATATTTAACAGGAACAACATCTAAATTTATATCTAAACCATCTGCTAATTCACCAATCGCTACAGAAACACCACCAGCTCCAAAGTCATTACTCTTTTTAATAAGTGATGTTACATCTTCACGTCTAAACAAGCGTGATAGTTTTCTTTCTTCTGGAGCATTACCCTTTTGAACCTCTGATGAACATAATTCGATTGACTTTTCTGTATGTTCCTTAGATGATCCTGTTGCACCACCAATTCCATCACGTCCGGTTTTACCACCAAGAAGTAATATTAAATCGCCAGGCATTGGTGACTCACGTTTTACATTACTTGCTTTAACAGCGCCAACTACAGCTCCTACTTCTAAGCGTTTAGCAACGTAATTAGGATGATATATTTCTCTTACATGTGTAGTTGCTAATCCAATTTGATTACCATAAGATGAATATCCTGCTGCTGCTTTAGTTGAAATTATCCTTTGAGGCAATTTTCCTGGAATAGTATTTTTTACCTCTTCATAAATATTGCCAGCACCAGTAACACGCATTGCTTGATAAACATAACTACGTCCTGAAAGAGGATCACGAATAGCACCACCTAAACAGGTTGATGCGCCACCAAAAGGCTCAATTTCAGTAGGATGATTATGCGTTTCATTCTTAAATTGTAGTAACCATCGTTCTTTTTTACCAGAATTTTCAATATCAACATAAATACTACAAGCATTATTTTCTTCTGATACCTCTAAATCATCTAGATTACCACTTTTTCTTAAGGCAATTGCTCCGATACATGCCAAATCCATTAAGCAAAGATTTTTCTTTTCACGTCCTGTTAATTTACGAAGTTCTAAATAAAGCTTATAGCTTTCTTCTAAATTAGATTTTAAAGGTGAGTCTAGGAACTTAACATCATCAAGTCTAGTTGTAAAAGTAGTATGACGACAATGATCAGACCAATATGTATCAAGAATTCTAAGTTCTGTTTCATAAGGGTCACGCCCCTCAGCTTTAAAATAATCTACAACAGTTTTTACGTCATCACTATTCATTGCTAAGCCAAATTTCTTACAAACTTCTTCATAATCAGTTATATTTCTAAATCCATTCAAAATTTCAACTTTTTTAACAGATGTATTCATTTCATTTGTAAGAACATTTAAATCTTTTTCTCGAGCTTCAACTGCATTTATTAAATATTTTTTAATTTTTGAAAGGTCTTCATCAGTGACTACATTCTCAAATAAGAAAATTTTACCACTTCTAATCTCAACTTTACTATTTGGATCAATAAGCATCATACAGCTCATAGCTGCATCAGCTCTTTGATCAAATTGACCAGGTAAATATTCCATGGCAAAGGCTTTATATCCTGTCATATCTAGTTCTAGTGAAACAACATCAGTTACTATTTCACCAAATACCTTATATTTTGCTTTTTCTAATAAATCCTCATCACAATTAAATACATCATAAACATTGATGAATCTAACCTCATTTAGTTTTAAACCTAAATTTAAATTTAATTCACTAGCTAGTGACTTAGCCTCAATTTGAAATTCCGGTTTCTTTTCAACATAGACGCGATAATTCATTACTCTTCTTCTCCTTTAAACATATTTTTATATTTACTTTGGTATTCATCTAAAGTTAAATTAGTAAATGTTATATGAGCCATTTTTCTTTTCTCTCTAACTTCTTTTTTATGATAATCATGTAAATAAACATTTTCGCTAGGCTTAAAGTTTTTAAATACATCATAGTCAAAACCTAGAATGTTCTTCATTATAGTAGGACTTATTAGCTTTGGTTCTTCAAGTTTTTTCCCAACTAAATAATTAACTAATAAGTCATACTGACTAAATGTAGCTCCTTCAATTGAATAGTGTCCACTATTATGAGGGCGAGGAGCCATCTCATTAAAATAAAATTTATCATCTTTAACAAAATACTCAATTGTTAAAATTCCATAATAATTTGTTTCTATCATAAATTGATAAGAAGCCTTCTTAATTTCATTAAAAATAGGCTTTTCAATTCCTACAATACTTAAATCTAAAATTCCATTTTTATGTTTATTGATAGCTATTGGTAAAGAAACTATTTTTTCTTTATCTCTAATCATAATAATGGAAGCCTCATAATCAAATTTAACATAGCCTTCTAAAATACCCTCTGCAGCTAAAACAACATTATTAACATCAGCTAAACAATTTATTTTATATTGTCCATGACCATCGTAACCTAAAGTCGTTGTCTTATAAATTGCAGGATATCCTATTTCATCTAATGCAGAAATTAATTCTTCTTTAGAAGTAACCTTACGATAAGGCGGTGTTAAGAGTCCAAATTTTCTAGCATTATCTTTTTCTCTTATTCGATTTTGAGAATCAAATAGTTGTCTAATTCCTTGTGGTAAATTATAGTTTTTAACTAAAAACTCAAGTGGTGAAGCTAAAATATTTTCAAACTCATAAGTGATAACATCACACTTTTTACCTAATTCCTCTAACTTAGAAATGTCATTATATTCTCCGCAAATAATTTCCTTGCATACATACTTACAAGAGCAATCTGGATTAGGATCTAATGCAATACAGCTAACACCTTGTTTTGAAGCGGCTTCAGCAATCATCATTCCAAGCTGACCACCACCAATAATACCAATAGTCATAAAAACCTCCTAAAAAACAAAAAAATCAGCCCAAAAGTGCGTGCTGATTCCGTTATAAAAGTGCCATAAATAATGGCATAATCTTTAAAATATTATTACCTAGCATTGTCATTTTCATAAGAACCTTCCAATCCTGGTAAAAGTCTCAAAAACCAAAAAAATTGAATATAAAATTCAATTACTTAATCTTATAGTCCTAAAATTTAAGGTTTTAGGGTAGAGACTTGCTTACCATATTTAAGCTATTATATAAGATTACGTTTTCATTATAGCACAAACTAAATAAATATTAAATATCTTCAATAAATTAAGTAAACGATTTCATAATTCTATTTTTTCTATTATGTTAATTTTATAAATATAAATACAAAAAAGGAACAAATAAATTTGTTCCTAATTTAAGTGACTATTTTTTTCATCTTTTTTATCATTAATTATATCAAGCTTATTTTCAATTTCTTCTAATGCTATTTCATAATTAATAATTCTTTTATTTAATGAAGTAATTTTTCTACCCTGTGAAAATACAATATAAAACAGCAATTGTGTAATTGCAACAACAACCAATGCAAATTGTAGTAAAAATACTAAAACTATTATTATGTTATGGTACTTTATTAATGCTATTATATCAGAAATATCAGCAATTGAACCCTTTGCATAATAAAGAATAATCGTTGTTAAAGATAAAATAGTAACTATAAAATTACATTCAAAGTTTTTGCCATCAAATATTACGACTGTACGAGTAGAGAAGATTATTAAAGCTATTAAATTAAGCAAATAAAGTGTTCCTGTAAACCAAGTAAAAGAATATGTAGCATCTTTGCTGTAGATAAAACCTACATAACTTTTAATATAAATATCTCCATTACTACCATTAAAGACAAACATCAAAATTAATAATACTGCTGCAATAGCTAAAATACTTATCACAAAACCTTTTTTCATTTTCTTTATCCTCCATTTTTTACATAAAATAAGATTTAGCTTTTCATCTTTTTTCCCATAAAATTTAAAAATGGTGGGATATATATTTCTTAAATATTATATTTTATAAATTATTTCTTCTTCTAATTTCTGCATTTGTGGCTAAAGTACGCATATAATTTGAATCTTCTACTAGATTTTTTGAAGTTTCATTAAGTTTAGCTAATAAAGCATTATTAATTGCTCCTTGCGATAAAGATAAATATACCTTATTTTCTAATTTAGTCAATTTACTATTATAACCATCAATTTTTTCACTAATAATTTCCCCTTGTTGCTTAATTTCATTTTCTAAGTGATTGAAGCAACTAGTTAAATAACTAGCCATTCTCTTAGTATTTGCACTAATTGTGTTTTGAATATTTTCACTCGCTGTAATGATTAGAGCTTTTATTTCTTCAACACCTTTTTTACTATCAACTAATTGTAAAGCTTCCTTTATAGAATCAGCGCGTCCTGTTTCTATAAAGTATATAACTGAATCTAAATTTTCCCAATCTCTTTCATCAATTAGACTTGAAAAAGTATTTTCTAAAGTCTTAATAGTAACATTTGATTCATAGGCATATTGTTTAATATAATTACTTTTTTCATCAATAGTAACATCAACCTTTTGCTTTTTTTCAGTCAAATCTTTTAATTCACTGAACAACAACTGCTTTTTTGAATCAAGTTTATCACGATTTGAGATGTCAATTTTTCTAATTTCTTCTTCGATTCTTTTAACTTCTATACTATGATTTTGTTCTAAATATTTAATATTATTTTTTAATTCCTTCATTCTTACTTTTTTTCTTCTTGTACCTTTTATTGAAAAAAATACATTTTTAAAAAATAAAAATAAAATAAATAAAATTATGCTTCCTAAAGCAAGACAACTAATAACTAAAGAAGCATTACCCAGAAAAACTTGTATCTTATCCCAAAAAGACCCTGAGCCATTATTTTTAATGTCAAATATTAAAAATAAACCTATTCCTAAAACAACAGCAAATACAATAAAAGCTATTATGAAAAAACCACCAAAATCTTTGATTGCCTCAATGGTATTAACAATAAAATTATTTTTTTTAAGCTCTGCTAGCATGGTTTTAGCATCATAATATTTCTTTTTATAATCATTTTCAGCCAGTTCTTTACTATTCTTACAATTAAGCAAATCGAGTTGTTTAGAAATATCATTAATACTTTTTTCTTTATTTTTACTCTCTTTTTTTAAATTTGACAACTCGTCCTTATTATTCTCACGTTCTTTTTCTAATTTAACAACCTTATCTTTATTCAACGATATCAACGATAATCCAGCCCTTAAAGTATATAATTCACTTAAAATATCATTCTTATCCATCTTATCATCCTCCTAAACAATAAGACACATAAGCTTTTTATTTGTTCATAAACTATTTGGATTTATTTACGTACTTTTTAAACTGCATAATTTCTTTTTTATTTGCTAATGCAGGAATAGCTCCCTTTTTAGTTGTTGTATGGGCAGCATATAAATTAGCAAAATCTAAAATGCTATTATATTCTTCATCTTTTAAAACTAGTAGTTTATCTTTACTTATATTTTTTTGTAACAATTCAGCTAATATTGCTCCTATTAGTGAATCTCCTGCACCTGTAGTGTCTATTGTACTAACACTATAACCATTTACCTCATATTTTGCGCTAGGTGTAAAAAGAATCACTCCATCTTTTCCTTTACTGTAAATAAACCACTTAACTCCTTTTTTGAATAAAAAAACTTTTACAGCATCAATATCTTCTGTGTCAAATAAAAATCTAATTTCATCATCAGAAATTTTAATAATATCTGCATAATCTATAAATTCTAAAACTGTCTTTTTTAGCAAGCTAGCATCTGACCAAAGAGGTATCCTTAAATTAGGATCAAAAGAAATTATTCCACCTTTTTCTCTCATCATCTTAATTGCTTCTATATGTGCATCTTTCATTTTAGATGGTACTAAATCAACACTACAAAAATGTAATATTGATTGAGAATCAAAAAGTTCTACTGCTAAATCTTCCTTATCAAAGAATAAATCGGCAGCATTTTTACGATAAAATGCAAAACTTCTTTCTCCACTTTTAGTCAAAGAAGCAAAAGCTAAAGATGTCTCATACTCACTACTTCTTTTAATATATGTTGTATTTACCCCAACATTAGCTAATGTTTCAACGATAAAGTCACCAAAACTATCATTTCCTAATTTTGTTAATAAAATAGCATTTTCTCCTAATTTAGCACAGCTAGCACAAACATTTGCAGGTGCTCCTCCACAGGCTTTTTCAAAACTTGGTGTATCTTTTAATGATAATCCTTTTTCAATTGGAATAAAGTCAATTAACGCTTCACCTATGCAAATTAATTTTTTCATTTTATCATCCTCCGAAAATAAAAAAGAGCTTTAGAAGACTAAAGCTCAACTTTTTATTCTAAATTTGTTTCTAAAACAGTTTTAGTTTGTTTTTCTCTAAATTCTTCTAATTTTTTAGCAACACTATTATCTTCTAAAGCTAAAATTGATAGTGCTGATAAAGCAGCATTTTTAGCTCCGTTTATTGCTACTGTTAAAACAGGTACACCTGCAGGCATTTGTACAATTGATAATAAAGAGTCTAAACCATTTAAAGCTCTACTTTTTACCGGAACACCAATAACAGGTAATGTAGTATTTGCTGCCACCATTCCTGGTAAATGAGCAGCACCACCAGCACCTGCAATAATAACCTTTAAGCCTCTATCCTTTGCTTCCTTGGCATAGCTAAACAATAAATCAGGAGTTCTATGTGCTGATACAATTTTCTTTTCATAAGAAACACCAAATTCCTCTAATAAAACACAAGCATCCTTCATAACCTCATAATCTGAGATAGAACCCATAATTACGCCAACCTTAATCATTTTACTTATCTCCCTTTAATAAACTAAATAAACGATTTGCCATAGCTTGAGGACCATCTTGTTCCATTCCCGGTACAGCAAGTCTTGTATGAATCTCACCAACTAAAACATTTGTCTCAAATAATTTTGTGAAATATTGTTCTAATAAAACTCTTGTTTCTGCTTCCTTTTGCACAGGACCAAATGGGTTAGCAAAGAAAGATTCAACTAATCCAACCTCGCCTGTAGTTCCCTTAGCTTTGCGGGCCCCTCTTACAAATGTTTTTAATGCATCATCTTTATTATCAAAGAACTTAATATCATCACAATCATCATAATTATTAGCATACAATACCATATCTACATCATAGCCATGCATGATTTGTTGATAAGTTGATACAGGTATAACTAAACGTGAATTTACCTTATCAGGATTCATGAAAATAGCTCTATCCATTTCCTTATAGGCATAATCAGTAGCCATATCATCTAAACGCACAAAGGCACCAATTTCTGTTCCATATGCCTTTACTTTACCATCAACAAATTTAAATGTACCCATATCATCAAAAATTGTATGCATAGCAATGATATCATCACCAGCACATTGACTTAATGCTTCTAAAGTTTCGCTCTTACCGGCACCACTATCACCAATAATTACTACTGTTTTTCGTGTTTTATTTTTTAGTACAATATTGACGCAAGCACCATGAATAGGAAGTGCACCTTCTCTAATCATTTTAACGTTATACAAAGTTAAAAGCATTTTTTTCATATATCCAAAATAATCTACATCCTTTGATAACGGAGCTTTACCAACATAAATATCCCAATCTTTATCATAATAGAAGCAAGACTCTTCATCACCATAACCAAATAGATATACTAAATTTGGCTTTTTTCCTTCTACTTCTTGCCAAGACGCAAAATCAAATAGATTTGAAATGGCTATACCATGAGCCATAAAATCACGATGAAAATAAATTAATGCTAATGCACTTCCAACTTTAGCAGGGTAGCATAGGTATTCATCAGGATTTAAGCTAACACCAACTAAAGGATTAGTGAAGACCTCAGGATATACACCTGTACGCTTATTTTTTCTTGAATAAGAAATAAATGGTGGTCTAATCATAACCGATTCAATACAAGGAATTTGATTGAAAACCTCATAAACACTTCCTGTAGGTGCCCATGCTAAATCACTAATTAGCATAGATGCATTAATACCAGCTGGTAATTGACGATAAATTGAAAACTTATTACCATATATTTTTTCACTAATAGAACGATATGTTTTTAAAATTACTTCTGTGAAACGTTGATTAGATTCAATAAAAACATTGTTTTGTACACCTGTTTCTACTCTTTTAGCAACAATTAATGAATAACGTTCAAGCTTACGCCAATAATTATAAAAATCCTCAACTAACTGATATAATAGACCTCTATGCTCTAATACCTCATCATACATATTAGTTACTTCTTTTATTTCATCATAAGGAAAACTATGTAAAAGTTTAAATAACTCTATGAAACTATGTTTAGGATTCTCAAGCTTATTTAGTAAGAAAAGCATATCTAGACGCTCATGTTTTTCTAAGCTATCAACAAAACGACCAAAAACGTCACTAAAGCATTCGCTATTTAATACCTCTGTAGAACTTTTACAATAAACCTGAGTAAAATTTAGGATTACTCTTTTATTATCATTTATATACTTAATATTTTTCATACAATACCTCCAAAATTAGAATAAGCCAACCGCTTTTCCATCTACAACATCCATTTTCAAGGCAGCAGGTTCCTTAGGTAAGCCAGGCATACGCATAATATCACCAGTTAAGCAAACAATAAAGCCAGCACCTATTGCAGGGATTACCTCTCTTATTTCAATTGTAAAATCTTTAGGTGCGCCTAAAAGCTTAGGATTATCTGAAAAAGAATACTGAGTTTTAGCCATACATATTGGTAACTTATCATATCCTAGCTTAGTCATTCTTGATAATTGATTTTTAGCATTTGTAGTATATGTCACTTGGCTAGCACCATATATTTCTTTACAAATTTTTTCAATTTTTTTCTTAAGAGTTAAATTTAAATCATATAAAGGTGCAAAGCCATTTTCTTCACTAATTACACTTAATACTTTATTTGCTAAATCTATAGCACCTTCTCCACCCTTAGCAAAAACCTCAGATAAAGAAATTAGATATCCCTTCTCATTAGCCCATGCTTCTAAAGCATCAATTTCTGCTTGTGTATCTGTATTAAAGCGATTTATTGCAATTACAAATGGAACATTAAATTTCTTAATATTCTCACAATGACGCTCTAAATTACTTACACCATTTAACAATGCCTCAACATTTTCTTTTGCTAAATCTTCTTTTAATACACCACCATGCATCTTTAAAGCTCTAATTGTCGCAACGATTACTGTTGCACTAGGCTTCAAATTAGCTTGGCGGCACTTAATATCAAAGAATTTTTCTGCTCCTAAATCAGCACCAAATCCAGCTTCTGTTACTACATAGTCGCTTAATCCTAATGCCATTTTTGTGGCAAAAACACTATTGCAACCATGTGCAATATTAGCAAATGGTCCACCATGAATAAAGGCTGGCGTATGTTCAAGTGTTTGAACTAAATTAGGAGCTAGTGCGTTTTTCATTAATAAAGTAATCGCACCCTCAATTTTTAAATCACTTACAGTTACAGGCATTCTATCATAAGTATATGCAACTACCATTTTGCCAATTCTCTTTTTAAAATCTTCTGCTGAATTAGCAAGACACAAAACAGCCATAACCTCTGAGGCAACTGTAATATCAAAGTGGTCTTCTCTAGGAATACCATTGCTAGTACCACCAAGACCAACTACTACATTTCTTAAAGCACGATCATTCATATCTAAAACACGATGAATGACAATACGAGTAGGATCAATATTAAGTTCATTTCCTTGCATAATGTGATTATCAAGTAAAGCACAAATTGCATTATTTGCTGTTGTAATAGCATGTAAATCTCCAGTAAAATGAAGATTGATATCTTCCATTGGGATAACTTGAGCATAGCCACCACCACAAGCACCACCCTTTACGCCCATTACAGGACCTAATGATGGCTCACGTAAACAAACTGACACATTCTTATTTAATCTATTCAAAGCATCAGCTAAACCGATTGTAGTTGTTGATTTACCTTCTCCGGCTGGGGTTGGACTTATTGCAGTTACTAATATTAATTTTCCCTTAGTTTCATTCTTCAATAAATCTAAACTAACTTTAGCCTTATCCTTACCATAGCATGTAAGATCATCTTCTTTAATACCTAGCTTACTAGCAATTTCAACAATGTTTTTTGGTGTTACACTTTGAGCAATTTCTAAATCTGTCATATTTTTCCTCCTCCTTAAAAAGAAAAACAGCCGCACTTATGGGGGCTGTTAAAAAAAACTATACTATGATAGCGCGCTTCAAGACCAAAAAAGAAATATGGTATTTAATCATAATACGCGCCTCCTTTAATATAATACACAAGAATTTTATCACAAAATTAAAAACTTTCAATAATTAAATGTTTTCATTTATCAATTGACTAAAAATTTTTTATCTTTAAGTCTATTTAACACTAGACTATAAATAGTTTCATCTCTTACTAGAATTGTATGAAAATGAATATTATCAGTAATATTTTTTAATGGTGAAGCCTCTTCATTTTGAAGCTTGTTCATAAAAATATCTACATCGTTACGTGAAGAAACATTCAAAGACGCTAATACTTTCCCATAAATTGGATGCATAACATATACATCTTTAACAATTGCCCCAGCATCTACAAATAAATACAATTCTTCTCTAATTTCTTCATCAGTATGCTTAACCTGAACTATCTTTTCTAAGTATGGACTTTTTTCTAGTAGATATCCTTGACTTGTAGCTAATACTTTCAAGCCCTCAGCCTTCAAAATTCCTACATATTGAACAATAACCTGCCTAGAAACCCCTAGTGCTAATGCTAATTTTGTTCCACTAACAGCTTCATTCGTATTCAAAAGTATTTCTTTCATTTTTGCTAAGCGCTCTTCTTTATTCATGCTATTCCACCTTTAAATGTTTTAATGATAAATCAAGAATCGGAGCAGAATGTGTTAATGCTCCAGAGGAAATATAATCAACTCCTATTTCCTTCATTAATTCTATTTTATCATAATCCATATTACCTGAACACTCTATCATAGCTTTTTTATCAATTATTTTTATTGCCTCTAGCATTGTCTCCTTATCCATATTATCAAGCATAATAATATCTGCCTTTGCTTCTATGGCCTCTTTAACTTGAGATAAGCTTTCGACCTCTACTTCAATTCTATGCACATACCCTGCATAAGCCCTTGTAAGATTAATTGCATTTGTTATGCTTCCTGCAGCATCTATATGATTATCTTTAATTAAAATTCCATCTGACAAATTGTAGCGATGATTTATTCCTCCACCAATTCTTACTGCATATTTTTCAAAAATGCGCATATTAGGTGTAGTTTTTCTTGTATCTAATAGTTTTATATTAGTACCTTTTAAAAGATTTACTATTTTCCTAGTTTTAGTGGCTATTCCACTCATTCTTTGTAAGTAATTTAAAGCTGTTCTTTCTCCTTCTAAAATTACCTTTATCGAGCCTTCAACAAACCCTATTTCCATACCTTTTTTCACTTCATCTCCATCAGAAACACTAAATTTAGTATTCATATTAGGATCAAGTAAACTATAAACGCGACTAAAAATATCTAATCCACAGATTATTCCATCTTCCTTAGCATATAAAAAAGCCTTACCTTTTTTATCATTTTTCATAATTGCATTAGTAGTTATATCTTCATTATTTATATCTTCTTTTAATGCCATAATTAATAATGGATCAATTTCTAGGTAATTCATATTCTATTTCTCCTTTAACCATTTTTTCTACTTTATCCCTTATTCTTTTCATTTCATCTTCATTATAGGTATAGTTCATATCTTTCCTAAGTGGAAGATTAGTAGCTATAATATTTCTAGCAGCCAATTTAGCGAAAACCAAACTTTCTAAAAGAGAGTTTGAAGCTAATCTATTTTTCCCATGAACTCCATTGCAAGCAGCTTCTCCTAAAACATACAAACCATTAACAGATGTTTTACTATTTAAATCAACTTTGACACCACCCATATAGTAATGCTGTGCAGGTACAACAGGTATAAGCTTATTTAATGGATCATAACCATTCTCCTTACACGTCTTATAAATGTTAGGAAAATGGCTCAAAATAACACTTTTTCCTAATGGACGCATATCTAACCAAACATGCTTACTTCCTTCTTTTTTCATTTCCTCTAAAATTAGATTTGATAAAATATCTCTTGGCAATGTTTCTTTTGCAAAACGTTCATATTTACTATTATAAAGTAGTGCTCCTTCACCCCTAACTGATTCAGAAATCAAAAAGCGTCTTCCCTTAGTTTCTTGATACAAAGTAGTAGGATGTATTTGAACATAATTAACATTTTTAAATTCAATATTGTGCTTGTAGCAAATTACCAAGCTATCTCCTGTTAAATGAGGATAATTTGTAGAATTATTATACATTCCTCCGACTCCACCTGTTGCTAGTAACACATTTTTTGCATTTATACAATAATCTTTATTTTGATATCTTATTAATGCTCCTGTACAATAATTATCACTAATGAATATATCTAGCAAAGTAGCATTTTCAACTAATTCTATGTTTTCTCTATCCTTTACTTTAGCAAGAAGCTTTGATGTTATTTCTTTTCCTGTTATGTCCTCATGATATAATATCCTATTTGTACTATGCGCTCCCTCTTTTGTAAAAATAAACTTTCCATCCTTTTTAGCAAATTCTACTCCATACTTTTCTAAATCATTAATTGTTTCCCTTGAATGATTAATCATAGTTTTAACTGCCTCAATATCATTTTCGTAATGTCCGGCTTTAATAGTATCTTCTAAAAAAGAATCATAATCATTTTCATCTTTTAACATACATATTCCACCTTGAGCTAGAAAAGAGTCATTTTCTTCTAGCTTTGCTTTAGTAATCATTAGAATTTTTTGATTTTCTAAATTTAAGGCAGCGTATAATCCTGAAACACCTGTTCCTACAATAATAACATCATAAACATTATTTAGCATATTTAAGCATCTCCTCAAGAGGTTTTAATGCTTTAATTCTATCTAAAGAATTAATAATAACCTCATTTTTTTCTTCTAGTAAAGTATCATATAATTCGACTAATGTATTTTTTTTCATATCGCCACAAAGCATTCTATAATCTGGCTCATAAAACCGATAATTAGGATATCTCTTTTTAAGCTCATAAAGGATTCCTTCCTCTGTTAAAACAATAAATTCATCATTTTTTATCGTTTTAACTGCTTCTATTAAATATGCTGTACTACCTACTACATCCGAATTAACTAATATTTCCTTTTGACACTCAGGGTGTGCTAGTACAGTTGCTTTTGGATACTTAGCCTTTAGCTTTAACAAATTATCAATACTTAATCTATTGTGAATAGGACAATATCCGTCATTCAAAATTATATTTTTATCTTTTATATTTTCTTTAACATATCTTCCTAGATTTTGATCTGGTATAAAATAAATGTTTTTAGAATTTAGACTCGAAATAATCTTTAACGCATTACTAGAGGTAACACAGACGTCTGATTCTTTTTTTAACTCTAGTGTTGAGTTAATGTAACAAACAACCTTTAAATCATCATATTCTTTTCTTAATTGTTTAATTTTATTGATAGATGCCATTTCTGCCATAGGGCATAATGCTTCATTATTAACTAATAATACTTTTTTATCATAATTCAATAACTTAGCACTTTCACCCATAAATTTTACACCTGCAAAAACAATTATCCTTGCATCAGTATTTAATGCTATCTTACTAAGATAAAATGAGTCTCCTACAAAATCGGCTATTTTTTGGATATCCTCATTAACATAATAATGCGCAAGAATAATGGCATTTTTCTTCTTTTTCAATTCTAAAATTTTATCAACCAATGTCATACGATACACCTCACGGCTAATAATTATACACAAATACTTTACATATGACAAGACACATAATACAAAAAAAGAAAGCTTTCAAGCAGCTTTCTAAAAAAATTATATCCATATTGTTAAATATCCTGCTAATAGAGCCGATACAATTAAAACCAAAACAATAAAAATTGTTTTCTTTAGCATACCATGTTGCTTAATTAAAAAAATTAATCCCAAGCCTGCGTTTACTGCAAGACCTGATAATAAAGCACCAAAAGGAATACCTCCCATTATATAAAGCTCAGCCATTAATAATGAAGGGGCACAATTAGGAACTAATCCAAGTAAAACAGCTAAAAGTGGCGATAGTAAATAATTGGCCTTTAAAAAAGCAATTATATTTTCTTCACCAATATAATATATAATTATACCAAATAAAATATTAATTATTAGAACATAAATAAAGACCTTAAAAGCATCTATAAGTGGATGAATTAAATACTTATGTAAAGAGCAGCATTCATTATACAATTCATCATCATTCTTATTTTCTGGTTTTTCTTTTGTTATTAAATCAACTAAAAAACCAATTGTAAAGCCCATTAAAATTTTTATTCCAACAAGTAAAAAAACCATTTTCCACTTTGAGCTACTTATTAGTACAGGAATTGCTTCATCACTGCAAGCCAAAAAAATAGCTATAATTGTACCAGTTGTTATTTTTCTTTTCGAATATAAATCAGCACCTACAACCGGCACTCCACATTCAGGAACAACTCCTACTAACGCACCAAAAAGTGGAGCAATTTTACTATGCTTATTTAAAAGATTAATTATTTTTTTAGCAAAGAATGCTAATAAAAAATATACTACAAATGCAACTAAAAATACTTTAAGACTATCCTTTAGTGCATCTAGTAAAACAGCTTGCAAAATATCACCTTCAGTTTTTATATAATACTATTTTTTAGAATAAAAATAAAGGAAAATACTTAATATTTTCCTTATAGTTTTTTCATATTTTTATAATATAAATGATGCATTTCCTTAAAAAGTTTATCGTAGCTATCATTTGTAATAACCTTTGATGCTCGCTTCAAAACCTCAGGAGAAGCCTTAGGAATTGTAATTAAATAATCACTATGTAATGCTAAATATTTAGCGTTATCATCAGTAGCTAAAGAAACTACATAATGATTATTTAGAGAAACATAATCTCTAAATGCTTTTAATTCTCTTACCTTGCTGCTATAAATTTTAATATACTTCAACTTCTTATTAGTTTTTGTTGTATCTAAAAATTCATATACTTGTATTTCTATTGCATCCTTCAATTTTGAAGCATTCAATCTAGAAATAATTTCATCTATCTTATGAGCTTCCTCTAAAAGTAAAAAATACAAAACCTCTACACCCTTTTTAGGCTCACCTTGAATATAATTTACATAACCAGCATTCTTCTTTTCTGACTCATACAAAGCCTCAGCCTCATTATTAATGCATGAAGCATAAATGTAATGAACATCATTTTCAATAGTGTTTATAAAAGGAGTTATATCCTCTAATTTCAACAAAAGCCTTAATTCATCTGATTGAACACTAGAAAAAGGTGCAGTAGCCAAGTAATGATTCGTAACTGGATTATAAATAGCAGCACCACTCATACAAATTATAGGCTTATCTAATTGATAACTCTTAGCCAAATTCATAAATGTTGCAGGAGTTCTAGTAGTAAAGAAGGTATAATTTATTCCCTCTTCATTAAAACTATTAAGCTTATATCCTAGATAACCTCTAAATGAATCATTATCATTTTTTAAAATTCCTTCCATACCTATACAAAATAACATATTTTTATTCTTATGGAAATGAGGAATATGCATAAAATTAACACCTAGTGCTACTAACACACCAATAATAGTAGATAAAATTCTATTTATTCCAAATTGAAATTCCCAATTAGGAACGGTAGTGCCAGGATTAACAGTTACTGACAAAAACGTCAATAAAGATACAAATATTGCTTGTGGTTGGTGAAATAAATTTCCTAATATAACAACTAAAATAGAAAATATAGCTATAAGTAAATATGGTAATAAAAAATTCCAATTTTCTAATGAGACATCCACTAAAGCTGGCCATATTCCACCTGCTAACTCATAAACAAATATTAAAACAATTCCTACAATACCACCAATTAGTGATGCAATACAACGATTCTTAGCCTGCTCTATACTTTTGGCTTTTGAGGATTGCATTGAATAAGCCGTTGCAAGACCTCCGAAAAATGGATTATACCACTTAATTGCTAAATCAGGCTTAACGCCAGGTATAGTTGCTATTAATTCTAATAAAATATAAATAAAAAGACATATTCCAATTGCAATGGCTGTCTTTATAGTTCTCATACCAATTTTCATAATTAAAATATCTCCCCTTTTGCTAATCTTAATATATTATTAACAAAATTTGTCTTCCCTTCTGTATATAAATCTCTATTTTTCGGATATTTTTTTATAAGAATTTTCTTTAATTTCTCATACTCTAGCATATAATTAGGATGCTGCAAAAGATAATTTTTAAAAATAATTTCCGGATGATCACCAATCATTCTTATATGGATATGATAGACTTTTTCTGCATAACCAGTTTCTAAATAACCTTTATTAAAAGATATTTTATCACTTGTACAATTCATTAATAAATATCCATTTTCTAAAAGTTTTTTCTTCGCATATAATAAATCAGGATGCTCAACTAATATATCAACAATTGGCTTAGTGTTTATTTTTAGTGCTGTACTACCTATATGGTTAATTGTTGCCTCAGGTAGTATTTTCTTCAAACATTTTTCTTCCTCTTCATAGTAAAGTACATATTTATAATTAGGCTCTACTAATGAAATAGGAAACAGTTCCCAAAGCTCCTCAAGCGATAAATCATTTAAGCTCATTTTAATCACCGTTTTTTATTATAACACAAATAGACTTATTTTTACTCTTCTTTTATAATATAATTAAAATAGGAGTTGAGAAAATGAAAAATAAAAAGCTTCCATTCGTTATAGTTATCTTAGTATTTTTATTAGCACTAACAGAAATTGTTTTAGGAACTACTATGCTAATTAAAGCAGCCAATAGTACAACTACTATAGAAGGAAACATAATTACAATCTTTGGTGTTGCCTTTGCTCAGGGAATAGCCAAAGCATTAATAATAGTTGTTAGCTATATTTGCTTCATATTAGCTACAATTCATTTTATAGCATCTATACTATTATTAATAGATACTTTAAAGCATTATCCTAGTAAATCAAAAATAGATATTTTTACACTTCTAATAGGAATTTTTTCTTTTGTTTTTGCACTATACTTTTTCATACAAAAAATAATAATTTTAGGTATTTTACTTTCAATTTCCTTTATTTTAGCTACATTATATTTATTTTTTAAAAGAAAAGTGGCAAAAATCATATCATAGATTTTTTATTAATCGTTTTCATAAAATAGAAAACATTTACATTACTTTTTAACTTGTAAATAAATTAAAAAAGCATTATACTTCTACTTCCTAATGAAAGGAAGGTGATATTATGACATTAGTAATTATAGGATTAGGATTATTTGTTTCTGCTGCAATTATAAAAATAAACAGCTGGTCAAACGATGTAAACAGTATGAATAAAAATAATCAATAAGAAAGGTTTATCTATGAAAAAAGAAAATATGTTTTGATCCTCACTTGTAGTCAGGTGAGGATATTTTTTTATTTTTCTTTAAAACGCTTTCAAAATTGTAAAATATAGAGTATAATAAAGACAAACAAAAAACGATTATGGAGGATACTTAATATGAAATTTATTTTAGGTGCGCCAGGTTCAGGCAAAACAAGAGAGATTTTACGCTTAAGTGCAGAAAACAGGGTTCCTATTCTTTGCGAATCACAAGCTCGCAAAGAAAGACTTTTACAAAGAGCCCTACAATATGGTTATGTAGTACCAGTACCTATCGTGTTCAACGAAGTTAAAGATGACGATAAGGTAGTTTATATCGACGACATTGAAAGATTACTGCATGCAATATTTAGCTGCAAGGTAGAAATCGTTACCTTAAATACTGAGCATGAAGAGGACGTAACAAAATTACAATAATTTTAGGGCTGTGAATTTTCACAGCTTTTTTATTGCTTTAATATAATTTAATTTTCTATCTATTTTCCAATTATTTTCTTGGTTATTTAAAAGGCAAACTAAATAGTAAGACTGATTGTTCAAATATTTTGGTCCTGAAATAGCATTAAATTTAGATTTAAACTCACTTATTACTTCATCTATATATTTTATTTTTGTAATAATATTAATTTTTTTAGGCAGTATTTGTTATAAAAAACGTGACTATGCCTTATAAACTTAAAAAAAGAAAAAAGAAGCAATTATTTTTGCTTCTTTTTTTTAGGTATACTTAAAATATATAAATTACTAGTTGCTATTATTACAGGTTCTACATTGTATTCCTTACAAGAACTATATATTTTGCTCATTCCTGTCTTATATTGTTTCGAATATCCAAATTGCTTAAAAACTTTCACTAGCTTAGGATTTCTATATGATGTTTTACCTGTAATTGCTTCTTCTTCTGTTAAATGGTAAAAACCACCAGGGGAAATAAAATTAATTTTACTAGGACTCCATTCAACCTTTATATTTCCTCTAATACTCCAGTTCCTATGAATAAAAGAATTCTTCAATGCTTCTATTAAAGCATCTAAAGAATAACCATCTTTAGCATTATTTTCTAAGTATGATATTATCTCATCTACCTGCTTTAATATAGAACCTTTCCACTCTTTTTTTCTTAGAATATTGTTTTTTAAATCAACTAAATATAATTTAGCCTTGATATTTAATTCATCTGAAAATAAATATGCCAAATTAGTCCATTTATCATCTCTAAGAAATCCTAATGAGTGATAAGAAATGTTAATTCCTAATTCCTTTTGTTTTTTATCTAAATATGTAAAATGTAAATTTTGATTATTAGAATACTCATCCTCATAAAAAATTTTATTACTTGCTAGACGCATATCTTTTATCTCTTTAGAAGTAGCCATAAGTTTAGATGATTCAAATCTAATAAAGACTCCTTTAGGATTACAGCCTTCATTTGTCAAGTAATATGGTTTACTATCTCCTTCAGCTACATGAATTTCTAATACTCCATCATTATTCCATTCTAAGGTTATAAAATCCTTGGGATTAGGAGAAAAAACATCATTAGCCAACCAATTAATAATTTTAGTTTGCTCAATATCTTTTTCCTTTTGATTTAAATTATAATATATAGAGCCATCATCATTTACACCCACATAAATTGTGCCTCCATGCGTATTTAAAAAAGCAATAATTTCTTTTTTTAATTCATCAGTAATTTCTCTTTTTAATTCAGTTGTTGAACTTTCATAGTAACGCATTTTATCACTTCCTCTAAAAATATTATATAGGAAATAAAAGTATACTACAATTACTTATTTTTTCTTCTATAAATTAGATGTGGCAAAACTTCTCCATAATAAAATTTATCCATTTTGCCAACCTCATCTAAACCATTTCTTTTAGCTACATTAAGGCTACTATAGTTATTGTCACGAATTATAGAATATATTTCATCATATCCTTTTTTAAATCCGTATTCCATTACGGCTTTTGCTGCTTCAGTTGCATAACCGTTATGCCAATATTTTCTATTGAATAAATATCCGACCTCAATAACTTCACCATTAGGAGTTTTTTGTTTCGTTAATCCACATTGGCCAATCATAAAATCATCATCTTTTAAGCATACTGCCCATAGCCCAAAACCATCTTCCTTATATCTTCTTAACTGATTTTTATACCATATATTGACCTCTTCATCAGAAAAAGCATGAAGATATGCATACATTGTTTTTTCATCTTGTAAAATTTCTTTCAAAGCTACCATATCTTTTTTTACTATTTGTCTAATTTTTAATCTATCAGTTTCTAAAATAGGAACATAGCGATATTCAGGCAAATTAACAAAATCATTATTTATAACTATCCCTTCAGCTTCTAAAAGCTTCCTTTGGCTGTCTTTACCACCAAAAGCAAAGTTTGGGGCTAACCTTCCTTTACTATTTACTACCTTGTAACAAGGTATAGTATCTGGACTAGGATTATTGTGAAGTAAATGCCCTACATATCTTCTTAAATTAGGATTACCTAAAACATTAGCACAATCAGTATATGTAACAACCATTCCTGTAGGTATATCCTTCAAAAACTGCCATAATAGTTCTTTATTCATGATAGCCTCCTAAAATAAAAAAGCCTAATCACATCATCTGATCGCTTATGGCTGCTACCTCTCGGTCCTGACCAGGTTCACTACAGACAATTGATTAGGGTGCATTAATAATAGCACAATTTTTTAAAAATAGCAACCATTAAATAGATTTGTTGATTTGATTATCTAACTTAATAATTTTAGAATTTTCTAAAATGTCGCCATAATGATTAATAGATATTACAATTTTATCTTTAGCAAAGCTATTAATAATTTTAATAATTTTACTTGCTGTAAAAGGATCAATTTTAGCATTCATTTCATCTAAAAAAATAACCTTCGGATTATGAACTAAGACTCTAGCAATATTTAATAAAGCCAACTCACCAGACGAATATTCATCTTTATTCAAAATTAGGTCTAAATTAACTATGTAATCTAATCCAACTATATTTAGAGCCTCTTGACATTTTTCTTTGCTAATTGAAAAGTCTCTTAGTGTCAACTCCTCATAAATTGTACCATTACTGAAAAATGGTTCTTGATAAACAATTTGAAAATATTTTCTTCTTGTTGCATTATCGATTAAATAAATAGGGCAATTATTTATTAAAACTTCACCAGCACTAGGCTTTATTATCCCTAATGCAAGCTTCATTAGTGTTGATTTACCACTACCTGAAGGGCCTTGAAAAGTAATTTTTTCTCCAGCATTTATAAATAAAGAAAAGTCTTTAATAACTACTTCTTTATCATAGCTAAATGATACATTCTTATAACTAATATTAATTTTATCTCCTAAAAGAGTCTCTTTCTTTTCAAAATCACTAGGAAAAGTAAAAAACTCATTTATTCTTTTAATGGCTGCAACGCTTTTTTGAATAGTTTGAATTTCGGTTCCTAAATTTTCAATAGGAGTAAATAAGTCTGATATCAAAGTGATTGCAGAAATCACCATACCTATAGTCATTCCGAAGATATCTAAATTAATTCCACTAACAATTAGGATTAGTGCTACTACTAAATTTCTTATAATTTGCATCAAAGGCGAAAAAAAGGAATCATAAAAGTTGCTTGCTTGATTAGCCTTGAAGTGATTATTTAAAATTTTCATATACTTTTCCTTAACATATGATGATAGATGATTTGTTTTTATCTCTTTAATACCTTCAACATTTTCTAATAGTATTTTATTAACATTACCTTCTAGATTCTTACTGCTTAATTGAGCTTTTAACATTTTATTTCTAATAATGCCTGTTACAATAATTATTAGAGGAAGAATAATTAAGATAATAATTCCAAATCTCAAACTATAAATAAAAATTGAAATAACTATACCAAATATTTTAAAAAGATCTGTTACCATATCAATAACGCCACTTGTAAACAATTCATTTATAGAGTTAGTATCATTATTGAAGTATGCTTCAAATGTTCCACTATCATTATTTACCATATCTTGATATTTAATTTTGTGAATATGCGTTAACATTTTGCCTCTCAAAAATTCTAGAAAAACTTGGCTTGTATTTAACATTAATAGATTTTTTAAAAAATTAAAAACACCTATTAACAAATACGATAATGCGTAAATAATTCCAAATAATAAAAGCAAATTTGCTTTATTATTAAAGATAATATCATCAACAATAATTCTAAGAATTTGAGCAGGAATAAGTGCTAAAACTGTCACTATTAAAATCATTAAAATAATTAAAATAAGACTTGTTAGATGCCTTTTGAAATATTCTATGAATATTCTTTTAAACATATTTACACTCCTATAAGCTTAGAAAAATCATAATTTTTAGTTAAATCATTATAATTAGACAATAAATATTTATCCGATAAGATAAAAATAATTTTCGATGTTTCTTTTAATATATCTTTATTATTTGAAACAAGGATAATGATTTTATCCCCATAATTTTCTTTTAATTTTTTCATAATTCCTACGGCAAGATCTTTATTTAAGCTTTGAAATGGATCATCTAAGAGAATAACCTTTTTCCCTAAAAAAAGAGCTCTTGCCACTAATAATCTTCTAGCTTGACCACCACTGATATTTTGGTTAGTATGAGAAATTTTAGCATTTAAACCACCTAGTTCTTCTAAATCATAATAAAGGTTTGAAGTATATAAAGCTTTATTTAAATCTCCTTCCTCATTAAATGTAATGTTATTTTTCAAAGTATCCGAAAATAAACAAACATTTGAAGAGGAAATAGCAATTGCTTTCATATCACTAGCAGCAAGCTTTTTGATTTCTACTCCATTTAAAAAAGCCTTTCCTTCATATTTATAAAATCCGGTTAGACTGTTTAAAAATGTTGATTTTCCACAATGTATTTTTCCACAAACTCCGATAATTTCTCCTTTTTCTAGCATAAAATTAAATTTAGGAAGTTTTATTTTTGAATTATACGGAGCAAAATCAATAAGTACTAGTTTATCTAAATCATTAAAATTAATATCAGGAATAGTTTTTTTATTATTAAATAATAACTCCTTAGCTCTCATAAAAGAAACATTGAAAGCTTGATAAGCATTAAATATTTTTCCGACCTTACTAGCCTTTCTTGCTACAAGCAAATATGTTGTTAAATAAGATGTTAAGGTACCAATTAAATACTCATTATTTATTACCTTGTATCCACCTAAAAAAACAATAATAAAAACTCCTAAAAGAGCAATAGCCTGATAGATTGGCTCCATACTACTTTGAAGCAATAAGGCCTTAGTACTCTTTTTTCTTAATATTCTAATTGAATTATAGTATAACTTGTCATAACTTTCACTGACTCCTAAGCCTCGATAAAAAAGCTCATTATTCAGTAATGTCAAAGTAATTTCCTTATTAGAAGATAAATACTCTTTGTAATCTTTATTTGCTTGATATATTTTATTTTTCAATAATCTAGCAAAAATAATAGATAATAAAATTGGTATTAATATTAAAATTGTTATTTTATAATCTAAAATAAACATTGAAGCTATATAACCAATTAATAAGACGAAAGTATCAAATATTTCTGTCGTAATTTTTCTAATTCCTTCAGCTGTATCGTAAATATCTGTTAAATTTCTATTTAAAATATCTCCAATAGAATGAGTCATAAAATAATCAATGTCATAAGATAATAAATTTTCGAGGCTTATTTGTCGCATTTTTAAAGCAATTTTATTGCCTAGAATTCTAACTAAATATCTCTTAAAGAATCTATTTATTTGAACAAATAAAACAAATCCTAAAAAAAGAGAAACTAAAAAAATAATTATCCTTTTATCATTTGAATAAAGGCTATTAATAGCTTTCCCCTCTAAAATTGGTAATATCCACATTAAACCATCAAAAAATAATCCCGTTATTGACATGGCAATAACTAAACCCAAATTTTCTTTAAAATAGGTCCTTATTTTAGAATAATCCTTCATTTCATTCTTGCTTCCTTACGAATTCTTTTTGATTCAATATATACTTTTTCTAACACATTAAAAAATATTTCTAGTTCATCTTTATTTATATTTTTAAAAAGACTTTCATAATATTTTATCTCAAAACTTTGAATTGATTCTTTATAACTTCTACCTTCATCAGTAGCATTTAAAAACTTAGTTCTTTTATCAATTCCCTCTGTCATAGAAATTAAACCTAAGCTCGCTAATTTTTTACATATTCTTGTTACTAATGCTTTATTAACATTTAAATACCAGACTAAATCATTCAAAATTAAATTATCATGCTTAGTTATATATCTTAATGCTTCTCTTTCATTCTCATTTAATAAGTCTCCCTCTCTAATCTTTTCAAGTCGCATATTACGAACTATTTTTGTTAAATATCTATATTTATTATCCATATAATCACCAATAAAATTATAAATCCAATTAGTTGACAAATCAACTAATTTTATAAAAAGAAAAGGTCAGCAAATGCTGACCATTAATCATTGAAACATCTTCTTCTTTTTGAAAATCAATGTAACAATTATACATATCACTAAAGATATAATTAAAGGAACGTACCACAAATTCCATGGCAAGCTACCTTCAACATTCATACCATAGAAGCTAAATACAATATTAGGAATAGACATAACAATAGTGATAACTGTTAGAACCTTCATAACAATATTAAGATTATTAGATATTACTGAAGCAAAAGCATCCATAGTTCCCGATAAAATATTAGAATAAATATTACACATTTCTATTGCTTGATGTACTTCAATTAAAACATCATCTAACAAATCTTGATCTTCCTCATAGAGCTTTAAAATCTTACCTCTCATGATTTTATTGATGATTATTTCATCACTTTTTAGTGAAGTAGAAAAGAACACTAAGGATTTTTCTAATCCGAGCATTTGAATCAATTCTCTATTTTGCATTGACTGATGCAACTTTTGCTCTGTCAAACTTGATAAACGATCTATTTGTCTTAAATACGCTAAAAATCTTTGAGATATTTTTAACATTAGCATAAAGATAAATCTAGTCTTCATACTAGTATTTAAGCCCTTAGTTAAGCCATTTTTAAAATCAATAAGTTCTTGATTTTCCTTTAATGACATTGTTATTAAATACTTTTTGTAAGAGACAATTCCAAGTGGAGTTGTGGTATATTCTAAAGTCGTAATATCTTTAGGATCTTTTTTATTATTCATTATTGGGTAGTCAACGACAATTAATCGTTGATCTAAATCATCATCATAATCAATGTGAGGACTTTCCTCATCATCTAAGCTTGAACGAACAAACTCTGGTAAAACACCAATTTCCTCAATCAAATACTTCTTTTCATCCTCAGTTGGACTTACAACATTTACCCAGCAATCATCTTCTAGTTTATCAATTTTTTTGGTAACTGTTCCAACAGTCTTATAAAACTCAAGCATGCTTTCACCTTACAACCTTTCATCTAATTCTAATAGTATTTCAAATAGTAAATTTATACCAGCCATAAATCCATTAATTGATAACACCTCATCCTTTTGATGAGCTCCGCCATGGCCTTCACGTAAAAAGTCTAAATTTTGCTTAGCCTTTTCTTCTTCGCTTAAATAACTCATTCCAATTGATAGTGCATTTGGAATATGAGATGCATAGGTACCACCCTTCATAATTGGAATAAAATCAATATTTTGCTTGCTTATTTTATTATAAACACTTAAAACAGTAGAAACTGCTTTATTATCCATTGGCAAATAATATGGCTTTTCTTCTTTTACTAACGTATATATTAAGTCTTTATTTTTAGCAAATGTCTTAATTTTCTCATTGATAAAATCAAATTTTTCAGTAACTGCATAACGAATATCGAAACCTAAACTGACAATATTATCTTCATACCACATTATGTTTCCAGAACAAACAGTCTCACCAGATAAATCATCACTATAATTAATTCCAAGACCAGTTCCTAAAGCATCAATATTTGCTTCTTGTAATGCTCCTAATGCTTTCTTATCTGCATCTTTTATTTGTTTTAAATTCAACAAATGATTAAATAGAACCTTTATTGCATTTACCCCTAGTGGTGCTTTAGCAGCATGAATAGCCTTTCCATAAGCTTCTACTAAAGAAACACCATTATCTACGGTTACTTTTATTGATTCATTATTAATTTCAGGCAAAACTATTTTTAATTTTGCATATGCATAATCAGGTACTAAATTGTAGGCCTCATTACTTTTTAGTTCTAAGAAATCTTCACTTAACCTTGTACTCAAATTAAAATTAACACGCCCAAATTCACCTCTTCCACATGGATATGAGGCATCTGGAACTAAGGTAAAAAGCGGTGATTGATAATTTTTAGTAAAATAATCAACATCATACATCCCTATCTCTTCTGCCGTACCTAAAAGCAAAGTAATATTATGCTTTGTTTTTATATTTAATTCCTTTATGCATTTTAGCATATAATAAACTGCAACAGCAGCAATTTTATTATCTGATACACCACGTCCTATCGCATAATTGTTAACAATTTGCATTCTGAATGGTTCATAATCCCAATCTCCTTCTGCAGGGACAACATCAAGATGGCTTATTAATGCAATACTTTGTTCAAGTTTATCATTTCTAAGATTAACTGCTCCTACGTGATTATCATAATTTTTTACATCAAAACCTTCATTTGCTGCTTTTTCTAAAAAATAGTTTAAGATGGCAAAACATTCTTCTCCATAAGGTTTTGTAGAATCATTAGTAACATTAGCAATACTAGGAAAACTTACAAGTTTACTCAGTAAAGATAACATTTCTTCCTTCTTGTTTTCAAAATATGTCCTAATTTTACATTTTAATTCTTCATTCATGATATCACACTCCTAATTTACTTTCATTATACTACTTTAAGTTTAAAAACACACTCTAAAAATTGTATAAATTTAGTAAAAAAATAGAAAGGGGATTTTAAAAATTCCCCCTTCAAATTAGTTAATTAATTCTTTAGTTACTCCTTCTTTAGAAATACTAACCTCTCGATATCGAGAAGCATAATTATTATTAAGGAATTTAACAAATTCATCTCTAAATTCATGCTTAACAAACGCTAAAACACTACCTTTAAAGCCACCACCATGAATTCTAATTGCTCCCATTTCAGAAAATGATGGTATATTATTTACCTTATCAATAATATCTTGTGGTGAATCTAAATATTCATCACCTCTAACATAAGTGTTTTCTAAGAAAAGATTACTACTATCTTGAGATGCCTTAATTGCTTTAAAGAATTCATAAGTATTATTATTAATAATTGCATCCCTTGCTTGCAAAACATTTTTATTTTCTTGGTAGAAATGTTTTGCCTTTTTTATTGCCTTAGGATCTTCTATTTTATTATGCTTAACAAGCTCAATAAAATCCTCTTCTTTTGTATCTCTTAAGTAATTTTCTCCTAGCATGTTAGCTACCTTACGCATTCCATCAGGAATTTCAGCATATAAATGAGTCAAATTTGAATGATCACCAACACTATTAATTAAGAATAAATCAACCGGTAAATTAAAATCAAGACCTGTTATTTCAGGATCCTTAATATTTTTAAAATCTAAAAAGTTACAATCCTTAAATGCAGCTCCAATTTGATCTAATAATCCACAAGGTTTATGGAAATAATTTTGTTCACTATATTGACCAATTTTAGCAATCTCTAAATGACTAATTTTATTATCATTGTATAAATAATTAACTATTTCGCCAATCAAAACCTCAAAGGCAGCACTAGAGGAAACTCCACTTCCTTCAGGAATATCACTTTCAATGTATGCGTTAAATCCACCTATCTTGTATCCTAACTCTTTAATTTTTGCTAGAATACCTCTTACCATACCTTTAGTTGTACTATATTCACTTGTTTTTACGCTCAAATCTTCTAAGTCAAATTCAAAATATTCATGTCCTTTAGATAAAATTTTAACCATTTTATCGCTATTTTGCTTAATAACTGCACAAATTCTTAAAGAACAATTACCGACTATACAAAGACCATGATTATGATCTGTATGATTACCAATGATTTCTAGTCTTCCACCTGCTGTAACATAGAATACTGGCTCATCATTAAATTCTTTTTTATAACCATCAACTAGGCCTCTAATTTTATTTTTTTCCATATCTTACCCTTACCTCTTCTATAAATTTATTAAATCCCAAAGTCCCTTTTTCTGTATTTTTAAATACGCCCACATTTTCTAAAATACTTCGACAAGTATTATTAACATATTCTTCTATTTCTTTTTTCAAATTATTTCCAGGTAAGCTTTTAATCATAGGTAAAAAATCTTTTAAGTCTGGATATTTTGCTA
Source organism: uncultured Acholeplasmatales bacterium (assembly GCA_944324805.1). Classification (GTDB taxonomy): domain Bacteria; phylum Bacillota_I; class Bacilli_A; order Acholeplasmatales; family Anaeroplasmataceae; genus CALUXS01. The sequence goes on along the minus strand of CALUXS010000006.1, from coordinate 81,135 downwards.
CAATTTTTTCATCCTCTAATCCGTAAACATCCTCAATTTCTTTAAATTGTCTAACTAATCGAGCAGGAAGAATAAATAGTCCCATAGCTTCAATAAGTCCAATACCTTCTTTTTTAATCATGTGATATTCCGGATGCGCATGGAATATTCCATCAGGATATTTTTCATTAGTTCTATTGTTACGTAAAATCAAATACATTTTATAAGTATCATCAATTTTTCTTACAACAGGTGTGATAGTATTATGCTGCTCATCTGTAAAATGTAAGATATTGTTATCAATATCATCATAACTTTTCCAAGTATCTAAAATATTTTCAGCTACATTTAATAAACTATTTTTATCTTTAGTTTCTAATAAAATACATGTATTATACCAATCTAATTTAGATACCTTAACATTATCTAAAATGTAATATTCCTTCAAGACATTAGCCTTTAGCATTGGTAAAATGTGTGCACCACCTTGGAAATGTTCATGATTTAAAATTGAACCACCAACAATTGGCAAATCTGCATTACTTCCAATAAAGAAACAAGGCATATAGTCTACAAAATCAACTAATGCATTTAACGTTGGTCTATCAATATGCATATTATTATGACGATGTGATAACACTATGCAATGATGATCATAATATACATATGGGCTATATTGCATAAACCATTCTTCATTATTTAATCTTAAAGGAACAAAGCGAATGTTTTCACGTGCAGGATGACTATCATTACCATAAAAACCTAAATTTTCTTTACAAAGTAAACACTTCGGATATTTTTCCCCCAAATTAACTGTCAACAGTTTTTTAATATCCTTATTATTTTTTTCAGGTTTTGATAGATTTATACTGATTTCTAAGGTATTATTAGGGAATTTTGCTTCCCACAATAAATTCTTATCAACCTTTGTCTTTTGAATATAATTATTCCAAATTGAAAGATTATAAAGATAATCTGCCGCCTTTTGTGGAGACTCTTTATGTAATTTTTCAAATTTATCATTTACTGCGCTAGGCCTTGGCGTTAAGAAACCCATTATTTTTGTAATGAATCTTTCTGCTTCATTATTTGTTAATCCCTTTTCCCTCTCAAGATACTCCGTTAAAGGCGTTATAATTGAATCGGGAACCAATAATTTATTAATTGCTTCCTCATCAATCTCATTATTATAAGGATGAGACTCCTCAAATTCCCCCAATAAAATATTTTCAAGGTATATCTCATCAGCCTTTTCTAAATCAAGATGACCTCTTGCATAAACAATTAACTCTTTAATTTTCTTATTAACTTCTTCCATCGTATTATTTCCTTTCAAAGGTATAAAGAATATATTCGCTATATAATTTTCCCTTTTCTAACTTAATCTTATTACTATCTAAATTGTTATGCTGAGGCTCAATAGCTAGACCTCTATAAAGAGTATCAACATCATCATATATGTATTTAACCCCTTTGTTTGTACAATTCAAGTAACAATTTAGGGCTTCATATGAGCTATTAACGCTTAATTTATATTCTGCGTTTTCTAAAATACAACATGGTTTTTCTAGATCATCTAATAAAAATGTGTGATCTATTGTTTTAGTCTGAAGCTTTTCAATCATATTAATTTTATCATTAATCTTTGTTTTATTTCTAAAATCTAATGCTGTAGGAACATCTTCTGACTTAAATGGAAGTTGATGCTCATCAAATGCTAATATTTTGCTAGCAGGAATTGTCAAATAATAATCAAGTAAATTCTTAGTACCAAAGTTAAAATACATATGATTAGAAAGATTTAAAATTGTATTTTGATCACTTATAGCCTCATACCTAACTAATAATTTATCCTCATCATCATACAATATATAATATACTTTTAGTTCTAAAACACCAGGAAATCCACATTCTAAATGTTTTGAAATATAAGAAAATGATACTATTTGTTTTCCTACTTCCTTTTTTATTGAATAGCTATAAATTTTATATGACAAATTATCAAAGCCACCATGTAAGGTAAAGTTATATTCTGTATTATCTAGTGTAAAACCATTTTGTTTAGAAAGAATTCTACCGGCAACTCTACCTAAAGTTTTCCCATAGTATTCTCTACTATTAGCAAAATCTAAGCTATCCTTAGGTGATAATAACATCTCTTGTCCATTGAAACGTACTGAATAAACACTTGCGCCAATATTAGCTAAAATTACTTCTAAATTTTTATTATTTTTTAAAGTTATAAAATTTATTTGTCTATTCATAATGACCTCATACAATTAATGGAGGGATTATTCCCTCCACTAAAATTTCTATTATTTCTTCTTTAGATATTTTGCACAGTCTAATGCAACAGCTGTCATAATAATGACACCCTTTAAAACGAATTGAAGATTTGTATCAACACCTAATACTGTTAAACAATATGTTAAACCTGTAAAGATGAAAACACCAAATACTGCTCCTTTTATTTTACCGATACCACCACTAAATGAAATACCACCAACAACACAGGCAGCAATAGCATTTAACTCGAAACCATATCCAGTACCAGCAGAGGCATTTGCTCTAAATGATTCAAAGAATGAACCAAAACCATATAATATACCTGCCATTATGAATACACCAAGTGTAGTCCAAAATACTGATATACCAGAAACTGATGCAGCCTCAGAATTTCCACCTACAGCATACATATTCTTACCGAATTTAGTCTTATTCCAAATAAATGAAACAATTATAATTGCAACAATAGCATATAAGAACAATTTAGGGAAACCATAACCAAAAATTCTTATTGTTCCACCAATAGCATCTTGGATATTTGGATCCATTGCACCTACTGGAGTTCCTTTAGTAGCATAATATAACATACCATAAATTAACAATTGAGTTGATAAAGTTGTAATAAATGGATGCATCTTAAATTTAGCAGTAAAGAATCCGGCTAGTGCACTAAATAAAGTACAAAATAGAACAGATAATCCAAGAGCCATAACAACTCTAATAAACATAGGAATGTTATCAAAATTCCATTGTCCAAAACTAAAGAACTGAACTATGTTAGTTCCCTTGTGTAATATAACACCAGTAATAACAGCACCTAAACCAACCATACGACCAATTGATAAGTCAGTACCTGCAAGCAATATCAATCCAGCAACACCTAAAGCATAAAAAATTGGCGTAGCAGATTGTTCAAGAATACTGAAAATGTGTCTTATAGTTAATAAATTACCTTTTCCTAAAATAGGAGTTATAATAACACAGACAATAAAGAAAATCAAAATTATTATATATAATCCGTTCTTTAATAAGAAGTCTTTAAGATTGAATCTATAAACATATTCAATAAATTGATGATTTTTAGCTTCTAAGTAATTAACCTTTCCACCACCAAATAAATTTAATTCGTTATATAAATCTAGATGAATGTTATATGTCGAATCTTTTACTTCTTGAACCTTATTTAAATATTCCTTTTTCAAATCAAATAAAACTGATTTATAATATGTTTTTTCCTTTTTTAAAGCTACACTATCAGTTTTATCTATCTTATTCATTCTTGCAATATGGTCATTCTTAGCTTTAGATAATTCAGCTTTATAATCTTTTTTGTATTCTTTTTTAAGCTTTTTCTCCTCTAAGTGAGCCTTTTTATATTCTGGAATAGATATACTTTTTGCATAATTTTTTGCTTCTACGATAAGTCTACGTAATTCTAACTTATTTTTTAGTTTTATTTCTTTGGCTTTTAAAAGTTTTTGATTTAATGATGCAATCAATTCTTCTTTTTTACTTTGAGAGAGCATTTTATTTTTCTTTACTTCTCTTATTTTATCACTAATTAAATCACATGCTTGTGCTCCATCTTTACGAAGGTCATAGATTCTCTTTTCATAATCTAATATTTTTTCATTATCTTTTAGAGTTAACATGTTTCTTGTATCATTTTGCATTTTTTTCACTCCTTATAAATATTTCGCAGATAAATTTAATAATTCTTCTTGATTTGTTTCTTTTGTATTAACTATACCTGCTAAACGATAATTTGACATTACAGCTATTCTATTTGTAATACCTAAAATTTCAGGCATTTCTGAAGAAACAACAATGATAGTTTTACCTTCTTTTGCCATATTTATTATTAACTGATAAATTTCATATTTTGCACCAACATCAATACCTCTAGTTGGTTCATCAAGTAAGAATACATTAGGATTTCTTTCTAGCCATTTACCAATAATAACCTTTTGTTGGTTTCCACCTGATAAAGCAGAAATTATCTCATCAGGACCCATACATTTAACACTCATATTTGAAATAGCTTTTGTCGTTGCATCATACATTTGTGCGTTAGATAAAACTCCATTTTTCTTATACTTATCTAGATTAGAAATACAAGTATTAAATTTTATCGTTTCTTTACCAAACATACCATTGAATTTTCGTTCTTCAGTAACAAATGCAAAATCATAACTCATTGCATCAGCACTATTTGCAAAAACCATTTGCTTTCCATCATAAATTATATCGCCATAAGCAATAGTACGTAATCCAAATAGCGTTTCTAACAACTCACTACGCCCAGCACCTACAAGTCCATATAGGCCTAGTATTTCTCCTTTTCTAACGTTAAGATTAATGTCTTTTAATTGAGGAGCAAATCTAGTCGATAAATTACGTAACTCTAATATTACATCTCCTGGTTCATTATCTACAGGTGGGAAACGATTATCTAGTGATCTACCAACCATTGCAGCAACTAATTCTTGCATAGTTGTCTCATTAGTAGATTTAGTCATAATCATTTTACCATCTCTTAATACAGATACTTCATCACATATCTCAAAAATCTCATCCATTTTATGAGAAATATATACAAATGAAATACCTTGTTTTTTTAATTCATTAACAATAGAAAAAAGTTTTTTAACTTCTTTTTCTGTTAGCGATGAGGTAGGCTCATCAAGAACTATTATTTTAGAATCATAGGAAACAGCTTTGGCTATTTCAACCATTTGGCGCATTGAAACTGACATCTTCTTCATAATAGTTTTAGGAGAAATATACATTCCTAATCTAGCAAATAATTGATTTGTTTTTTCTTCCATTACTTTTTCATCAATCATTCCATATTTAGTAGGATATCTTCCTAAAAACATATTATCGGCAACACTACGCTCTAGACACTGATTTAATTCTTGATGCACCATAGCAACACCATTTTCAAGTGCATCCTTTGGACCAGAAAAGTTAACTAATTGCCCATCTAAATAAATATCTCCTTCATCCTTCTCGTAAATTCCAAAAAGACATTTCATCATTGTGGATTTACCAGCACCATTTTCACCCATTAAACCCATTACAGTTCCCTTTTTTATTTCTAGTTCTATTCCAGATAGAACCTGATTTTTACCAAATCGCTTCGATAAATTAGAAATTTTTAATATAGGGGTTGTATTAACTTGTTGTTGTTCCATAATTCAAACCTCCTAAAATCTCGATAAAGGTTCTACACGTATGTAGAACCCTCATCATAAAATCATTATAAATTAAGCTTTAAGTTTACGTAAATAATCTTGACCTGAATTAGTCTTAACCATATTTACTGCATAAGCATCATATTGATCTAAGTTTGTAAATTTATCTAAACATGTAGACTCACTTTGACCATCGCCTTCAACAATAGTTAATTTGATATTTAATAATTTTGCATAATACTCTAAAGCTGGTTTATATGAAGAAGATAAGAAGTTATCGCTAGAATTGTATAGAGTTAATAAAACTTTCTTTTCTTCACCATTAATTTGTTTAATACCTGAATCGCGTGTATTTAAATAATTATCAACATTATCCTTATTAATTCCACTATTAAGAGCTAATAATGCCTTTGTATCAGACTTATATTGCATTTCTGCAGTTACTTGATTACCATATTGATCCTTTTCAGTAATACCTTTTTTAACAACATCAGCACCAGTAACACCATCTAACATATTACGAATTAGTTGTAGAGTACCAATAGCTTGTGCATCAACGTTTTGTGAAACTGTACCTGTTAAAGTACCAGCCTTAACTGCTTCTAAAGCGTCTAAGTTAGCATCGTAACCAAAAATTGGAGTTCCATCAACAAATGATGAGCTCTTTAAAGCACCCATAGCCATACCATCATTATTAGAAACTAATAAATCAATTTGATCACCATATTGTGAGAACCAAGTTCCAGTAGAAGTTGTTGCAGTTGTAGCATCCCAAGTAGCACCAGCATCACTCTTCATTTCTTTTGCATCAAGCTCTTTAACCTTTAATTCACCATCTTTAACAGTTACTTTTCCTTCTTGTTTATTAGAAGGATCAGTAGAATCTTTCCATGTTCCTAAAGCCTTACGGATACCTTCAGTACGAGCTTTTGAGTCATTATGACCAATGTCACCAATAAATAAACAATAGCCAATGTATCCGTCGCCATTTTTGTCAATTTCAGCTTTTGTTTTAGTTGCAAGATAATCTGTAATTAATTTACCTTGAACAGCACCACCACCAGCTGCATCGAAACCAACATAATATGTTTGGTCTGAAAAATTCATAGTGTCCATATCAATTGCACCAGTAGTAGGATCAGATGGCTGACGATTAAAGAAAATTAATGGTTTATCTTGATTTAACTTACCACCATTATCACTACAGCTTGCAGTGAATAAACCTAGAGCAGCTACTGCAGCTCCCATAAAAACTTTTTTCATTTTCATAATATTAAATTTTCCTCCTATGTCTTATGAAAAATACTTAATTTTAAACGCTTTCATATTTCATAAAAAAATAAACCCACAATATTTTAAAAGAATCGATAAAAGCGCTTCACTGACATTATTATAGAAAATTGTCATATTATTGTCAACAAAAACGAATTATATTTTTTAAAAACGTTTTCTTTTTTGGCTTTTTTAAAGAAAATACAATTCAATTTTCTACTTAAAAAAACACCTGTTATTTTATTTTAATGCATAGATAAAATAAATAACTAAATTTTAAACATAATTATCTACATTAATCAAAATTTTATAATTTTTAAGAAAATTTTTCGTTTTTTATAATAAAAAAAGGAGAATAATCTCCTTAATACTATTTTTTACTATCAATTTCAATATTTGAAATCTTCTTCTTACTTAAAACTACATTATTTATAAAGACATATAAAGCAGGAATAATCGCTAACTGAATTATGATTCCAGGCAAACTAGTGACAAAAGAAAGTGTTATCCATGTATGAAAATTATATTTTCCTGCCTGAAAAATAAACGCATTAGTTAGTCCAGAAACAATTCTTCCTATTAGCATACTAGGTATTAATGCCAAGTATGCATTTAAAATATTATTTTTAGTTTTAATAACCTTAACAAAAAGACCACTAAAAAAAGCATAGCTTATTAATTCTAGCATCATTCCAGGATATACAGCGGCAGGTGGCATCGATGTCAAAAGATGCGAAATTGTTGGTGTTAGAATACCAATTAAAATACCATAAAAAGGTCCTACAACCATTCCGCCTAAAATAACTGGCAAATGCATTGGCAAAAATATATTACCCCCACTAGGAATCATATGGAAGCATAATGGTAAAACTACTCCCATAGCTATAAAAAGTGATGTTATTATTATTTTCTTACTTTGATTCATTTTTCTTACTTCTCATTTCTTTAAAAAAATCTGTTAAAATTTGACTAAATCGTAAATCTTGTTCATATACATAATTAACTTTATGTGTATACACATTATCAAGCATTTTTAAATTACTTATTACAGATCCATTTCTCTTATCTAATGCACCAAAATATAATCGGGGAATTCGTGATTGTATAATAGCCCCTGTACACATAGGACAAGGCTCAAGTGTAACATATATTTCCACATCATCTAAGCGCCAAAAGCCAATTTTCTTACATGCTTTAGCTATTGCAATAATTTCCGCATGTGCTAAACTGTTTTGCTTGCTTTCTCTTAAATTATGTCCACGAGCAATTATTTTTCCATCTCTTACTATAACTGCACCAACAGGAACTTCATTCTTTTTATATGCCTTTAAAGCCTCCTTATATGCGGCCTCCATAAATTTATTGTTCACGTCTTAAAACCTCATGGCACTTGCGACATCTTGCCTCATAAGTTTCAGTTGCACCTACCATAACAATTGGATCATCATAGTATGCCGGTTTACCATTAACTAATCTTTGTGTTCTAGTTGCTTCTTCGCCACAACTATTACAAATAGCTGTAAGTTTAGTTACATTTTCTGCAATTGCAAGTAACGCTGGCATAAGCCCAAAAGGTTCACCTCTAAAATCTAAATCTAAACCAGCACATATAACACGCATACCTTCATTCGCAAACTTTGCTATTATATCTAATAAACGCACATTAAAAAATTGAACCTCATCTATGACAATAGCTTGAATATCGTTTGTAACATAAGAAAGAATTTGTTCAGGATGATTAATATCAACATTAATGGCCTTCATACTCTTTTTATTATGAGAAACAACTTCATTTATCGCATACCTATTATCAATATTAGGCTTAAAAATTAAATATTTTTTCTTAGCAAATTCCATTCTTTTTGTTCTTCTTATTAGTTCTTCTGTTTTACCGGCATACATTGGTCCACAAATAACCTCAACAAAGCCAGTCTTACTTTCGTTATAATACATAAATTATCCACTCCTAAATACAAGGTTCATTATACTAGTTTTAAAATCAAAATTAAATACTATTTTTACTTTTTTAAATTAAGTATAATATAAATAATCATAAACAAAATTACCAATAAAAGGAGTATACATTTATGAAAAAAATTTATTTAGGTTTAATGCGAATTAATAATATGAGTCAAAGTGAAGCTAATGACTTTTTAGATAATGCTATTACATTAGGTTATAATTCATTTGATTTAGCAGATATTTATGGAAATAGAAAGTGCGAGGAACTATTTGGGAATTTTCTTGAAACTAAAAAAGATTTACGCGAAAAACTATTCATCCAAACTAAATGTGGCATAGATAGTGAAAATAAAAACTATAATTCAAGTAAACACTATATTATTAATCATGTAAAGGAATCATTACGTCTATTAAAAACAACTTATATTGATTCTTTATTAATTCATCGCCCTGATATCTTAGTTGATTACCAAGAAATAAAAGAGGCTTTTACATACTTATTCGAAACTGGGATGGTAAAAAGTTTTGGTGTATCTAATATGAGTCCACTCCAAATTGAAGCTTTAGAAAAATATACTGGATTTAAGCTCAAATACAATCAAGTGCAGTTTTCTTTAATTCATAATTATCTAGTTACAGAAGGTATTTTTTTCAATATGGCAAAAGAAAATTATACTTTAGGTTTAATTGATTATGCTAGAATAAAAAATATTGAATTACAAGCATGGTCTGTTGTACAAAATTCTAACTGGGAATGCTTTATCGATAATCCAAAATATATTAAGCTTAATCAAAAACTAGATTCTCTAGCAAACAAATATGGAACTACTAAATCTGTTATAGCAGTAGCTTGGATATTAAAGCATCCAGCCAATATAATTCCTATTGTAGGAACAACTAAAATTGAACGCCTAAAAGAATATAAAAAAGCTCTAAACATCGATTTAACAAGAAATGAATACTATGATCTTATTAAAGCAACTGATATAACTTTACCATAAAAAATGTGCTCGGCACATTTTTTTATTTTATATAAAGAAAAAAAGAGCTTCAAAAGCTCTTAATTTCTAAATTACTTTGTTTCCTTATTTAAGCCATAACGCTTATTGAAACGATCTACACGACCATCTGCTTGAGTAAATACTTGTTTACCAGTATAGAATGGATGACATTTTGAACAAGTATCAACACGAATTTCGTCTAGAACTGAACCAGTTTCAAATACGTTTCCGCAAGTAGTACAAGTAACTTTTACAGTCTTATAATTTGGATGAATTCCGTTTTTCATTGTACTTTACACTCCTTCCGCCATGGTACTAACCATAGTAAGTCCATTAGATTCTATCATAAGATTATATATTTTGCAATATATTTTTATTATTAATTTAATTTTTGTAATGTCTTATGAATATCTTCCATTTCAATATCTAAAGCCGTAATTTGATCTGCACAACTCCTAAGTCTATTTTGTATATCACTAGCATTATTAATATCTTTTTTATAATATATTTGGTGTTCTAAACTTGCCCAAAAATCCATTGCAATCGTTCTAAGCTGTACTTCAACTATTAGTTCCTTTCTTTCACACGAAAAGAAAACTGGCACTTTAACAAGCATATGTAAGCTACGATATCCACTAGGCTTAGGATTTTTTATATAATCTTTTATTTCAATTACTTCAATATCATCCTGCTTAGTAAACATTTCTGCAACTTCATAAATATCAGATATAAATGAACATATAACTCTAATTCCTGCAATATCAGTCAATCTTTCCACTGCATTTTCAATAGTTAAATCTAAATTTTTCTTTTGTAATTTCTTTATTATACTTTCAGGTGTTTTTATTCTACCTGTAATAAATTCTATCGCATCTCTATTGTAGCGACTCCTCAGATCATCATTTAAAATTTCAAATTTTGTTGTAACTTCTTTTAATGCACAATTGTATATCACTTTTGTACGTGCAAACTTCTTACTAAGCTCAATTATTTTTGGATTATTAATAATCCTATCTTCAGCTGCTTTGAATATTTTCTCCATCTTTTATAGCTCCTTTATTTAGCTCACCAGCCATACTAAAAGCCTTACGTGCTACTATAACTGCTATTATTTCATTAATAATAGCGGCAGCAGCAATCGTACCATTTACTATAGTAGATAAGCTAGGATCAATATTATTTAGGGTTCCTACTGCAATGCCTGTAAAAACAAGTGAAACTCCTGAATGAGGCAATAATGTCAATCCAAGATAATTTCTAACTGTCTTAGGAGATTTAGTTAAAGCCGCACCAGTAAATGCTCCAAAATATTTTCCAAAAGCCCTTGAAATTATATAAATTACCGTAAATAATCCAGCTCCTAAAATTGCATGATAATCTAAAGGTGCCCCTAAATTAAGTATTACTACTATTAATGATACACCAAGAATAGGATTAAATCTAGTCATTAAAGTTTCTAATTCTTCTTCGCCTACCATATTTGCAAATGCTGCTGAAAAAGACATACCAATCAACATAAAATTTAATAAAGCTGCAGGTAATAAGAACTCATTAAATATAAAACCAATTCCTGAAGCAACTAATATTCCAATTATCACAACCATTAAACTAATGTTAATGTTCTTGCTTTTTCTTAAAACAAATCCAGTAAGAATACCAACAACAGCTCCTATTATCAATGGTAATAATATTACACCCAAAATTAAATACCAAGGCATACTTTCATTAGATTTAGTACCACTAATAATAGAAATAGTTGTAAAAAATACTACTACTCCCACTATATCATCTAAAGCAGCCATAGGAATCAATGTTCTAGTAACCGGACCATCAGTTTTAAATTCTCTAACAATTGATAAAGAAGGAGCGGGAGCAGTTGCTAATGCTATACCGCCAAATATAAATGCTAAGAATAAAGGTATATCTACTATAAGAAATGTAACCATAAACACAAGGCTAACTACTAAAAATGTCCCTAATGATTGAAACAATGTAGTTATAATAATAGCTCTGCCACTTTTCTTTATCTTCTTCCACACAAGTTCTGTACCAATCATCAATCCAACGGTACACTCTAATATATGAATAATTAAATTATATGCCTCGCCTACCATTAATTCGTTTTTCAACAAATTTAATGCATATGGCCCTAAAACCATACCTGTAATAAGCCAGCCTAGAATAGCAGGCATCTTTATTTTAGTAAATAATTTACCTACTAAAAATGCAATAATAACTACTAAAATCCATAATAAATAATCCATTTCTATTCCTCTTTTACAATACCATATAAGAACAATCTTATTACTTTTTTTAGTTTTTCTTCATGTTCAAAAACAATATCTTCATTCTTTGAATAAGAATTGTTAAAAAAGCCATTTATTAGTTCTTGAAGCATTTTCATATAAATTAATAACTCTTCCTCATCTATTTCTTCTTTAAGCTTATATCCCTTTAAAAGTTCTAAAAATAACCCTCTATTAAAACTATCAAATGGCTCTCTTAAAAATTCTATTTGCTTTACTAAATGAAGTGGTGGTTCTAAGAGCGCTTCAAAAAAAAGCTTAGCTAAATTAGGATAGGTTCTAAATATTTTCATTCTTTCTTCAAGATACGACTCTAAAGTAATTCCATCTTTAATACTAGAGAAATGGTCTAATAATGATTTATAAATATATTCAACACAAGATAAATATAAATCATCCTTATTCTTAAAATAATAATAAAGTAAACCCTTTGAAAGATTTGCTTCTCTAGCAATATCATTCATTGATACATTTAAATAACCATTTTTACCAAAATACTTTATAGCAGCTTTTAGTATTTTTTCCTTAGCAAGATAACTTTTTTCTTCCTTATTCATAAAATCACCAACTAAATAATAATACTTTTTGACCGATTGGTCAATAATAAAAGCTCTATTTAAAACAAAATTAAATAGAGCACATAATAAAACAAAAATATTTAGTTAGTTTTTTCAAATTGGCTATTATATAGCTTTGCATAAAAACCATTTTTCATTAACAAATCTTTATGCTTTCCACTTTCTACAATATTTCCATCTTTAACTACTAGAATACAATCTGCATTTTTAATTGTAGAAAGACGATGTGCTATTACAAAGCTAGTTCTTCCTTCTACTAGCTTATCCATAGCATTTTGGACTTGCAATTCTGTTCTAGTATCAACGTTACTAGTTGCCTCATCTAAAATAAGTAATGGTGAATCTTTTAGCATTGCTCTTGCTATTGTAATCAACTGCTTTTGTCCTGCAGAAATACTTTCGTCATCTTTGATTATAGTATCATAACCATCCGGAAGCTGTTTAATAAATTTATCAATTCCTGTCATTTGGCAAACTTTATCTAAATCTTTTTCTGACACATTTTCATTATTGTATATAAGATTTTCTCTTATTGTCCCTTCAAATAGCCATGAATCCTGTAAAACCATACCAAATAAATTATTAATATTTTCTCTAGTAATTTCACTTATAGATACTCCATCTATTCTAATTGTACCAGAAGTTAACTCATAAAAGCGCATCAATAGATTTACTATTGTTGTTTTACCTGCACCTGTTGGTCCAACGATAGCTATTTTTTCCCCCTTCTTAGCATTAAAAGAAAAATCTTTAATAATCATTTTATCAGTTGTATAGCCAAACATAACATGCTCAAACGAAATGTCACCTGCAATTTTGTCTAAATACACCATTTTATAGCTTTCATCTTCCATTTCCTTTTCATCTAAAAACTCAAATACTCTTTCACATGCTGCAGACATACTTTGTACACTATTTGAAGCTTGAGATATACTTTGTAACGGAGAGGTAAAAAGCCTTATATAAATCATAAATGCCACTATAGTACCAAAAGATACGTCTCCCCTAACTGCTAATATAGCTCCAACTATACAAACTACTACATATGCTAAATTTCCTACAAAAACCATTAAAGGCATCATAATTCCCGATAAAAATTGACTCTTCCAAGCACATAAATATAGTTTATCGTTCATTTTAGCAAAATTGTTTATTGCTTTTTTCTCACCATTATAAGCTTTAACAACTATATGACCACTAAAAGTTTCTTCTATGTATCCATTTACATCTCCTAATACTACTTGTTGCGTAATAAAATATTTTTGAGATTTAGAGGCTATAATTAACATAAATGAAAAGCCTATTAGTGCTGATATAATACCAGCAATTGCCATAATCCAATTAGTTAAAAACATCATTAATATTGTGCCAATTAGCATAGATACGGCAGAGATTAATGCAGAAAAGCTTTGATTCATTGTTTGTCCAATTGTGTCAATATCATTAGTGACTAGACTTAGCGTATCGCCCACAGGTCTAGAATCAAAATATTTTAAAGGTAATTTATTTATTTTTCTTATAATATTATGTCGCATATTTTGTGATACACGTTGAGAAACTATTGCCATAATATACCCTTGAATATAATTAAAAACAAAACCCCCTATATATAAAGCACAAAGGACAATTGCGATTTTTTCTATACTTTTAATGTCAATACTTGTCTTTATCCCCTCTGTGATAATATTTGTCATATCACTAACTTTGCTTGGCCCTATTAAATTGAAGATAGTTCCCACTATTGATAAAGCTATTGCGGCTAATATAATCCATTTATAATTGCCAATAAAGTGAAAGAAATTTAAATAATTATTTTTTAAAGTGTTTTTAGCTTTTTTATCATAATAATTTTTATTCATTGTAAAATTTTTTTGAGGATTTGTCATAATTATAATTCCTCCTTTGAAAGCTGAGAATTTGCAATTTCTTGATAAACACTACAAGATTTTAATAATTCTTCATGTTTTCCCTTACCAACAATTTCTCCCTTTTCTAAAACAATAATTTGATCAGCAAACCTAATTGTACCTATTCGTTGGGCTACAATAATTTTAGTTACATCCTTTACTTTCTCATCAAGTTTTGAGCGTAAATTTCTATCAGTTCTATAATCGAGTGCTGAAAAAGAATCATCAAAAATAAGTATTTCTGGTTTACGTGCTATTGCTCTTGCTATTGATATACGTTGCTTTTGACCACCAGAAACATTTGTTCCTCCTTGCGATATTGTAGCATCATATTTTCCATCCATCTTCTCAACAAAATCAGTTGCTTGTGCGATATCTAAAGCTTCCTTAACATCATTTTTTGTTATAATTAAGCCATTTTTATCTCCATAAGCAACATTAGAAAAGACACTGCCAGAAAATAGAATTGATTTCTGAGAAACATATCCAATTCTATTATGTAACTCTTCTAAGCTATAATCTTTAACATTAATACCATCAACTAAAACCTCACCACTAGTTACATCAAAAAATCTAGGAATAAGATTTATAAGAGTTGTCTTACCAGAACCTGTAGCACCTATAATTGCAATAGTTTCACCCTTATTTGCTGTAAAGGAAATATTTGAAATTGTATTGTCACTAGCCTCAGGATATTTAAAGGAAACATTTTTAAATTCAACAGTTCCTCTTCTAGCATCAATAGTACTTTTTAAATTACCATCCTTAATAGTCAAATTTGTATCAATTACCTCGCATATACGTTTTGCAGCAACCTGAGCACGAGGCAACAATATGAATATCATATTTAATAACATAAATGCCATTATGACTTGCATTGCATAGTTAGAAAATACAACCATATCAGAAAATATTTCTAGTCTAACATTGATATTAGCTTCATTAATTATATACGCTCCAAGCCAATAAACTAATAGCGTTAAACCTGAATTTATAAATGTCATACCAGGGGACATAATTGCCATAACCTTATTAGCAACTAAATTATTGTTTGTTATCTCTAAATTTGCTTTATCAAATTTTTCTTCTTGATATTTTTCTGCGTTATATGCTCTAACTACACGTACTCCTTTTAAATGTTCTCGTGTAATTCTATTTAAATTATCAGTTAATCCTTGTATTTTTCTAAATCTAGGTAAAGCAAATATTAATGTGATAGCTAAAATAATAACAAGCACAAAAACAGCTATTCCAGTTGCTAGTGTCCATTGCCAATTTTTATTTGCTATCTTTGTAACAGCCCATATAGCCATAATTGGGGCCTTGATTATTGCTTGTAATCCCATCGCAATTAAGGTTTGTACCTGGGTAATATCATTAGTGCATCTATTATTTAAACTTGCAGTAGAAAATTTATTTATTTCCTCCATTGAAAAATCTAATGTCTTTGAATATACCTTTTCTCTTAATGTTTTAGCTACCCCTGCTGCTACTCTAGCTGCAAAGTATCCGACAATTATTGCTGCTATCATACTTCCTAGTGCACATAGTAACATATAACTACCTTGCGTAAGAATTTCAGACATCTTACTTCCCTCAGTTTGAACTAGCATAGTTATATTTGACATGTAATCTGGTAATTTCAAGTCTAGCCATACCTGTAATACAATAAAGAGAATGCTAATCACTATAAATAGTCTTTGTTTTTTATTTATATATTTCAAAACTTTTATCATTTTTTACCTCCTACTAAATAGCATACTATCAATAGTATGCTATTGAATTATTTATTTAAAATGCCCACTATAGTGGACATAACTATTGCAAAGAATCTCTAACTTTCTTTAGTAATTCTAATAAAGTTTGTTTCTCAACGTCATCTAAACTAGATAATATTTCCTTTTCAATTAATTCAACTCGTTCATCTGCAGTTTGACAATACTTGATGCCAAGATTCGATATTTTAACCATCTTAATTCTTTTATCTTCAAAACTTCCAAATGATTCAACAAACTTTTTTTGCTCAAGGCGATTAATAATTCCTGCTGCAGTTGATTGTGCTACATGTAATGCGCGTTCAAGATCCTTTAATGGCATTGGTTTTTCATTATTATTCCTTAATATTAGCAACGCATTCATTTGTGTCATTGTTAAATCAGATTTTCTAAGACCATTATTGGCTCTTTTTTCTAATTCATCGCTTATTTGTTTAATTAAGACGCCACATGTATTTAACTTGACCATATTTCCACTCTCCTTAAAAGTATAATAGCACGCTATCGTTTTAATGTCAATAGCATGCTATTTATATTTAAAATAAAAAAACTAGCCTTCAATAGGCTAGTTAAAAATTCTATTCTTCATCAGCAATCCAAACCTCTTTTTCAAAAAAGTCACAAACAACTCTTTCGTTTTTAGAGGTTGGGCAATTTTTACCAACAAAGTCTGCTCTAATAGGTAATTCTCGATGTCCTCTATCGACTAAAACTGCTAATTGTATTTTTTCCGGACGTCCAAAATCCATAATCGCATCCATTGCAGCTCTTACACTTCTACCAGTGTATAAAACATCATCAACTAATATACATACCTTACCATTAATATTATTCTTAAAATGAATTTCAACTGAATCATCTTTTTTATCATCATCACGATGCTTCATTATATTAATAGATTCAACAGGTACTAAAACATTTTCAAAGCTTTTGATTAAATTTTGCAATTCTAAAGCAATAGGAGTTCCTTTACGCTCAATACCAACAAGAATTATTTTTTCTAATTCTTCGTTATTTTCAATTATTTCATGAGCTAATCTTTTTAGCATACGTAGAAATTGTTCTTTTTCTAATAACTTTTTCATACTAATAAGCAAAAAAGCCTAAGCGGCTTTTTTTATTCTTCATCCTCTACAATATTAGCGTTATGATATACTTCTTGTACATCATCTAATTCACGTAACATTTCAAGCATTCTTCTGAACTTTTCTTCATGCTCTTCATCTAAATCAACATAGTTAGATGGTAATAAAGCAATTTCAGCTTGTTCAAATTCAATATCAGACTTAGCAGCTTCTAAAGCAGCCTTAATTTGATTAAAGTCTTTTGGATCAGCATAAATACATGTTAAATCGCCTTCTGTTTTAATTTCTTCACAGTCAGCATCACCATTCATTAATGCTTCCATAGCTTCATCTTCGCTTAAACCTTCAAACTTGAAAACTGATTTACGATTGAACATATATGAAACAGATGTTCCAATTGTACCACCAGTTTTTGTAAAGCATGTTCTAACCTCAGCGAATGTACGATTATCATTATCAGTTAAGCACTCAACGATAACTGCAACATTTCCACTTCCATAGCCTTCATAAACTTTTTCTTTAGTTGCACCGCTGATTGCACCTTTAGCTTTTTCAATTGCACGTTTAATAACATCGGCTGTACATTGATCTTTTTTAGCTCTTTCAATGACTTTCTTTAAGCCTTGATTCATTTCTGGATCAGGCACACCTGCCTTTGCAGCTAAGAAAATTTCTTTTCCCCATTTTGCATATTTTGCAGATTTCATTGCGGCTGTTTTAGCCATAGAGGCAGCTCTTACTTCATGTGCTCTTCCCATTATAATTCATCCTTTCAAATTTCTTTTTTAATAATGTCCATACTATTATATAGATTTTTTGTTGTTTTTTCAACAAAATTGATATTAATTTTAGTATTTTTTTGTAAAATAAATTTTTGTGCCAAGGTAGCTTACAAGCATAATTCCAAGCTCACCTAATAATACATAAAACATCACTTCACTGACGAAACTTCCAACTAAGGTTAAAATTGCTGTGACAAATACAACTATTTTAAAGCTTAAATTTAAGGTCTTCATTCCAATAAATAAATTTCTTTCATCATTTAAATTAGTTATACACCTTTGAGCATAATCATTACTTAATAAAATACGATGATATCTAACAATTTTAAATACAATTGCAGCGACAATCAATGTGAAAAATACATATCTAAATATTACCATATCAATTGCTAAATGCTCACTTAAAAATGCTTCTAGAAGTGTAACTAAAATAACCGGAACAAGTATCGACAAATACATTACAATAAGTTTATATTTTGTGTGCTTTTTAAAAGTATCTAAATCACGCATCGATAGAATCCTCCAAAATAAATATATCTTCTACTTTCACACCAAAAACACTAGCCATTTTTAAGGCTAAAGGCAATGATGCTATATACTTTCCTTGTTCAATTGAAATAATTGTTTGTCTAGTCACTCCAAGAGCCCTTGCTAGAGATTCTTGAGTCATTTTTTTCTTTTTTCGGTACTCATAAACCTTATTCTTCATAAGTCCTCCTATAGTTCAATTTTATTTATAATCGGTAATAGTTCTTCAGTTATCTTTTTAATAGTTCCATCCTTAAATGGATTTTCTAATCCAACCTCTTTTATTAAATCAGTAAATGGCATGCTACCACCAAGCTTACATAAAGAAATATAACGATTCCATGCTTCTTTATAATCCTTTTTACTTGCTAAATAAAATTGCAACGCACAAACTTGAGCTAACGTATAATCAATATAGTAGAAAGGACTACCAAAAATATGTCCTTGACGATACCAATATGTTCCTTCATCGAAGCATTTTTGATATGTATATTTTCTATATGGCAAATATTTTTTCTCAAGTTCACGCCATTTTTCTTTTCTTTCCTTTGGAGTAACATCTGGGTTTTCATATACAAAATGTTGGAATTCATCAACACATACAGCATAAGGAATAAATGTTAATGCCTCACTAATATGTGAGTGAAAATATTTATTAGTGTCTTTTTCAAAGAATAGATTAATCCATGGATACGCAAAAAATTCCATACTCATTGAATGAATCTCACATGCCTCTAATGTTGGCCAAATTAGCCTTGGATTCTTTATAAATTTAGACGCATAGTAGCATTGGAATGCATGACCTGCCTCATGAGTAAGCACATCAACGTCTCCTTTAGTACCATTAAAATTAGCAAATATAAAAGGAGCATTATAATCACTGAAACTTGTACAATATCCTCCGCCCATTTTTCCTGGTTTTGTTTCTAAATCCATTAATTCCCCATCAAGCATAAAATTAAAGAATTCATTAGTTTCATTAGACATTTCCTCATACATTTTTTTAGCCTTTAGCACTAATTCATCCTTAGTTCCATGAGGTGTTGGGTTACCATCTAAATACTCAAGAGAAAAATCAAACATCTCAGGATCATCAATACCTATTCTTGTAGCTTGTTTTCTTCTGATTTCATTAGCTACAGGAACTAATTCCTTAAATACCTGTTTACGATATTCTTTTACATCCTCACTATTATAATCAGTTCTTCCTAAACGATAGTATCCTAACTCAACGTAATTTTTAAAACCAAGTTTTTTAGCAATTTTATCTCTAACCTTAACTAGTCCATCATAAATATCATCGATTGCCTTACTATTAGCCATGAAAAAGTTATCAACAGCAATACTTGCATTTTTTCTCACTTCTCGGTCAAGACTTTGTCCAAACTT
Source organism: uncultured Acholeplasmatales bacterium (assembly GCA_944324805.1). GTDB lineage: Bacteria > Bacillota_I > Bacilli_A > Acholeplasmatales > Anaeroplasmataceae > CALUXS01. Next base: position 61,088 of record CALUXS010000006.1, on the reverse strand, counting down.
AGACATTTGACTCAAGTTATAAACCTTACCATCATACTCTATTTCAGCACCTGCAATAAGTTTATCATATTCTTGTGATAGTTTACTTTCTACAACCAAGTCCTGCATAATCTCTTCAGAAAATGTTTTTAAAGACATTTCCATCTTTTTGAACCAATATTTACCATATTTATTTTCTAATTCTCTTCTTAATTTATGATTAACTAATGCTTTTTCAAACTTAGTCTCTATATTGCTAACAGAAGGGGAATTTTCACTAAAAAATTCTTGTTCTTTATCATAAAATTCATCTTTTGTGTTAATTGAATTTCTTACTGAACATAAAGAATCCATAGTTTCAATATGCCCTGTCATTGTCAAAAATTCATCTATGTATTTTTCTAAATCTAAAATGTTTTCACTAGCTATTATATTTTCAACTAGTTCCTCTCCCTTTTTTACAAAAGCATCAATATTTGGTCTTTCATATTTATAATCTTTAAATTTCATAAAAAGTCCCTCCTTCATAATATTAATAGTATACTATATTTTACAACTAAGAAAAAGAACTATACATCTAAAAAAATAAAAAAAATATCCTAAATAATGAAAATACTGAAAGATTTTTTAGATAGTTGAATATTCAACTATTTGTGCTATAATGAAGCAAAAGGAGGAAAATTATGGGCGATAATAATTATTTATCCCTAGATTTTTCCATATTGTATCGATGCACACAAAAGTACTATGATATAGCCTTACAGGATTTAGACATTAACGCAGGCCAAGTGCCTTTTTTAACCATCATTAATGAAAATGAAGGGTTGTCAATGAACCAATTAGCTAAATTAGGTAGTTTTGATAAGGGCACAGTTACAAAGGGAATAAAAATTCTTAGTGATAAGGGATACATTGAAACAATTACAAATGAAGATAAGAGAATAAAGTATCTTTACTTAACTAATAAGGCTAAAGCAATAATGTCGAAAATATATGCTGTTAAGCAAAGTTGGTGGGAATTTATTACTAAAGATATTGATAGCAATTTAGTAAAAGATTATGTTGTAACAAGAAACCAAATTGTCCTTAATGCTAGAAGCTACCTTGACTTAAATTTAGATGATGACAAGGTAAAATTCTTCGGACTTCAAAAGCTTACCTTGCTTGATTTCCCTGGCAATCTTGCCTCAACAGTATTTTGCGGTGGATGTAATTTTAGATGTCCATTTTGTCAAAATAGTGATTTAGTATTTTTGCCTGAAGGAATTAAAGAAATAACTCGTGAGGATATTTTGAATTATTTAAAATCACGTCATAACTTATTAGATGGTATTTGTATAAGTGGTGGCGAGCCTCTACTAAACAAGGGCTTAAAAGAATTCATTATACAAATTAAAGAGTTAGGTCTAAAGGTTAAACTAGATACTAACGGCTCATTTTACGAAAAATTAAAGGAATTAGGTGATGCAGGATTATTAGACTATGTAGCAGTTGATATTAAAAATTCAAAGGAAAAATATGGTGAAACAATAGGTATTCCTGGTTACGATACTAAAGAAATAGAAAAAACAATAAGTTATCTTAAACAGGGCAATATTCCATATGAATTTAGAACTACTGTTGTCGAAGAATTTCATGATGAGAAGGACTTTGAGAAAATTGGTAAGTGGCTAAAAGGAGCTAGAAATTATTACTTACAGCGTTTTGAAGACAGTGAATGTGTAATAAGAAAAGGACTTCACTCTCCTAGCTTAGAAAAATTAAATAAATATAAGGATATAGCAAAAAAATATATTGAAAATGTTGAAATTAGAGGAATATAAAAAGGGGAGATAAATATGTATAAAGTAGTTAAAAGAGACGGAAAAATTACTGACTTTAATATTCAAAAAATTAGCTTTGCTATTCAAAAAGCATTTGATGCTCAAGACAAACAATATCATCAATCTGTTATTGATATGCTAGCATTAAGAGTAACAGCTGATTTTGAAGAAAAAATACATGACAACTTAATTCACGTTGAAGATATTCAAGATAGTGTTGAAGCAGTATTAATAAGTGCAGGATATGCAGATGTAGCTAAAGCCTATATACTATATCGTAAGCAACGTGAAAAAGTTAGAAATATGAAAACAACCATATTAGATTATAAAGATCTAGTTGATAGTTATGTTAAAGCTACTGATTGGCGTGTAAAAGAAAATTCTACCGTAACATATTCAGTTGGTGGATTAATATTAAGTAATAGTGGCGCAATTACAGCTAACTACTGGCTATCTGAAATTTATGATGAAGAAATTGCAAATGCTCATAAGGATGGAGATTTACACATCCATGATCTATCAATGCTTACAGGATATTGTGCAGGTTGGTCACTTAAACAACTAATAACCGAAGGCTTAGGTGGTGTACCAGGAAAAATGACATCTAAACCTGCTAAACACTTAACAACCCTATGTAACCAAATGGTAAATTTCCTAGGAATAATGCAAAATGAATGGGCAGGTGCACAAGCATTTTCTTCTTTTGACACTTATCTTGCTCCATTTGTTAAAGTAGATAATTTAAACTATGAACAAGTTAAACATGCCATTGAATCATTTATTTATGGAGTAAATACACCAAGTCGTTGGGGTACTCAAGCACCTTTTACAAACATTACTCTAGATTGGACTGTTCCAAATGATTTAGCAGAGATGCCTACAATTGTTGGTGGAAAACCAATGGATTTCAAATATAAAGATTGTAAAAAAGAAATGGATATGATTAACAAGGCCTTCATCGAAATTATGATTGAAGGAGATGCAAATGGTAGAGGATTCCAATATCCTATCCCTACATATTCAATAACTAAAAATTTTGATTGGTCAGAAAATGAAAATAATAAACTTCTTTTCGAAATGACAGCAAAATATGGTACACCTTATTTTTCAAACTATGTTAATAGTGATATGGAACCTAGCGATATTCGTTCTATGTGCTGCCGTTTACGTTTAGATTTACGAGAATTAAGAAAAAAATCAGGCGGTTATTTTGGTAGTGGTGAATCAACAGGATCTGTTGGTGTAGTAACAATTAACTTACCTCGAATCGCTTATCTATCAAAAAATAAAGATGAATTCTATTCAAGATTAGATAAATTAATGGATATTGCTGCTCGTTCTTTAAAAACAAAACGTACAGTTATTACTAAATTACTTGATGAAGGATTATACCCTTACACAAAACGTTATTTGGGAACTTTTAAGAATCACTTCTCTACTATTGGATTAGTCGGAATGAATGAAGCGTGCCTAAATGCATGTTGGCTAAAAACTGATTTAACCCACATTGAGGGTGTTGAATTTGCAAAAGAGGTTTTAAACCATATGCGTAATCGTCTTGTAATTTATCAAGAAGAATATGGTGATTTATATAATCTAGAAGCTACTCCTGCAGAATCAACAAGTTATAGACTTGCAAAGCATGATAAGAAAAAATATCCAAATATCATTACTGCATCAGAAGATAATAAAACACCTTACTATACAAATAGCTCTCATCTTCCTGTTGGCTATACTGATGATATATTCCAAGCCCTTGATGTACAAGATGAATTACAAACTTTATACACATCAGGAACAGTTTTCCATGCTTTTTTAGGTGAGAAACTACCTAATTGGAAATCAGCTGCAACATTGGTTAGAAAAATAGCTGAAAACTATCATTTACCATACTATACTATCTCTCCTACTTACTCAATTTGCCAAGAGCACGGATATTTAGTTGGTGAGCAATTTACTTGTCCTATTTGTGGCAAAAAAACTGAAGTTTGGAGTAGAATCACAGGCTACTATAGGCCTATTCAAAATTGGAATGATGGTAAGGCTGAAGAATATAAAGAGCGTAAGGAATATCGTCTAGATCATTCTATGCTTAAGGGTAAAGAAAATTTTGTTAAAGAAACAAACAGCATACTTAGCAACGATGTACCTAAACAAACATATAAGGAACCTTCTATAAATAGTGATTTACTTCTATTCACAACAAAAACATGTCCAAATTGTACTATGGTTAAAAAATTGCTTGATAAAGCCAATATAACCTATGAAGTAATTGATGCCGAGGAGAATAGTAACCTTGCTTTAAAATACAACGTTTGCCAAGCTCCAACATTAGTAACAAAAGATGGTACAGCAAAATTAGCCGGTATACTTGAAGTACAACACTTTATTCAATCTAAATTTGAAGAACCTAATAAATAAAAAAGAGGAATTGTGATATTTCACAATTCCTTTTTTTACGCTTTGTTTTTCATTTCAAGAGCAAAAGACTTAGCATTATTAAAATCTTCTTCATTTGGATGCTTTAAAGCCTCATCAAAATTCTTAAGGCTCACTTGTAATTTTTCATCTAGCGGATTTGCTTTTATTAAAGCCTCATATCTACTTCTAACTGCTAAAGGCATTTTTCCTTGTGAATAGTAATAACCCAAAATCTTGTTCGAGTTACTAATATGTTTACATACCCTGTCAAAAAGATTTGCAAAATATTCTTTACTACCACCGAAACCAGCTGTTCCAAAAATAGCTATTTTTTTATTTTCTAATGTAGCAATAAAATCAAGTATTTCATTTGAAGCATTTCCTTTATCAGTCCATGAACCTATAAAGAATAAATCAGCATCTATATCCTTCTTAGGCTCTCCTAAATAAATAACATCATCCTTTATAGCCTCAGCTATTTTAGTAGCAATATCCTTAGTATTTCCGGTTTTGCTGCTATATACAATTGCAATTTTCATTTTTACCACCTATTCAACAAATGTTTCCATTGGCTTGTTCTTAATTGAAGCATCATATAATTTAGCATAAACACCATTCAACCTTAATAATTCATCGTGATTTCCTTTTTCAATCAACTTACCTTCATTAATAACGCAAATGACATCAGAATTGAAAATTGTCGATAAACGATGAGCCACAACAATTGTTGTTCTATCCTTAGCAAGGTCATCTAATGCTTTTTCAATTAAAAGCTCAGTAGTATTATCTAAGGCACTAGTTGCTTCATCTAGAATTAAAATTGAAGGATTTTTTAAAAACACTCTAGCAATTGATAATCTTTGTTTTTGACCACCTGATAGTTTAACTCCACGTTCACCAATTGATGTCAAGTATCCATCTTTCATTTTAAGAATATCTTCATGAATACGAGCCTTTTTACATGCCTCAATAACTTCTTCTTCACTAGCATCTAATTTACCATATCTTACATTATCTAAGACTGTACCATTAAATAAAAACACATCTTGCTGTACAATACCAATATTTTTTCTAATATCATAATTGCTTATTTCGCTAATGTCAATACCATCTAAACTAATTGTTCCACTATTAATTTGATAGAAGTGAGGAATCAAATGACAAATAGTTGTTTTACCACCGCCACTAGGTCCGACTAAAGCTACTTTCTTACCAGCAGGAATTGATAAAGAAAAATCTTTTAATACAGATGCTCCTTCTACATAATTAAAATTAACATTTTTAAAGCATATATCACCATGTAGTTTATCGATACTAGCCTTTGTATTACAATCAGGTTCATCAGGCAATTCCATTACTTCTACAAAACGTCTAAAGCCTGTAACACCATCTTGATATGTTTCAACAAAATTTATTAGGGTAGTAAGTGGATTTATAAAGAGATTTATAGAAAGCATAAAAGCTGAATAATCAGCAAAATCTATTTTTTTATTAAATAAAAAGATTCCACCTGCAACTAAAACTATTACATTGAAAACATCGGTAATAAAACCTGTAGATGCACCAAATTGACCCATTCTTTTATAGGCAATACTTCTTACCTTAACAAATTTTTGGTTTCCCTCTTCAAACTTTCTAGTTTCTTCTTCTTGATTATTAAAGGCTTTCGTAACCCTTATTCCTGAAATACTACTCTCTAGGTTTGCATTTACAACTGCTATTTTCTTCCTTGTTTCAGTAAAAGCCTCATCCATTCTTTTTTTCATATAAAGTGATATTATAACTAAAATTGGAACACAAGCAAAAATAATTAAAGTTAAAGTCCATTCTATGAAACAAAGATAGACAAATGATCCAATAATCATAAAACCACAAATAAACAAATTTTCAGGTCCGTGATGAGCAAGTTCTGATACTGTTTGTAAATCATTTACCATCCTTGACATAATTTTACCTGTCTCATTTGTATCATAAAATGAAAATGGCATTCTTTCTAGCTTCATAAACATATCTTTACGCATTGCTGCTTGCATCTTCACGCCTATGACATGCCCGTAATATTGGACAAAGTACTTTAAAAGCATTCTTATAAAATAAAGTATAAACAATAATGAACCTAGTATAATTATCATTTTTAAATTTTCATTAGGTATATAATCATTCAGCATATTTCTTGTTATAATTGGATAAAGCATAGCTATAACTGATACTAAAAGAGAAGCTAGCATATCTAAACTAAACATTAATTTATGCGGTTTATAGTAACTAATAAATCTTTTAAACATAACTACCTCCAAAATAATAAATACCTTAGTGACTAAGGTATTCAAAAATTACTTTTCTATTATATTTTTTTCTAACTCCAAATACAATTCTTTTTTCACTTCTTCTAGCTTATTTAGTTTCTTTTTAAACTTGTATTTGTTTTTTTCTCCCTTAATTAAGGATAAATATGCTTTAAAAAGTTTCTTTGGCTTAACTGCCTTTTTAAATTCTTTTTCAGAAACCAATATAAGATTATAATCTTTCTTATTAAGCAAATACCAAAAAAATGCCTCGTAATAAGAATTAAGATTTCCATCATAATTAGGTTTAAATACTAACTCCTCATATTTTGCTGCCTCATCAAATGTAACAAATGAAGAATACTTCCATAATGTAATATTCATTAAATTAATAGTTTCATCATGCAATCTATCCTCATAAAGAGCCAATACGCTATTTTTAAGTTTGGTAAAATTTAAATCCTTAGCAAACTCTTTTTCAAATTTCCTCATTGGCTTTAAACTTATAGATAAGCTTATAATTTGACCTATTGCGGCAATTATAACTCCAACAAAGAATAATATTAAGATAGCCTCTAATGAAACATCATTGTAATAAAAAACTACAAAACTTATCACAAATAAAACTAAGAACGATACTATTGTAACAACTCTTGATACAAGTTTTCTGCGATCTGTAAATTGATTTACCGGCAATTTTTGATTTAAAGTTCTTTCCTCACTAAAAACAGAATCTCTTAACATCCTAACAAGAATTAATAAAAGATCAACTGCACTCATCAAAACTACAAATGTATAGAATAAATCCCAATCTTTAAGTAATGGTGGTAAAGATAAGGCTAGAACTAGAAGCAAAATCAAAAATCTAATTCTCCAACGGCTAATTACCCTCTTTGCAATAACTGTCTCACTAACTAAAAGTATAATCGATATTCCTAGGTGAATATAAGCTAAAAATTGATATTTTTCAGCAACAATCAAATTCATTCCAACAACATTGATTTGAAAAGCCATAAAAATAACAAAGAAAATATCCCACGCTAAAGGAATAAAACGATGTATTATATCTATTTTTTTAACTCTCATATCTTATTTAAGCATATATAAAATGCCAATTGTTCCCTTTCCACAATGTGAAGAAATTACACAGCCTGCGCTAGTTTGATATATAGTAGTATGTGGATAACGCTTCTCTATTTCTAAAGTCAAATAAGCAGCATCCTCAAAATTTAAGGCATGTGTAACAAAAATCATATCAGGATCTACTTTGCCTTCATCTAAATCTAACATAGTAAGCATTGCATCTAATGCCACTTTCATCTTTCCATGTGGCTTCTTACCAACCTGCATAGCTCCATTTCTAACTTCAATTATTGGCTTTATTTTTAATACAGTCCCAACAAATTTTGTTATACCACTACATCTTCCACCCTTATATAAGTATTCCATTGTAGGTATTACAAATTGACTTCTTACCTTAGCCACATTGTTTTCAATAATAGCACAAACTTCAGCAAAACTTTTTCCCTCACGAATAGCTTTTCCTGCTTTTAATAATTGCAAACCTATACCTGTAGATAAATTCATTGAGTCAAAAACCTTTATGTTTTCTTCATCTACCTCTCTAGCAGCCATAAAGGCATTTTCATATGTTCTAGACATACTTTTAGAAATACCCATATATATAATCTTATATCCTAATTCTTTCCACTTTGAAAATTCCTCAACGAAACCTTCCATAGGATATGCTGCTGTCTTAGGAAGCATATTTAATTCTTCTACCTTTTTGTATAAAAGCTCTGGTGTAATATCAATTCCATCCTTATAGCTTTCCTCACCAAAATTTACAAATAATGGTACAACTGCTATATCAAATTCAGCAAGTAATTCAGGTGATAAATCTGAAGTACTATCTGTTAATAATTTAATCTTTTCCATGTTAATTTCCTCCATTTTTTATATTATAACAATCTTTTTCTTCTTTTGCAAAGTATACTTAACATTTATTTAGAAAAATTGCTTTTTAGGAGCATTTTTCTATTTTTTTGATTTGTTTACAAACACAAATTTTTATGCTAAAATCACAAGAAAAGAGGTGGAATTATGCGTGCAATTTTAGTTGGAGTTTACTTTAAAAAATTAAATAACGACCTAGAATATTCCTTACATGAACTAAAGGCACTAGCAGAGCCTCTAAACTATGAAGTAGTATACAGTATAAGACAAAATAAAGATAAACCCGATCCTGTTACATTTATAGGAAAAGGCAAGGTCGATGAATTAAAAGTATTAATTATAGACTATAATGCTGATGTAGTAATTTTTGATGATCCATTAAGTCCAAGTCAAAACCGTAATCTAGAGGAATTGCTAAATACTAAAGTAATTGATCGTTCTTATTTAATATTAGAAATTTTTGAAAAAAGAGCAAAAACTAAAGAGGCAAAATTAGAAATTGCCTTGGCTAAAAATAAATATCTCTTACCAAGATTAGCTCTAGAACAAAATGAATTATCTAGAGAAGGCGGCAGCAGTGGATCACTTAGCAGTAAAGGTGCAGGTGAAACTAGACGTGAGCTAGATAGACGTGTTCTTGAACAAGAAATATATGCCTTTACAAAGGAACTTGAAGAAATTAGAAAAAGAAAAACAAATCAAATAGAAAGACGAAAGAAAAATGATGTTCCGGTTGTGGCATTAGTTGGATATACAAATGCCGGAAAAAGTTCTACTATGAACTCATTATTATCATTGACTGAAAGAGAAACAGAAAAAAAAGTATATGAAAAAGACGAATTGTTCGCCACCTTAGATACTTTTAGTAGACGTATATCTCATAATAATTTAAACTTTATTCTAACTGATACAGTAGGTTTTGTCTCAAAGCTACCTACAACACTTATTTACTCCTTCTATCACACTTTAGAAGAAGTTAAAGAGGCTGATTTAATACTTTACGTTGTTGATATTTCCTCTCCTTATGCTTTTATAGAATTTCAAATTACATATCAAGTACTAACTCAAATAAAAGCTAATCATATTCCTTTTTTACTAGTGTTTACTAAAATAGATAAGTTAAAAGCTAAAAGCACAATTCCAGTTCAAATATTAAACTATATTGCAAAATTTGATAAAAATAGCACTATATACAAAGAATATAATTGCACATTTATAAATAACAAAAAGCAAGATGGAATAAAAAATCTTGCAGATGCAATATATAAGGAATTAAGTAAAGACTATATACACACATATTTAAGTATACCATACACTGAAGGTAAAATTATTAATCTTATTGAAGAAAAAGCAAACATTATTGCTAAAACCTATTTGAATGATTATATCTATTATGATGTAATAATAAACGAAAAAGATTATTCAACTTTAGCAATGTTCGAAAAAGAGGAAATTATAACTTAAAAAAACGATTAAGCAAAAATAGGCTTAATCGTTTTTTTTAGTAAACACATTTATATAAGACAATTTAAATTTATTCAATTTCATACTATATACTTAGTTTTTATTTAATGAATATTTTTCTATAATTTCTTTAATACTAATTAATACATCCCTTATATTTTGCGAACTACTAAATTTTTCATCAATAATTTCTAGACCACCCCTTGTATAATCTAAAAAAATTTTTTCATCCATTTCGTCATCTACTTTTTCTAAAGTAAATACTTTTTTTATTTTTTCATCAAGAGTTAAATTATATTTTGTAAAAACTAATAGTTTAAAAACTCTATCAATTTCGTTCTGTGAAGCATTAAGTTTATCAGAAAAAATTGTGGCGTTCACATCAATAGAGTTATCTGATTCAGCCTTCCTATCTTCAATTATCCCTATTAAAGTTGCTGTAATAAAACAATCATATAACGTATTAAATAAGTAAATATCATATTTTTTATGACTTTCCGTAGGTAAGTCTGAGAAAACTGTAAAGTTTTGCGTTTCTTCAGCTTGCTTATCCTTTGAATATCTTTTTAAAATTTTTGCATGCTTACCTGTTAGCCTCAAATTTTTATTAAACATTATTTAACCTCCTCAATTTCTGTAATATTTTCATTTATTTTTTTAAATTTATATTTTTTTCCAATAAGGTGGTCAATATTTTTAACAGCTCTATTAAAATCTTTTTCCATTACAGCAATTATTATTTGATTACAATATTTTGGTAAAGTCTTGCAAATATTTTCAATATGTATTTCATCTGTAGTCGAAAACGGAGCATCCATTACTAGAGGATATACATTATCTAAACTTTCACTTTCATCATCTGATGTTTGTTCCTTAATTAATTTTATTAGTCCTGCAACAAACGAATAACTTGTAACAGTTTTTACACCACTACCTAGTCCCAATTTTTTTCCGTCCTTTAGCACACATTCTATTTTATAGTTTTCATCTATTGTTATTTTTCTTTCATTTCCATGATAAATTTGTGCAAAAACTTCATTTACATATTCGACTAATTTTGTACGCGAATCATTCTTTCTTTTTACTATATTTTCTGAGATTTTTTTATACAAATATTCACAATACGAAACACAAGTAAAATAAAATTCATTTTGTTCAGTATGACCAATTAATAAATCTAATTTTTTCTGCAAATCCTTTATCTTACCACTATTTTGTCCATTTTTCGTATTATAAACTTCTATTCGTCCATCATTAGTTGACATAGATTTCCTAATATTTTCAATTTCACTTTGTATATCTCTAATGTTTGGCATTCCATTTATATCGGACTTTATTTCTTTTATACGTTGTTCATTATCCCATACTAAATCAGAATTATCCAAAACTTGTGATACATATTCTCCTATTTTCTTATCATATTCTAAAGAATAATTTTGTGAATCAATTTCATTTCTTAAATAATTTTTTATACTACTATCATAGTTTAAAGGCATCATAAAATTTTTAGATTCTATTAAATGCTTATATGCATCATTCCCAGTCTCTATTTTAGTACCACAAACACAATATCCACGATTAATCATTTCATCTATCGCTTTTGCATTGATATTAGAAAGAGTCTTATTACCAGTTAATTTACTTTCTTTGAAAAAATTTTTAATATCATTTTGTTCAAAAATATATGATAGTAAAATATCCTTAAAATTATTTGAGAAATGTTTAATAACATTGAAAAAATCGTTTACATAATTTAGAGTTATTTTGCCGTTTTCTTTTTCTAGCTTCAATTTCTCTTCTTGTTTTTCACCAACTTCTTTATTGTCTTTTAGAATTTGTTCCTTTTCCGTATATTTTTCTTCAAGATGTTGGTTTTCATTTTCTGCATCAGTAATATATCCATTATTTGTCTCTATTTCATCTTGTAATTCTTTTATTTTTTCCGCAATAGTTGCTTGTTCAATAGGATCATCAGCAATCAATTTATTTCTAAATCTACTTGTAACACTTTCTGCAACATTTGGTTTATAGTAGTCACGTAATACTTCCAGTTTTGTTATTCCTAAAATATTAGAAACAGCTGTTGATAAATTACCTTTTTTTAATAATGTACTAATTGAATTTCTCTCTCCCTCAAAGAAAAAGAAATCCTTCAAATTATTAGGCAAAATAGAGTCAATTATAAAGTTAGAGTCCTTCGCTGGATAATTAATGCATCCTTTATTAGGATTTTCTTCTTGAACTAAAGTTACAGGTTCACCTTTTGAAATATTTCCTGATATATTTCTAGAAAATTTTTGTCTTGTTGTCACATGATATTTTTTGTCATTATGGAATAAATCAACTTCAACCACTGTTTCAGCACTGTTATTTTCGCCATAAACTAAATTACTAGCAACTTCATTATTCAATACCAAGTCATCATAATCAACAGAACGATATAAACACCATACAAAGGCCTTTACCAATGTAGTTTTGCCAAATCCATTATCCCCTAATAAAATTGTAAATTTTTTGTCACTAGTTGTTGAAAAGTCAATATTAACATTTTTAAATTGTCTAAAATTTTTTATTTTAATGCTATTAATTATCATCTCTTATCAACTCCTCAATCTTATTAGTTAAATTCTTGATTGTCTCATTTTTAGAGAGCCCCTTCTTTTCACGCTCATTTATGGCCCCGTATGTTAATTGTATCATTTGATTAATAATATTCATTTTTATTTGTACTTTTTTTCTATCACTCAGATTCATAATTGTCACCTTCATCATCACAAAAAATTTTATCTAACATAAATGTTTTTCTAATATTATCCTTTATATTAATTATTTCTGATTTATTTACAGCTAATCTAGAAAATTCCTCTAGCCTCTCAAATTCCCTTTTGATTAATCCTCTTCCTATTTTGAGTGTTTCATAAGAACAAGTTTCAGCAGCTGATATACTTCTAGGAAGTGTAATAAAATCATAAATATACGAATATACTTTGTTTGGTGCTTTTCTTAAAACACGTCCTCTTCTTTGAATATACTCCTTAGGATTTGTTGAACTAGCCAGAATATACGCAGTTTCGATTGAAGGAATATTAACTCCCTCATCTAAGCATTTAATTGCTGCAATTGCCTGAATATTTTTATTTTTGAAATTCTCAATAATATTCATTCTTTCTTCTACTGACTCATTAGAGGTAAACGTAGAAACTTTTATCCCTAACTTGAGCAGAGCCTGAACAATAATTTTCAATTGCTTTACATCTTCTTCAGACACATCATCTATACTTACTTTTGAATATTTCACAGCACCACAGTATATTAAAATATTAGTCTTATTACTTTCTCTAGCTAATATTTCAATTAATTTATCCACTTTATTAAAAGCTCCTGATATTATTCTTGCTCTCTTTATTAAAAGCATCTTATAATGTTCATTATTCTTATTTTTATTAAAATATTTAGAAATTGACTTACTAAGTTCTCTATATTCTTCAAGCTCATCTTCAGTTAAAGAAACAATTACAGGATAATAATAATATGGTGTTAGAAAATTTTCTTTAATAGCACGTTCTAAATCGTATTCTATGCATTTTTTGCCAAAAAAATCATATATTTTACTAGTACCTTCCTCATCGCCATATCTATCGATAGTGGCACTTAAGGCTAGTCTATACTTGAAATCATTTTCTAACATCTTACTTATTTTAGGAGCTCCAAAATTATGTGCTTCATCAACAACTAGTAATGTATCTTTCAAACATGATAATATATTTTTTTTATTTTTATCAGCATTAAATGTCAAATTAGTAAAGAGTGCACATAAAAAATCTATTTTACCTCTCTTAAATTTATAAACTTCCCTATCCAATTTTTCTTCATAATTCTTTCCCCCATAACAAACAATAGAATTAATTCCAAATTTTTGCAATTCTTCATACCATTGTTCAACCAAATGAATATATGGACAACATACAAAAACTATTGTTCTCTTAACCTTATCCCTCAAACGTAATATTGCTCCAATTGCGGTGAATGTTTTACCTGTACCTGTTGCCATATCAAAAATACCCTTATACGAATTAGACTCCCATTTTAAAATAGCTTCTTTTTGGTACTCTCTTAAATCATCAAATGATAAAAAATTATTCTTTCTTTTTTTTAGGAATTTATCTATAAAATTTTCATCTACTTTCATAAAGGAATTCCCATTTTCATACTTCAAAAGTTTATTCTTTATAGCATCAGGAAAATCTATTGTAACAAGTCCTGACACCATACCATTCCATAACTTCTCAAACCGTTCTTCTTTGTTTAAGCATCTTTGAAAAGAATCACCTGGTTTCCAAGAATAGAACACATCAATACTTTCAAAGTTACTGACATAAGCATTGTATGTTTCATTAGCTGATCCTGTAAAAGCAATTACATTTTCATCATCATCATAAATAATTCCAATTTTTTCATGATACATAGCTTTATCATTGTTTTCTTCAAGGGCAACAATTTTTATTTCTAAAAAATTATTTCTAATTAAATACGATAATAAACCGAATCTATCCTCTCTTTGGTCGTATTCAACAAACTCATCAAAAGAATTAACAATTTTATCAGTCAACAAATCCCTTAATTCATATCCACTTTTTATTGCCTCGTAATCTTCTTTACTGATTGTAGGAGCGACAATCAATCGCATATGTCCATTATTCTTAATAAAACTTGAAAGACCATTAGTAATCTCTAATAGTATATTAGAAGAAAAATAACCTGTTGTACGATAGTACTTTTTAGCATTTTTTAAAACTGGGATATAGAAATCTAATATTACGTTATCTTTATTTGTCTCATAGCTAATTTTCAAATTATCAATTGCTTTAAATCCCATATCTTACATCTCCCTTAGTGCATTAATTAAACAATCTATTTCTTCTTTTGTATTAAAGCCACTAAAGCTTATTCTCACCGTACCCAAGTATTTTTTTGAGTCAATAAAGTCATGAACTATAGGTGCACAATGATATCCTGTTCTAACGCATATATCAAATTCTTCAGATAGGATTGTTCCAACTTCGTCAGCTTTGTATCCTTCTAAATTAAATGAAACTATCCCCCTTGGTATATAGTCTTTAGGAGCATAAATAATCAACCCTTTGATTTTTTTTAATTCCTTTAGTAAATACAAGACTAATTCTCTTTTAATTTCTGAAAAATTTGACTTTTTTAGAAAATCAATTGCACAATTTATAGAGTAAATTCCAATTGCATTTAAACTGCCTGCTTCATACCTAGATGGTAGTTCTAGGGGCATTTCTAAATTTAATGAATCTGTCCCTGTTCCTCCAACTTTATAGGTCTGCAGTTTTATATTCGAAATATTGATATATCCAGCAATACCAAACAATGAATACAATGATTTATGACCTGCAAAAACCAATATATCAACACTTTCCTTATTGATATCATATACTCCAAAACTTTGAGCACAATCAAGGACATTAATTGTATTAAATCCTTTACCTAAGCCAAAAATTTCATTATATGGGAGTTCAAACCCTGTAACATTACTTATGTGGCTAATTATTATAGCCTTAGGTTTTTTCAAAGTTAACAAATCAGAAAATTTATTTTTTTCTAGGCTCCAATCTTCTTTATTGAAAGGAATATAATTAATATTCACACCAACTTTATATAAGGTTCTAACAACAGCATTATGTTCAAAAGGTGAAATAAAAACTTCATCTTCTTTTTTTAAGTCTAATCCATAAATGATATTATTTAAAGATTCTGTCGCTGAACTTGTAAATACTACCTTTTCCTTACTTGTATTTATTAAACTAGCAATTTTTTCCCTTGTTTCTTCTATCATTTTAAAGGTTTTTTTTGCTTCTTTATAAGAACCTCTACCAGCATTAAAATTGTAATTACTTAAAGCATAATTAATGCCCTCTATTACCTCTTTAGGCTTTTTATTAGTTGTCGCTGCATTATCAAAGTATATCATTCAATATCACTTCCTAACTTTGTTATAATGCTTTTTAAAATTATTTCCTTTTCTTTATTAGAAATAGAAGTACCATACTCTGATAACATATCTTCTAAGTTAGTTAGTAAAGTTTCCCCCATAGGGCTTAATTCAATTTTTTCTTCTTTAACTTCTTCTTTTTCTACATAATTTTTTATGTAATTAACAAAGTTGACTAATTCTTTTTTTAAGTTCTCATCTTTCTTTACATTATTGTCACGTAAATGACATTTATTAATTTTAATTGATAATAAATCTAAAGTTACATAATCATCATGATTAGTCTTTAGTAAAATGTTATAAAGCTCCTTATACAAAGATGGAAATACTATTTTTCTATCATTAACTAGCATTTCAAATCCCGTTTTAATAGAAATATCACTTTCAAAAATATTTCTTACTTCATTATTAAGTTTTTTATAGTAAAGTCCTTCTTTACTTTTGATAGCCTTATCAACTTTTATAATATTTGAGTCTAAATTTTCTAGTTTGCACTCTAGTATTTTTGGTAATTTTTTAAGCAACAAATCAAATGTATTCAAATCATTCTTCATTAACTCTTGTAAATAAGAAAGTTCAATTTCTGATAAATTTAATATATTATCCTTTTTGTTTGAGCGAATAATTATTGGATTATAACAATAAACATTTTCCCTTAATTTTAGAACAATACTTTTAATATCTAATTGAATATTATTTTGAGTTTTTAATGTTAAACTATTTAGCATTCTCAATACTAATTCATAGCTTTCCTTAGCAAAATTCATACATCTAAGTGAATATTTTTCATCATTCAAACCAGAACTTAAATTTGCAGTGCATAAATCTATTTCTTGTTGATTATTGTATAATAAAACAGCATTATCCATTCCTGATAACAAGCTTAGTACATAAGCAACAAGTAATGGAATTACACCTTTTCTTATACCAAAAGGACTATCCTCTAGAATCTTACTTATATTTATTAATTTGATATCATTTCCACTTAATACAATATTTTTGATCAAATTAATTATTTCTTCACAATTATTAATTGATTCTAAGAAACTATCATATATTGTCATTTCTAATGATGTTTTTCTAAAGTCGTTTTCCATTATTTTTAAAATTATATCTCCAACATTATTTCTGGCTTTTGTAGAAATGCTAGATAAATTATTTTTATTAATTTGTTCATTATTAAAGATAATTGTCTCGCTATAGGTTGTTTTGAAAACATCATAAATTATATCAGGAAGTTTTTCTTTATCAGTAACACTAATAAAATCTGATTTTAGTCTAATAAAATCAAGATACCTAGAAAGTTCTCCCTTCAACTCTTCATAGTAAAGAGATAAATTTTCTCTTTCTAATACCCCTAAATTTTTACTTTCTAATGCTATTTTACATGCTTTAAGAGTTTTAAATTTTTTAACCTCTACCTTAGTTATTCTCTTTTTTATATTTCTAACAATAATATTTGGTCTTTTAAAACTCAATAATTTGTTTAATAAATCATCCTTATTATTTACCATTAAAACATTTAATATAATTCCATCTGCTTTATTATACTTTTCTATATTTCTAATATCATTTAATGACATGAATGATTCATAATCTATATAATATTGATACATAAAACGAGTCATTTTATATTCAAAATTATATTTATTTGATACAAAGAAAGTGTCTTTTTCAAATTCATTTAGCAAATCTACTAGTTTATAATTTATAAGTTTACTATCAATTATTTGATTAAGCATTGCATTTATATTATTATCTACTAAAATTGAAAAATCTAAATTACCACTTACACTGTCAAATTTAAGAAAATTATTCTTAATTAGTGTATCTATTATATTCTTTAGTTTTTCCTCTTCTACATCTAATGCTAGTGATAAAGTGCCAAGTCGAATTGGTAACTTGATTTCATCATTTACTATTTTAAACAATGCTACAGCTTTTACTAATTTCTTTTCTAGTTCATTATCTAAAATATTAAGCAAGGAGCTTACTTTTCTATACATTTCAAAGAACACTTCATCATCTTTTATTAGTGGTGAAAAATATTCGTACAAATAATCAACATTTAATAATGAATCATAATTATCAATAAAATAGTTAAATGCCATTTGTTCTTTATCAGTTAAAAAGGTAAACATTGTTCTTTCATTTTGAGCAATTTTTTCTGATACTCTGACTAAAAAGTAAATTGATAAAGGATTAAATGGAAGCCCATTTTCAACTAAAAAATCTAACTCCTTTTCTGAAAAAATTTCTAATTCGCTTAGATTTTTGATGAATTCCTTACGTTCTTCCTTGAATTTTGTAACAAGCTTTTTATAACCTGGCTTTTTGATAATGGCTTGGGCAATTATTTCGTAATTTTCTTCTAAACTACGATCGAATCTAACGTTTTTGAATCGCCCTGATATTTTTTGAAATGTATCATTTAAACTTTTACTTTTACTATATAAAACAAAATCTTTATGTGTTACTAAGCATAAATGAAGTTCATTTTGTTCGGATGAATTACACTTTTCAGCAAAATTTTGTATCTTATTTAATCTTTGTTCAAAATCAATACTTTGATTTTCTAAAAATACACCAAATTCATCATATATAACAAAAATACCAGAATAACCATACTTTTTTAATTTTATAGCGACATCGTTATAGATATATGCTATATCGTTATTGATTAATGGATTAAAATTTGCTCCATAACTTACACATTTAAACAACTCTTTAAAGCTTTTGAAAGCATCATTATCGTATTTTTTTAATCCATTAACAAGTTTATCTATATCTATACTTAACTTTTGTAAACAGCTTTCAAATAACTTAAAATTTCCTAATTTTTCTTCTTTTTTCCATTCTTTGATTACGCTAATAGCTTCTTCAAAGTTTGAATTTGGTACTAAACTAGATAAATCATTTTCATTTAATGCCGTATTAAGAGCAATCATAAAACGTTGATTTAAGTCATCTGCTGTATTGTTATTTATAATAACAGGTAATAAAGAAATTTGCTTATCCTCTAAGTTTTTTACAAGTTCAAACAGTTCTAAATCAATCAATTTTATTTTCTTTAATATTTTTTTTAATAATTCTTTATTTTCTCTTTTGCCTATCAAATAAGTAAGCATTAGCATTAAATAACTTTTACCTTTACCATAAGGACCTGATAAAATAGTTGATCTTAATTTATCTGGTTCTATTATTGATTTTATGTAAATTTTTAAAACATCACACAAATCCTTAGTAGGAATATATTCTAAAATCTTATCTTCATTATTTAAATCGAACTCTAGATTCACAGATGATTTAAAATTCTTACTAACCTCTAAATACTCTTTATACATAAACTACTCTCCAAACTTGATGATTTCTTCAATAGTTGGCTTTTTCAATATTTTAATTGTATTTAATCCAGCTGTTTTAATTAAATTAATATACCCTTTATTACGAAGTTCGTCTAAATAACCATAAAAAGCTGGCCTTGTTAAATTAAAAATCTTAATCGGACTAATCTCAGACTCAATAAAATCTCCTAAATTAAATTCATCTTTATAGTTCATTAAAAGATTCATAATAATTCCTGCAGACAACTCATTATATTCAGGAGTTACTTTCTCATATTTTCTATTAATTTCCTTGAGTAACTTTAATTTATTCAACGGACAATTCAAATTGTTTTCTGGATCCATGCAGCTAGATTCAACATATGTTTTGAATAAAACGGATATATCAGAATTTAAAGATGTTTCTGATATTTCTTGAACACTAGAAAAAATTTCATTTAGATAAATTACTAATGATTCTTTTTCAAATATCCTATTTTCGCTCTGGAAAAAATAATAAAAAACTGGATTCAATTCTTTATTTAAAACTAAATTTGTGTGAATAAGCCACCAAGAATTCTTTTTTTCTAAAAAAGGATCTTCTTTTGCTAAAGCTTCACCAAATTCTGTTAGTTTTCCCTCCCCTTTATTAAACTTTATTATTCCAGATGCTGTCGCCCAAAATCTTAATGATTTTACCATTGCAGATCCTATTCCAAATATCTTTGTTCCTTTATCAGGTGAAAAACATTTTGAATCTAATTTTATATATTGTATTGCTTTTTCTAACCATCCTTCACGAATAGAGAAGCTGCTATTTTTCTTTAAACTTATTAATTCCATATTCATTCCTTCTTAACTCTTAAAACCTTATTCAAATAGCACCCATTAGGGAAATGTGTGACACATTCTAAACAACCAACACATTTAGTTTCATCAATTTCATAGTAAATACTATCTTGTGACACATCTCCTTTTTTTAAATTAAATACCTTTAATGCATCAAACTTACAAACTGCTTCACAATAAGTACAACCTAGGCATGTTTGAAATTTATTAATTTGATTTTTTAAATACATTTCAGGATTCTTTTTAAATTTGTTATTATCAAGTATAGTTATTTTCACTTCATCTTGATTTAATCTACCTTGAATTTTTAATACCGGAATATTAGTATTTCTATCTAAAACATATACCTCATTTAATAATTTTCTACCAATATCAAAGTTTAATTTTCCAAATGGCTTCAAAAGGGTATACATGAAAGTGTTTAATGGCTTAGTTAAAGCAAAATTATAAGCATTTTCTTCTAATGCACATGGTTTAAAACTAACAATAGATTTTTTGCTAATTTCTAAGCCATTTCCACCTTGGCGTTTTTTCCATTCCCCATCATCTATGTATTCTTTCCAGTCAGGTTTTCCAACTTTCTTAGCAAAATTATATAACACCTCTCTAAATTTGTTATATTTGTCAGGCATATAAATAGCAGCTAAAAATTCAGACCATGAACTGTTGTTAGGACAACACCAACATCCAACACGCGAAAAGCCTAATCTATAGGCATCATTAAAGTCTATATTATTACTTAGTATATATAACCAAACGTCAAAATCTAGCCAATCAATTATAGGATTAGCAGATATTTGTTTTTTAATTTTTGATTCATCCGAATCTCTATCATATTTACTACGTGATAGCGACTCATTTCTTCTAATTCCTTGAAATGCGATAACTTTTTTTGCATTTTTAAACGTTGAATCAATTTTTTTAGTAATTGCACCAGTCTTAAAAACTGTACAGCACCAACGCATCATTCGTGCAGGAGGACCAATAACTTCACACAAGTTATTAAAATCTTGATCTTTATTTTTTGCAGTTAGAACAGGTATATTACTATTATTTTCTCTGAATCTTTTTATATATTCTAAGGACGTATAATATTCTAAAGTCGTATCTCCATAAATATGAATAATATTACGGTTCAAGGCATTTAAAACTAAACTACTTACAACTGTACTATCCTTACCACCACTAAAAGAAACAAAAATTTCTGAATCGCTAAAACCACTGACAATATTTTTTATGTAATTACTAGCTTCTAGTGTAATGAAATTTAGTCTTCTCTTATTTGCAGTTATAAAATTTTTAATTGTTTTAGAATTTAAAAAATCTATCACGTATTTTTTGTTTTCTTCTTTATATGAATCAATTAATAATCTTATTTTTTCAGCGTCATTATTTTTTCTTAAATCCTTGTATGATAAAACAACCTTCTTTCCATCTATTAAAAAACGATTACTACCTAAATTCCAAATCGTTTTGTCAACATATTCAAAAGGTTTACCTTGTAAAACTTCAAGTAATAATCTTTCTTCAGGAAAAACAGGACGTAAATCATTACCTACTTCTATTGTTTTACTTCCACATATTGGACAAACATCATAAAATAAAGGTGTTTCACAGCAAGAACACCAATAAATCTTAGTTTCTACTACATTAGTCTTGGCTTTACAAATTGGGCAAATACTTGTTTCACAATCTAAGTTACAATTATCGCAATGGTATTTAATCATTTAGTAACTCAATATTTAATTTTATTTTCATTTGTGAAATCATAGAATTGGCCCCTTTTCTAATGACCACAAGTAATTTTGATTTGACATACTTTTAGTACATCTAATACAATATTAGGTGTATATTTTTTCTCAAACATGTTTTTATTTGGCTAAAAAGTATATATATTTTTTGATTATCTCATTTAAATTTGATATAATAACCATAGAAGAATATAAAAAAAGACCACCTAATATTGTAAAAGGTGGTCTTTCTTTATTTTTTTATAAATTTTTCAAACTTTTGTTATATTTTGACTATTAATATAATGAGGTGAAGTAAAATGAAATTGAGTGAATGGCTAAATCATTGGTTAGAATTCTACATAAAGCCAACTGTTAAAATTAGAACCTATTTAAAATATAAATACACTATAGACAAGCATATTATCCCCTTCTTGGGGTGTTATGATTTAAATGAGTTGAGTCTAAATAGATTGCAAGCTTTTTTCTACAATAAAATAAAAAATGGTAATCTTTTAAATCAAAAGCCTTTGGCTATTAGTACTGTAAAAGGAATTTATGTCGTTTTTAATCTAGCTATGAAAACAGCAGTTAGTGCTGAATATACTACTATAAATAATATTAAGAATGTAAAACTTCCTGTATCTAATAAAAATGAAACTAAAATATTTACTAAGCAAGAGCAATCAATATTGATTGACTATTGTCTTAAAAACAACAAAAAAAATTATATTGGAGTTTTAATTTGTCTTTTTACTGGAATTAGACTCGGAGAGCTCTTAGCTCTAACCTGGAATGACATAAGTTTTGAAAATAATTCCATCAGTATAAATAAAACAACCTTTAATATTAATAACAATGGAACCTATGAAAAAATTGTTACTACCCCTAAAACAAATACATCTAAAAGAATAATACCTATATCAAAAAGTCTTTCTTCTATACTATTAAAAACTAAGAAAAATTCATTTTCTAAATACGTTATCTCTACAAAGAAAAACACTATGGTTGAAACTAGATCATATCAAAGAACTTTTGTAAGTATACAAAAAAAGTGTAATATTAAAAGACGAAACTTTCATGTTCTTAGACATACTTTCGCTACAAATGCAATCGAAGCCGGGATGGATGTCAAAGCACTATCAGAAATACTAGGTCATACAAGCCCGATAATTACTCTTGAGAGATATTCACATTCACTACTTGACTATAAACAAGATATGATGAATAAAATTTATAATAATATGAACAAAAAAGGTTAAACCTTCAAAATAAGGTTTAACCATTTTTCATTTTCTCTATCTTTTCTAACATCTGAACTAATATAATAATCAACTACTCTCAAACTAGCATCTTTTAAATATGGTTCTATTTTTTCTAATGTCATATCTAAAAAGTATCTTCCATTACGTTCCCCTTCGAATGTACCATATTTAAAGGACGCATATATAACTCCATCCTTACGAAGTGATTTTTTCAAAGTAATAAAAGCTTTTACTAATTCCATACTTTTTAAATGTAATAAGGAAGCACAGCACCAAATTCCATCAAAAAAATTTTCATATGAAATATCTAAAACTCCCATTTGATAAACATTATTTAATCCTTTATCCTTTGCATTTTTTACAAATTCATATACAACATCGATGCCATAAACATCATAACCATGTGATTTGAAATATAATAAATCTCGAGCGCTACCAAAACCAACATCCAAAATTTTTGCATTATTATTAATATGCCTTAAAAAAAATTCATATTGTAACTTCATATTACATTCAAAGGTTGATTCTATAAATTCCTTTGCATTTTCATTATAATACTCTTTTGTATCCTCATTCATTAATTATCAGCCTTCTTTAAATTCTTATATCATAATAGTATTTATCTACTAAATCATTTAAAATAGCATATTCCATCTCTTCCTCAAAGCCCTTATCAAGTAAACAACAAATCTTTTTATTTCTTTGCTTAAGTCTTTCAATTATATCATTAGATGGTATTGAATTAGACTTACTAGAATTAATTTCTTTTGAAGTTAGTACTAGATTCCATATGTCATCTGAAAACATAAAACTCCAAGGTAATACATGATCAACTGATATATTATTTTTATCTAATTCTTTTCCTGTATAAAAGTCTATTATTCTTCCGTCATTGAATTCTTTTAATAGTTGTTCTTTATATTTAGTTAAATTATTACGATTAATTTTGTTGTTTGATATACAAGTTATCTTTGTAGAAATTTTCGGAGCATAATTAAATTTTTCTAACAACTGTGACCATTTAAAGTTCAATAATTTAGTTAAAATAATAGAATATTCCTTTAATTCTAATGCAGCATCTTCATAAAATACTACTTGTGATTCATTTTTATTAGTAAAAATTTTCAACTTATATACTGGCAATTCCTTCCCTGATACCATTTTAAATCTCCAACTAACATCCCTATGTAACGCATTTGAACTTTGATATATAATTTGATTATAAATTTTAGAATTTTTTTCTGTTATTTTGTTAATTCCTTCATTAAACCAAACAGGCAAATTCGAATTACTAATCTTTTGATATTCATCAATTAATTTTTGAGTATATTGACAAACAACAAGTATCCTCTTTGGTGATTGTTTTAAATTGAAAAAAAACATTTGATTCCAATAATACTTTAACATAAATTTTGCTATAGTAGAAAATTTTATGCAAACACATCTAGATTCATCATAAAAGGCCTCGTCTTTTGCTAATGATTCTAAAATTGCCCTTCCCCATGCGAGTTTATATGTATTTTCATTCTTCATACTTTCAATTATTTCAATCCAATAATTCATATTTTTAGACAACATAAAATCACCCCAAAATACATATATCCAATCTTATTATACATTATATTTTTTAAAATCTAAATATTATTTTGGTATAACCAAATCATTTTGTAATATATTCAATAGAAAACTTGAAATTAGTGATTGTTACCTATATTTGTTATAATAATAAAAACCCTACAATTCTTCCACTCTTTAGAAAGAATATAGGGTTTTATAATTACATAATATTATTTTAAGTAATCTAATAAATCAGAAATTTTATTTATTTTCAATTGAGTCTTTGAATACTCATTTGCAGGACCAATTCCACATGCCAAAAAATTACCTGCTACTGCTGCATCAATACCAGCTTTTGCATCTTCTACAACTACGCATTCACTAGGCTCTAATTTTAGCATACTAGCCGCCTTCAAAAAAACTTCAGGATCAGGTTTAGATTTTGTAATGTTATTTCCATCACTGATAGCATCAAAAAAATTTAGGAGTCCTATTTTTTCTAAGATTAATTTTGTATTCTTTGATGAAGAACCAATTGCAAGTTTATATTTTCTATTTCTAAGTTCCTTCAACGTGGTTAATACAGAAGGTTCTAAATAAGATTTATCCATTTTTTCCAATAAGGTCTTATAAATTTCATTTTTTTCGTTTGCTAAAGCCACTTTTTCTTCATCACTATATTTTTTATTTCCAAGTGATAAAACAACCTCAAGGCTTTCCATTCTCGAAACACCACGTTGTTTTAAATTATCACTTCTAGTAAAATTAGTAATTCCAATTCGATTAGCTAATTCTTTCCAAGCTAAATAATGAAATTCATCAGTTGAGGTAATAACACCATCCAAATCAAATATTACACCTTTATACATTGATATCCCTTCCATTCTCTTTTATCCACTTTATAGATTGATTGAACCAGTCGTTTACATGCATGTTTTCGAGCTGCCATGGAAATGCAATTGTTTCATCATATAAACTTAATCCATGACTTCCTCTATTATATAGATGAAATTCAAATTCAATTTTATTTTCTCTTAATTTTTTAGCTAATGTTACTAAATCAAGCGGATGAATGACTGTATCATGATTAGTTCCAAAAATAAACATAGGAGGAACTTTTTCGTCAATCCTATTTAATAAATTTAACCTTTCTGCCTCTTCATCTGTAAAGTTTTCTTTTCCCGTCATTATTTGCTGAATACTATGCTTTCCAAAATCACCAACTAGACCTGCAGCTATTAGCTTTTGTAATTCTACTGAGGGCTCCTTACTAGTTCTTGCAGGATGCAATGATACACTAGGATATCCTAAAATTAAACCTGCTGGTTTTAATACCGCTTCGTTTGTATTAAATTCCTCTAATAAAAAGTTTTCATAATAAAAAGTTCCTAACGAAAGTGCTAGATGACCACCGGCAGAAAATCCACATACATATATTTGTTTTTTGTCTATAAAATATTCTTCTGCATGTCTATATACATACAAGTAAGCTGCCGCCAATTCCCTTAGAGCTTGTGGAAAAGGATTATCTATTTTTACAGAATATTTTAGTACAAATGCATTTATTCCTTCTTTTGCATAAGCTAAAGCCACCGGCTCACCTTCATTTTGACTTACTAATGCATATCCTCCACCAGGACAAACAATAATTGCTGGTCTTAAAATATCTTTTCTTGCATATTCTTGCCTCTCTAAAATATATGTTTTTAGAGTTGCATTACTTTTTTCTAATATCTTTATAGTATCACAAATCATATAAATTCCTACCTTTACAAACGAGTGTCCCATTTTCCACAGAAAGGGTCAACTGGTGAAACACCTTTAAATTCACTTCTTCCTAAAATTTTATCAACAAATAATTTTAATGTATATTCATTACAAGAATAGGCATTAATAAATGTTCTTATTCTAGGTACATCTAATAAATGATATGGGTTTTCAAGTGATAAAAAGACTGTTGGAACACTTTTTATATAAATTGGGCAATTAATTCCCATTGGATTAGTCCACTCAATTCTAACAGTTGTTTGATTACTCTTAGTTGCTAGATTAGCAACATATAGCATCAAATCATATGATTCAACCATATCCTTAAATTTAGATTGTTTACCTTCATAACGATCTCCAGGAATAAATTTTGTTACATTGAATCCTTCTTCTTCCAATAATCTTATCAATTTGTCTGCAACATTATTTTCCCTACCATATCCAAGTGCATTTGCACCTGATTCTAATTCATATACTAAAATTGATTTGATCTTAGTTTTATCGATTGGAATAAGATTATCTAAATTTTTAACCAAAGTAATTGATTTATCTGCCACATCAAAAGCTATTTCTTTATAACACTTTGCCCCAATCACTTGATTAGCGTGGCGAGTTGAAGGTATATTGTTATTCTTATGCAAACCAATAGATGCCTTTGTGGCTAAAATACGTAATACTGCCTCATCTAGACGTTCTTTAGTTAGTATCCCTTTTCTATATCCTTCTAACATATAAAAATAATCTTCTTCTAAATTTTTTGTAAAAAGAAACATGTCGCATCCATTTTCAATCGCTAATGGAACAGCTAAATCTCTAGGCATTGCTACATTAAATCCTGTCATAGTCGTTGCATCAGTGAGAATTAATCCATTGAAATTTAGTTTTTCTCTTAATAATCTTTGTAACAAGTTCTTTGATAAAGAAGCTGGCATTATGTCCTCATCATTTATAGTTGAATTAAAATATTTCTCATAGCTAGGTAAAGCTATATGACCAACCATTACGGCTTTAGCCCCTGCTTCTATTAAAGTTTTATAAACTCTACCATACGTATTATCCCATTCCTCACAACTTAATGAATTAATTGAGGTTAATAAGTGTTGATCTCTTTCATCAACACCATCACCAGGGAAGTGTTTGATTGAAGATAACATATTATGTTCATTCATAACATTTAGATAGCTTAATGAACATCCTATTACATTTTCAACATTACTGCCAAATGTTCTAGTATTAGTTATAGGATTTCTAAAATTATAATCTATATCACATACTGGCGCGAAGGCAAAATTAGCTCCAACAGCTTGTCCCTCCTCTGCGCATACCTTAGCAAGTTTACCTGCCATATTATAATCATTAGTAGCTGCTATGGCCATTTCAGACCCAACTTTTGTTCCTTCACTAATGATTCCATTACCACCTGCTTCTAAATTAGCTGCTATAAATAGTGGTATTTTACTTTGTTTTTGTAAATTCTTTACTGTGTGAACAACCTCTTTAGTTGGCATTGTTCTACACATCATACCACCGATATGTAAATCATTAGTTATATGGGTAAAAAAATCATCATCTTTTCTATAACTTACTAAAAAGAATAACTGACCAATTTTTTCCTCTTCACTCAATTTTAGAAAGGTATCATTAACCCATTTTAAATCCAAATCAGTCAAATTAAATGGGCTCTTTTTAAACTCCTGTACATCCATCTACGTTCTTTTCCTTTCTTCTTGATTTTACTTTATTAATAAACTCCCCAAATAATCCCTTATTTGCTGTATATGCCATAATAACAACTATAACTATACCTGTAATAATGGTTTGAATTGATGAATCAATTCCAAAGCTTTGCATACCATATGTTAAAACGTTCATACCAATTGATCCCATTAATATTCCCCATGGCATTGATGAATAATTTGCCAAAAACAATCCAATTAAAACAGGAGCCATAGATGAATACATTAATGATGCTGAATTCAAGTTATTAGTAGGTTCTACTTTCGCCTTACATGCGTTTAGTAAGGCAACAAAACCTAATAAAAAACCAACTAATAAATATGTCAAAATTATATTTTTCTTTTCATTTACACCATTATTTATGGCAATTCGTGGATTCATTGATAAAGACTTAGTATCTATTCCAAATTTTGTCTTATAAAGTAAGAAACTAACAAAAACCATAATTAAAGCTAATAAAATATAACACCAAGGTTGTTTGCTAAAAAATAACAACTGATTCGTATATTCAACAGAATTATTGTAAATATTAACTCCAGAACCATTAAAAACTAATGCTGTCAAGGCTTCATAAACCATAACTACACCTAAAGAAATAATCATATTAGGAACTTTTATGAATATATATAAGAATCCTTCTATTAAGGCTAAAATTATTGTTGTTGCAATGCAAAGTAATAGAACCACAAAAACATTTGCATGCATATTCATGCCTATATTTATTCCGATAATTCCACCAAGTATTGCAATTATACCAGGAGCAAAATCCCATCTTCCACCTGATAACGGTATTGCTATTGCCAAGGCCATAATTGTCGATGTAACACTATCAGTAAATATCTTTGAGGTTATTGAACCAGTAAAAAAGACACTATTATTTGTACATAACGCTACTATGGCAAATATCAAATATATACCTAAAGGAAAAATTAGAGTTTTGGCATAATTAAGACTTAATTTCTTGATTTTTGTAGCCAATTTAATCAACTCCTTTATTGTCTAGCTGCTTTTATTTCACTCATTGAACGATTTGTTAATGCATTTAATGATGCTAATGTTGCATTTTCATTATATTGAAGCATTACTTCCTTTAATTCCTCGGCAGTAACAGGACCATTAGATAAATCAGTAGGAATTATGTATGATTTATAATCCTCTAACTCTTCTAAATTAGTAATTACAGGGTAAGAAGCTACGCCATTAACTATTCCATCACGATTATATTCTCCTGTGCTTGCATCACTATATTGCTTACCATTTAAAGCATTCATTATTCTAACAAAACAACTTGCAATACATGCAGCATGATTATTATTACCAGCAGCAATTAATTGACCGTTTTTCATTAAAGATTCAACTGAATCGTCATATCCCATAGAAATTAATTTAACATCTTTTCCTTGAAGTTCAGGATATACATAATCAATTCCTGAAGACATTCCAAAAATACAATCTACACCTTCAAGTAATACACTTTGAGTAGCCGTTTGGATGGCAGAAGCATCAAAACCATTAGCATAATTACAATCTAAAACTTCAGCATCTGAGTTTTCTTCGATATAATTTTTAAAACCTTCATAAATTTCAGGCGCTTCGTTAAATCCCCATGCTGGGAAGCTAACACCACCAACTTTTAAACAATTATTTGCTACTGCTGCCTTAGCATACTCAGCTCCTAATGCTGCTAAATCTCCACCAAATTGTTGTGTTCCACCAAGAAAATATTCAGAAGGAGTATTTCCATTAAAATCAGACATTGATATGTAATCTAAAGCAACAATGTAGTATACCCCTGCCTCGCTACAAGTATTAACTGAAGACTCAAGTGATGTGTCATAACCAGCTATAATTGCTTTACACCCTTTAGCAATCAAGTTTTCTACACATTCTAGATGCTTATCATCCTGATAATAAGTTTGCTCATATTCAAACTCAACAGGAAAGTTTTGTTCAAGGTATTCACAATAATTTTGCATATTTTTACCTTGAGTATCAGTCCATTGATACATTACTAAACCAATTTTTGTTTTTTCGTTATTATTATTACAACTAGTAACAACAAAACATAAAATTAAACATACAAAAGCCACTAATAAATTACAAATTTTTTTCATTTTTAATTCCTCTCTTTCATTTTTATTTACCTTGGCATTTCCTTTACATTCTTCGATTGACGTAATGTCGTCATAATTATTACTATAAATAATATTCCTTTAACTAATGAAACCATTTCAGTAGGAATACCAGCAATAGACATACCATTTGATAATAATTTCAATGTAATACAACCAACTACAGCTGAACTAATTTTAGTTTTAGAACCACCACTAAGACTTGTTCCACCTAAAATTATGGCCACCATTACATCCATTTCATTTCCAGAACCTATATTTTTACCTACATTACCAGAACGAGCAAGAACAAAAATTCCTGCAATTCCAACACAAAGTCCAGCAAAAGCATAACATAAATACTTAATTTTATTGACATTAGCACCACTTTGTTCTGCTGAAAGAGGATTTTCTCCTATTGCCTTCGCTTGATGTCCTAGTTTAGTAAAATTAAATAAAATAACTGCAATAACAACTACTACAATACAAACAATAAGTTGCAAAGTAACATTTGATTTTAAATTACTTATGCTATTATAATTAGCTAGCTGGATAACGCCATCATTTAAAGAACAAACATATGTAATAATACCTCTTGCTATAAACATTATTGCTAATGATGAAATTGTTGCCATTATTCTAAATTTTATTGATATAAATAGATTGAATAAATATAAGGCTAACGATACTACTACTGATACAATTAGTGCTAATAACACTGAGCCTGTATTATTTATTATTAAAATCGAAATTAATGCATTTAAACCAACAACTGCACCACATGAAATATCCATTCCTGCATGAGCAAATATAAATATTAAGCCAACTGACATTATTAAAAGTGGGGTTATTTGACCAATTAAACTTTTTATATTATAAGAAGAAAACAGTTGTCCACCTGTCAAAATAGAAAATAATATAACAACCAATATTAGACATCCATATTGGATAATGTTACTTTTTTGTTTCTTGATAAAAAGTCCAATTTTCACTTTTTTATTTTCCTCGTTCATTTTTACCCTCCTTTATATCATATAGTCTATAATCATATTTTCTTTTAATTCTGGACTTCTAGGAAATTCTTTGGTAATTTCGCCATTTTTTAATATTAATATTCTATCACTCATTCCAATTAATTCCGGAAGTTCCTCAGACACAATCATTATGCTATAGCCATCTTTCTTCAATTGGTATAAAAGTTGATACATTGTTGTTTTAACACCTATATCCACTCCTCGAGTTGGACTATCAAAAATCAATATTTTTGACTTATTACCTATCCATTTAGCAAATGATATTTTTTGCTTATTTCCACCTGATAGTTCTTTTACTAGTTGGTTCATTGATGTACATTTAATTCTAAAATTATTAATTTGCTCTTCAGCAAACTTTTTTTCTTTCCATGGAAATATTAATCCAAAAGTACTTAAATTATCTAAATTGCTTATACATAAATTATCTTTTATAGAAGACGATAAAATCAATGTCTCAACATCACGATCTTTAGAGATGTATCCAACCTTTGCATCTAAGGCATCAGCAATACACTTTATACTTCTTGATCCTGATTTTTCTTCATAGACTAATTCCTTATGTCTTACTTTTGCTAAGTCATTTATTAGGCGTTCTTTCTTAGATAAAGGAATAGTACTATTTACAATAACATCTCCTGTTATTATCTTTTCCATACCAAATATTAATTTAGCTAACTCATGCATTCCAGAACCAGAAAGCCCACCAATTCCTAATATTTCACCTTCGTGTAGTTCTAAATTAATATTTTTAAGATTTTTCGTTGTTACATTGTTTACTTTTACTCTAACATTTTTAGAAAAACTACCATCATAATCACTACGGTAGTAATCCCCCTCTAATATTCTTCCTACCATAGTATTTTTAATTGTATTTTCATCAAAATCTTTTCTTTCTATTTCTTTAATTAATTTACCATCTCTTAAAACTGCTAAATTATCACATGTAACCATTAATTCCTCTAAATCATGGGAAATAAATAAAACTGCTCTATTCTGAGACTTTAACTCTTGCATTATTTTGTGAATTTTAATTCTACCATCCTGAGATAATGCTGTAGTTGTCTCATCAACTATAAAGAGTTTAGGATTATATGCTAGTGATCTAGCTATTTCTATCATCTTTCTTGTTTCAAAATTGTAGTTACATGCAGGCTTAGTAACATCTAAATCTAAATCAACTAATTTCATTACTTGCTTGGCCTTTTCATTCATCTCTAACCTATTAAATACACCTTTGTGGATAAATATTTTTTCATCTCCTAAAAAAATATTCTCTGCGACAGTTAGATTATCAATGGTTCCTGTCTCTTGTACAATCATAGCAATACCATTATTTCTAGCATCAAGCGGATTAGATGGAGCAAATTCCTTACCTTCTAAAAATATTTTTCCTGATGTAATTGAATAAATTCCACTAATCATTTGTGAAATAGTAGACTTTCCTGAACCATTTTCACCAATTAGGCCTTTTATTTCGCCTAATCTAATGTCTAAATTAACATGATCAACAGCCAATAAATCACCAAAACGCTTACATATATCTTCTGTTCTTAAAAAGCTAGATTTATTCATTTATTACCACACCTACCTTTGTTGTATTTATTATAATACTTGAAAACACTTTCTAACACGTTTTGTTATCGCTTTCAACGTTTATTTTTTGCTCATTTGAAAACATTTTCCATTTTTTATTTTATTTTTTATTTTCAAATAGTTAAAAAAATGCTATATTTATACTATGAAAGGTTAATTTTTTACATAGGTGATATTATGAAAGAAAACAATCACGAAATAATTAATTTCCCAAATTATTTTCCATTAACTTTATTTATTTCTACTATAGATGATGTAGCAAAACATTGGCATCAATCAATCGAGATACTTTTCGTACTTGAAGGAACACTTGAATGCATAATAACTCAAAAAAAGGTCAATCTATTAAAAGGAGATGGAATTCTTTTCAATGCAAATGAATGGCATGAACTTCATGGTCATAATACTTGTATTTTAACTGTACAAATCAAGACAAGTCTACTAAAACAATTACCTGAAGAAATATTAACTGCCACCTATTCTTTTTCAAAAAATCCTGAAAAGCTTGGCGTAATAAAATCTATAATAGCTCAAATCTTATCTAATAATATTGATGGTAAAAAGTTTATAAGTCTTATAAATGAATCATTAACTTTAAATTTATTATACGAACTCTATGCTAATTTTAAGTTAGATAGCACCCCTCAAACATTTGAAAATTTAGACAAATTAAATAAAATACTAGATATAATAAATAATGAATATACCAAAGATTTAAGTCTACCTTATTTGGCTGAAAAAACATTCCTATCAATTCCATACTTATCACGCTTTTTTAAACAAAAAATGAATATGACTGTAACTGACTACATAAAAGAAGTAAGGCTTCGCTTTGCTATCGAAGACTTAAATGACGCATCATTATCGTTACAGGAAATTTCTGATAAAAATGGTTTCCCTAATACAAGATCATTCGTAGAAGCATTTAAAGAAAAGTACAATACTATTCCTAGTTTATGGAGAAAGGAACAATTGGTTTTAGCAAAAAAGGAAACTGCTATTGATAGAGCCAAAAGTTTCATTTACCAAAAAAGTAATCCTGATTTTTTACAAAGTAATTTAAATTTATTTATACAAGAGAATCTAACAAAAGATTCAAATCTACATTTTTCAAACATAATTTCTATTGATAATGAAAATATAACTATAAACAATCAACATACATCTCCTTATATAAAGAAATTTAAAAAATTTATAGGAGTAAGCAGGGCACACGATTTATTACAAAAAAATATTCAAGAACAATTAGAGATTGCTCAAAAGGAAATTGGCTATGAGTTCATAAAAATGCATAGTATCTTAGATGATGATATGATGGTATATGATGAGGATGCTTCTGGAAATCCAATATACAATTTTAATCTCGTTGATATGGTATTTGATTTCCTCATTTCTATTAATATAAAGCCATTAGTCCAACTTTCTTTTATGCCATCATTGTTAGCTAGTGACACAAAAAAAGTAATTTTTAAGAAGAAAACAAATACATCTTCTCCAAATTCAATTCGTAAATGGAATCATTTAATTAAAGCTTTTTTAGAGCATCTAATTTCTAGATATCAAAATGAGTTAATAAATAATTGGCTATTTACACTTTGGAATGAACCTTCAAATCAAAACTCACTTTTTGGCCTTGATAAGGATTCATACAAAATACTATTTAGCAATACTTACCAAATATTTAAATCCATACTACCTAATGCTAAATTTGGTGGTCCTGCAGCCTTTTCTGCATATAAAAGTAATCAGGATTGGTTGATTGATTTTTTTGATTTCGTAAACGAAAATAATTATAAGCTTGATTTTATATTAATTCATTACTATGATATTGAGCTTTCAAGTACTTTTTTCAGCAATCCAAATTATAAGCCAGACTCATTATGGTTAAGTAAAAATCCTGATTCATTTATAGAAACATTGCAAGAAATAAAAAAATTAATAAAAAATAAAAAAATGGATACTATTCCACTTTATATTACAGAATGGAATTCTACTACTAGCCATCGTGATTTATTGTCAGATACTGTATTTAAATCTACATACATTGTAAAAAATATCATTGATAGCAATGACTTGTATGATGGAATAGGATATTGGTTATTAAGTGACTTCCATGAAGAATTAACACTTCCAAAGGAATTATTCCATGGTGGATTAGGAATGTTCACAAAAAACGGATTAAAAAAACCAGCCTTTTATGCTTTTTATTTTTTGAATAAATTAGGAGATAAAATAATTTCTAAAGGTAAAAATTATATAGCAACTAAAAAGAATAATGACATTATAGTATTACTTTACAATTATTCACATTACTCTGATACATATGCTGAGGAAGTTGGAATAAACACTAATTACAACGATAGGTATGGAGTTTTTCCAAATAAAAAAGCTATAAGTATCTCACTTACAATAAACGATGCCAATGGTACATATGATGTAACAAAACGAATTTACAATCAAAACAACGGAAGTGTTTATGATTTATTTATACAAATGGGTGAAATATCATATTTAACTACTGAAATATTTGATTTTCTTAGCAAGCGTTCCATTCCTACTATAACAAAAGAGAAAATAACAGGATATCCTATAACTTTTGTTACAAAACTAGAACCATTAGAAATACAATTATTAGAATTTAAACCTATGTCATAGCATAAATAAAAAAAGCATGATTTTTTAGATGAAAATCATGCTTTTTTTATTTTACTATAAATTGATTTATAGCTTAATATACTTTTACCAATTTTGAAATTAAAATAATTATTTTTAGTTTAAGAAAAAATTATGATAATAAATTTCGGGGGATTATTTATTAACATTTAATTAATAATATTCTAACCTCTCCATTGATAAATACTATTTACAATATTTCTTTAAGGTGTTTAGAACTGCTCCCTTGCCTGTAAGCATTTCTTTAAACATTCCTTCTACTTTTTCTCCTAATGATGTTTCTAATAAATCTACACCAAATATTTGCTTATTTGCTAGAATTGGGTTTAATGCAGTTAAGTCATTATTCAAACTTCCTACCTTTATATCCTTTAATTGTGAACATAATTCTTCTAGCATCGGATCAGCACTTAATTCCATTGGTTCTAAATTGTCATTTACGGCTAATAAGTAACGTAACCATCCTGCTATTGCAAGTGGAATATAGGTTAAATCATCTACTGATAATGTGTTTGACTTTAAATACGCTTTAATTGTTTCTCCATATCTTACAGGAATTTTTTGACTTGTATCAGTAGCTATTCTTTGTGGCATATCTGGTATTGCTTTATTTGGCAAACGTTCATATAGTACTTCTTCTAAGAATTTTTGTGGTGATAAAATCTTTGGATCTACTACCACTTTCATTCCTTCTTTTCCTATATTTTCAACTAAAGATTTTAATTCTTTAGATTCCATTTCACTAGCAATACTCTTATATCCTAGTAAACAACCATATACAGCTAAAGCAGTATGAAGTGGGTTTAGGCATGTTGTTACCTTCATTGTTTCTACCTTATTTACTGTTTCTCTAGTTGTCAAATATACTCCTACCTTTTCAAGAGCTGGTCTTCCATTTGGGAATTTATCCTCAATTACTAGATATTCACATACTTCTGCATTAACAAATGGAGCTAT
The DNA here is from genome assembly GCA_944324805.1 of uncultured Acholeplasmatales bacterium. GTDB lineage: Bacteria > Bacillota_I > Bacilli_A > Acholeplasmatales > Anaeroplasmataceae > CALUXS01. The sequence goes on along the minus strand of CALUXS010000006.1, from coordinate 24,551 downwards.
ATATGTTCGCTTTGCGGTTGTAACTGGCTCCATATTTGTAAATCCTAGTTTCTCTACCTCTTCTAGAACCTCATTTGCAGGACGTGGTGTTATTTTATCAATCATACTCCATGGGAATGTGATATAATTCTCATCATTTAGATAATCAATAAATTCGCTTGTTACAAAGCCATTTTTTTGCCATTCATTAGCTATTGTTAAAATGGCATTTTGTAATTTTTCTCCATTATGAGAACAATTATCCATACTTACTACTGCAAGTGGCAATTTTCCTGCTAAATAACGTTCATATAATAATGCACACACAATACTCATTGCATGCTTTGCTTCACTTGGACCATTTTCAATATCACTAAGTACTACTGGTAAATAATTACCATCTAAACCTTTTAAACCATAACCTTTTTCTGTGATTGTAAATGATATCATTTGTAATGAGCTATTAGTAAATATTTCTTTCAATCTAGTCTTTGAAGAAACATCACTACTATCAGCCTTTACTCCTTCGCAAACTGAAGCTACAATTCTAAATTCTGTGGGTTTTGTTGCACTTAAAGTAGCTACTAAAGTCAAATTATCATTTGGTTTATAAATTTTATCAATTATTTCATAATCAAAGGTTTCAGCAGCTATGATTCCTTTTGTTGCTAAGCCTTGGTTTAACAAATCATCTTGTAATCTTGCAATGTATCCTCTAAATATGTTACCTGCACCAAAGTGTAACCAAATTGGATTAGCTTTTGTATTTTCTACTACTTTTTTTACATCATATTTTGGTAATGAAACATTATTAATTACTTTATTACAAATATTATCATAAGTAAGCTTCATCTTTATACCTCGATTATTTGTTTCTTTTTTCCTCTTTATCAATTGCTTCCCAAAGACCTTGTAGGTAGCATGCTCCTAAGGCTCTATCATATAGTCCATATCCAGGCATTCCAACCTCGCCCCAAATCATACGACCATGATCAGGACGAATTATTCCATCAAATCCTGTTTGATAGAATGCTTGCATAATTTTGAACATATCCATTGAACCATCACTTGATAGATGAGCTGCCTCTTGGAAATCTCCAGGGTAATTGTATTGTAAATTTCTAATATGGGCAAAAGGAACACGTCCCTTAGTAGCATGAATAATATCTACAATATCATTTTCAGGATTAGATCCTAGTGAACCTGTACATAGATTTAAACAGTTATATGGTTCATCAACTGCCTTTAATAATTTTAAAATTCTTTCTTTACCTGTAATGATACGAGGTAAGCCAAATACAGGCCAAGCTGGATCATCAGGATGAATAGCCATCTTAATATTATATTTTTTACAAACAGGTCCAAGACGCTTTAAGAAATATACTAAGTTATTAAATAATTTTTCGTCATCAACATCCTTATACATATCGAACAATTCTTGTAGCTTTGCTAATCTTTCAGGCTCCCATCCAGGCATAACGAAACCATTTGAATTATCATTAATTGAATCAAACATTGCCTTTGGGTTAATTTTATCAATTTCTGCTTGATTATAAGCTAAAACTGTTGATCCATCAGGACGAACACGAGCTAGATCAGAACGAGTCCAATCAAATACTGGCATAAAGTTATACACAACAATATGAATATCTTCTTTACCTAAATTTTCTAAAGTTTGAATATAATTATCAATGTACTTATCACGATCTGGCGAACCAATTTTAATTGCATCATGAACATTTACACTTTCAATGGCAGCAATTCTTAATCCTGCAGCTTCAACCTCTTCTTTTAATTTATGAATTGCATCTTGGCTCCAAACCTCACCTGGTTGTGTATTATATAATGTAGTGATTACACCTGTTACACCAGGAATTTGTCTGATTTGTTCAAGAGTTACACTATCGTATCCTGTACCAAACCAGCGTAGTGTCATTTCCATATTTTTTTTCCTCCTCAAAACATTTTTTACTATAATATGTACAAAAAGGCTATTGCATCAATAGATGCTAATAAGCCTTTTTGTGAAATAATTATCAATAGTAAATTATATAATTGACTTATAAATAATCTATCAAAGTTGATAATAAATTAAGCAACAAGCTTTCTACCATAAGCAAATATTTTATCATAAACTAATGTTGTATGATTTAGCTTAGTTAAAAGCTTTGAGAAATGCATTGCAGCTATTTCACCTGCGGCTAATAATCTTGATTTAGTTTTTATTATACCAAAGATTTTAGCGTCAATAATTTTTTGATTAGTATAAATATCTGGGTTAACTAATTCGAAATAATGAAACATTTCGTGAGCAATTACTGCATCCTTAATCATGTTCAAGTTAACAAGATTATCAAGATTAAATTGCTTACCAATGCGTTTAATAAGTAAGACGGTCTCAAAATTTACAACAATAGTCTGAGTTTTTTCTTTGAATAACCCTAAATATGTAAAATACTTATTTCCTTTTTCTTCAACATAATTTATAGGAATTGATAATTTGCGTGCATATTCAACAACACTTAAATCACCAAAATCAGCTTGTAGCTTTTCATAAAACTTTGTCGCAACCTCTATTGACTTTTCAATGATCTCTTTTTTCTTTTCTACAGGAAGTCTATGGGCAGAGATATCCTTATCCATATAATCCATATAAACTTCCATATCACTTTTCTTACATAATAAACTAATCTTATCTCGAATATTTTGCATAACTAATATAATCCATTTCTTGCAGATACAACAGCTATTTCTGCATCTTTATCTAAATCAATTAATTCTGTTTTTACTAGACCAACAACTTGTTCAATTGTACTTAAGCCAGAGTAATCAATTACTCTACCTTCAACAATTACATAAATATCAGGATTAATTCTAATTTCACTAGAATAATTTCCTGTTTCATCCCATATCTTCTTTAAAGTATTAGCTACCTCGCCAAATGTAGTCTTGACAACTTTACCTTCACTTCTTTGAACCTTGACAAAGCCTTTCTTATCAATAATTCTAATACTTGTACGATTCTTTACAACACCAGAAACAACAAAGGTAGATTTGTTACTATAAGCAATCTTAATGTCTTTAGCATCAGTGAATGTTTCTTTTGCAATCTCTAATGCTTCAGCATCATCAACCTTTTTAGATAAGTCAGTTGTCTTAACCTCTGTTGAACCCATTGCAATTGCTGTAACCTTTTGAGTAGTTTCATCAATTTCAAGGAATACTTCAACAGTATCTTCAACGGCACCACTTCTTACAGCACGTTCTTTAGCTTCACGTTTAATCTTAGCAATATCATCAACAGTTGGATTTGGAATAGTTCTTTCAACCATTTCACGAACCATCGCTAAAGCAACGCCAATTGAAGAAATAACTTCTGCATTAACAGGTATTTGATATTTAAAGTTCATCATTTTTGCTGTGTATGCTAATAAGGTACCAGCACCACCACCTGCACCTACTAGTACGATTTGATCTCGCTCTACTTTGTACTTTGAAATAAGTTCTTCAATTACAGGACGGATTTTTTCACATGATGTTCTTAAAATTTGATCTGCCGTTTCTTCAACAGATTTACCAATATAATCAGCTAATAATTTAACTGCCTTATAGCTTGCTTCATAACTACCTTTTGCAAAGTCATTATCATCAAGCATCTTCAAAACGTTAGCAGCACATGTATTAGTAATTGTAATACTCTTACCATTTTTCAATCTAATTGCTACATAATCACTTGGATCATTATCACGAGGTTGCATGAAATATAACTCAGCACCATCTAATAATTTTGGATCTGTGAAGGCAGCATATTCCATATCAGCAATGTGAGCACTTCTTGGACCAACATCAATAATACCATTTTTATTAGCACGAACCATACTACCACCAGCAACACCTAATACACGTACGTCTAGGGAGTTAACGTATGTACGATGTCCACCTAAAATTGTATAGTCAACGGCAGGACGACCATTCTTAATAACACCAATGTTAGTAGAAGTTCCACCAACCTCAAAATAAATACCATTTGAAGCTCTTAAATACATTAATGCACCAATAACTGAAGCAGCAGGTCCTGATAGCATTGTCAAGATTGGACGTTTCTTCATTTCTGAAACTTCCATAACACCACCATCGCCACGCATAATCATTAAAGGAACTTTAATACCTGCTTGACGAACACTTTGTTCAGTACTATTTGCAGTTTCAAGCATTTTTGGTAAAATACTTGCATTTAAAGTTGCTGTTTGTGTTCTTGTAGCTAAACCATATAATTTTGTAATTTCAGAGGCTGCTGTGCTCAAGAAACCTTTTTTGTTAGCAATCTCTGCGATAATCTTTTCTTCTTTCATATTATCAACACCGAATGCTTTACTTGCTACAATTACTTGAGCACCTTGTTTTATTAAATCATCAATAACTTCTTCAGCCTTTTTTTCGCTAAATTCTTTTAATTTAATGTAAGCATTAACAACTTCTATATGCTTACCTGTACCTAGATCAATATTCTTGATGGCTGTTTGTTTCTTTACAAATATTCCACCAAGACCTCCACCACCTAAACCAATAACGCCAACTTTTGCAACGTCACCTTCAAGTAAGGCGTTAGTTGCTTGAGTTGTACTGTGGGCAATGAAAATTACTTCCTCAGGTTTAATATTGTTTTCAGAAACACATTTTTCGAATGCCTTTATAACACCATAGGCAACACCTTGAGGGTGGTGATGGGTTGTTTTAACTGAACCTTTACCAACAATTTCATTTGTTTCGTTGTTGATAGCGACAGCTTTTGTATGAGTACCGCCAACATCGATACCAATTCTAATACTTCTCATAATTTTCTCCTTCTTATCAAATTTAGATGGTATTAATTGAATCTAACTTATACTACATCAAAATGAAATATGCTAATAACATATTAATTGCAGTAATAATCCATGCCCATGGTAAGTTAGTTAGGATATATGTCTTAGGTTCATATTTTGCATATGATAGAGCCCACATACCCCAAGATTGAGTAGGACAAGATTGTGCAGTAATACCAACAGGTTGTACATAGAATAATACTAATAATAATGGTGATGCAGGACCAATAATTGGGAATAATACTGATGCTAATGCAATACCAGAACCCCAAATCATGAAAGGTCCTCTGAACAATGCTAATGGAGCTAGAACAATGAAAATCAATACGATAATTATTGGAGTCTTAGTAATCCAATCTAATCCACCTGCTAATGCATCTGTGAAGATTGGAGCTGCTAAGTTACTAGCTGCAGTTGAGAACATGTTCATAACTAATAACATACCAATTAATAATGCAACGTCAGAAATACCATTGAATAAAGTCTTTTGAGTTGTATCAACAGCTTTCTTATATGTTTTTAAATTTCCAGTTAATAATAAACCGAAGAAAATACCTACAACGAATAAGAATATAGGAGCGAATGTTGTTAATTGTACATCACTTCCGCTATATCCAAACATATTTACTAATGCAATCACTAAAGCAAATACGATAGGAATAAATGGTACAACGAATGTCCAATTTGATAATTCTTTTTCTTGTTCTTGATCTTCATCAGCCATTGCCCATGCTTTAGTTTTATCCTTTGCAAAATAATAGTTGAAAACGATAAAGCCAATCATAATAACAACGTGAATTAAGAATGCTAACCAAGAGAATGTTAAGAATGAGCTTTGGAATGTTGTGCTTTCCCATAATTCTTTAAACAATGCATGTCCAGAGAATTGAGAAATATAACCATTGTTTACATACATACCAGCAGCAACACTCATTAAGAATGAACCAACAGCAATCTTTTTACTTACACCAATTGATAACAAAATAGGTAAAATAATAGCACCGATTGCCATAACGCTACCTGGACCAAATACACTAGTGAAAATTAATGCAGAAACAATTGAAACTACTAATACAGTTAATAATTGCTTATTTCCAGATAACTCAACAACTTTTCTAATTAATGCTTTTGCGATACCAGTATCAACAATTACACGGCCAAACCAGCTTGCGAAAATAATGATTGTTGTAGTAGTACCATATCCGATAGGACCATCACTAAATACATTATTGAAATTACCAACAATCAAATTCCAGCAATCTGTGAATGACTTTACTTCATTATTCGCAGCAGCACTCCATACAGTGTATACTGTACCAATCAATAACCAAAATACAGTAGTAATAAATAATCCGATGATTAAGTTACCACCCTTAATACAATAATAAACAAATCCTACTAATGCAGCTAGCAATAGTATTGATGCAATGATAGCAAAAATATGCATAATATCCTCCTTAATCTGATTTCATATTTTTTTTGCTTTTTTTGTTTAAAATTTAAATTCTACCCCTTTTAAATTTATATTACCACTCCTCTATTTAGTTTTATATCGTGCTTTGCATCTAAAGAAAAAGCGCTTTTTGTTTGTCCCAAAAAAAATAACCCCATTGTATATATCTTTTTCATCGAATGAAAGCCTTTACATTATTTAGAATACCACTTTTAGAAACAATTGACAAGAGTTTTTTTTAATTTTTTTAAATTTTTTAAAAAAGAAAAAAATATCATCTCAAATAAGATGATATCTAATCGATTTATTATTAAGCTGAATCTTTAATACAAAGTATAGGCTCTAAATTTATATCTTTAATGTCTTCACCATCTAGCATTTTTAATAATACAAGTGCTGATTCTTCAGACGTTTTTTCAATTAAGTTATCCACAGATGTCATTCTTGGCGCACATAAGTTAGTATACTCACTAGCGTTATAACCAATCACATCTACTTCTTTACCAACAGCTATATTAGCTTCCTTTAAACAAGAGATAGCCCCCATGGCTACTAAATCCTCACCACAAATGACAGCATCAATTTTTTCCTTTGATTTTAAAATGTTAGTCATACTATCATAACCACCATCAAAAAATTCTGTAGTATGATATATTTTTACAGGTAAGCCATATTTTTCCATTGTTTCTTTATATCCGCTAGCCTTTAAATTAGAACTCGTAGTATCTAAATACTGAATATAGTGAATATTTTTTCTACCCTTTTTCACTAAATATTCGCTAGCTTTTTGCATTCCAAGTTTATCATCAACAAAAACAGACACTGCGCGCTTAGTATTTAATTTACCATTATTACAAACGATAGGAATATTGTCTAATCTTTTAAGCAAGGCTGGAAAATTATTTAAAAAATTGAAAATAGATCCTATGAAAATAATACCATCAATATTTATTTTTAATAATGATTCAATATATTTCAAACTATTTTTTACATCACCTAGCGTATTACAAATAATTACACGATATCCTAGGGGAGACAATGTCATATCTATTTTGAAAGCCGCTGTAGAATAGTGTGGAAAGCGCAAATCGACTACCATAACTGCTATTGTTTTCATTGACTTTGAAACTAAACCTTGTGCAATAGCACTAGGTACATAATTATATTTTTTTATAACAGCTTCTACTCTTTCTTTAAGTTCTGGTCTTATATTTTTATTGTTTAGATATTTAGAAACGGTTGAAATAGAAACATTAGCTTCTTTTGCTATATCATAAATATTCATAAACTAAATCTCCCCTCTAAATATAGTATCATAATTATACTCTATAATAACAAAAAAAGAAAGATTACTCCTCTTTCTTTTCTCTTGAAATAATAAAATATGGTAAACCAACAAAAAGCATTCCACCTACTATATTTCCTATTGTAACAAAAAACAAGTTATACCACATACCCAAAATGTCAATATCATTAGGATTATGGAAAAGTGGTAAACAAAATAGTGTCATATTAGCAACACAGTGCTCAAAACCAGTAACAACAAATGCTAATATGCACCAAAAAATCATTATCAATTTTGCACTATCAGACTTTGTTCTTGTACAACTCCAAACCGCAAGACAAACAAGCATGTTACATAAAATTCCTTTGAAGAAAAGACCATACCATGTGCCATGAGTTTTATTATTGTATGAATATGTCATATATTCACCTACAGGGCCATCTAATATACCAGTACCCAAGAATAATAGTGCCAAAATAATTGCCCCTAAAAAATTACCAATATAGCTAACTACTAGAAGTAAAATGCCTTCTTTAAGGGATATTTCTTTTTTAGTTATACCTATAAAGGCAACCATTGTATTACCAGTAAATAATTCAGAACCAGCAAAAACTACAAGACTTAATGCAATAGCAAATGAAGCCCCCATCATAATTTTTTCGAATACTTGAAAATCCGAATTATGCAATTGACTACCAATAGAAAATGATAATAAAACACCAATACCAACAAAGGCTCCTGCTAGCATTGAAGAAAGTATATATCCTAGTGGATTTTCTTTAAGTAGTTTTACTTTTCTAACACTACTTCTACTAATTACTTGATAATCTTCTAAAAACATACTAACCTCCTAAAAAGCACAAACACTAGAATTATATCACTTTTTTCAAATTAAGCAATTTTTTTCTTATTTTTGTTCTTCTTTATTGGCTATTAATTTCTTGCATTCTATTAACCATTCACAAAGCATATTTTCCCTTTTTATTCCTCCTAAAAGAACTAAATAATCAGAAAGCTCAGAATCCATTTTAGGTGGTATATTAGAAAATTTAGATAACTTTTGTTCAAAATATTCTTTTCTTTTATTATGAAAATAATATTGTTCGTCTATAAGCTCTATTCTTTTTTCAACAGGTAATACATCTGAAAAAAACAATCTAAGTTTAAATTCATCCTTTGGTATAATGTTTTTATCTTCCTTTTCTAAAAGCCAATTTTGAAGTTCTTTTTTCCCACTATCAGTAATTGTATATACCTTTTTTTCTAATATTGTTCCACTGATTTCTATTTTAAATGAAATAAGTTTTTCTTTTGTTAATTCTTTTAATTCTGGATATATTTGACTATGTTTGGCACTCCAAAACTCAAATAATGTCGTTTCAAATTCTTTTTTCAAATCATATCCTGTCATACTCTTCCTATTTAGGAGACCTAGTATAGCATATTTCAAAGTTCCCATATTTATAATACCATCCTTTTATTTATGATAACATAATTATATGAAAAGCAAAACATGTAAATATTGACATGTTTTTGTAATAGTGCTATTATTTTCAAGTAAAAGGAGAGAAAAAAATGGTTAAAGTTAAAAGATATATAGTATTTATAATTGGTTTATTTATTAATTCATTAGGAGTAGCATTTATTACAAAAGCCTCATTAGGTACATCGCCAATTTCTGCAATTCCCTATGTTCTAAGTTTAAATTACTCACCTTCACTAGGAAACTTTACAATCATATTCAGTTTAATATTAATATTAATGCAAATAATATTATTAAGAAAAAAATTTAAAATTGAATACTTATTGCAAATCCCTGTTTCTATTATTTTTGGATATTTCATTGATTTTTGCATGTTCCTTTTAAATTGGTTAATTCCATCTAATTATCTTCTTTCTTTATTTTATTTGTTATTAGGATGTCTTATTTTGGGATTAGGAGTTTATATGGAAATGCTTGCTGATGTTGTTATGCTTCCCGGAGAATCATTTGTTAGAGCAATTGTACAAACATTTCACACTGAGTTTGGAATCACAAAAATTATCTTTGATATTTCAATATCTGTTATTGCCTTATTGCTATCATTAGTTTTAAGTAGAAGCATCGAGGGTGTTAGAGAAGGAACAATTGTTGCTGCCTTATTAGTAGGATATATTGCACGTTTAACAAATCGTTTATTTCCAAATATACCACAAATTTTATTTAATAATCATAGTGTCTCACATTGTTAATAATTTATATGAATATAAAAAAATGGGTATCTATTGTTTTAGATACCCGTTTTTTTATTCTAATTCTAACTTTCCTGTATATAACTGATAATATATGCCATGATTCTCTAATAAATCCTCATGATCACCACGTTCGATAATCTTTCCTTTATCTAAAACCATAATAGCATTAGCATTCTTTATTGTAGAAAGGCGATGTGCAATAACAAAGACTGTTCTACCTTCCATAAGTTTATCCATACCTTTTTGTACTAAAGCCTCAGTTCTAGTATCAATTGAAGAAGTTGCCTCATCTAAAATTAACACAGGAGCATTGCAAACAGCTGCTCTAGCAATAGAAAGTAATTGTCTTTGACCTTGACTTAAATTACCTCCATCAGATGTTACTAATGTATTATATCCATTAGGTAATCTTCTTATAAATGAATCTGCATTAGCAAGCTTAGCTGCCGCAATAACTTCTTCTTCAGTCGCATCAAGTTTACCATATCTAATATTATCCATTATAGTTCCTGTGAATAAATGTGTGTCTTGCAATACTATACCTAAAGAGTGTCTTAAATCATCTTTTTTAATCGTTTTAATATCAATACCATCATAGGTTATTGTGCCACCTTCAATTTCATAAAAACGATTTATAAGATTAGTAATTGTTGTTTTGCCCGCACCTGTAGCACCAACAAAAGCAATTTTTTGCCCAGGCTTAGCATAAAGACTAAGATCAGTTAAAATTCTCTTGCCAGGAATGTATGAAAAATCAACGTTGAAAAATCTAACATCTCCTTTTAAAGGAACAAGAGTACCATCAACTTTTTGCCATGCCCAAAGATTAGTTCTATCCTCACAAACCTCTAATCCATTAGTGCCTTCTTTTACGTTAACAAGTTTTACTAGGCCATCATCAACTTCAGGTTTTTCATCGATAATCTTGAATAATCTTTCCGCACCGGCAAGACCATTAAGCAATAGATTTGACTGCTGTGTAAATTGATTAATAGGCATTGTAGCTTGACGAACAAATACTAAATATGATGCTATTCCACCTAAGGTGAAGTTAATTCCTAATATTGGATGTATTGCTATTAATGCACCAACTATCGCAACAATTGCATAATTTATGTATGATACTGATACTACAAAAGGAATCATTGAAAATGCATATCTTAAAGCATTCTCACCAGCTTGTTGTAATTCTAAATTATGTTGATGGAATGTTTCAATATTTTTCTTCTCATGATTAAATACCTTAACAACTTTTTGTCCTGCTAGTGTTTCTTCTACAAAACCATTAACGGTTGCCATAACCTTTTGTTGCTCATTAAATGATTTCTTAGATTTTTTACTAGCATAGATGATGTATATAAACATAATGATATAAAATACAAATACTAAAATTGATAATAACCAATTTAATACAAAAATTAAAACTAATAAGCCAATTATTTGAATAAAATTAGAAATTAGCATTGCAAATGCATTATTCATAGCTTCAGATAATGTATCAACATCATTTGTGTAATTACTCATAATGTCACCATGTGTTCTAGTATCAAAATACTGTAGTGGTAACATTTCCATTTTATGAAAAACATCTCGACGCATTTCATAAATTATTTTTTGAGCCAAATATACCATCATTTGGGTATAACCAAGAGTAGCTAAAGCTCCACAAAAATAAATTCCAGCCTCTAACAAAATTGCCTGCCATAAGTCATTATAATGTACACTCCCTGGACTAGCATACTTATCAATAATTGGCTTAAACATATAAGTTCCTAGTAAATTAGCCATCGCAGATATTGTTACTAATATTGCGATTAATAATAATAAGAATTTATGACGTCCCATATATGATAATAAACGTTTTATAGTTAATTTTAGATTATCCGGACGTTTTCTACTTAGCGTTGGAGCCATCTAGAACACCTCCTAACTGTGCATCATAAAGTTCTTTATAAATTGAGCTATTCTTTAAAAGCTCATCATGATTTCCGATATTAACTATTTTACCATCATCTAGAATAATAATTCTATCGGCATCCATAACTGATGTAATACGTTGACCTATAACAATATTCGTAACATTTTTTAAACTTCTAATTCCTCGCATAATCTTACGTTCAGTCTCCATATCACAAGCAGATGTTGAATCATCAAAAATTATTACCTTAGGTTTTTTTAATAACGCTCTAGCTATACATAATCTTTGTTTTTGACCACCAGAAACATTAACGCCACCTTGTCCTAAGTCATAATCTAGCCCACCAGATAATCTATCTAAAAATTCATCAACACAAGCAATATGACATGCATTTAATATTTCTTCATCAGAGGCATTAGGATCTCCCCAAAGTAAGTTTTCTCTTATGCTTCCACTAAATAAAACATTATTTTGTAGCACAATTGATATACTATCACGTAAATTTACTAAATCAAAATCCTTAATATTCTTATCATCTATAAAAATGCTTCCTTCAGTAACATCATACAATCTTGATATTAGTGAAACTAAAGTTGATTTTGAAGAACCAGTACCACCTAAAATACCAATGCTTTCACCAGCTTTAATATGTAAGTCAATGTCACTTAAAACATATTCTCCAGTGCCTGCTTTATATTTAAAATAAACATGATTAAAATCTATTTTCCCACTTTCAACAATTTCTAAAGCAGAACCATTAGATTTAATATCAGGCTGTTCATCAAATATTTCGCATAAACGTTTACTAGAAGCAAAACTTCTATTTACTAAAAGGAAAACATTAGAAAACATCATTAAAGAGTTAACAACCTGTAAGATGTATGATAATAAAGCAGATAGTGTTCCAACCGCTAAATCACCTTTATTAACTAATTTTGATCCAAAATATAAAATTGCAACTGTAACACCATACATTACAAATTGAAATGATGGTTGGTTAAGCTGAGCGATTCTAAAGGTAAATTTTGTTGTATCCATTACCTTTTTATTAGCCTTATCAAATTTTTCTTCCTCATAATCTTCTCTAACATATGATTTTACTGTTCTTATAGCAGTAACATTCTCTCTAACAACACCATTTAAGTTATCTAAATTTTGTTGCATAACAGAATATTGAGGAGCCACTGTTCTAACAATAAAAAATAAAATTATTGCTAAGATAGGTACAAAACATATGAATATCCATGCAATTTGAGGAGCCATTATAAAGGATAATCCTATTCCCATTAAAAGCATCATTGGCGATCTAGTTAATGGTCTCAATCCTCCTGCTAGAGTGTTTTGCATTATCATAACATCATTAGTTACTCTTGTAATTAATGATGTAGTATGAAAATGATCTAAGTTAGAAAAGGAAAAGTCTTGAATTTTCTTAAAAGCCTCTTCTCTTAAATGATATGAAAAATGAGTAACCAATTTAGCATTATAACGAGAATAAAAATGTCCTGTTACTAATGAAATAATTGCACAACCTATTATTTCCATACCAATAATCATTACTTCTCTAATATTACCTTGCTCAATACCTATATCAATAATGTCTTTCATTAAAAAAGGAATTATTAATTCAAAAAAGGTCTCAACAACAACTAATAGTAGGGTAATGATTAATTCTTTTTTATAAGGTTTTAAGTAACCTAAGATTCTTTTTAAATCATGCATAAAATCACCACCACAATAAAAATACTTATTTATTATATTCCTATTATATCAAATATACAAGGAAAATGTATGGCAAAATTAACACAATATATCACACATTATATATTTTTATGATATAATAAGAAATGGTGACATTCAAATGAAAAAAATCTTAAATAATTATTTTAAACTTGAGGAAAATGGTACAACCATTTCAAAGGAGATAATGGGCGGTTTAATTACCTTCTTAGCTATGAGTTATATCATTTTTGTTAATCCTCAAATTCTTTCTAGTACTGATGCAGATTTTGCTTCACTTTTTACCGCCACAGCACTAACCGCAGGGATTAGTACATTGATAATGGGACTTTTAGGAAATAAGCCTTTTGGTATTGCCTCTAGTATGAGTCTAAATTCTTTTTTTGCCATTACTATTTGCCAAATTTATGGATTTAGTTTCAACGAAGCCTTATCTATTTCTTTTATAAGTGCAATTTTATATCTAGTTCTTACTATAACCGGATTTAGAGAATTGATAATAAAGTCTTTACCTACCTTTTTAAAAAAGGCAATTGGAACTGGAATAGGACTTTTCATTGCTCTAGTTGGCTTTATAAATGCCGGGTTAATTGTAAAAAATGATTCAACTCTAATTTCTTTAGGAAATCTTGCAAATCCTAGTGTCTGGATTGCTTTGTTTGGACTTTTGTTGATAATAGTTTTAACAGCCTTAAAAGTAAAAGGCTCTATAATCATTACATTACTAGGGACTTTATTGTTTGGTATTATCTTGACATTGTGTAACTTAGAAACAGGAATAGTTTTTAATGGTATCTTTTCTATCCCTGCAAAGCCTAATTTTACAGGTTTTATAGATGGTTTTAAGACTCTTTCGCTAGATAAATCATTAGAAATATTTATCAGTCTTTTCGCAATTCTATTCCTATTGATTTTTAATGCAGCTGGTAATATAAGTGCTACTGAAGATACTTTAAACCTAAAGGATAAAAAAGCCTTAAAGAAAGTCTTAATCGCAGATTCATTATGTGTTTTTGTTTCAACAGGACTAGGAACATCTCCTGCTTCATCATTTGGAGAAACGATGACGGGAATAGAATCAGGAGCTAGAACTGGCCTAGCAAATTTAATTACTGCTCTAGGATTTTTCTTAGCACTTTTTCTATCCCCACTAATATCTATAGTAACATCAGAAATGACTGCAGCTATTTTAATAATGGTCGGTGTTACTATGATGGGCCAAACCATTGATATTGATTGGAAAAATCCTGTCGAAGCCATACCAGCATTCTTTACAATTTGGTTAATGCCATTAACTTATTCAATAACTAATGGTATCGCCTTTGGGGTAATTAGTTACGTTATATTAAAAGCCATAACTTTTAGAAAAAAAGATGATAATTCCTTCTTTAAGGATTTGAATCCAATGCTTCTAATTCTTGCAATTATATTTATTATTTATTTCTTTATTAGTTAAAAATAAAAATGAGCCTTTAACTAGGGCTCATTTTTATTTTTGGGAGAGTTATAGTTTTGTGAAAAGATATTTTTAGGGGGTTGTCTTATTAAGACACCTATATTCTATTAAATAAATATCTTTAAAATATCTAACAATTATGGGAAATTGTATTATTCGGTCCTTAATGCAACTACAGGATCTTTTTTAGCTGCTGAACGGGCAGGAATAAATCCTGAAATTGCAGTTAATAAAATACTTATAGCTAGCATAATTAAAGCTTGATACCATGGTAAAGATGCAATAGGGTAAACACCTGTTAAAGCTTTTACAATTATATTCGCAACAATTGAAATGCCATATGTTATAACTAAACCTACAATTCCTGAAAGTGTACCTATAATGACTGTTTCTGCATTAAATAAATTAGAAACATCTTTTTTCCTACCACCTAATGATCTAATTACACCAATTTCCTTTACACGTTCCATTACAGATACATAAGTAATGATTGCTATCATTACACATGAAACAACAAGTGATAGCGCTGTAAAGCATATTAATGCAATTGTAACAATGTTAATCATACCATTAATCAAATTTATAATTAATTCTAAATTATCTGTATATTTAATCTCATTACGTTCTTCTTTAGTAAGAGTAACACCATTAACTATAATGTCTCCATCTTCATTCCAAGCATCTAAATAATCAGTAACCAGGAATTTTTGTTCAAAATCTATTGGATAAATACTTACACCATTAGGAACATCATTACCACCTAATTCTCTAAGTGATGGTCCTGAAGCACTAACACTTCCACCCATCATTCCACCACCAAACATTCCCATACTATCACTACTTGTGCTAGCAGTTAATTCAGCAGAAGTTGTAAATCTATTACCATCTACATCATAATATTCATATTTGTATGTAATTTTATTTAAAGAAACCTGATTATCATTCATTGTAAATGTTAAACCGTATCTAAAATCATCAACTGAAATTTCAGTTGGAGAATATTGATTAATGAAATCAACACTTTCTTTACCAGCTTGAATGATTTCTGAATTAAGAGAATCTTTAATAAATCTTTCTGTTAAAGCTTCGGTGTAATAAAAGCCACTAGATAATGAACCATACATTAAATCATCTTTAGGTTTCAATATTCCTACAACCTTTAGCTTTAAAGGGGCTTCTCCTAGATCATCAGCATACGCTTGATATTCATAAGGATTAATATTAGTCATAGTACTATCTTGTTTCTTATAGATACTATTATTTGGATAATAATAAAATTCCTTTGACATTAATTCATCATAAGAAAAACGCAACTTATTACTATCAGAACCCATATTAATTGCTAAATCTAAAAATTCCTCTTGTGTATAATAACCTAATTCAGCTAAGACTAAATCATTTATTGACATATCATTATTTACAACTAAAACAATTTCATCTTCTTTTGTTGGATAATGACCTGCTTCTATTTCATATTGACTTAAAATATATTCTTCATTAGGTATTGTTTGACTTATTGGAGATGCAAGTGACAAAATTAAACTTGCATAATTTGCAAAATCTGGCTCACTTTTTAAAACTGAAGTATAAGTAGATTTTATAGTTGTTAAAGAGGCCATTTTATTAGTTCCATTAGTACTAAAATTTGTATATAAATTATTACTCAAATTGATACCATAACGAAAAACTAATGCGTTATAGTATTCTTCAGGCATTGCCTTTAAATAGTCAATATACTCCTTAGTTATTTCATTATTAATAACAAAGGCCTCATCACCTGTTAAATTTTTAGCAAAATATTCTAATAATGAATCTACATTAACATGATCCTTAACTACCTCTAGCTTTTCTGTTGTTGACATATTACCCATAAAAGCCTCTAGATCATAAGCTGTCTCATCTATAGTAATAGGATTGCCTGAAAGCATATCATCTTGCATAGAGGCAATATAGCCTCTTACGCCTGAAGAAACAGCTAAAACAACAGATATACCTATAATACCAATTGAACCAGCAATACAAGTCAAAATTGTTCGTTTTGATTTTGATAATAGGTTACGTGCTGATAATTTAAAAGCTGTAAAAAAGCTCATTTTAGCTCTTTCTTTATTCTTTTTAGTTATAACAACCTCATTTTTGTTATTATTAGAACTTACTTCCTTAATTTCATCTTCCTCTAAGAAAGGATTGCTATCTTCTATTACCTTACCATCTAACAAACGCACAATACGTGTAGAATATTTTTCAGCTAATTCAGGGTTATGTGTAACCATTATAACTAACTTTTCTTTAGCTATTTCTTTAATAAGCTCCATAATTTGGATAGATGTTTAAGTGTCTAAGGCACCTGTTGGTTCATCAGCCAATAATATTTCTGGCTCATTAACTAAGGCTCTAGCTATTGCTACTCTTTGACATTGACCACCTGAAAGTTGATTAGGTTTTTTATTGTACTGACCTTTTAATCCTACTCTATCTAAAGCAGCTTTAGCCTTTTTTTGTCTTTCTTCTTTAGAAATACCAGCAATAGTTAGTGCTAGTTCAACATTTCCTAAAATTGTTTGATGTGGAATTAAATTATAGCTTTGGAAAATAAATCCAATTCTATGATTACGATAAATATCCCAATCTGATTCTTTAAAATCTCTAGTACTTTTACCACTAATTATTAAATCACCTGAAGTATATTTATCTAGCCCGCCAATTATATTTAGCATCGTTGTTTTTCCACAACCTGATGGCCCTAAAATAGAAACAAATTCATTTTTTCTAAATGATAAATTAATCCCCTTTAGAGCTTCTACCTTCATATCTGCAACTTGATAAATTTTCGTTATTTTTTTTAATCTTAGCATAATCTCACACTCCAATGATATTAATATTTTACTATTTATAGTTTACTTAGTAAAGCAATTTTAATAAATACCATTATTTACCATATTTAAAAATTTTTATGAAAAAATGGCTCACCTTTAACTAGGGCAAGCCATTCTTTCTTTTTGGGAGTTATAGTTTTGTGAAAAGATATTTATTAGGGTGTTTGTCTTTTTAAGACACCTATATTTTATTAAATAAATATCTTTAAAATATCTAACAATTATGGGAAATTATCGTTTTATCTTTATAAAGGTAAATCCTTGCGCTTAAATTTAATCGCTCCTGCAATGTAAAAAACAATTCCAATTAAAGCTAAGATAGCCATTTTCCAAATATATGCATTAGTACCATCAATAATTGATACTGCATCAAATAATGATATTAAAGACACATAATTGAAGTTATTAAGAGCATCTATTCTAACAACAGCTGGTATTACAGGTGAACCAAATAATCCAAGCATTGTTGCCACCAAGAAAAACATACTCAATCCACCACCAATTGCCATCGATTTTTTTGTTTTATCGAAATAACTAGAGGTGAAAAAATTAATTCCTGAAAGTGAAAATAAAACTAAGAACGCATCTAAATTTATTAGCATTAATTTAGCATAGGTTAAATTTGTATTAGTAATATTAATTATACTAAAGCATATAACACTTGTAACTGCTGTACACAAAAACATTAAAAATAAAGAAATTATTAAATAACATGCTTGTGTAAAACTTACAGATTCTCTTTTAGTTGAAGTGGCTAAAATATAGGCCATTGATCCTGAATCAACCTGACCTGCTATTAAGTTATTAGCTGTCATTATCATATATATGATTGGTAATAATAGTCCAGCAATCTTAAAGAAAATAGATCCAATCATTAAACTATATAAATCCATTTGTCCAATTTCTTCTAAAGCAGTAGAAACATCAGTAGGTAATGTATCTAATAAACTTGATGATAAGGTTCCTAAAAGTTTTTCTTCATTTGAGGAAATTTGATTATAAAAATCCGTAACTGATGTATAGGTTTTTCCTTCTTCTATCTCATTTTTTAATCTTACCTCATATGTTAAAACATCATTTGTAGTTGCTTTTTTAACGCTCTCATATGTGAATCCAAAACTGTCATATTTCTCACGATCAACATTATATACGCTTAATTCATCTATCAATTGCTTAATCATTTCCTCTTGATTCATCTTATCAGCTATTAGCATCGGAATAGCATATTGGCTACGGCTAATACGATAATCATATCTTTCTACACCAAGAATATAATTTATAGTATTTGTAGGTTTCTCATCATTATCAATTTTTTTATAATCTTCATTTGATATGTTTATAATTAAGTTTTCAACATCATAAGCTTTTAGTGCTGATCCTTGTTCAATCTTATTATATTCATCATCAGCCATACTATTTGGATTCATTGTGAACAAAACTATATTTACTAGATTATCATCATTTGTCTCAGCCATAATTTTAGTTTTTAAATCTAATATACTTTTTCCATAAATTTTGGTCATCATCTCTTTATTCAAGGCATTACTACTAACAATTGCCATTGAAGCTGTAGGAATGTTTTCTTGCCAGTTTTTATACAAAGTATTATATTCTTCTTCACTAATTCCATCTTTTTTAGGTTCTTCATTAATCCAATCTGCAAAATATTTCAAAAGAATTTGTTCTTCTATTCCATCTGGTTTTGGCATTTTATCTTTCCAGGATGGAAGAGCAATTGATAAACTTGGCTTAGACTTATACCATTCAATTAGTTTAGATTTATACTCTAGTACTTTATTCTTCTCATTATTATCTATCATACTTAGGGTATTATTAACAAATATTTCATCAAAATAGGCCATATATTTGTTATCTAATCTATAATTATTAAGAGCCTTATTTGTTGTATTTGACTCGATTGTATCAACAATTATTGAGTCTTCTATTGAATTTTTCATATTACTAAGGTTACCCGAACCACTAATAATCATTAAACATGCTAATATGAAACATACCGCGGTCGTCACAATTAGCCACATTATTCCATTCGCTTTGCTAGATTGTTTAAAAAGTGCTTTAGAAAACATCATTTTCACTCCTCATCTTATTTTTAAAGTATTTTTCTAAATTATATTCAAGCTCAGATATGTATTTAACATCATATTTTTTTAGACTATTTAAAAGAAAATTTATATCACTTTTATTTATTTCAATTGATACTTGATTATATTCTTTTTGAATTCTAGTTATTTTAAAACCATCTTTCATAAAATTATTAAAATCTAACTCATTTTTAAATTCAATCTTAAATTCTTTTTCTTGTCTATTTTTTATTTTATTCATATCAGCCACATCAACTAAATGACCATTACTAATTAACATTACTCTATCGCAACTTTCTTCTAATTCCTCAAACATATGTGAACTCATTAAAATTGTTTTTCCTTTTTTATGTTCTTCTTTTATTATTTTCATGAATTCAACTCTCATTAAGGGGTCAAGTCCTGTAGTTGGCTCATCTAAAATTATTATTTTAGCATCGTTCATCAATGCTGCTACAAGTGCTGTTTTTTGTTTCATTCCTTTACTCATTCTTTTTAAATTAGCACCTGTATCAAGTTGTAATGCTTTTATGAGTTGATTAGCATAGGTCATATCTTTTAAATTTAAGAATTCTGCTTGACTATTTAAAAAAGATGTCCCTGTTGGTAAATCTGGAAAGCTAATTTCTCCTGGTACATAACCAATACATTTTACAATTTCATTAGAATTAGACCAAGATTCAAGACCATTTACAATTACCTTGCCTGAATCAGGCTTTATAAAGCCTAAAATAGAACGAATAGTTGTTGTTTTTCCGCTTCCATTAGTTCCTGCAAAGCCAATCATTTCTCCTTCTTTTATTGCTAAATTGATATCGAAGATTCCCTTACCATCACCATAATCTTTAGTAAGATTTTTTATTTCAATTATATCTTTTGCCATTTAATTTAATCCTCCATATTCTCTATCTTCCTTGTAAAATTTCATGAAATAATCCTGAAGTGTTTCCTTTAGATTGACAAAATCCTCAAGTTGATAAGAAGATACTATTTCTAAAAAGGAATTAATATAATCATCATGGCAGCTTAGCTGTATTGTCTTTTTATTATCATCTTTATTTAAAACATTAATATAGCTAGCATTTTCAATAGATGTTAATGCATTTTTAAAATCTCTATTTGTTTTAAAAATCAATTTATAACGTTTTAGCTTGTTATGTTTTAAATCCGAACTATTAAATTCTGACACTAACTTGCCATCTTTAATAATTCCAATTCTCTCGCAAGTAGCATCAACCTCTTGAAAGATATGGCTAGATAATAAAATTGTTTTACCGCGTTTTTTTTCTTCTTTTATTAGATCGATAAATACCTCTTGCATCATAGGATCTAATCCACTAGTAGGTTCATCTAAAATCAAAACTTGTGGATCTGACATAAAAGCAACTACTATCGCTAGTTTTCTTTTTACTCCTAAGCTCATCCTTTTTGTTTCTACTAATAATTGTTCTTTTGTTAGCTTAAAAATATCTAAAAGATAATTTAACCTTTCCTCATTTACCTTACCTTGCATTTGTTGCATCATTTTTATAAACTCAATACCATTAAGTCCTGCAGGCAAACTAATTTCTCCAGGAATATAACCAACGTCCTTTAAAACTTTGCTATAATCAAAAAAAGAATTGTAGCCTAAAATTTTTGTTTCCCCTTTATCAGGATGAGAAAATCCTAATAGGTGCCTAATTGTTGTAGATTTTCCTGCTCCATTAGGTCCTAAAAAGCCATACACTTCGCCTTTTTTAATCGTAAATGAAACGTCAAATACACCTCTTTTATTACCATAGTCTTTTGTTAAATGCTTTACCTCTAAAATATTCATTGAATCAACTCTTTTTGAACCTGAGTATAATTTTATACTCGAGTTTGTTTTTTAAGGTATTTGTAGTATAATTAACTTAGAAAGGAAAATAAATAGACAAATAATTTAAACTGTATGATTTCGAACTAAATAATTAAATTGTCTATTTTTTAAAAAAATGGCTGAATACAAGAATAAAATTAGAAGTAAAAAATTAATAAAAGAAGCTTTTTTAGAGCTTCTTTATGAAAAAAAGAATATTAATAAGATTTCTGTAAAAGAAATTATAGAACGAGCTGAGATATCCAAAAGCACATTCTATGCTCATTATTCAGATTTATTTTCACTAATCGAAGAGTATGAAAATGAAATGTTTGACTTTATTAATAAAACTATGGATGAATATCTAAAATCACATAGTGAGGAATTTCTTCCTTATATATCTAAAGTAATTCAAATACTAAAGCAAAATGAAGAAATATATAAGATGATTTTCAATGGAGCTTTAGCAGATCATTTTATCAACAAACTCAAATTGCTTTTTATCGAACGACTTAATAAAGATTTAACTTTTAAAACTCTTTCAAATGAACCCCAAAAAAGAATGGCAGAAATCAACTTTACTATCAATGCAGTTATTTATACTATATTAGACTACTTTAAAGGATCTTTGAAAATAACCCTTGATGAAATAGCTATATTAATTAATGAAATTCTATTGAAACTTATAAAATAAAAAGACTTGCCTTTAACTAGGGCAAGTCTTTTTATTTTGGGAGTTATAGTTTTGTGAAAAGATATTTATTAGGGTGTTTGTCTTTTTAAGACACCTATATTTTATTAAATAAATATCTTTAAAATATCTAGCAATTGTGGGAAATTATCTTATTCCGTATTTATTATATAGATATAAAAAGAAAAACTCGCCTTTAGCTAGGGCAAGTTTTCTTTTTGGGAGAGTTATAGTTTTGTGAAAAGATATTTTTAGGGGGTTGTCTTATTAAGACACCTATATTTTATTAAATAAATATCTTTAAAATATCTAACAATTATGGGAAATTGTCTTATTTATACTGGGTTGCAAATATTAATATTATTATGTTAAAATTAATTTAACAAGAAATTTACTATTTTAAAAGGAGAATTTATATGGAAAATTGGAATAATAAGTGGAAAAAGATTTTATTATGGGTGGTAAGTTATCTAAACATTTTAGGTTTTGTATTAGTTGGTGGTTATTTTATTCTTAAGGGAGACAATGATTTAAAAAAAGAAAGCAAAAAATGTTTTATTACAATGCTTCCTTTTATAGCAATTGATGCATTAATTGATATGATAACCTACTTTATATCTATTAATGGAAGTGTGAGTGGAGCTTCTAATATTAGTACATTTAGTTCTATTATTGGTATTATTAAAATTGTTACCTTTGTAGTCATGATAGTACTAGTTATTTTAGAAAAAAATTCTAATTCATTAGAAAAAACAGATTCTAATAATGATGATATTAAAGGGTAGACAAGCTACCCTTTTTTCATAATCAAAGTAATGACACATTTAATAAGGCTGATACTAAACCAAAAACGTAAACAACCCAAAATGAGATTTTGGAAGTAATTAAAAGGAAATCACTTGGCTCACTAGGTCTTGGATTTTTCTCGTGATATTTAGCATGTAACCTATTATGACGCTTACATAGACTATAATTAAAATATAAACATATAATTGAACTTGTCATCATAAGGATATATGTCAAAGCAAGTACATCATTTCTCCTTATAAATATCAATATTAATCCTATAATAGCTACTAATGATTGACAAATTAAAAAAATCATATTTCTTTTTGTCATTACTTAATACCTCCTTTAATATAAGATACACTATACCACTGCAATACTACAAATTCAGTAAATTGAATTTCCTTTTTCAGTTCATTATCAGGCGATAAAAAACCACTAAGAACGACCTCTTTCTCATATGTTGTGTAGCTATTAAATCCTAAAAAATCAGTCTCTATATAAATCTCAAAATTAGTTATGGTTTTATTTGAAGTTATGGTTACACTATATGAATCTAAACTATTTAATTTATTAGTTTCAATTTCAATATCAATATATTTTCTATAATTTTCTAGTGTCAATTCACTATCTCCAATAATTTTATTACTATTTGTTCGATTAACAAGTAAAACAATCGTTGCAATAATAAAAATAGTAAAAATAATGTATCCAAATATTCTTTCTATAAAACAATAACCATTACTATGTAATCCATCCGAATTTTCGTAAGCATCACTATTTTCATTTGTCACTTGTTCACTTTTTACACTATATAACGAATCTAATTCATTGAATTTAGTAGGAGTATCTACACTTTTATCTTCAGCTAAAATATCTTCAATTTCAACATCTAGAATTCTTGATAATTCAACTAGATATTTTGAGTCAGGAAGTTCTCCTTTTTCCCAACTATCTACTTCACTTTCAGATGCATTTAAGGCCTTTGCTAAATCAGAAATTGAATAGCCTTTAGCTAATCTTTTTTTTACAATAAGTTCTCCTCTTGTCAAAAACAACACCTTCTTTATCTAGTCATTATTAAATTTTTTACACTCTTATTACTATCTTAATTATACTTTATATTTTCGCTTTATACTAGCTTTTATTAAGTATTTTTTTTAGCATATAATTGCTTTTTAATATTAATATTTAGCAATTAAAATAAAAAGGAACGACTATAGTCGTTCCTTTTAAACTATCTTAATGAATTATTGTGGTTGCTTACCAATATATGCTAAGATACCGCCATCTACATATAGTATATGTCCATTTACGAAGTTTGA
>CALUXS010000005.1 GCA_944324805.1 uncultured Acholeplasmatales bacterium | reverse complement strand
TACCTCCAAAGTAAACTAATAATTAGAGGTATTCATTCTTTAATTATTTTTTTGTCTACTTTGGAGATATCATATCATAAAAGCCTCTTTTTTTTGCGTATTTGTTTTAAAAAAAATAAATATATGCTATAATGAAAAAATAAAGGTGTTGTATATGAGTAAGAAATTATTAATTTTATCAAGTTTTTTATTAAGTTTTATAGGTGGTTTTTTTGATGTTTATTGTTTACTTTATAGAGGCGGTAAATATGCTTTTTTGCAAACAGGTAATTTATTAAATATTCCTGTTGATATTGCAAACAAAAATTATGATAACTTAATATTAGGAAGTTTTCTTTTCATAGCTTTTATTATAGGGTTATTTTTAGCTTATTTAATAGGTTATTTTTTAACTAAGAAGAATAAGGAAAAATATACACATTTAATATTATTAGTTATAATGCTACTTTTAATAACTCCAAATTATTTTTTCCCTAAAACAGAGGGAATAGACTTATCATATATAGGAATATTTGGCTTAGGAGTAATGGGAGGAATTTTATTAGAATCATTTAGAAATTATTACGTGGCATTTACATCTACTATGATGACAAATAATTGTAAAATGCTAGTTCATTCTTTTTTAGATGGATTGCTATATAAAAAAAATGGAGAGCTTCATAAAAGTTTAATTTATGTCGGAATAATAATTTCTTTTATTATAGGTGTTGTTTTATTTGTATTGTTGTACAAATTTAATTTTTTCTACCAAATTGCTCCACTTGTCGGACAAGTTGTTATTGTATTTTTGATTATTATTGAGCTTTATAGCTTAAAAGGTAAAGGAGAATAACTATGAAAAATAATGAGTCAATGGAAATGTATCTTGAAACAATCTACACATTAGGCAAGAAGAATAGCACAGTTCATGCTATAGATGTTGCTACCGCACTTAATTATAGTAAACCAAGTGTATCAAGAGCTATGAAATTACTTCAAGCAAATAATTATATAACTTTAAATAATTCAATGGATATTTCTTTAACCGAAGAAGGTTTAGCAAAGGCTAAAAAAGTTTATGAAAGACATGTTGTTCTAACAAAAACATTCATTAACTTAGGAGCACCTAAGGAATTAGCAGAAGAAGATGCATGTCGTATAGAACATTTTATTTCTGATGAAATGTTTGAAATTATTAAAGGTCATTTGAAGGAAGGAGAAATAGAAAATGATAATTAGATTAAAAAAGAATATAAGTGATGTAGAAGTTCAAAAAATAGTTAGTTTTTTTACTGATAAAGGCTTACAAATAAAGGATGCAAGTAGTGATAATGTAAAGGTTTTTGGTATTATTGGTGATACATCTGCAATAATGGAGAATGATGTGTACGCATTTGATGGTGTTGAATCACTTACACGTATACAAGTACCATTTAAGAAAGCATCAAAATTGATGAATCCGAAACCAACTGTTATAGATGTTTGTGGTGTAAAAATTGGTGGTGGATCATTTGTTGTCATGGCAGGTCCATGCTCGGTAGAAAGTCGTGAGCAGATAATTAGTGTGGCAAAATCGGTAAAGGCATCAGGTGCACAAATTTTGCGTGGTGGAGCTTATAAGCCACGTACATCTCCTTATGCGTTTCAGGGCTTAGAATTAGAAGGCTTAGATTTACTTTTAGAGGCGAAAAAAGAAACAGGATTGCCAATCATAACTGAAATACAATCTGAGGACTTAATTCCTAGATTCGTGAAGGATGTAGATATAATTCAAGTTGGTGCTAGAAATATGCAAAACTTCCACTTATTGAAGGCTCTAGGAAAGATTGATAAACCTATTTTATTGAAACGTGGATTATCGGCAACTATTGAAGAATGGTTAATGGCAGCAGAATATATTTTAGCTGGTGGAAACAATAAGGTTATTTTGTGTGAAAGAGGAATTAGAACTTTCGAAAAATATACGCGAAATACTCTAGATTTATCTGCAGTTTTGGCAGTAAGAGAGCTTTCTCATCTACCTGTAATAGTAGATCCTAGTCATTCTAGTGGTAAATGGAGCATGGTTCCTGATTTATCTAAAGCAAGTCTAGCAGTTGGTGCTGATGGCTTAATAATTGAGGTCCATAATAATCCAGAATGTGCCTTATGTGATGGTGCACAATCACTTAAACCAGAAAAATTTGATCAATTGATGACAGATTTAAAGAAAATTGCTCCAATTGTAGGTAAGAAAATAGCATGAAAACAATAACTATAGTTGGTTTAGGGTTAATAGGGGCATCTTATGCTGAGGGTCTTTCTAAAAAAGGGTATACTATCTATGGTGTAGACACTAATATAGAAACATTAGAATATGCATTAAGTAAAAAAATGATTGTAGAGGGAAGTAAAGAATTGGCTGATTTTTTACCTAAAAGTGACATAATTATTTTTGCAATATATCCTCAATTAATACTAAATATGTTAAAAAAATATCATTTTAATGAAAAGCAAATTATCACAGATGTATGTGGAATTAAAATGGAGTATTTAGAAGAGGCCACTAAGCTTGTGCTTCCTGCTAATTATTGCTCACATCATCCTATGGCAGGCAAAGAAAAGGTTGGAATTAAATTTGCTGATGCGAATATTTTTAAGGGAGCAAACTTTTTAATAACTCCAACTTTAGATACTAAAGAGTATTCTATTGAAGTAATAAAAAAATTAGGTGAGGACCTTGGATTTGGTAATATACGATTAGTTGATCCGGTCTATCATGATAAAATGATTGGCTTTACATCTACATTAACACATGCGATTGCAGTTGGACTAGTAAATAGTGATCATTTTATTGATACTAAAGAATTTATTGGTGATTCATATAGAGATTTAACTAGAATAGCTATGATAAATGAAAAACTTTGGATTGAATTATTCTTTGCTAATAAAAACAATTTAATAGAGCATTTAGAAAATTTTGAAAATGAAATTAATAAAATAAAAAAGGCTTTAATAAATGATGATAAAAATTTACTAGAAGATTCATTTAAAAAAGCTACTAGAATTAGAAGAGGAATGGATAAAAAATGTTTGTAGATACAAACATTTTTTTGTAAAGCGTTTTAATATTAACAATTTATGCATTTTTGTGGTATAATTCATACGTTAATTATTTAGGAGGAATATAATATGGATATTCGTAATATAGCAATTATAGCTCACGTTGACCATGGCAAAACAACATTAGTTGATCAATTATTAAGATGTTCACATACATTTAGAGATAACCAACAAGTTGCAGAACGTGTTATGGATTCTAATGATTTAGAGCGTGAAAGAGGAATTACAATTTTAGCTAAAAATACAGCTATTAAATATAAAGATACAAAGATTAATATTCTTGATACACCAGGACATGCTGATTTTGGTGGTGAAGTAGAGCGTATCATGAAGATGGTTGATGGGGTTGTACTAGTTGTAGATGCTTACGAAGGTACTATGCCACAAACTCGTTTCGTTTTGAAAAAAGCATTTGAAGCTCATTTAAAACCAATCGTAGTAATAAATAAAATAGATAAACCAAGTGCTCGTCCACAAGAAGTTTTAGATGAGGTATTAGAATTGTTCATTGATTTAGGCTGTGATGAAAATGAATTAGAATTCCCTGTATGCTATACTTCAGCAGTGTACGGAACTAGTTCTTTATCTGATAACCCACTTGATCAAAAACCAGGCATGGATCCTTTATTTGAAATGATAATAAACAATATTCCTGCTCCAAATATGGATAAAGAAAGCCCACTTCAATTTCAACCATGCTTACTAGATTATTCTGATTTCGTTGGTCGTATTGGTATTGGTAGAATAAAGCAAGGAACTATTAAAAATGGTAGCGTTGTAAGTTGTTGCCGTTTAGATGGTTCAATTAAACAATTTAGAATTCAAAAATTATATAGTTTTGTTGGACTAGATAAGATAGAAGTTTCTGAGGCATATGCAGGTGATATAGTTGCTTTATCAGGATTAGCAGATATCTCAGTTGGTGAAACTGTTTGTGAAGTTGGTAAAGAAATGCCACTTGAAAAACTTCATATAAGTGAGCCAACTGTTCAAATGACATTTGGAACAAATACGTCTCCATTCTGTGGTAAAGATGGAAAAATGGTAACAGCTTCAAAAATAGAAGACCGTTTATTTAGAGAAGTTCAAAAAGATGTTTCTTTGCGCGTTCAAAGAGTAGAGAAAAATGAAGAATGGATTGTTAGTGGTCGTGGCGAATTACATTTAGGAATTTTAATTGAAACTATGCGTAGAGAGGGTTATGAATTCCAAGTTTCACGTCCTCGTGTAATAATTAGAGAAATTGATGGTGTTCCTTGTGAACCATATGAAGAAGTAATTGTAGATGCTCCTGCTGACACAATAGGTTCAGTTATTGAAATGCTTGGTAATAGACGTGGTACATTAATTACTATGACAAATACCGAAACTCAATCTCGTGTAATATATAATATGCCAAGTAGGGGATTAATTGGCTTTAATACAGATTTTATGACTGTAACAAAAGGATATGGAATTATTAATCATAGTTTCTTAGATTATCGTCCTGTTGAAACAATGAATGTTGGTGAAAGAACTAATGGTGTATTAGTCTCAATGGCTGATGGACAATCTACAGCATATTCAATTGGTGCATTAGAGGATAGAGGAGTTATGCTTATATCACCAGGCGAAGAAATATATGAAGGAATGATTGTAGGTATTGCGAATAAAGACTTAGATTTAGCAGTAAATGTTGTAAAAGCAAAACAACAAACTAATACACGTTCTTCTAATAAAGATATGACAGTAGTATTGAAGAAACCTAAAATAATGACTCTTGAGGCATGCTTAGAGTTTATTAATGAAGATGAATTAGTTGAAGTTACGCCAAATCATATTCGTTTACGTAAGAAAATTCTAGATACAGTAGAAAGAAAAAAATATGATGCTAGAAAACGTAGTGAGAAAGATGCTTAGGCATCTTTTTTTATTTATCTTTTTTTGATATACTTTTTATAAAGATACCAATAAAAACATTTCTTAATTTGTATATATATATGAGGAGGATTATATGGAGCTTCAGTTAATAGTTGCTGAATTAAAGAATAAAAATCATAAAAACTTTTCCATTTTGTATGAAAATACAAAAAGACAAGTTTATTTTGCTGCTATCTCAATTTTAAAAGATCATCAAGAAGCGTTAGACATAGTTCAAGATACATATATAAATTTTTTGAATAATATAATGAATTTTGATGAAAAAAGAAATGTCAATGCCTACTTAGCTACAATTGCACGAAATCTAAGTATTAATAGATACAATAAGTCTAAAAGAGAAATTAATAATTCAGAATACATAGAATTACAAAAATCTAATGATAATGATCCTTACATGGATAGTAATATAAAAGCTATCCTCGATTTATTAGATGATGATACTGAACGTGAAATAGTTGTATATCATGCTATTTGGGATTATAAGTTTAAAGATATCGCTAAAATAATAAATAAGCCTATAGGCACCGTCTTATGGATTTATAATAAGGCTATAAAAAAATTAAAGGAAAGGATGAAATAAAATGAAAACGAAAGACTTAAAAGACATTTTAAAGATAGAAGCAAATAAAATAAATATTCCTGATTATAGTGAAAATATTTTAGCTAAAGTTGATTATAATACTAAGCCTGTTGCTGATTCTTCTTGTAAAAGAAAAAAGTCAACACGAATAATTATTCCATCCTTAACTGGTTTTGTAACAGTACTAGCCATAATAATTTTGGTATTATTTATTAATTTTAAATCAACAGAAGTGAAACCTTCACTAACTAGAGGGAAAGAACTCATAGGAAAAGAAATATTTGTTGCTGGAAACCTTGTTGATTCTAATTCATCTAAGCTTTCAAAATTTAGTCAAAAAAATAGTGATATTTTGTATGACGATGCTAAGTTCATCCACGATTATTTGATTATTGGGGAAATGATGTTTGAACAGGATAATATTGAAATTAGTGTTTATGAAAACAATGATTCTAATTATAAAGAATATGATTATTTGATGCAAGTTCGCTATAAGGTTGAAACAGAATATTTTTTAGATTATGATTTTTATTATAATGAAACACAAAAAAATAATTATAAAAATGATGAAAAAGAAAGTAATTCTACGTTTGAAGGAATAATGTTAATCGGTGATATCGAGTATGTAGTAAATGGTGAAAAAGAAATAGAAGATGATGAATATGAAACAACAACTAGAATTTTTACTAGTAGTGAATCATATATAGAAATCAAACAAGAAACTGAAATAAATGAAAATGAATATTCATATATATTTTACGAAAATAATAGAAAAATAAAAGAATTAAAGCAAAGTATAGAAATAGAAGACAACAATAAAGAAATGGAAATTGAACTAAAAGATTTTTCTACAAATATAAGTAAAGAGCTTCAATTCAAGTACCTTAATAATTATATTTATTGTGAATATGAAAGAGAAATAAATGAAGAAGAAGTTGAAATAGAATTAAAAATTTATGAATATGCAGATTATTATGAGTATCATTTTAATGAAGATCAAATTTATAAAATTTATAAATAAAAAAAGAGATATGATAAATTCATATCTCTTTTTAATATTATCTATTGTAGAATTCGACAATTAATTGTTCATTGATTTCTGGTAAGAATTCATCACGTTCAGGTAAACGAACTAAAGAACCTTGAACCTTATCAGCATCAAATGATAAATATTCAGGTCTTGCAACTTTAGCTTCTAATGCAGCTTTAACGATTGCTAAACCTTTTGAATTTTCTTTTAAGCTAATTGTTTGACCAACACTTACACGATAAGAAGGAATATCAACTTTTTTACCATCAACAACGATGTGTCCATGGTTTACTAATTGACGAGCTTGTGCACGTGTAGCAGCGAAACCTAAACGATAAACTAGGTTATCTAGACGAACTTCTAATAATTTTAAGAAGTTAACACCAGTTTTACCTGACATTTTGCTTGCTTCGTTGAAAGTCTTTTTGAATTGTTTTTCACTTACTCCATAAGTGAATCTTACTCTTTGTTTTTCTTGTTGTTGTACGCCATATTCACTTAATTTAGCGCGTTTTTGACCATGTTGTCCTGGAGCATATTTTCTCTTAACTAATTCTTTACCTGTTTCGCTAGTAGAGTAACCTAAACGACGGCTTATTTTCCAGCTTGGTCCTGTGTATCTTGACATTTTAATGTCCTCCTCTTTCTTTTTTTATTTTGGGAAAAAGGAATCGTGCTTTATTCTAATAGGCTATCTATCTATATACTTTCACCATAAAGCAGCTAAGATTACTTGTATCCTCGCAAGGTTAAGATAGTATCTATAGATATAAAAGCAGCTGCTTTTTACCCATGCTTTGTAATTATATCACAAATAATAAAAAATGCAAGAAAATATAAGCATTTCTTGCACTTTTTTATTAAAGTTTCATTGCAACATCCCAAGCTCTCCAAATTACAGTCCTTAAATTGCCAACACCATTAGCATCACCAACTAAGTGAACATGTTTTCCTTTTGGAGCTAGAGGAGCAGGGTTATAGCCGATTGATACAATAGTATCATCTACAACTATTCTATCTTCCTTACCATTTTTATCGGTAACAATTATATATCCCTTACCAATTTCCTTAACTTTTGTCTCTAAACGAACATCAGCTTTCTTATATGCAAGCATTTCACGTAGGAAAGATGTATTTGCTAAACAAACGTGAGGAGTAGTGATTAAATCGTTCATTGCTTCGATAACAGCAACCTGTTTACCCTTTAAAATTAGATCATAAGCAATTTCACAGCCACTTAAACCACCACCTATAATAGCAACTTTGTTACCAACTTCTTTACCTGCAAGATAATCACAGGCTTCAATTGAGTTTTCTACGCCTTTTATAGGTAGGCGTTTAGCAGTAGAACCTGTAGCGACTATTATTTCGTCTGCATTTAATTCAGATAATGACTTAACTTCATGATTAAATTTAATATCGATATTTAATTCTTTCATTTGGTTAGCATACCATTTTAATAAT
This sequence comes from uncultured Acholeplasmatales bacterium, assembly GCA_944324805.1. Classification (GTDB taxonomy): domain Bacteria; phylum Bacillota_I; class Bacilli_A; order Acholeplasmatales; family Anaeroplasmataceae; genus CALUXS01. The sequence goes on along the minus strand of CALUXS010000005.1, from coordinate 158,773 downwards.
TCACGATCTGCATCTTTGAAAGAAGGAGCAGCAGCTTCATTGAAGATACCGCCTAATCTATTTGATTTTTCATAAATAGTGACTTTATGTCCTCGTTTAGTTAAAACAATAGCAGATTCCATACCGCCAATACCAGCTCCAATTATAGCAATATTTTTAGGCTTTTTAGTTGGAACTATTTTGTATTTTTTATGTTGCATAGTTATAGGATTAATTGCACATCTAGACATATGCATTGTATCTTCTAATGGTTGATCGTTTCCGATTCCTTTATGATGTCCCATATTGAAACAAGCGTTATGACAATGTATACAAGGTTTAATATCTTGCATTCTATCTTCCATTACTTTAGTAATCCATTCTGGATCAGCAAGGAATTGACGTGCAAAACCAACACCATCCAATTTACCTTCTTGAACAGCTTTAGCACCAGCTTCAAGAGTCATTTTACCAGCACATACAACAGGAATATCAACATATTTTTTGATTTCCATTACATCGTCTAAGTTACAATTATGTGGCATATATCCAGGTGGGTGAGCCCAATACCACGCATCATATGTACCATTATCACAGTTTAACATATCATAACCAGCATCTTGTAAGTATTTTGCAGCTAATTTAGATTCTTCCATGTCTCGTCCTACTTCAACGTAATCTTCTCCTGGCAATGCGCCTTGTCCGAAACCTTTTGTTTTAGAAATTACTGAGTAGCGTAGTGAAACAGGATAGTCCTCACCACATTCCTTTTTTATAGCCTTAACAATTTCTACAGGGAATCTATACCTATTTTCAAATGAACCACCATATTGATCTGTTCTTTGATTTGTATATTTCATAGTAAATTGATCTAAAAGATATCCTTCGTGAACTGCATGTACTTCAATTCCATCTACACCAGCATCTTTACATAATTTTGCAGTTTTTGCAAAGGCGTCAATCATCTTTTGGATTTGTTTTACTGTCAATTCTTTAGTTTTAATCTTATCAGACCAACGATTTGGATTAGGAGAAGAACTAGCGCATAGATAATCAACATTAACTATAGGCTTTGCTAATGTACCTAATACTTTATTAGTTGCTAATGTTTCCATTAGGCTTGTAACTGCCATAGAGCGTCCAAAACCAGCAGTTAATTGTATAAATAACTTACTACCTGTTTTATGGAATTCATCCATAAATTCTTTTAATTTTTTGAATTTTCCTTTTCCTTGATATAACCATTTTCCAAAGAAAGGATCTTTAATTGGTGCAATACCTGGAAGTATCAAACCGACATTATTCTTTGCTCTTTCTAATAAGAAATTAGCTGCTTCTTTATCAAAGTGATTTGGTTCCATCCATCCAAATATAGATGTTCCACCCATTGAACATTGGACAAAACGATTTTTGATTTCACAATTTCTTATTTTCCAAGGAGTAAAGAGAGGGTCAAATTCTTTATTCATATAGTCTCCTTTTCAATTATTTTTTTATTAATCTATTATGTAAATCCTTCATGCCATCTACCTCATCGCATAAGAATTTCCATTCACAATGTTTACAATCCATTTTTAAATCAGTTACCGCATGGTTTAATGCTCTAAATAGCTCTGTTGCTAAAGAACTTATATGCTCTAATTTTTGATAATTTATTTCTGGATTTGTGACAAATATTATTTTTACCGCCTTGACGTATTTGTTTTTTTTGAATTCGTTGATGTACATACTACCTACATCTACAAATGATAATTTTTCTTTTACGGCTTTTTTTGAAACCTTAACTTGCTCGCGATTACTAAGAACAGATGTTCTAATCATATAACCTTTTGGGAAAACATCATATCTCTTTAAATTAATCGTTTCTAAAATAGAATAAGCTGCTTGTTCACCATGGATAAATGCACCTTCAGTGCGAATGATTGCAATTCTAGCAAAAGAGCAATCAGTATTTAATTTATAGATATCTTTTCCACAAATTACAATTTCATCAGTATTTACAATAGTTTCATCTTCTGTGAAAAGAGAATAAGCAGCAGAATATTTATTTTCTCCACCTAATTCAAAGGCAGCCTCTTTTCCTAATATTAATTCACTTTTTGAACCTGTTTTATTAGAAAAATCATTTTTTGGTTGAAAAGTTTTACTTTCACTAGTTAGCAAACTATTTGTTTTATTTATTAAATCATCAAATATTGTCATTATAGCTTTGTCTCAACATGCTTTTTATCGTGATATTCAAGTAATTTGTTATAAATTTTCTCAACCATTTTTAAATCTGCATTAGTAATATAAACAATAAATAGAAGAACAAAAAGGAAAACAAAAACTGCTGCTAAAACAATTAATAAAATAAAATACCATGCCATAAAATCACCTTACATTCCTTTTTGTCTTGCATATTCAGCGGCACCTAGAGCTCCCATTAACTGAGGATCTACGTTTAAATCAACAACTTTTATGTGTAATACATTTTCAATAGCTTTTTTCAAACCCATATTTTTTGCACAACCGCCACTTAATGTTATTTTGTCAGTAGCACCTGCCTTTTTTGCCATTACAAAGCAACGCTTTGCCACGGCTTGTTGAATACCAGCTGCAATTTCATCTTTAGGTTTTCCTTCACCAACAAGGGTAATTACTTCTGATTCAGCAAATACTGTGCATTGAGCAGTAATAGGAATAGCATTTTTAGCTGTCAAAGATAAATTAGAAAATTCATCTAATGTGCATTCGAAAGCATTAGCCATAGCTTCAAAAAAGCGTCCAGTACCAGCTGCACATTTATCATTCATTGCAAAGGTTTGAACAGTTCCATCCTTATCTATCGCAATTCCTTTTACATCTTGACCACCGATATCTATAATTGCCTTAACTTCAGGATTAGTAACATGTACTCCCATCGCATGACAAGAAATTTCAGAGATATTCTCATCAGCTTGAGGTACTTTATTTCTACCATATCCTGTACCAACTAGGTATGTTAAATCACTGATTGAATTAAGTGGTACTTGTTTTATAGTTTGTTCAAGTGCATCTTTTGCACTTATTTCTGCGTTTATTTTACTACGAATAGTAGTATTAGCAACGATTTTTCCGTTCTCATCTATGATAACACATTTTGTATAAGTAGAACCAACGTCACATCCACCAAAATATTTCATATATACACTTTCCTTTCTTTTACCATGTTAGAGGGTCTTCATAATCAACAAAAGTAGGATCTAAAGGTTCTTCTCTAAAAACATTAGTCATATATTTGTTGAAAGCATCACGCATTGCAACACGTGAAACAGTTCTAGGATCCATTAAATCATGTGGAACCCATATCATATGTACACCATGCTCTCTAGCTTGGTCTTCATATAATCCGTGTAAGCAACCAACATTTTTGCATGATACGTGGTCATACATAATAACAATGTCGGCGTTAAATTTTTTGACCATTTTCCATAATTCATCCAATGAATTTACATAACCACCATTTGTATGAGAACGCATCATCATTCGTTCATAACTTTTTGCTAAATCGATTAAGGCCTGTTCTTCATCACCAATATGATACATATGATATGATAGCATACATTCCATATCTATTAGTGTCTTAACTCCCCATGTCTTATCAGCCCAATATGTGAAGTTTGTATAATAATGAGCTGGACAAGCCCACACTATTGCACGATGACGATAATTTTTAACGCCTTTCTTTTTATCTTCTTCATAGCCTTTTTTGGCCATCTTTGTTGTTTTAAGTTGGGCTTTGTATAAATAAGGATCAAGCATACCAGCACCTTGGAATTCATATTCTCTAGTAAGTGAGAGAGCAGCTCCACAAACTTGAGGATAATCAGTACAATTAATATCCCATTTATCTATAACTGCTTGCGTAGATTTATTATATTTTTTAGCATTTTCCCAAAATGATTCCCAACTCCATTTTACATTGTAATTTTTTTCAATGAAAGAGATTAGTCCTTTGAGATTCTTTACTGCAAATTCTTGAACCTCAGGTTCATTAAATCTTTGTGGTGGAGTAACCTGATAAATAGGTATATCCTTAAAATATCTACCCATAAAAGTAGTTTGTCCAATAGAACCATCGCAAGGCATAGAACTAGTAACATAAGTTTTTCCTAGTATTGGGTAATCATCTACAACGGCGCATCCACATTCAGCAGCTGGTAATGGACAAACATCGGCTGCTAACCCAAACTCCTCAATCTTATCAATATAATATATATTTGCGTTTTGGTCAACTTCACCTGGCATACCGATACTCATCATTGTTCCATCCATCCAGTCTAAAGTAGGGAATCCCCACATAACTGATTTTGGTGTCATTTCATCAAACATAACGGTATTTTCTCTTAATTTACGCGCTTTTTTGCTCTTTGGTCGTAAGTGCTCATCTCTTAAAATTATTTTCTTTACGTTAATAGTTGCATTGTGAACTAATGCAAATAATTCCTCATGAACATAACGTAATTCCTTGCCTCTTAGACCAATTGTGTGACGGTCTATCATATTAGCAGCTGTAAGATATGAAATCATCCATCTATATCTTAGCATAGCTTTTATTAATAAAATAGGATGTCCTCCTAATTTTATAAGCATAAAACCATAGCATTTTAACCATCTAAAGAAATCATAGAAGGTATCCTTAAATCCCTTCCATTCCCTTTTTACCATTGCACGACTAGAAGCTTTATACAAGTCACCTAGTCCTTTTCCTGTTTTAGGATTATATGACATATTATTTATCCTCCTTATTTACAGATTCACGTTTTGCCTTAATCTTTTTAATTTCAACATTTTCGACAAAGGCTTGAATTCTAGTACGTAATTGACCACTAGTACCAGCACGATAAGGACGATCAATAGATAGTGTAGGTATATTATATTCATTTTGAATTACGTATGATGCAAGTGTACGTTCATAGCTCCAATATGTACAAAATTTCATTTGCTCATAGATTACACCATCAGCATTAAAATCTTTAACTAACTTATTAACAAAATCATAACGATGTTTTACTCGGTGAGGGGCACAATGTCTAGGACATTCAGTAGCTTGTAAATATTGACGACATATTTGAGTTAATACATCCTCATTATCATTTAGGATTATTTCTTGTCGTCCTGGGAAGCTTCCATAGCAGAATCTATCAGCTACGACTAAGGCACCATTTTCCTCCATCAATTTGATCATATCAGGATCATCAATCTCACTACCTACAACGACAACTCTAATACGATGTTTAGGTTTAGGATCAGGCACACGTGTCTTTATTTCCTCAAGAGTTTCTCTTAGCTTATCAACTATTAAGTATTTTGGGCATACATAACTAACTAATGTTAAAACATGAAATTCATATCCAGTAATAGGAGGATTTGGTAGTTTACGGTATTCTCCTATTTCGGTTATAATTCTACATACTTCATTATGTTCCTTAACGGCTTTACGAAGAGCATCATCAGAAACATCAACTTGATAATTTTCATGAAGTTTGTTTAATACCTTTCTTCTTAGCTGTTCAACAGTATGTTTAACACTATCTTCATCATCAGAGTACGCAACATCTGTATTAGTGTAGAAGAAGTTTTTCTTTTCAGGGTCTTCAATATGAAGTAACTCCATATTTTCCATACATCTATTCATTGCCTCACATAAATCAACACCGGCAATAGCATCTAGGAATTTGTAATTTCCTTCCATCGCTCTTTCAAGTAGAGCTCTACTATACTCGCAACTACCATTACACATATAATAAGTTGCCACTTCCATAGTTCCCATATTGGGAGCTCTTAGTCTAACTGAGAAGCATTTGTCTAAGTTTAATAATACTTCAGGCATATGAAAACAAGTATAACCGATTGCCAATTTGCCTTCATTTTTTGCTTGTCTTACCAAGTCATTATTAGCGTCTTGTAACAAACCTTCAAAGTAGAACAAGTGTTTTAAATCTTTCAAAAAGACTACCTCCTAATTTTTTATGTTTTTAAGCTTTCGCTTATTATTAATTAAAATATTTTTAACGCCTTTAGTGTTTCATCAACACCTGTTACTAGATTTGAATTATCAGGTAAATCTAAAACACTTTCACCTTTAATATCAGTTAATTGCAAATTAGTATCTTCTTTAATATAGGTTAAGATAGGTAAATCACCTACATTTATATATTTCTTTTGTTCATCATTAGTTAATCTATTTACAACAACGCCAATTTCTTTATACATTACTAATTCATCAGCAACTTTTTTTATAGTTTGAACTACTTGAGTACCTTTTTTACTTGGGTCAGTAACTAAAATCAAATGAGTTACAGTTTCCATAACACGGCGATTAATTTGTTCGATTCCAGCTTCTCCATCGATAACAACAAAGTCGAACTCCTCACTCATCATACTAATGACTTGTTTAAGATAGGAATTTATTCCACAATAGCATCCTGCGGTTTCAGGTCTACCAACAGCTAAAAAAGAAAAACTATCTTTTTGTACCATTGCATCATAGATTTGATATTTAGCTTCTGCAAGCATTGCTTGAACAAGCTGCTTATCACGACTATCTGGTGCTTCATCTGTAATTCTTTTTCGAATGTCATCAATCGTTAATTTTACTTCAACACCAAGTGCTGTAGCTAATCCAACTGCTGGATCAGCATCAATAGCAAGAATACGAGAATCAGGAAATTTTTTTACTAATTCTCTAACTATAGCTGCAGAAATAGAAGTCTTGCCAACTCCACCTTTTCCCGCTACTGTTATAATACATTTATTCATTTTTTTACCTCTTTTTTGTCTTTATTCAATATATATTATAAGCTATTGAAAACGTTCTTACAATAGAAAAATATCAATTATGACAAAAAAAACTAGGTAGTTAAACCTAGTCATAATATTGACTCAAGAATATGACAAGCCTCTTCAAGAATATTTTTGTCATTTTGAGTAAATCTATTTAATTTTGGAGAATCAATATCTAATAGAGCGACTATATTGTCATTTTTAAAAATAGGAATAACAATCTCACTTTGTGAGGCTGAATCACATGCTATATGGCCTTCAAAAGAATGAACATCATCGACTAATATTGTCTTTTTAATGGCGAGCGTTGTTCCACAAACACCCTTACCATAAGGAATGTTTGTACATGCAACCTTACCTTGGAAAGGTCCTAGATATAAAGAGTTGTTTTTAACAAAATAAAATCCAACCCAATTTAGTTCATCAAAAAATTCATTTATTATAGCAGTCATATTAGCATAATTACTTAAAGGCTCATTTTCTTTATCTAGTACGCTTTTTAGTGTTTTTAAAAAAAGTTTATTATTCATCATTATCACCTAGCGTAATTATATAATTTGTGATAGAATTAGTAAAGATTGGAGTGATAATTTTGTTATATGATCGTATATTAGTTAGATTTGGTGATTTGACACTGAAAGGAAAAAATCAAATTTCCTTTATAAGAAAGTTATATAATTTACTAGAAGAAAAAATGTATGGGTTAAATGTTACAATTGATAAAAAACACGATCATGTTTTTATAATTTTAAATGATTGTGACGCTGATGAAGTAATAGAACGTCTTAATTTGGTTTCAGGAGTTCATTCTTATAGCTTGGTTGTAAAAGTAAATCGTGATATAGAAGAATTGAAACAAAAGGCTTTAGAATATTTGCAAGAAATTGTCACTTCACCACTTACATTCAAGGTCGAAACAAAAAGAGCGGATAAGAATTTCCCGTTTGGAAGTTTAGAAACAAGTAAAATAGTTTCTGGCTATTTATTGAAAAATTTAAATACACTTAAAGTTGATGTTCATAATCCTAATTTAACTTTAAAAATTGAAATAAGAACAGAAGGAATTTTCTTATACACAAGTCAAATACGTGGTATGGGAGGATACCCTGTTGGAATAGCAGGCAAAGGACTATTAATGTTAAGTGGTGGTATTGATTCACCTGTTGCAGGGTATTTGGCAATGAAACAAGGAATTGAGATAGAATGCGTTCACTTTGAATCAACGCCTTTAACTAGTATTGAATCAGCTCAAAAGGTAATTGATCTAGTTAAAAAGATTGCTAAATATGCTCCAAAAAATAGAATTTTAGTACATATGGTGCCTTTTAAGGAATTGCATATGGCATTATTAGATAATATTCCTGAATCATATAATATTACAATAATGCGTCGAATGATGTATAGAATTGCCACAAAATTAGCTGAAAAAAATAATGACTTAGTTTTAATAAATGGTGAATCAGTTGGTCAAGTTGCTAGTCAAACTTTGCAAAGTATGAATACAATTAATTCAGTTACAAGCATACCTGTTATTAGGCCACTATGTACTTATGATAAGGAAGATATCATAAAAATATCACGTAAAATAGATTGTTTTGATATAAGCATTAAGCCTTTTGAGGATTGCTGTACTGTATATGTTCCTAAAGCACCTGCAACAGCACCAAGAATTTATAAAGCTGAAGCATATGAGAAGAATTTTGATTATGAAAAAATGGTTGATGATTGTGTTAATAATACAAATTCAATTTGGATTTCAAAAGATTCTGACATTGATCTTGCAATGTATGGTTTAGAAGTAAGAGAAGTTTTAAAGGAACTTAACAAATGAGAGACTTATCAATTAATGAAATAAAAGAGATAAATAAACTTTATTTAGCAAAATATCGCAAGGAATTTCAAAAGTTTATAGTAGAAGGTTCTCATTTAGTCGAAGAAGCTAAAAATGCTGGTGTTTTAATTGAGGCGTTTAGTATAAATAATCCTAACTACACAATTATAAGTGAACAAAGTATGAAAAAAATATGCAAAACAGATACTATTGTTAACACAATTGGAATTTGTAGGTTACTCCCTAAAAAGGAGTTATCTAATCATCTTTTATTACTAGATGCTATACAAGATCCAGGTAATCTAGGGACATTAATGCGCTCTGCTAAAGCTTTTGGGTTTGAAACAATAGTTTTGGGCAAAGGTACTGTTGATATATATAATGATAAGGTTATTAGATCTAGTCAGGGAGCAATTTTCAAGCTTAATTTTATTAATGCAGATTTAGAAGAATTCATAAAAACAAATACTAAGTATACTTATTACGGAACAGATGTAAAAACGGGAGTAGAAGTAGAAAAAGTTGCAAAAACTGAATTACTTGGTCTAATATTAGGAAATGAGGGTAATGGAATGAATGAAAAATTAAAAACCATTACAAAGTCTAATATCTATATTCCACTAAATAATACAGAGTCCCTAAATGTTAGTGTTGCTGGCGGTATTTTAATGTATCTTTTAAAGTAACAAAAAAGCAAAATGAATATATAAAAAGATGATTTAGCTATAAATTATAGTTAAATCATCTTTTTTATTTTTATGTATTAAACAAAGAATTTATCCTCTTATATTACCTACTTTATATTTTGCTTTTAAATGATACATACCATCTTTTTCATAACAAACTCCATATGAAGAAGTAATAGCAGTCTTATTATTAGTAATAATATCAAGATCAGCATCACAATATGATCTAAATAAGTCTTCATCTTTTTCTTTTATAAATTTTACTTCTTTAATGGCTGAATTAGTAAAACTATCAGGGCAAACCAATTGATTAATATCAAAAGTAATTTTATTTGCATTTACACCTATACTAGAATAAGAAGAAATAATATCATATTTTGATAAATCTATAGAATCATAATTTCCTGGTTTAATGTAGATTAATCCTACTACAGGATATTTAAAATAAAGATCAAAATTATAGACTAAATGTCCGTTTTCATTTATAGAATATCTACTTCCCTCTTCAATTTCTATATTTATATTTCTGTGTCTTGGAAATACTGAAGATGTCAGTAAAATAGTATCTTTATAAATTTTCAAGTCGGTAATATTTTCATCATCATTAAGATAAAGTAAAGCTTGATTTAGATAAACAGCATTATCAATTAAATATGGTTCAAAGCGATAATGCTCTTCAATAGCTTCAGCATTTTTAGTTCTAATTGTTTGAACATCTGAAAATTTTTTTAATTCATCACCAAAGAAAGTTATTTTATCGAATTTACAATTATGGAAAGCTCCTGGGAATAAAAGTCTAAAATCAATCTCTTTTAAGTTTGGTAAATCTGAAAAGGCATTATTAGTAATCAAAGAAGATGGGAAGGAAGGGCTATCTAGCTCTTTAAATACTGTTGGATTTAGGATGATTGAATGCAAATTTTCACATTTAGAAAAGGCATTTTCAAAAATATAAAACTCTTGGTAAAAAGTTATTTTATTCAAAGAAGAATTATTTACCATAAAATCTTTACCAACATAAACATTATTATAGAAGTTAATTTCTTTAATTTTGTCTAATCCTTCTAAATAAGAAGGTAAATAGAAGAAATAATTACCAAAGGAAGTAAAAGTACTATCTCCAATATTTAATATTTCAGTATTTTTAAAGCTTTTGACTTTTATTATATTAGAAATTTTAGAACTATTATACTGAAAATGAATTGCATCTATTGGGTTATTAAAAGATGTAGAATAAAAAAGTGAAGTTGTAGTTATCTCCCCATTCGCCTTTAAACTTAAATTATTTGATAGAAATAAACTATAATCAAGTCTAGATAATTTTTCAATATTTAGGGAACTAACCTCAGCTATAAAATCATCATAACTAATTACTTCATAGGTTACATTATCAATATTTATAGTTTCTCCTATTGTATAGTGATTGATATTAAATTTTATTGTTTTTACTAAATAAATAGTAAAACGTGTAACAGGGTAAATTAGTAATAAAATAGAAATAAAAATTCCCCAAGCAATAATTTTCTTTTTCATAGGTATCACCTGCCTTAGTTATAAAATTTTGTTTAGAAAATAATATGCTTTAATCTTTACCTAATTAGAATTTAAAATAGTTATTTAACTTAAAAATATCCTTAGCATTAATTAAATTGTGAATAGCATCATTACAATTTAATTATACAATAAAAAAAAAACTTATCAATGATTATAATGATAAGTTTATAAAATATTATTGCTCTTCAGTTGTAAATAGAGGTAAGGCATCGATATCTTTTTCATCAAAAAGCTTATCAACGAACATAATACCATCTAGATGATCATATTCATGCTGGAAAACAATTGCAGGGTATCCCTCAAGCTTTTTAGTAATGAATTTGACTTTTTCAGTAGTAAAGTCATAAACATAGGCCTTAAAAATTATAGCATAATGACGAGGAGTAACGAGATTCTTGGTATCCCTAGTTACACTTAAGCAACCTTCACCGCCAGGTAAATATACCATTTCTTGACTGACAGAAGTTATTTTAGGATTTATTACAGCATAAGTATACTTAGTTTGCTTTTCATCAAGGAAATCAGTACAATTCATAGCAAACATACGCTTATTAATTCCAACTTGAGGAGCGGCAATACCAACTCCAGGTCTTATATTGTATTGTTTGACTAAATCATCAATCTCTGAAATAATTACATATTGGTATAATTGTTTTAAACATTCTAAATCACTATTATTAAGAGGAAGGTTTACAGGAACACATTTTTCTCTTAGAACAGGATTACCCTCTTTGCATATATCTTTATCTAAATACATTTTTATCACCTTATTGATTATAGCATATTTTTGTTGTTAAAACTATTCTTTTGTTTTATAATTATTTTCGTGGTGATACTATGATTATACTTGTTGGACCTAGTGCCTCTGGTAAAACTGAACTAGGTAAATTGTTACAAAAGGCTGGAATAGAAAAATTAGTTACATATACATCAAGAGAAAAAAGAATAGGCGAAATTGATGGAATAGATTATCATTTTGTGTCTAAAGAATATTTCTATGAGTTAGAAAAAAGAAACTTTTTCTTTGAAACAGTTTGTTATCATAATAATTGTTATGGAACAGCAAAATCAGATTTGAATAAAAATGCATATTTGATAGTTGAACCATCAGGATTAGAAAAATATAGAAAAGAAGATAATACTATTTCTTTTTACATAGATGTTCCTTCACAAATAAGAAAGGAAAGAATGTCTTTAAGAGGAGATAATTTAGAATCTATAAACAAGAGATTATCTGGAGATTCAAAAATATTCACTGATGATGTCAAGAATAAATGTGATTATATCCTAGATGGAACAAAAAAACTAGAGGAACTTTTTATAGAAATAAAGGAGATTTTGACAAAACGTGGATTATTTAAAGTTAAATGAAGAAATAGATAAATACATAATAGAATTAAAAAATACTGCTGACTTTAAAAAATTAATTGATACTTATAGGATAATTCAGACTAAATATAAAGATTTAATTACAAAATTTAATCAAAAGAAAAAAGAATTAGAAACGGCTTTAGAATATGGAAAATACTATCCTAATATGAAAGGAATAAAAAAAGAGTATCAAGAACTTAAAGCAGATTTGTATAGCAAAAAGGAAATTAAAGAATATTTTTCTTTGTTGCATAGCATTGAAGATATTAGCAATGAAACATTGAAAGAAATAAAAAAAGAAATTTTATAGATGTCAAGAAAAAATACTTGACAGTATAAAAAATAATGATATAATACGTATGTTGATATATTTTAAATAAAAGGAGTGTATTAGGTATGGTAAAATTAAGATTACAAAGATTTGGCTCTCATAAAGATCCTAAATATCGTATTGTAGCATGTGATTCTCGTTCACCTCGTGATGGAAAATTCATTGAAATCATCGGAACATATAACCCTAAAACTAACCCTGCAACTGTAACAATTAATGCTGAAAAGGCAGTTAAGTGGTTAGATAATGGAGCACAACCTACAGTTACTGTAAAAAATTTATTCAAGAGTCAAAACATCGTTAAGACACCTAAATCAGCAGAATAAGAGGTGTTAAGATGATTAATTTTGAAGAGTTAATTCAAAGTTTAATTCTTCCTTTAGTTGCTTATCCTCAAGATGTTGAAATTAATTGTCTAAATGATGATGAAACGAATTTAGAATATCAAGTTAAAGTTAATCCTAGCGATTTTGGTCGTGTTATTGGTAAGGGTGGACATATTGCCCAAGCTATTAGAACGATTCTTTATGCGGGAGCTTCTAAAGAAGGAAAGAAAATCTATTTGGATATTGCTAGTAAATAAAGGTCAGTTTGACCTTTTTTATTTTTTTGTACATTTATTTTATTGGTATGTAGAGAGTAAAAATGAAAAGTTCTTTATTATTCATAGCAATTATGGTATAATTTAGTCGAGGTATATTCATAATGGAATATGCTTTTTTTATTAATTATTGATAAAAATTTAAAGTAGGAGGGTAAATTATGCAAAAAGAAATAATAGTGGCTAGTTCAAACGTAAAGAAAAAAATTTTAAAAGAAATTAAAGGTATCCATGATTTTTCTTTTTTAACAGTAAGTGAACTATATCGTGGTTTATATGGATATGTTAAATCTGAAGGATTAACATATATGCATAAAAAATTTCATTTTTCATATCCTCAAGCGAGAGAAATAAGCAAGTATTTACCTTTTTTAGATGAAAATAAAAAATACAATGATATTAAACTAAATAGTCTTGTATCTGTAAAAAAAGAATTAATTAAGGTAAAACTTTATCAAATTGACGAGATTTTTATTAATAAAATAAAAAATAGCAATATAACGTTTATAAACCCTCTGTTATCAGTAGAGTTAAAAAGAACCATTGAAATATTAAAAAAAATAGCTAATGTTAATATTAAACAGGATGAAAATGTGAAATTTAGTCAAAAGGTTTATTATTCTTATCCTGATAAAGAAACAGAGGTCTATGAATTATTTTTAGATATTGAAGAAAAGCTGAAAATAACCGATTTAAGTCATATTTTTTTAGTTAACGTCGATGAATCATATTATCCAATCCTAAAACGAATGGGAGCTTCCTTTAATATTAATGTTAACATCCCTGATACTATGTCAATATTAGTTGAAGAAGAGGTTCAATTAGTACTAGAAAAAATTAAACAAAATTTACCAATAGAAGAGATTTTTAAAGATACAAGCAATGATATTAAAGAGTTTATAGTTAAAATAATAAATAAATATAGTATAGATCTTAATAATTTGAAAGATGAATATGAATTATTTTTAGAAAGCTTTAGGAATAAAAAGTATGAAACAAAACTCTATGATAAAGCCGTTAATTTAGTAACATTAAGTAGTAATTTTACGGATTTAGATTATGTTTATTTGTTAAATTTTAATAATGATTTTCCTAAAAAATGTAAGGATGAAGATTATTTAAGCGATGAGTCTAAAATTTTGTTAGGAATTTCTACTTCATATGAAATAAACAACTTAAGAAAAAATCAAATTTTAAGAGAAATAGAATCAATAAAAAATTTAAAAATAAGCTTTAAAGAATTAGACGGAGCTAGTATTCAATTAATAAGTGAGTTAGCATTTGCATTAGAATTGAAAAACATTCCATATAGTAATAGAAGACTTGGCTTTTCTGAAATTGAAGACAATCTATATTTAGGAAGCCTACTAGATAATTATAATAAATTTGGTGTTGATCATACGGATTTACATAAATATCAATTATCAAAATTAAGATATCAAGAGTTTGATAGTAAATTTAAAAAGTTTAGTAATGAGTTTTTAGAAAAACATCCTCTAGATAGGGATATTAATATGTCATATTCTAATATAAAATTATATTTTGGTTGCCCATTTTCCTATTATCTAGATCGCATTCTTGGTTTAATAAAATTTGAAACAACTCTTGCTACTAACATTGGATCTTACGCTCACCAAATTCTTGAAGATAGTTATAATAAGGATTTTGATTTTGATAAGGAAATAGCAAGTGGCAAGGAAAAACTTACTAAAAAGGAACAATTTTTTGCCAGTTTGATGGATAAAGTATTAAAAGATGTCTTAGAGTTCAATCATGAATTTGAATCAAAAATGGAATTAAATGATGTATATCGTGAAAGAAAAATAAATGTAAGTTTACCTAACATCAATTTTTATGGTTTCATTGATAAGATTTTGTACAAGATAATTGATGATACATTGTATTTAGCAATATTTGATTACAAAACAGGAAGTGATATTATAAAATTGAATAATATCATAGATGGTCAAAATTTGCAGCTTCCTTCATATTTGTATTTAGTAAATAATGATGAAGAGTTTAAAAAATATAAAATAAAAGTTATAGGTTTATATTTACAAAAGGTAACAACTACATTAATCAATTCAGCTTTAGAAGAGAAAGCTGCAAGATGGAACAATTTTAAACTTCAAGGATATTCAACAAGCAATTGGAATGAACTAGAACTTTTAGATCCAAATTTCAAAGCTAGCGAATATATTAAATCAATGACAGTTACTAAGGATGGTAACTTTAGTAAATATGCGAAGGTATATAATGAAAAACAAATTGAAGAAATTTTAGATATTATGCCTAAACTTTTAGAGAAATTAAGAGAAGCAATAAGAAATTTCGATTTCCCGATTGCTCCTGTTAGAATTAATGGCGAAAATGAAAGTTGTAAATTTTGTGCATATAAACGAATATGTTTTAAAAAGGAAAATATGTATAACGATGTGTCTTTTAAAGCATTTGAAGATCTAGGAGGTGAAGAAAATGGCATGGACTGATAAGCAAACTAAAGCTATATATGAGCGAAATAAAAATATTATAGTTTCAGCGGGAGCAGGAAGTGGTAAAACAGCCGTATTAAGTGCGCGTATACTTGAATTATGTAAAGAAGGAACAAGTATTGATCAAATATTAGTTTTGACTTTTACAAAGGCAGCCGCTGCTGAAATGAAAGAAAGAATAGCTAAAAATTTGCGTAAAGCTGGTTTAGAAGAAGAGGCAAATAAAGCATTAAACGCTTATATTACTACCTTTGATTCCTTTTCACTAGCAATGGTTAGAAAATATTATTATCTGTTAGGAGTAGATCCTAAATTAACCATTGCTGATCAAGCTGTTTTAAGAGAAGAAAAAAGGAAGATTATTGAAAATATCTTTGCTTCCTATTATGAAAGTGATTATGAACCTTTTTTGAATTTTCTTCGTCATTATAGTTTAAAGAATGACACAGAAATTATAAGTATGCTTCTATCTATTAGTGATAAGTTAGAATTAATTCCTAATGAAAAAGAATATTTAGAAAATTTTACAAGTAATTTTTTCAAAGAAGATAATTTAAAAAAATTAGCCCTAGAATATGAAGAATGTGCATTAAAAGAGTTTGATAGTATACTATGTGATATGGTTGATTTAAAGGGCATTCTTGATGAAGATAATGAAAAATTAAGTTCGTATTTAGAAGAAGCTTTATTAAATGCAAGTCATATAAAAAATTATGAAGATTTGCTTGCTTTTTTAACAGAATTTAAATTACCTAGCTTAAAAAGAAATACAGAAGAAAATATAAAGAACTTGAAACAATCTGTTACAGATAATTTAAAGTCATTTAAAACAAAGTTTTTAGAAAACTATGCAAGTAAAGAAGAAATGATATTAGCACTGAAAAAGACTAGAGATGATGTTAATTTCATAGTTGATATGTGCTTAGATATAAGTGAGGCAATATGGAATTATAAATTTAAATATCAGGCCTTTTCATTCAATGATATTGCTAAAATGGCTATTAAATTAGTTAGTGATTATGAAAACGTTAGAAATGATTTTTATAAATTAAAAGAAATTCTTGTTGATGAATATCAAGATACATCTGATTTACAAGAGGCATTTTTAAGTAAAATAGAAAAAAATAATTTATACATGGTTGGAGATATTAAGCAATCTATTTATAGATTCAGAAATGCTAATCCATATATCTTTAAAAATAAATATGATCAATATAGTTTAGAAAATAAGGGAATTAAAATAGATTTATTACACAATTTTAGATCTCGTAAAGAGGTTTTAGAAGATATAAACATTATTTTTAGTAGTGCAATGACAGAAGATTATGGTGATGCAAATTATATTAAGGATCATCAAATGGTATTTGGTCTTCAAGATTATGAAGTAAATAAACCAGATTATGATTATCATTTAGAAAATATAACCTATGATATGCCAGAAGAGTTTCAGTTTGAAAGTTTTGAAATTGAAGCATTTATTGCTGCTAAAAAAGTAAAGGAAATAATTGCTCATAATTACACATTTGACAAGGAAACTAAAAAAATACGTAAAGCTAAATATAGTGATATTTCAATTATAGTCGATAGGGCAACACAGTTTCCGGTATTTAAAAAAGTATTTACATATTTTAAAATACCACTAACTATTGATGCCGATATTGATTTGACAGAAAGTGATTTTAGTAAATCAATTCTTTCCCTATTAGAACTTTGTGTATGTATAAAGCAATCTAAATATGATTCTTCTTATAAAAGAGCCTTAGTTGGAGTCTTAAGAAGCTTTATTTGTGAATATAGTGATGAAAAAATTTATGAAATTATAAGAGAAAATAGAGAGTGCGAGGTTGTATCAATTATAAAAAATATTGATTTAAAAAACTCAGCAGCTAGTATTTTGTATGATTTGTTAGAAAAATTTTCAATTTATAATAAATTAACTTTGATAGGAAATGTTAGAAATAGCTTACTAGAAATAGAAAAGATTCAGGAACTTTTAGTAAATTACAATAAACTTGGTTATGACTTTTCTAAATCTGTTGAACTAGTGGCTAAAATTTTTGATGATAATAATGCAAAGTTAAAATATAAAGTAGAATTAAGTAAGAATGATGAGGTTAGAATTATGACCATTCATCATTCAAAAGGACTTGAATATCCATATTGTATTTTCCCGCTTCTTGATGTAAAGTTTAATGATAGTGATAGTAAAGCAAGATTTGGATTTGATAATGAATATGGAATTTTTATTCCTTTATACGAAAATGGTTTAAAGAATACTATTTTAAAAAATTTAGTTCTAAATAAAGAAAAAAAGCGAAATATAAGTGAAAGAATAAGATTGTTTTATGTTGCATTAACAAGAGCAAGAGAAAAAATTATTTTAATTCATAAAGAAAAGGAATTTAAAACGAAAGAACTAATTCCTAGTAATTTGTCAAATTTTGCTGCACTATTAGCAAATGTAACCAAGATTAATCGAAATAAAGTTAAAATCGATATTGATAACCTAGAACTTTCTAAAAATTACTTATTGAATAAGAAAATTGAAAATATAGATACTAAAAATGAAATGTTAAGGTATGTAGAAAATGATTTTAGAGGAAGTATCTTGAAGAAAGAAAAAATATCTAAACAAATAACAAGCATATTAACTAAACAAGAAAAAGCAGCTTTGGAATTTGGTACTTACTTCCATGCGATTTTAGAAAGTATAGACTTGAAAAATCCTGATTATTCACTTGTTAAAGAAGAATTTGTAGATAAAATTAAATCAATTTTAGCATTACCTATTTTTGATGAAATTGAAAATGCTAAAATACACCAAGAATATGAATTTTACTTTGAAGAAGATAACAAGGAATATTCAGGAATTATTGATTTACTATTGGAATATGAAGATAAATTTGTTATTATTGATTATAAGCTTTCTGATATTTCAGATGACGCTTATGATAGACAGCTTAGTTTATATGCTAAGTATGTTAGAAGTGTAGCAAATAAAAAAGTAGAAGCTTATTTACTAAGTTTATATAAGCAGGAGGTTAGAAAAGTTGATGTCTAATTATAAATCATGTGGTAAAATCCTTGCTACTCATGGCTTAAAGGGAGCGGTGAAAATTCAAAATTATAGTGATTTTAATCGTTTTTTTGAAGGTAATATAGTTTATTATCAAGAAGGAAATGAATATTTACCTTTAAAAATTAAAATGGTTGCTAATTATAAGCAAGGAATATTAGTAGTATTTGATGGCTATGAAGATATTAATTTGATTGAACCATTAGTAGGAAACATCTTATACGCAATAGCATCTAATGATGATTTAGAAGAAGATGAATATTTCTATAGCGATTTATTGAATAAAGATTTATACAATACAAAAGGGCAAAAAAGAGGTAAAGTAATTGATGTAAAAGAATATCCTCAAGGCCATATGCTAATAGCAATTGTAGAGGAAAAAAGAAGAATGATTCCGTTTAGAAAAGAATTCGTAAAGGAAGTTTTATCTGATAAAATAATAATTGAAGAAATTGAGGGATTACTATGAAAATAACAATTTTAACGTTATTTCCTAGTATGTTTGAACCATTTAGAACTGAATCAATTATTAAAAGAGCAATTCAAAACCAAATAGTTGAGGTTGATGTAGTCGACATAAGGGATTTTTCTTTAGATAAGCATAGACACGTAGATGATACTCCATATGGTGGTGGAGCAGGTATGGTTATTAGAGTTGATGTACTAGATAGAGCCATTAAATCAGTTAGAAATGAAAATTCTAAAGTACTATTGATGACTCCTCAAGGAAGAAGATACGATCAAAAGTTAGCAGAAGAATTTTCAAAACTAGATGATATAGTAATCGTATGTGGTCATTATGAAGGATTTGATGAGAGAGTATTAAATTATGTAGATGAAGAAATAAGTATTGGAGATTATGTACTTACAGGTGGAGAATTAGCGGCAATGGTAGTAGCTGATAGTGTAATCCGTTTACAAAAAGGTGCTACAAAGGATGAGAGTCATGAAGATGATTCATTCTCTACAGGATTGCTAGAATATCCACAATTTACAAGACCACCACTATATGATGGCTTTAGCGTTCCTGAGGTTTTAATAAATGGTAATCATGCTAAAATTAGGGAATATAGATTATATGAATCATTAAAAAAAACATATATTAGACGCCCTGATTTAATAGAAAAATATGATTTAACACCTGAAATGAATAAAATGCTTGAAAAAATAAAAAAAGAAATATAGTAGACAAATTAAATAAAAGTTGTATACTATTACTAGATTTAGGGAAGGAGATTTATTATGGCAACAAAAAAGAATAATACAACAGATTGGAACAAGATTACAAGATTTTGTGCTTTTTGGGCAGTATGTGTATCAGGTTTAATGTTCACTATTAATGCACTTATAAAATTATTTGGAGGAAGCATTAATTTTGGTATTATAAACACTATCGCAACTATTTTATTGTTAGCTGGTGTAGTAATTCCTGGATGGCGTTATTCTAAAACTATGCCTATGTGGGCAAGAATTGCATTCTGGGTATTTGTAATTTTAATTATTGCTTTTGGAACAATCAGTTTAATCTAGTGTTTCAATCACTAAAAGTCTCTAATGGAGACTTTTTTATTTTTGTGCAAAATATATTGTATAAAATATACAGTTATTGTATAATGAAAATGTATAAAGAGGTGAAATATATGCTTTTGAAGATTAAAATGAAGAATGTGTATTCAATTGAAGAATGTGAGATTGATTTTACAAAGGGAAGATATAGTTTTAAAAAAGATATGGTATATCAAGATAAATATGTAAATCCATTGGCAATTTATGGATATAATGGTAGTGGTAAGTCTGCATTAATAAATGGTATTGGCTTTATTGTATCATTGATGAATGAAGGAGAAACTATTAATCTTGAACCTAACTTATTACTAGAACAAATTATTAGAAAGAAGCATCAAGATTTTCCTTATTTAGTTTCAACAATTGAACTTACCTTTAACATAAAAGATAATTTATATTATTACAAAGTTCAATATTGTAAAGGTAATGTTATAAATGAAGAGCTTGTGTTGAATGGATTGAAATTAGCAGAAAGAAATCTTGAAGGGATAGTCCTATATTTGAATTATGCTAGTTACATAAAATTGAATGACTCATCAAAATCTATGCTATATCAGTTAAAAGATATTTTACCCGAAGCATATGATTATTTAAGTCAAATTGTTTATGTTGCGGATCATAGGACTAATAGTATTGCAAAATGCTTACTTGATAGTGATATATATCATATATTAGTAAAATATTCTGAGCAAATAAATACAGTTTTAGAAAGAGCTTTACACACATATAGTTATAAAATAATTTGTGAGCATAATAAATATTATATTCTGTATGATGAAACTGAAAAATTACCAATTGAGTATTTAAGCAATGGAATGTTTAACGAATGTTTATTAATTGCTTTGATTTTAGTTTCTAAGGAAAATGGTATAATATTTGTTGATGAAATAGAAAGAAGCTTGCACCCTTTCGTAATTCAAGAAATATTTAAATTAGTCAAAGAAAAAAATATCCAATTGATATTTACTTCCCATAATACACATATTATGTCTTTATTAAGACCAGACCAAATATACTTTGCTAGTTTTGCTAATTTTAAAACAAGTTTTGCGAGACTTTCAAGTTTAGAAAGCAACATTAGAGAGGTTAATAATATTGAAAAAATGTACTTGTCGTATGCTTTTCATAAAAAGGAAGAAAAATAATTTCTATATAGTTTAAGACAATTTACCATTTTTTCCTTATAATTTGGCTGAATTAGAGGAGTATTATATAGGTACAACAAAGGAAGGAGGCCTAGTAGGTTAACATTTGTTGTTTCACATAAATAAAAATTCCCACTCCCTATAAATATAAATACGATTCGAAAAAGCGTTAGTTATTTTTTTATAAACTACGCTTTTTCTTTATTTTAAATAGTTATTATGATAGAATAAAAAGTAGGTGATAAAATGCTAAAGAAAGATGATAAAAAGATACCAATGTCAAGCGATGCGTATCTATTTAGAAAGTACAAAATAATAGAACTAAGTATGATTATAGTGATTGTTGTTTCTGGTACAATTTCTTCGATAATGTATGGATTAGAAAGGGGATATCCAGCGAGTTTTTCAATATTAGCCGGAAGAATAATATCAGGGATATGCTTAGGTATCATAATAATTGCGTTTATTGTTTTTAGTATTTTTTATTTTAAAATTAAAAAGATGAAAATGGGGGAATAAAATGGAAATCTTAAAAATAACATCAAGAAGTGCATCTTTTGAATTATCTTCAGATAATCCTTATTATAACGAAAAGGAATATGATGTTTATTTAAATGGTAAATATCTTTTTACTGAAAATAGAAATGTTTTTACAATTTTCGATTTAGAACCTAATGAAAAATATATTGTAAGTATTGGTGAAGAAAAAGTAGAATTTGAAACCTTAATGGAGAGTCTTTGCATACATACAAACTCATTTAATCCTTCTAAAGATGGAATAAAAAATGATACTTTAAAAATTCAAGCTGCAATTATGGCTTGCCCAGAAAATGGTACTGTCTACCTAGATGAAGGAACATATTTAATTACATCATTATTTTTCAAATCAAATATGACATTTTATATTTCAAAAAATGCAAAAATAATTGGTGATTTAGATAGAAATAATTATCCTGTATTACCAGGTTTATTTAAAAATGATAAAACAGGATTTGAAAAAAATTATGGTACGTGGGAAGGGGAAATAGAAGATTGCTTTGCTTCTACACTCACTGCCTTAGATGTTGAAAATTTGAATATAATAGGAAACGGAGAGGTTGATGAACGTGCCTATATGAGCGATTGGTATCATAAGCATAGAGAAAAACGAATTGCTTGGCGTCCTTTTGGTTTATATATTGCACATTCTAAAAATATAAATGTTATAGGTCTATATATTCATAATTCTCCATCTTGGAATGTTCATCCTTACTTTTCTAGTAATTTAAATTTTATAAATTTGAGGTTAGAAAATCCTACTGATATGCCTACAACAGATGGCTTAGATCCGGATTGCTCAAATGATATTTTAATAGCAGGTGTAAGTTTTAAGGTTGGTGATGATTGTATAGCGATTAAGTCTGGTGCCTTAGAATTAGCAAAAAAATATAAGAAGGCTTCTGAAAACATAACAATAAGAAATTGTCTTATGACAGCAGGTCATGGAGGAGTAGTTTTTGGTAGTGAATCATCTGCAGGAATAAAAAATGTAGAGGTATCAAAATGTCTTTTCTTAGACTTAGATCGTGGATTGCGAATTAAAACAAGACGAGGAAGAGGAAGAGTAGGTATCATAGATAACGTTAGTTTCAAAAATATAAAGATGGATAATGTATTGACGCCATTTGTTGTAAACATGTTTTATAATATGGGGCCAGCAGGTGGTCATGAGGAATATGCATGGACAAAAGAAAAACTGCCAGTTGATGAAAGAACTCCTAAGATTGGAAGTTTTCACTTTGAAAATATGAATTGTACTAACGTCAGTCTAGCAGCAGCAGTTTTCTTAGGTCTTCCTGAAGAACCAATAGAAGGTATTTCCTTTGAAAATGTAAGCTTTTCATATAAGGAAGATGCAGTAGAAGGTTATCCTGTTATGGTTGAACATAAAGTGAAAATGCTAAAAAAGGGTATATATGCTGAAAACATTAATGAGATAAAATTGAAAAACGTTAAATTTACAGGTAATATCGGAGAGGATGTGACAGGTGATGGAATTGGAGACATCAAGAGAATATAAGGATATTTTCAAACGAGCAATTTTTTACGCGATAATACAATTAATTATAGGAATATTATTTTTCTTTTTAAAACTAGAAAACACTTTAAATTTTTTTACAATTTTGTTTGGAATTTATTTTGTAATAATTAGTATTCCTAGATTACTATTTACATACAATGACAAATCTAGATTAGGTAAATATGCTTTTTATAGTGCGATTGTCTATCTTGTTATTGGCTTTCTATTGATTTTTTTCCAAATGACAATTGTTAATATAATTGCTGCAATTTTCCTTGTAATTTTACCTTTAGTTCGTGTAGGATTAAATGAAAATAAAAAGGAAACTTTCAAAAATGAATTATTTAATATAATAGTTGGTTTATTTGTAATTCTTTTTGGCTTTGCTTCAATAATAAAGGTATTAAGATATGTTGCAGGAGCAATAATAATTTTATTTGCCATTTATAATATAATAATTGCGTTCATTAACTATAGAAAAGCTAAACAAAATGATAAAATTATTGATGCGAAAATTAGAGAAATAAAATAGGTTGATTTTTAATGTCTTTTTGATATAATATAAAAGATACTTTTATGGAGGTATAGCTATGAGTAAGGTATTTATTATGACTGATAGTAATAGTGGAATAACTCAAGCAGAGGGTAAAGAGTTAGGTATTGAAGTAGTACCAATGCCTTTTATGATAGATGGAGAAGAATATTTTGAAGATATTAATTTAACACAAGAGCAATTTTATCATTTGATTAAAAATGATGCATCTGTTTGTACAAGCCAACCTTCTATTGGTTTGATTTCTAATATGTGGGATACAATTCTTGAATCATATGATGAAATTGTTTATATTCCTATGTCATCTGGGTTAAGTATGTCTTGCAAGAGTGCCCTAAATTTAGCCGCACAAGAAGAATATAATGGTAAGGTTTTTGTTGTCGATAATCAAAGAATAAGTGTTACCCAAAAGAGATCTGTAATTGAAGCTTTGAAGTTAGCAAAAGAAGGATATAGTGGTAGCCAAATAAAAGAATTGCTTGAGAAAACTAAAGCTGATAGTACAATTTACATTACTGTTGATACGCTTAAATATTTACGAAAAGGCGGAAGAATTACACCAGCAGTTGCCTTAATGGGAACATTATTAAAAATTAAACCTATTTTGCAAATCCATGGTGATAAGCTTGATAAATTTAAGCAAACTAGAACAATGGAAAATGCTAAGAGAATTATGATTGATCAAGCAAAGGCAGACTTAGAAAATTTCTTATCATATGATGGGAAGAAAACTAATATCTATGTTGATATTGCACATACAGATAATTTAGAAGAGGCTAAAAAGTTTGCCGAGGAAATAAAAAAGGAATTTGAATTTATTGATTCTGAAGTTGCAAACCTTTCTCTTTCTGTATCTTGTCATGTTGGACCAGGAACCTTAGCAATTGCTATTACAAAAGAACTTGTTAAATAATATATGTTTGATTAATTTAGAAGGATTGAAACTGATTGTTATTAGTCTCAATCCTTTTTTAGCAAAATAAACCTGGTTATATCATGCTAGTCTTGTAAAAAACATAAAAAAAGAATATAATAGTTAAGTACTGTGGAGGTTTAGTTATGAAGAAAATATCACCGTATATTAAAATTGTTTTTACCTTCCTAATTGTAATACTTATTGGTACATTTTTATTAATGTTACCTATTTCATCAGTTGAAGGACATTTGAATTTTATTGATGCTTTATTCATGTCTACATCTGCAGTTTGTGTAACGGGTCTTACAGTTGTGCAAAATATTAGTGAAGAAATAAGTATTTTTGGTAAAGTGGTTTTGGCTTTACTAATTGAAATAGGAGGCTTATCATTTATTACGATAGCAACTTTCTTCATTATTGTTTTAGGTGGAAAGATTGGTATTTCTAATCGTTTTCTATTAAAAGAAGCTTTAAACCAAGATTCATTAAGAGGAATTGTATTATTAGTTAAGAAAATTATCATCATGTCGCTGATTATGCAATCTATAGGTGTTGTTTTAAACTATTTAGCTTTAATGGATTATTATGATGGATTTTTTAAGACTTTAGGCGTTGCAGTATTTCATACTATAGCAAGTTTTAATAATTCAGGTTTAGATATATTTGGCTCTTCATCAATGATTCCTTTTGCTGGAGATTGGTTTTTGAATATTACTACAATGCTACTAATAGTTTTAGGTGGCTTAGGATTTTTCGTAATTGATGATATTTTACGAAATAAAAGATGGAGAAAAATTAGTATTAACTCTAGAATAGTCATAATATCTACAGTATGCTTAATCTTTGGTGGTGCTATCCTTTTAAAAATTGCAAATAATGATCTAACAATATTAGAAGCATTTTTTATGTCTATAACAAGTAGAACAGCAGGATTTCAAACAATTGATTGTGCAAATTTAAATACAGGTGAGTTTGCTGTTATTACATTTTTAATGTTTATTGGTGCGTCGCCTGGTTCAACTGGTGGTGGTATAAAAACTACTACATTGTTTGTTATAATTTTAGCTATTGTTTCATATGGTTTTGGTAAAAAAACAGTTATATTTAAAAGACAAATTGCAAATAATACTATTTTAAAGGCATTTGCTCTTGTTACGACAGCAATTTTATTTTGCATTATGGCAATTTTTTTAGTATCAGTGTTTGATCCTGAACTTAATCCTGAGCAAGTGATATTTGAGGTTGTTTCTGCATTCTCAACTACAGGATTATCTATGGGGGCTACATTAAAGCTTTCAAATCCATCGCGATTGATAATTTCCTTTATGATGTTCTTTGGAAGGCTAGGTCCTTTAACTATAATAAGTTTGATAAATAGAAATTGGAAATTGGGATCTGATGATTCTATAAAGTATGTTGAAGAAAGGGTGTTCATAGGCTAATGAAAAAAAGTTTTGCAGTAATAGGTTTAGGTAGATTCGGAAGCTGTGTTGCTAAAGAATTAGCTAAAACTAATGAAGATGTTCTAGCAATTGATAGGAATACGGATAATGTTACAAAAATAGCTGAATTTATTAATAACTGTGCTATTTGTGATTCTACAAATAAAAAAGATTTGCAAGCAGTTGGTATGTCTTCTATTGATCATGTAATTGTAGCTATAGGAAATAATTTACAGTCTAGTATATTAACTACAATTAATTTGAAGTCACTAGGGATTAAAGAGATAACTGTTAGGGTTGATGATGCAGAATATCAAGAGGTTTTCAAGACATTAGGTGCTACTAATGTAATTATTCCAGAGGAAGCCTCAGCAATATCTTTAGCGCATAAAATTGTTAGTAATAGTATTTTAGATTACTATAATGTAAGAGGTGATCATAGTATAGTACAATTAAAAGTAAAGGAAGACTATGATCCTAAAAGCTTAATTGAATTAAGTGTTAGACAAAGATTCTCAATAAGTATAATTGGAATAATTCGTTCTAATCAATTTATAATGCCACAAGGTACTGATAAAATAATGCCAAAGGATATTTTATTAGTTTTAGGACAAAACACTAAGATTAGAAAATTTGATAGCTTCATTAATGGTGATTAATGTGCAAGCACTAATTTGCTATAATCCATTTAGTGGCAAGCAAAACTTTGAAGATAATCTAGATTATGTTGTAAAACGTTTGAAAGAAAAATATGATGAGGTTGATATTTTTCGTTCAATTAATGTTAAAACAATCACAACATATATCACTAGTTTTGGTAGTAATTATGATATAATTTTGGTTGCTGGTGGTGATGGTAGCCTAAATGAAGCCATAAATGGGGTAATGAAGCTAGAAAAAAAACCAACATTAGCATATATACCAGTAGGTACTGTAAATGATGTTGGAAATATGCTGAAACTAAAAAAGAATATAAAAGGTGTTATGGATACAATTTTAGCTGGAAATAAGGTTAAAATGGATGTTTGCCAAATTCAAGATCGATATTTTATATATGCTGCTGGAGTTGGTAGCTTCACTAATGTCAGCTACGAGGCTCCTAGTAAATTAAAAAAGCATCTAGGTAGAATGGCATATTTTCTTGAAGCGGCAAAAGAACTAAAGGCTGATGAAACAATGAATTTAGAAATTGAGCTTCCTGAAAAAAAATACACAGGAAAATATTATGTATTATTAGCACTAAATTCGAAGCGCATTGCAGGTTTTAGTTTACATCGCTATATTCATCCTAAATTAAATGATGGCATAATTGATTTTACTATGTTAACAAAGGCCAAATTTAAAATGAGTATCATTTATTTGATTTTTTTCTTTTTGTTTGGAGACCGTTGGCATAATGGAGTAGAAACAATTAGAACGAATCACATAAGAATAAAATCTGATATTCCGTTATCCTATAATGTTGATGGAGAATTTGCATTTAGTGAGAAAGAAGTAGAAATTAAGGTTATAAAGCAGGCAATCAATATTATAGTTAGTAATAAAGTAAAGAAAAAATATTTTTAAGGAGAAAGAAAAAATGATTTCAACAAATGATTTAAAAAATGGTGTAGCAATTGAGGTAGATGGTAACTTATTTCAAATTGTAGAATTTCAACATGTATTACAAAATAAAGTTGCTTATGTTCGTGTTAAAATGAAAAACTTAAGAACTGGTTCAGTAACTGAAACTACACTTAATGCTGGTGTAAAGGTTAAAAAGGCATTTTTAGACCGTAAAGAAATGCAATATTTGTATAGTACTGGTGAGGCGATGTGCTTTATGGATACAACAACTTATGAACAAATTGAAATTCCTGAAGCTAGACTTGATTGGGAAAGAAAATTTATGGTTGAAGGTTCTATGGTTAATATTACATTCTATCAAAATGAAATTTTAGGTGTTGATTTACCTGATAAGGTTGCTCTAACAATTACTGAATGTACAGAACCTGTAAAAGGTGCAGCAACAGAAAGAAAAAAGGCAGTTCTAGAGACTGGATATGAATTAAACGTTCCTGTTTTCTTAGCACAAGGAGAAAAGATTTTAGTATCTACTCTTGATGGAAGTTATGTTTCTCGTGCTTAATTATTTATAAAAAACAACTTGCATTATAAACTGCTTTATGGTATCATAATAAAGCAGTTGCAATTAGGGATATGGTGTCAACGGTAGCACAGCGGTCTCCAAAACCGTTAGTTCGGGTTCGAATCCTGATATCCCTGCCATATTAGAAAAGTCGACATTTTGTACCTGTTACAAGATGTCTTTTTTATTTTATATACTTTGTATATAAACATTAAAATCAAACTAAGAAAATAAGTCGACAATGTCGATATTTTTTATTATTTTGTCGATTTTTGAGCTGTTTTATGGTAAAATATAAGCAGGTGATGAGAATATGAATTATTCAAAAACGATTAGAGAATATTGTTTACAAAATAAAGGTAATGTATTTGATGTGTCCTATGAAATGAAAACTCATTTTGATATGGTTCCTTATAAAACATTACTAAAGATTTTAAATAGACTTGAAGAGGAAGGCATCATAGAGAAATATTCTAAAGGTCTTTATATTATTGTTAATGATGATCCAAAACAAGATCCAATTATTTCATTTTATGCTAGTGATATGAATGGAGTTGTTGTTGGTTATGCTATGTATAATAAATATGGACTTACTACTCATCAAGAAAAGCCTATTGTTATTTATACTAGAGCAATGGAAACAACTACTAAAAATATTGGTGATGATTATCAATTAATTAGATATCCTTTATTCTTCTTTGATAATGACTTTAAAAGTTTAATTGAAGCTTTAGATATTATTGAAAATAGTCCTATGATTATCGATTTAGATGTAGGTCAGATGAGTAATGTTATTTGTGATTTACTCCAATACTATAAAGATGAAGTATTAAGAGAACTTATTAGATATCATAAATATCAATATTCAACTTTATGTACTTTGGAACGTATGTTAAACGATCTTCATATACCTAATAAGGTAATGGAAGTGATGATGTCTAATCATGCATAAGCATTACTATTTTCGAGATAATGAATTAAATAAATGGTTACATATTTATAGACAAGCTAAATATTTTATAAAGTGGTATCGAAACTATACTACTTCAATATCGAGAATAGAATTACAAGATGAAGCTAATGAAGCTAATAGAATCATATATCAACATAAAGTTATCTTATGTTCTTTAGATGAAGAGTCTAGAATTGCTTTTGAAAATTTATGCAAAGGAACTCCTTTTTGCAAGGTTAATTATCAAATCTTTAGAAAAATCAATGAAGTCTGGAATGAAGTAGTAAATGAAAACGAAAAGAACAAAATTAAAAATTTAGATATAGCAAAATTTGGATTAAAGATAAAAGAGATTAGAACTAAATTAGGAATAACTAGAGCTGAAGCAGCATTTCATTTAGGTATTGATGAATCCACTCTTAAAACTTATGAAAATGGAACAAGAGTAATGAATATTAATACTTTATATAAAATAATTCAGTTATATTTTCTTGATGATCTTAAAAAATTATCTAAATTTAGCAAATAATGAAATATAAGTAATACTTTTTATCAAAATATGATAAAATAATGTTGATAAAAGGATAATTTTATGATTAATTATGCTGAAAAAATAAAAGAATATAGAGAAAAAAAGTTTCTTACGCAAAGTGAATTAGCTAAAGAATTAGGTGTTACTTTATTAACTGTTTCAAGATGGGAAACTGGTAAGTTTGAACCTAATATGAAAATCAAAACGGTAAATGTCCTAGATGTGCTGCTATGAATAAACCAACTAAAAATAAAATTTGGGCATTTGAAGAAATGGAAGGGGATCATATTACTCCTTGGCATGAGGGTGGTAAAACTGAAGTTGATAATTGTCAAATGTTATGTAGACAATGTAATAGAGAAAAAGGCGGTAGATAAATATGAGCAAAAACTTAGATTGGTTGATAACAAATATTAGAGAAGATTTAAAGAAGGCAAGTAATAGAGAAATTGAAGATATATACAATTCATTAAAAAAATTATTAAACAAGTATGATAATGATACTTTTATCAAAAATATAAAAGATTTTTTAAAAAAAGTTTTAAAAAGTAAAAGAGAGAAATGTAGCTTGTTTTTTGAAGATATAATAGAAGGAATTGATTCAATGAGTGACAAGACAAAACAAGAATTAAAAAAAGATTTGCTTGATTTAAGTAATATACATAGAACTATCTTTGAAGATTTAGCAGCTTTAATTGGAGCATTATAATGAAAAATAAATTTCCGGTTAAGAGATGGACTATTAAATCAATAATCGTTTTTCTTTTATTTATTTCTTTTTTTGTAACTTGTTTATTCACTAAATTACCACAACTTTTTGATAGCTATGTATATTATGATTCTTTTAAAATTGAAGCATGGTTATCATTAATTGGATATAGAATTACTATGTATATTTTATTTCCTTTTATTATCTCTATATTTGAATGGGCTAAGACAAAAAGAAAATTCATAAAAATATTACTTGAAAGTTTTAATGTTGAGTTTTTTGTATATGGTTTAATTTCATTCATTTATGTTCTTTTGGGTGTAGATAAAATTTTAGGTACTTCTATATTTGATTCATCCGATGCTTTTATGTTGATAACTGGTTTTGTTTTTTGCATTATACTAAATAAATCCATACCTGATTTAATCAACACAGGAGAAAATAATAGCTTGTAATTGTCGAGCAATATACTTTAATTTTTTCTTAATTTTAACTTGTCAGTGGTACTGGAAATTTATACAAGAGTGTCACAATTATTCTTTAGGGTGTCGCACTAAAATACTAAAAACGACACCCTTTATCTCTGTGGGTGTCGAAAGTATCAAAATATGTGTTCTGTGCCATTATATGATTTTAATTCTGATGCTTCTTATGAGTGTCAGTTTTTTTTATATTTAACCAATATTTAGTGTATCTTTAATCAATTTTAAATGGGTTAGAGAAACTAATAGGTAGCACAATTAAACTTAAATTTTTGTTAAATTTAAAGTAATTTATATAATCTAAATATAATGGTATCATATCGATAATGGTGGAGTGTTGACTTATGATATTTGTCGGCTTACAATTGTATTGTGCTCATATCGTAATGAAAGAGGCATTTTAATTTGGGACTAAAATCTATAGCTTGTTTTGTTAATAAGTGGGGAATACATGAAAGAACAATAAAAATTGGTAAAACTTTGTTAATATCATAGATGCAACTAACCATAGTATTTAATGTAAAACTAAATCTAAATTTATTAATAGGAAAAGGTATTGTTTTTTATGAATATAGTAACAAATAGGTTAATTTTAAGAAAGTTTTCTGATAAAGATTATGATAACTATTTTAAAATTTTGCAAAATAGAAATATTACAAAATATCTTGGTAATCGTAAAGCCAAGAATAAAAAAGAAATATTGGACATTTTATTATATTTTAAAAATAATTGGGTTAATTATAATTATGGAGTATGGGCAGTTACAAAAAAATATACTGGCGAGTTAATTGGACAATGTGGATATTTATATGTCGAAAAGTCTAATTGTCCTGAACTTTTATATATGATAGATGAGAAATATTGGGGAAATGGTTATGCTTTCGAAGCTGCTAGTGCTGTTTTAGATTTTGCTAGAGAAAATTACAAATGGAAAAAAGTAATAGCAATGATATATCCTGAAAACATACAATCGCAAAGAATAATTCAAAAATTAAAGTTTGAATATATAGGAACAATTGATTTATACGAAAATCGATTAAATCTGTATTCATTAAGTTTTTAACACTACATTTCTGATCATTAGATTATAATTTAGAAATCATGAAACTTTTACATTTCAATATACATATTTTTTTTACTATGGTGTAATATATTACAATAGTATTTACTTTTAATTGTATTTAAAATATTATTTATGAAAGGTGATTATAAAAATGAAGAAGAATTATTATGGCAGCTTATGTACAGAAATGTATGAAATTTTACATGAACAAGCACCTAAAGATGAACTAGAATTTTATCTTTCTTATGCAAGACATGGACAAAAAATTTTAGAACCTTTATGTGGTAGTGGAAGATTCTTAATTCCATTTGTAGAAAATAATTTAGACATTACAGGGATTGATTTGTCTAGTGAGATGCTTGCTAAATTAAAAGAAAAGAATAATAATACAAAAGTAATTCAAGAGGATATTTTAAAATATAATACAAAAGAAAAATATGATTATATCTTTATTTCATCAGGATCAGTGTCTTTATTTACGGATATGAATTTATGTAAGAAAATTCTTTTGAAAATTAAATCTTTTTTAAAGACTAATGGAAAATTTGTTTTTGCAGTTGATACAATTTCCAATAGATGTATTGATGATACTGAATATAAAGTTAAAGTAAAAGTAAAAACAAAAGATGGCTTGGATTTATATTTAAAAACAAAAAATTACTATGAAATCAAAACTCAAACACAATTTTCTCCATCTATTTATGAATTATTATCTGATGATAATGTTTTACAAATAGAAGAAATGGATTTTCAAACACACTTATATAAATATGGTGAAATGGATACTATTCTTAAAGAAATTGGCTTTACAAATGTAAAAGTATATTCTTCGTTTTCTAAGAAAATTGCTAAAAATGATAGTTGCGAGATGTTCTTATATGAATGTAACATTAACTAAAGGAAAGGGAAAATTAGAATAATTAAAATCATTAAAAATCTAAATAATAATTTAGAAATTTTAGCAAAATTAGTACTATCATTGCGGAAAAATCATTCTTTAATTGACCAATATACAAAAGTAATATAAGGCAAAACTCAATTTTTTATAAAATATGAAAATGATATACCAATTGGTTATGTTAATGTTGATGTGAGTGATAGTCATGATTTGGGTTATGGACTTCGTAAAGAATACTGGCATAAAGGGATTGTTACTAAAGCAGCCAAAGCTATCGTTCAACAGGTTAAAAAAGATGGATTACCATATATTATCGCTACTCATGATAAAAATAATCCTAGAAGCGGAATGGTGATGAAAGCATGTGGTATGAAATATTGTTATACATATGAAGAACAATGGCAACCAAAAAATATTACAGTATATTTTAGGATGTATCAATTAAATTTTAATTGTAATGAAGATTTTGTTTATAAGAAATACTGGGATATGTATAAGAATCATTTTATAGAAAAAGTGTGATTATTATAATAGTGCTACAAATCGACTAATAATTACAAAGTAAATTTTTTTAAAATAAAGTTCAATTACAAGAAATTACTATCATTATGATATTTTGTTACTATTAAAGAAGTGGCGCTTTTAAGTCTAGGGTGTTAAAAATATCAATATTTATTTTTAGTGACATAATGAGATTTTAATTCTGATACCTTTGTAAGTATCAGTTTTTTTATTTCTAATTGTTTTAATATTACAAAACTTATAGTTGAAAATGCTTATTGTTACTATGGCTTGTAAAAATTTTTTATATATTTAATTATAACTATGATAAAATTAATACGGATGGTGATAAAATGAAAAGGATAATTAAAATAATTTTAAATATATTAACTTGTTTATCTTTGCCTTTTGGATTGTTTGTTGTTAGTTTCATAACAAATAATAAGGAACCAATTAATAGTCAAGAGGGCTTATATTTTATGTTGAATGTGTCGTGGATATTTTTATTATTTTTACCAATTTCAATTGTTAATATTATATATAGTTTTCATCTAAAAAAGAAAAATAACAAATATAAATCTAATCTAACAATAGGAATTATTTTTTCTATTTTATTAATTTGTTTTGGAACTATGTATTTTGTAACTAGATCAAGTTATAGTAAGGATAAGAATTATTTGTATAATCTAGAACAAAAAATTGGGATTGACTTACCAAATGAATTTTCTATATTAAGTGTAGATTATACTAATGCGAAACAAACATCAATAGATAACATTTATTTAAAGCGTGTTAGTATAGTTAGATTAGAAAGTGAAAATGATTTATCTTTTACGAATGGATGGATATCAAGCGTTGAAAATCAAAGAAGTTATGTGCCAATTATTTTTTATTATGATACTGTAAATTATGAAAAGTTTTTAATTTATTGCTTTGATACTTATGAATATAATCCTAATAAATTCAATTTAGAATATAACTATGTAGTACTAGGTTATGACTACGAAAATAATAATTTGCTAATATACGAATATAATTTTGCTAAATAGTAAAATTAATATCTTAAAGGATTACTCAAATATTAAAGAGAAATTTAATATCATGATATTTATAGATAAATGACTTTAATATAAAAATTAGATAATAATTAACATGCAGATTAATGATTTACAAAATAATTTTGTATATGTAAAAAATGTGTATTTTAGTTTTATATTTTGTTTTTTTTAGTATAATATAAAATGAAAGAGAGTGTGGTAAGAGTGGAACAATTTATTCAGTTTGTCGAAAGTAATCCTTGGGTTTTTTTTGTTCCAACCTTTTTATTCATAGCGATTGTATTAGTTGGAACGCTAGTAGGATTTATAAGAGGATTTAGAAGTAGTATTTTTAGGTTTGTAATAATGATTTTTGCAGTTATTTTTGCAATTATCTTTTTTACAATAATAGTTTCTGATGGTGGTAAAGTATTTTATAACAGTTTATTAGCCATAGGAATTAATTTAGAAGAAAAATTAGGAGTTAGTGTATCAAATCCGAATATGCTAAGCGTATTAGAAGAATACATATTGAAACTTGTCGCTGAAAAAGCTGGAGGCTATGATCAAATAGCAATTGAAATTTATCCTCAAATTGCAGTATGGGCTGAGATGAGTTTAAGATTTTGTGCTTTTTTGGTTAGTTTAGTTTGTTATTTAATAGTCTTATTCATATTAAATGTTTTCTATTTTATTTTCTTTAGAGAGGGAAAATATAAGAAAAAAACAATATCAAGAAACAAGGTTTATAAAAAACATAGAATTCTTGGCGGTGGCGTTGGTTTAGTACGTGGTTTAATTACAGGTTTAGTTACATTTTCCTTTTTGGGTTGGATTTTATTTTCAGTTACAGGTGGAAGAGAAGAAAATGATGAAGTAAAATTTACGGATCCTGAGTTATCAGAAATCTATGATATGAATAACATGGTAAAAACTTTTGGTAATACAGGAATTTTTAAGCTTCTTAATAATTATAAAAATTCGGATAATGTTCCATTCTATCTATTTTTTGCTGATGCTGTTATTTCTGGAAAGACAACTGATTATAATGGTGATGAGTATAGGGTTAATGGAAGTAATGAATTGGGATCAATTGCAGGAATTGCAAATGATTTGTTAGATTTGTTAGGTAAATATGGCGGAGAAGAATTAACTATTGCGATAGTTTCAGGAAAAGATCCGGATGCTGCTCTTAAATTGATGGAAAAACTTTTTGACAATGAAAATTTCAACTTAGAATTAGAAGCAATAATTGATAACTATCAATCAACAGAATATTTAAAAAATATGACTAAAATTGCAATTAGTAGTGTCACTAAGAACTTTGAATTGGTTGTTAACAATTTAAATTTAGAAAACAAAGAATTAGCTAATAATATTTTAGGCTTTTATGATGCAATGTTTGGTGACGTTGATTCAAATGATTATCTTGCACCTGCTGATATTGTTACTTTTGATGATGCAAAGTTATTGTTAAAAAGCGTCATAAATTCTGCTCCTGAAGTCATTGATATTTTAAATTATACTGTTGAAAATAAGAGTGAAAATGATAAATTATCTTTCTATGTAAACACAACAAATTTAGGATTAGAGGCATTTTCTACATTCTATTCTGGCGTTGAAAATATGAGTTTTTGGAATGGAAATGCTGATAAATCTAAAAAAATGAATGGAATTATAAGCAGAGGAATAAATTATGCGTTTAGCATAGCAATAGATAAAAATAATATTGAATATGAAAATCCTTTTGAAGGACAGGAATTTGACTGGATTAATGAAATTAATGCAATTGAAGACACTTTTTCTAGTATTACCGGCTTAACAAACTTAATGGTTTTAGAAGAAAAAAATAGTGGATCTATGGCTAAAGCAATAGAAAATGTTTTTTCTGAAAACTATTCAAAAAAACAAGAAGTTGATGCTAACTTTAGTGTTATGGTAGATAATGTAAATAAATATGAATCAGTAAATGTATTATTTAACTCAGACTTTATTTATGGATATTTAGAAACTACGCTAGAAAAGTTTTATAAAGTTGAAGAGATAGTTATTCCACGCGATATAAATTGGACTGATGAGGTTGTTGATGGTGCTTTAGTGCCAGGCGAACTTAGAATTTTATTAAATAGTTTGCGAGTTGCTTGTAGTAAAGGTATAATTCAGTATATTTCTCCTGGTGTTGATTATAAGGACATTAATGTTATTAAGGGAATTACAAATATTATGAATTCAAGCTATGACAATAATCAAAGTTTACTTGAATATTTATTAGAATCAAAAATAATATATTATGGATGCAGCATTTCTATGCAAAATGTTAATTTGTCAAGTTTTGAAATTATTACACCTGATTTAGCATGTGCAAATAATGGCATGATTAAAAAAGAAGAAATAAAAAATATCTTTAATTCAGCATCCATTATACTTAATAAGATTGATAGTTTAGATATTTTTACTGAAGATCCAACTAAGGTAATTGAATTATTAAAGGATGAAGAGGTAAAAAGTTCAATAAATAAATCAGATGTGCTAGTGGCTACTGCATCAAACTATATCGTAAAGGCTACTAAGAATAATGAAGATTTAGGAAAATATATAACTATACCAGCAAGATATGATTATTCAATCGAAGGTGTAGATATGAATATCATATATGAAGCCTGGAAGCCAGAGTTTAGTAATATTCTTAATTCCCTTGAATATTTTGATATTAATAAGTTAGTGTCAAATGATCCAAATTATATAGTTGAATTATTGAATATTGAAGAAGAAAAATTAGATGTAATACTATTATCAAATATAATTTGGTGTAGTGTCGGTAATATATTAGAGAATATGGATTTAGGTGAACTTAGTTTCGTAATTCCTAATACTGTAGAGGAGTCTTTTGATGATATTACTGTTATTACAAAAAATGAAATAAAAAATGTATTTAATGCAGCAGCAAAAGTTATTTATGTTAAAGATAACTCTTTAGCTTATAATTTAGATGCAATCACCGAAAATAAAGACACAATGTTAAAGACAGACATAATTCATGCGACTGTAATAAATTATTTTTTGAATTTAAGTAATAATGGTGCTAATGAATATATTAAAATCCCAGAATATTTGTCTGAATGTGATTTTGAAAATTTTGAAAATTCAAATTGGTATGGTAATAGTATAAATGAATATGAAGTTTATAAAATTATAACTGCAATTGATGAATTAGAAATTAAATTAAGCTCATTTGAAAATGTTGATGCTAGTCAATTAATTAATAAGATTTTATTATTTGATTTGCCAGCAAAAGAAGATAATAGTATGAGTAAAATCGAAATTATTTCTAAATCTAAGGTTATTTCTTTAACAATGTCATACAATTTATTGAATAATAAAGATTTAGAAGGTAAAATTTTTGTTCCTAATACTGCACTTTCACAAGAATCTACTGAAACTGAGAAATACATTAAAGCAAGTGAATGGAAAAATTTAGTTTCAGCCATGAAAAAATCATTTGATATTTCTATTGAAGATGATATATTAAGTAAATTTTCAGATATCAATGGATTAATTAGAAATGTATTTATAGCAAATTACGAAGAAAAAAGAGATTCTTTATTGACATCGTATATTTTAGAGAATACACTTGTGAAACAAGTTGAATTAAACCTTAAAAATAATGATACTATCATTATTCCAAATGTTTTAAATAATACACTATCTGGCCCTTATAGTTGGTATGCATCAAGAAATGAGTTTGATGAAATCATCGAAGAAGGAGAAATAGGTCATCTTCTTGATATATTTAATGTTACTGAATTAGGTGCAAAATTTGGAAAGGATGACTTCCAAGAAGAACTTTCTAAGACATTTGAGGTCTCAAATATTTTCTATTCAGCTGGTGATAGTGATGAAATTAAAATGAAGAAGGACTTATTGAAAGAGGCTATTTTAAAATCAATAATTCTTAATTCAACATTAATTAATCAAATTATTTCTATAACTGATAATGATGGAAAGCAAGCTTTAAATATCCCTAGTAGATTAAATGTTACAAAAGAAGAAATTATACTTAATTATGACACAGATTTTAATTGGGTAGTTGATGAAGAAATAAACAACATATTTGTTGCGTTGAACTCTTTAGAGTTGCCTATAGTTGGTAATACAATAGTTGTTGATGCAGATTCAATCATAAAACGTGATGACTATGAAAATATAATAGATTCTATTGCCTTAAGTAAGATTATCTACTTTACAATTGGAGAAAGGGTAAGAAATGTTACCGAAGATAATTTATGCTACTTAGATGAGGTTATTTTACCAATTGGTGTTAATTATCAGGAGAAGACAATTGATAAAGAGGAATTTAAATTACTAGTTAGTTTTGCTCAAAAATTAGGTATTGATAATTTTGGTTCATTTAGTATTGATGCTGAACAAATTTTTGATAATAAAGATTCATTATTATCAAGCTTAGTAATACAAAGTAGTGTTTCTAATGAAATTATTAAAGCAAGTAATAATAGTGTTAACATTAATAATAGTTCGTTATTAGAGTCTGAAAAAGTTTATTCAGAATATCATATTAATGGTTCTAAAACTCAAGTATTAAGTAAAGAAGAAATAATTAATTTCTTAACAGCAATAAAAATAGTAGCTGGACAATCTACTTTAGAGGGATTTGAATTTAATATTGATGGTATGTCTTTACTAAATTTAACTGATGAACAAATATATCATCTTACGAAATCACAAATCTCTAGAGCAATTGTTTCAAATTTATTATTAGGTGAATACACTATTATGGGATTCAAAGTAAGTGGACGGGATGTGTATAATAGTGAATATCAATCATTTAAAATTAATCTTGCTAGCCTTGGTGCCGCTTATGATGATTATGTCTTTGAATATGGTATCGACTACAAGTTGGTAGAATTAGAAAAAGCAAAATTTGATGTATTAAGATTTGAATCTAATTTAGTAATTTTAGACACCTTAGAAACAGAATATTTGAATCAAGCTCAAATAATTGCTCTAAAACAAATGTTAAAATCAAAGTTTTAAAAAAATAAGACTCACCCTTAGTGGTGAGTCTTATTTAATATGCTATAAAAGAAAAAAACAGCCTTATAGGCTGTTTACTTACTATTTGGGGCGTATAACAGGGATCGAACCTGCGCGTGCCGGAGCCACAATCCGGAGTGTTAACCACTTCACCATATACGCCATAACGCATAAGCAACATCTATTATACACAAAAAAATAAAAAAAGCAAGTGAAAAAGTTGATTTTTTAAAAAAATATTGTAAAATAGTATACGAATATGTAATTTAAGTGAGGTAAAAAATGGTTAAAAAAATTTTGTTTTTTGGTATTGCTATTATATTAGGTATTATGGTATGGATGACATCATACTATAGCTTTTATATGTCTAATACTCAAACTATGATTTATAGTGCAATTGAAAATGATGATTATGATTCTTTAGCGAAAATGTTTTTACCATTTTATAATAAAGAAGAAGTTGATTTAGGTGGCAATGATGACTTTAAATTAGTAGTATATGAAGGCGTTATTGCTGAAGAAACTAAGGTAACTATTGATGAACAGGAACAAACTACTAATCGTTACCAAGATGCATTAATTTTCTTTGTTGATAATATTAACTTTGATTTAGATGGAAAAAAGGAAAGTGACAATGCACCAATTAAAAACTATACAAGTTTAGTTTTCTACAATAATGACAAATCATACGAATATACATTTAATGATCCTATTGATGCAGTTGAAGGCGGAGAAGATACTAATCGCTATTATGTATCTGCAGCTAAGGAATTAAAATTCTGTGAGATTGATTTAAGCACAAAAATTATTGAAGAAGAACTTGATGGTGCAATCAATAAGGTAGAAGTAAAGAATGCTAAGGGCGAAATAGTCGGAACTATTACATGTGATTTAAATATTGATTCTGATTAT
Organism: uncultured Acholeplasmatales bacterium; assembly: GCA_944324805.1. Lineage (GTDB taxonomy): Bacteria > Bacillota_I > Bacilli_A > Acholeplasmatales > Anaeroplasmataceae > CALUXS01. The sequence goes on along the minus strand of CALUXS010000005.1, from coordinate 118,098 downwards.
TTCAAAGAAGTGGATAAGCTAGTTTCTGCTTATGACACATATCTTAGCGATTTAGATGCTGATAAGTATATGTCTTTTTACAATGATTGGTTAGAAACTTATAACAGTAATTCTAATAATGGCATTACAATGACTGATAAGGAACGTAAGCCTACTTCTATATATGTAAAGACAGTAATTGTAATGGTTATTTATGTTGGTATTTGCGGTGTATTAGGTTACTTTATTTTACGTAAAAAGAACACAAAATTACCTCGCCCTTATCAAATAGATGAGATAAATAAAAAGAAACAACAAGCCATGAAAGCTTCTGTTACAGAGATAAAAGAGGACAAAAAGACAGAATCTAATTTGGAAGTTAAGACTATAGAAGAAAATAAAGAAGAAAAAGTAGATGAGCAATCTACTGTAAAAGAAGATAAATAAACAATGAAGATGGGTATTTGCCCATCTTTTTGAGTAATTTTTGGGAAAGAGATAAATATTATGACGGAAAGAAAAAAAAGAATTTTTGATTTAGTGTTATTTTCTATTTTGACTGCATTATGTTATTTAGGTACGTTTATAATGATTCCTTTACCAACAGGAGCCAAAATTCATCTTGGTAATCTAATATGTATAATATCTGCATTGCTTTTAGGTGGTGTAAAAGGTGGTTTAATTGGTTCATTAGGTATGGGTTTGAATGATTTACATTGGTACCTTGACACACCATCAACCATAATAAGAACACTTGTTTTGAAATTTTTTATGGGGTTAATAGCTGGAAGTATATTTAAACTATTGAGGAAGAAGAATATCAATAATCTATCTTTAACTAGTTTCCTTTACGGAATGTCGCTATTTTTTAAGGCAGTTTTCATAATTTCATTAATTTTATTTATGAAAGGTGAAATAAATTTTGAAGGAATAATAATTAAAATACACGTTTTAGTTCCAATTTGTATATTTATTTTTAGTGAGTTATTTACTATAGCTGCAATATTTATGAAAAATAAAAAAATAATATATAACCAATTACTTATTGCAGTTTCAATTGCGACAATTTTCAATATTCTAGGAGAATTCTTTACTAGATTATTCTTATCAATGGTAATTGATAGATATGGATTTATGCCATCGCTAGTAAGTTCATTATCAAAGATACCTGCATCAATTTTTACAGGTATAATTACTACAATTTTTGCTGTAATGATTTTCCCACCTCTAGAAACAGCTTTAAAATTTAAATTTTCAGATGTATTAAGTGAGCATTAGCTCACTTTTTAAAAACACATTATCTAGTATTGAAAAACAAATAACAAAGTAGTATAATCTATGTGTAAAGAGGTGGATATAAAATGAAAACTAGACGATTACAATCACTTGGTGAAGAAATAGGTAATTCTATTACACATGGTGTGGGTGCGATATTTGCTATAGTTGCAACAATCTTAATGCTAATTAAGGCTGATGATACTAGGGAATATATAGGAGTATCTATATATGGTGCATGTATGTTTATATTATATTTAATGAGTTGTTTATACCATAGTTTTAAAAATGGGACTAAAGTCAAAAAGGTATTTAGAATTTTTGATCATTTATCTATTTTCTTGTTGATAGGAGGAACATATGCTCCTGTTTTACTTTGTGCTTTAAGAAATAATATCGGGATGACTTTTTTTATAATTCAATGGACTTTAATTTTATTTGGAATAATAGGTAAATTATTTATAAAATTTAAAACGACACTTGTGCATACTATTTTATGTTGCTTACTTGGATGGAGTGGTATTGTAATACTACCACTTATATACAAAATAAATGTATCTTTTTTTTGGTATATACTAAGTGGAGGAATTGCTTACATGCTTGGAATAATTTTTTATGCTTCAAAATTTAAATATGCACATTTCATTTGGCATTTTTTTGTTATATTAGGAACGGTTCTACAATTTATTGCAATTTATATGTATTTGTTATAAAATATCTCTAAAGAATGAGGTAATTTTATGAAATGGGTTTTTTTTGATTTTAATGGAACAATTATAGATGATGTTGAATTATGTTTAAATCTATTGAATGAGATATTAGTAAGTCAAAACAAAAATACAATCGATTTAAAAAAATACAAAAATATATTTTGCTTCCCAATTAAGCATTATTATGAATTAGCTGGAGTTGATTTTAATATAAATAGCTATGAAGAACTTTCTAAGTGGTTTATAAAAGAATATCAACCTCAATCATTCAATTGTAAGTTGTTTCCTAATCTTAAGGAAACCGTCTTAAAATTAAAGGACAAAGGGATAATGGTTGGCGTTTTATCCGCAAGTGAGAAAAATAATTTAATTGAGCAATTAAAAAAATTTAATATATATAATTTATTTGATGTTGTTTTAGGATTAGATAATATACATGCGGCAAGTAAAATAGACATTGCGAAAGAATTCATACAAAGCAACAAAATAAATCCAAAAGAAATTCTTTTCGTTGGTGATACAACACATGATTATTCTGTTGCGAGTGAAATAGGTGGTAAGATTTTATTATTTACACAAGGTCATCAGAGTAAAGAAGTGCTTATGAAAACTAATGCTACTCTAATAAGTGATTTATCAGAAGTGTTAGAGTATATTTAATTGAAAGAAGGTTTTTGAGAATGAGCAAAATTTCTAGTATTAAAAAGATTACAGGGTTATTTTTTATTTTTATATTTAGTCTATTAATATTAACAAGCTGCAGTAGTAATGAAGTATCAAAAATATACAAGGATAAATTGACATTAGCAAAAGATAATGTGTATGATTTAGTAACAATTGATGAATTAGAGAATATATATAAAACATCTAATGAATTTGTATATGCCTTCTATGGTTCTCCCGAAAATTTTGAGACTTTGAAAGTAATTACAAAAATTGACACTCAGGCAAAACAATTTAAGGTAGAAAAGGTTTATTATTTAAATGAACCTGACTGCGATAAAACTATTCTAAAAAAAGCAACTAATATGAAAGATCCAAATTGGTTACCAACAGTAATGGTTTTTAAAGATCAAGAACTAATTTTTGACACATCATCTAGTGATACTCGAGCTAAATTTTTCTCGGAAGTTGCTAAGGGTGTTGATTATGATTTAGTTTGTGGTTACATTTTTAGAGATTTAGTTGAATAAAAAGGTGAGCTTGGCTCACCTTTTAAATTTATGGGAAATTATGTAAAATAAAGCATAAACTTTATCTAGTAAAGTTTATGTGCTAAAATATTCCTCGAGGTGATAATTAATGGATGCATTTTTATTCGATGAATACATAAAAAAGATAAAAGAATTAGCTATAAAACATTTTGATAGAATAAAAGAAGATAATGAAATGTCTTTTTTAGAAGTTAAATTGTTGATGCAATTATATAAAAACAGCAAAGAAAATTTAAATGCTTCTTATTTAGCTGATAAAAATCGAGTTACAATTGCTGCTATTATGCATAAAATGCAATCCTTAGAAGAAAAAGGATATGTATATAAGGTTACATCGACTGAAGATACAAGAACTAAGTATTATCAGTTGACTGAAAAAGCAATTGATTTAGCAAATCAATATCAAAGAAAGCTAGAAAATTATACAAATCGCTTTTTTGAATATTTAGGTGAAAAGGATGCTAAAGTATTAGAAGAAATTTTAAAAAAGATAATTGATTTTATGGAGGAAAGTACAAATGATTAAGTTACTTAAGCATATGAAAGCAACATATTGGCTATTAGCAGTTGTAGTTATAATATTAGTTGCAGTTCAAGTATCATGTGATTTAGAAATGCCTGACAAATTAGGAATTATAATGGGACAGGCTAGTTTGATTCAAAAATTAGGTCCAACTGCTTCAGAAGAATTAATTAATGCTGCTAAGAGTGAAATTTGGAAAAATGGTCTACAAATGTTAGGTCTTGCGTTTGTTTCAGTAATTTCAACAGTAATCGTTTGTTTTTTATCTGCAAAAATAGCAGCTGGATTTTCTGCTGAAATAAGAAAAGAAGTATATAGAAAAGTAGAAAATTTTTCAATGAGTGAAATTGATCATTTTTCTACTTCAAGTTTAATTACTAGATCAACTAATGATATAACTCAAGTCCAAATGGTAGTTGTTATGGTTTTAAGAATGGCAGTAGCAGCCCCTATATATTCAATTTATGGAATAATAAAAGCATTAGAAGTTAATGGCGCTGCTTCATTAAGTTTTATAGTAATTATATCTATAATAGCCTTAACATTATTAGTAGTTAGCATATTTGTAGTTGTTTTACCTAAATTTAAGAAGATTCAAACTTTAACTGATAGATTGAACTTAGTGACAAGAGAAAATCTAACAGGCTTACGAGTAGTAAGAGCAAGTAATGCTTATGAATTTGAAAGTGCAAAATTTAATGAAGCAAATCAAAATATAACTAAGAATAATTTGTTTGTAAATCGTGTGTTTTCAATATTTTCTCCAGGAATGAGAGTAATAATGAACTTTACATCATTATCTATTTTATGGGTAGGAGCTTATAAAATATTTGATAATCCAGCTTTAATAAGTTCAGTTTTCACTTTTCAACAATATACAATGATGATTGTTATGGGCTTTATGCAATTAACAATGATAATTATAATGGTACCTCGAGGTGCAGTTTCTGGTAAGCGAATTAGTGAGGTATTAGATTCTAGTACTACTATAAATGATCCTGAAAATTCAAATAATAACACCAATGAAACAGGAACAGTAGAATTTAAAAATGTATATTTCGAATATGCAGGTAGTGAAGAGCCTGTTTTAGAAAATATAAGTTTTAAAGTAAATAGGGGCGAGACACTAGCTATAATTGGTGGTACTGGTTGTGGAAAAACAACTATGATAAACCTAATTCCTCGTTTTTTTGATGCTAATAAAGGTGATGTATTAGTCGATGGTATTAATGTAAAGGAAATTAGCCAAGAAGAACTTAGAAATAAAATTGGATATGTGCCTCAAAAAGCAGTTCTTTTTAGTGGCACTATTAGATCAAATCTAGCTTTTGGCAAAAAAAATCCTACAGATTATGAAATAAAAGAGGCTTTAGATATAGCACAGGCATCAGAGTTTGTTGAAGAAATAGGATATGATGCCCTAGTTGCCCAAGGAGGATCAAATTATTCAGGTGGACAAAAACAAAGACTATCAATTGCTAGAGCAATCATTAAAAAGCCAGAAATATTAATTTTCGATGATTCATTTAGTGCCTTAGACTTAAAAACTGATAAACTTCTTAGAGAAGCGTTGAGGGAAAAAGTAAAGGGAACAACAAATATAATAGTTGCTCAAAGAATAGGAACTATTTTACACGCTGATAAAATTATAGTTTTAGATCAAGGAAAAATGGTTGGTTATGGCACACATAAAGAACTATTAAAAAATTGTTCTGTGTATCAAGAAATAGCTTATTCTCAATTATCAAAGGAGGAATTAGAAGATGCAAGGTAGAAATACTAGGATGGCTGGAAAGCCTAAAAATATGCGTAAATCCTTTGCCAAATTAAGTGGATATTTGAAACCATATACTGTATATATCATTATTGCAATTATACTATCAGTATGTGGAGCAATATCAATGATTCTAGGACCTAAACTCTTAGGTAATATTACAAAATATTCACAAGATTTCATTACAACAGGAGATAAGCATATTGATGATATAACAAAAACAGGTGTAATTTTAATTTGTATATATGCTGGTTCTGCTATATGTGATTATATGTGTGGTTTCTTTATGACTGGTGTTAGTCAAAGAGTTTCTAATAAAATGAGAAGTGATATTTCTATTAAAATAAATGAACTTCCATTGAGTTATTTTGATACAAGAAGTTTTGGTGATGTATTAAGTCGAGTAACAAATGATGTTGATACTATAAGTCAAAATCTAAATCAAGCATTGACCCAAATAATATCATCAGTAACATTATTTATTGGTGTCTTTATTATGATGCTAACATTATCTGGTTGGATGACACTAATTGCTTTGATTTCTATTCCACTTTCGTTAATTTTGATGATGCTTGTTGTTAGTGTTTCTCAAAAATATTTTAGAGCACAACAAACGGCATTAGGTAAATTAAATGGACATATTGAAGAGGTATATTCAGGACATAATGTCATAAAAGCTTTTAACCAAGAGGATGAGGAATACGAGGTTTTCGCAAAACTAAATTCAAATCTTCAATCTTCTGCTTGGAAAAGTCAATTTTTATCAGGAATGATGATGCCTATTATGCAATTTATTGGTAATCTTTCATATATAGCTATTTGTGTTATGGGTGGTTTATTTATTGTAGCAGGAAAATTTGGTTTAGAATATATACAAATGTTCATTCAATATACTAGACTTTTAAATCAACCAATACAACAAATTGGACAGATTACTAATGTGCTACAGTCATGTGCAGCCGCTTCTGAAAGAGTATTTGAATTCTTAGAAGAACCTTCTATGCCTAAAGAAAATCCTAGTAATTATCTAGATAAAGAACATGTTGAAGGTAAGGTTACATTTAAGAATGTCAACTTTGGTTATTCAAAAGATAGACAAATTATTTTTGATTTTAATTGTAATGTAAAGCCTGGAAATAAAATTGCAATTGTCGGTCCTACAGGTGCAGGGAAAACTACATTGGTTAACCTTTTGATGCGTTTCTACGAAGTTGATAGTGGAAGCATACTAATAGATGATATTCCTACAACAAGTATTTCAAGAGAGAATGTTGCAAGTCTTTTTGGAATGGTCTTACAAGATACTTGGCTATTTGAGGGAACATTACGTGATAATTTGAAGTTTGGAAATAAGAATGCTACTGATGAAGAAATTGAGAAAGCTTTAAAGGCTTGTCATATGGATCATTTTGTTCATTCATTACCTGGTGGATTAGATTATGTATTAGACGAAAATGCAAATGTATCGGCAGGTCAAAAGCAATTATTAACTATTGCAAGAACAATGATTGAAAATTCACCAATGTTAATATTAGATGAGGCCACATCATCTGTTGATACAAGAACTGAAGTTTTGATTCAAAAAGCAATGGATAAGCTAATGGAAGGACGAACATCTTTTGTAATTGCACATAGACTATCTACTATTAAAAATGCTGATTTAATTTTAGTGTTAAAAGATGGTAATGTAATAGAGCAAGGAAACCATGAAGAATTATTAGCTAAAAACGGATTTTATGCTAGCCTTTATAATAGTCAGTTTGAACTTTAAGTTAAAAATATATATTGTAAATTGTGCTTATAAATAATAAAATGCTTTGTATTTAGTTGTAAATTTTCAAAAAATAAGATATAATTAAATAGTAATAAGCGATGGAGGTAATAACATGGGTTTAAACACATTATATGCACTTGATTTGAAGGCGGTTGATATTGTTTTTTTAGGATTATTTGCCGGGTTATTAGTATTGTTATTAGTGTTTTTTGTTATTAAAAAGATAACTGATAAAAAGACTGAAAAAGTGCTTCAACAAGAATTTAATAGATTACAAACTGAAGAAACTAATAATGATAATGATAATGTAGAAATTGAAGAATCAGTAGTAGAAGAAAAAACTGAAGAGCCAGTGGTAGAAGAAAAAGCTGAAGAACCAGTAGTAGAAGAAAAAGCTGAAGAACCAGTAGTAGAAGAAAAAGCTGAAGAACCAGTGGTAGAAGAAAAAGCTGAAGAACCAGTGGTAGAAGAAAAAGCTGAAGAGCCAGTGGTAGAAGAAAAAGCTGAAGAGCCAGTAGTAGAAGAAAAAGCTGAAGAGCCAGTGGTAGAAGAAAAGGTTGAAGAACCAGTAGTAGAAGAAAAAGCTGAAGAACCAGTAGTAGAAGAAAAAATTGAAGAACCAGCGGATGGTGGTCATATGGAAGAAAGTAAGGGACGTACTTATAACGGAAAATTTGAAGTTTATCAAGAAAATAATTATTATCGTTATCGTCTAAAAGCTTCAAATGGCGAAGTTCTTTTCAATAGTGAAATTTATGCTACAAAAGATACTGCTTTAAAGTCTATTGGTGCTGTAAAGAGAAATATTGAAAAGGGAAAGATGTTAATTATTGTTGATAAAAACAAAAATTATAAATTTAAATTAGTTGCTGCAAATCATAGAGTTTTAGCAATAAGTGCAAATTATTCAACTGAGCGTGGAGCACAAAATGCTTTAGAATCATTCAAACGCTTTGCACAAACAGATGATATTGTTGAAATTACTCTTCCTGTTGAAGAATTAGACTCAGCATTAGTTGAAATTCCAAAGAACAAGGAAGAAGATAAAAAGGGTGGAAAATTCGTTTTACGTAAAGATTTAAACGGTGAATTTTCTTGGGAATTTAAAGCTAATAATGGCGAAACTTTATGTAAGGCTGCAGGATATAGTAATCGAAATAGTCTAGATACATCAATTGCTTCTTTCAAGGAAAGCGTTAAGAATGGTAAATTTTATATTTATCGTGATAAGAATGATAATTATCAATTTAAACTTTACAATAATGGAAGATTAGCAATGGTTGGTGAAGGCTATACAACTAATAATGTTGCTACAGATGTTGTTACATCAATTTTAAATTTCATTGATTTGGCAGTTGTAAGTGATAGAACAGTTGCTCCGGTTAAAAAAACAACAACTACTAAAACTACAACAACTACTAAAGTTACTACTAAAACTACAACAAAGAGATAATTAAAAAGTACACCTTTTAGGGTGTACTTTTTTTATGTTTGATTAAACTTATAGTTTAGTCTATATATTTAAAGAAATCTTGGATGTAGTTGTCCTTTTCATTATTATTTAGAATTTTAACAAAGTTGATACGATTATATTTTTTAATATTGTATTCATAGAAGCGAGCAGTCTTATCCCTATTTGTATCATTCCACTTATTGAAACCATCTTCTAAAATATGATTGTCGTAGATACAATCAATGAATGCTGCACATCCATAGTCTCGCCATGGTCTTGCTAAATAAAAACTTTGATTACTAGAATTTGTTCTATTTATTATGTGACAATTTAGAAACAAGTAACCAAATTGTATGCTTTTATCATGTGCAGGTGCACAAACAAAACCACGATTATTTAAACAGTATATATTGCATTTTTTAAATAAAGCAGTAGCACATCCAAAAATAAAATCAACATCACCATATAAATCACAATTTTCGTAAATTTGTATGGAATTATTTTTATTTAATTCTAAATCTGTTAAAAATCCTTTATACCTTATTTTAAGATCATTTGGTAATGGTCCTGTAAATAAAGTATCTTGTTCCCCGTAGATAGAACAATTATTTGCATTAAAATTGTTTCCATAAACGCTTAATGCTACAGCTTGACCATGAATTGATGATTTGCAAGAATTTTTAATTGTAATATTTTCTAATTGGACGTTATCACCTAAAATTTCTATTGTGTAGGTTCTAAATGTATTACACTCATTAAAATCTTCCATTATTTTATGATAATGGTCATCATTTGTGATTATTGTTTTTTCTTTACTGATTCCACAAATCTTTATATTATTTTGGGGAAAACTATGTTTTATTCTAAAGCTACCTTCCTGAAAAAATATTATATCATAATCAGTAATTAAATTTTTTATTTGTTCGAAGTCTTCATTTGTTCTAATAATGTATTCCATATTTAAATTAATTTTTAGTTAAAACTTTTTCCTTTCAACGTATTTGCTTTTAAATTATATCATATAAATTTATTAAAAATATATAAAAAACAAACAAAAATTTAGTAAAAGCCCTTTTATTAGATTTTTATTACTTATTAACTCTTTACAAACGCTTTCATAAAAATTATAATTAAAATGAAAAGATGAAGGGAAATGAAAAAAGTTAAGAAATTTTTTTATGTTGCCTTATTTTTTGTTCTCTTGTGGGGTGTTGCATCTTGCAACAAAGAGAATGGGAATGATGGCAATCAAGGTGAAGATGGCGGTGAAGAAAACCAGCCAGAAACAGTTATTGTTTTAACAAATTTAGAGTTAGACACGAGTAATGTTAAAACAGATTATTACTTGGGGGAAAATTTAGATACAAGCAATTTAAAAGTAACTGCTGTATACAAAAATGTTTTTTCTAGTGAGATAACAAGAGAAGAAGTAACAAATAATATTAAAATCGATGATTCAAAATTTGATAATAAGTTTGTTGGTACATATGATATTTTTGTTACATATGACTCAGGGTCTGAATATTACTCAAAAAGTTATCAAGTAAATGTAAAAGATGTTTTAGGTTTATTACCAAATTATGTTAATGGCCTAAGTGTTAGTTTAGAAAATACTACTTACAATGTTGGTGAAGCTTTAAATTTAGAGACACTAGTTGTAACTGCATACTATAAAGACGGTTCAAGCAAAGTTGTTAATGAAGGCGAATATGAACTTGATACGACTAAACTTGATATGTCAAAGGCAGGTAATAATCAAGAATTGGTTGTTAAATATAGTGAGACATACGAATATGATGGCGTAACTAGAATTGTTGAAGTTTCTAACTTTGTTTTAATTGATGTAATGGATGTTTTAACAGGAATTAGTTTTGTATCAGGTAATACAATTGTTGAACAAGGTAATAGTATTGATACAAGTGATTGGATAGTTGAAGCATCTTATCAAAGTGGTGCTAAGTACAATATAAGTGGTTTTACAGTCACTGCGAATACAAGTCTACCTGGAACTACTAATGCTACAATCACATATGAAGAAAATGGGGTTACTAAAACTTGTAGCGTTGAAATTACAGTTAATCCATCAAGTGCAACAACTATAAAGTATGAATTTAATGCATCAAATTTAGAATTAGCTACTCTTACAAGTAATTTAGTTAGTGAAGATGGTATCTATACAATTTTAGCAAATACTAGTGAACAAGTGGTTATTGATGCTAACAATAAGAGCATTGATGATTATAAATTTACAAAACGAATCAAACTAGGTGGCGAGGGAAGTATTTCTAGTAGAAGTATTAAAGTTGATTTGACTAACTATCCTTCAAATGCTTCTGTTAAATTAGTCGTTTATGCAATTAGTAGTTCTAGTTCTGCTGATCGTACATTACTTTTAGGCGATTCAACATTTACAAATGTATTAAATGAATTTAGTGTCCTTGGTGCTGCAATAAATAAAAATGAAGCAACAATAAATGGTGGCCAAGAATATTATTTATACTCTAGTAGTGGAGGTATAAATGTTTATTGCGTATACGTAGAGATTTCAATGTAATATGGGGGAATAATAATGAAAATAGGTAAGAAATTTATTGTAAGTTTCCTTGTATTCCTTTTTGCATTGACATTTGTATCATGTAAAAAGGAAGGTGGAACTGGTGATGGTTCTGAAGGAAAAGAAGAAGGAAAAATAATTTATGCTTCTCCAACTGGGGTAGAATCGAATTCTGGTACAAAAGAAAGCCCATTAGATGGTGCAAGTGCAGCTGTTTTGGCAAATGCAGGGGAAACAGTACTTTTTGCTGAAGGAACGTACGAATTTAGTTTGCCAATCTATCTATCTAAAATTGGTACATCTAATAAGCCGATAACATTAAAACCATAGGTAGAAGGTTCTAAAGTTGTATTCGATTTTAGTGAAATGGACTTTTTATCTACTAATAGAGGCGTAACATTATCAGGAAATTATTATAATATTTATGGATTAGAAATAAAAGGTGCTGGAGACAATGGTATGTATGTTTCTGGTAGTTACAATGTGGTAGAAAATTGTGTATTCCATGATAATAGAGATACTGGTTTGCAAATTGGTCGTGGTGGTTCTTCGATGGTTAATATGGATGAATGGCCATGTAATAATTTAATTAAAAATTGTACATCTTATAATAATTTTGATGACCAAACAGGTGGCGAAAATGCTGATGGATTTGCAGCTAAGCTTACAGTAGGCTATGGAAATGTGTTTGATGGTTGTATAGCTTATCGAAATGCAGATGATGGTTGGGATTTATTTGCAAAGCAAGATTCTGGTAACATTGGTAGAGTAATACTTTATAATTGTGTTTCATTTGAAAATGGTTTCTTGTATACAAAAATGAGCGAGAAAAACACTAGTAATGAACCTATAACAGAACCATCATATCGTACTACCCTTGGTGATGGAATTGGATTTAAGCTTGGTGGCTCAATTATGAAAGGTGATGTAGAGTTATACAACTGTATTGCCTTTAATAATCGTTTGCATGGCGTTGGAGATAATTCTAATCCAGGTATAATTTCTGTTTATAATACAACTACTTACAATAATAGTGCGGTTATTGATGAGACAACAGGAAAAATTGATAGTTCATTATCTATACCAGAGGGAGATAGTGTATCTACAAATTTCAATTTAGCAAGAACTGAAGATAGTTATAATGTATTTTCTGGATTGTTATCCTATGCATCTAATAATTCAGTTGGAACTGATGCCTTTAGAGGAACTATGAATAATAGTTTACTAAATGTAGGAAAAGAAAAATATAATATATTTGAGGGATATTCTGATGCTTCAAGTTATGTAAGTGAAAAAAGTGGTGTTTTATACGAAGAAGGGCTTAGTGATGAATCATTTGTTAGCGTTGAGGCTCCAAGTGGTTTAGAAAATCCAAATATTCATTCTGAATTAAGAAATGAGGATGGTTCTATTAATTTGGGTGATTTTTTAGTTCTTAAAGATGAAAATTTAAAAGTTTTAAATGATGGAAGTCCTATAGGAGCTACTCTAAATAAAAATTCATGGAACGAATATGAACATTATGATTTAGAAGTAAATGGGGATTTAGATGAGGATCATGCAATACTTGAGGGAGCTAAAAAAGCATTATCATTAACTTGTGATCCAAATGCTATTTATCAAGACTTTTTATTACCAACAAGATTAAATGCAACTGATGTAATTTGGTATTCTTCAAATCCAAATGTTTTATCAATAGGTCAAGAGGATATTATTTCAAATTCTGGTTCAACAGAACGTTTAGTAACAGTTAATAGAGATAGAAATTCTGATGTAAAAGTAACATTAACTGCTAAACTAATATACAATAGGGTAATTTTAAATGATGATGGATTAACATATACAATACTTAATACAGTTTCAACTGAAAAAACATTTGAAGTTACTGTAAAAAAAGCTTCACCTGAACTTGGAAGTATAAAAATTGGTGACGATGTAGAAAAAATAATCCTAGATAAATATGAACAATTTACTTTGGAAAAAGTAGCTGTAACAAATTCATCAGACTATAATGGAAAATTATTAGTTGAAGGACAGGATTATGACTTGAATGTTTCATATACATATAGGATAAATAAAAATGCTCAAGGTATAGAGGTTTCAAATGTTTATACATCTACTCCTGGTATTTATACAGTTACATTTGAGGCTATTTCAAAATTAAATCCTAATGTCAAAACAACAAAATCATATGATGTATATGTTGTTGATCCTGATGCTAAAGTGTCATTTGTAACACAACCTAATGTATATATAAATAGAGATGGATTCCTTGTTAGTGGTGAATTAGATAATGTAAATGCAAATATGTATGTTTATACTTCAAGTAATTCAGTAGAAGATGTAGATACAATTATAAGTAAAGGTGAAAAGTTCTATATAACTGATGATTTAGTAAGTGTTCAAGCAACAAATTCTAATGAAAATGGTTATTATATTCATATGGTTGTTACAAATGTAAAAGAAACAGAAAAGTCAGCTATCACTAGTATAAAGGTTGATGTCAAAGATATAACTACAAAAGAAGAGTTCTACAATTTAATGAGTAATGGCTCAAGTTCTCCAGTTATTTATAGCTTGAAAGCAGACTTGGATTTCTCAGGATTCAATTGGACACCTAACTCAGGAACTAAAAAATTCTCTAGTTTATTTAATGGAAATGGACATACTATATCTAATATTTCGATAGCAAATTCTAAAGATACATTGAGTATATTCAATCAACTTGATGGTGGAACAATAATGAATGTAAATTTTGTTAATATAGATTTACAATCAACTACTGGTGAAAGAGTTGGAATAGTTGGAAGAATGAGTGGCGGATACATACATAATGTAAAAATAAGTGGAATTAATATATCTGCAAATAAACGAATAGGTGGATTAGTTGGACATATAACTTCTGGAGATAATTACATTACACAAGTTAGTCTTCACAATGAAGAAACTGATATAATTACAGGCGTTAATACTACATCTGGACAAGATATTGGTGGATTGGTAGGCTTTGTGCAAAATGATTCTTCAGTAACTGATATGAGTGTTAATATTTCTAATTCGGTTGTATATACAACCCTTGGTTCAGGTTCAAATAGATATTGCGGTGGTTTTATTGGACGTGTAGATGATAGAATTTCAGGAATGGAAATTAACATTGATCATTGTATTTATGATGGAAAAATATTAGTAGACAATTATGGTGGTGGAATTATGAGTTTCACATCAGGAATTGGTAAAATTACTGTTAAAAATAGTGCAGCAAATGTTAAGATATATAAGCAAGGCAATTTAATTGTTGCATGTGAAAAGAATAATAGTTCAATTATGGGAAGATATGCTATAAATTCTGGTACTGGTCAAACAAATGTAGAATTATGTTATGGAAATATAGGTGAATATAATTCCCAAGATTCTGTTGGAACATATGATGTTACACAAGTTGCTAGTGAATTCTTTGGACCGGATAAAGAAAAAATGAGTGTAATAACTGAATTGACTCAAATTGATATTGTTAACATTTGGGATATAAAAGAAATTTCTGGTAGATACGTATTTGTACTACGATAAAAAGGAAAAGCATACGATTTTCGTATGCTTTTTTTATAATTAATTTTGCAAAAAATGATATTGCGAAAATAAAAGCCTTTTCAAAAAAATAAAAGAACAACTAAAAGGGCTTTTAGTTGAGAGTTTTTTAAAAAACTATTTACAAGCGCTTACATTAGTAGTAAAATTTAAAATGAAAGTAATATTGTAAAAATAGAGTAGGGGGAGTAGCAGGTTCCAAAAATTGTTTGACTTTAAATGCGCTGTATGATAATATTAGAATGTTTTTGAAGACGTTTTTGCGTTGGAAAATGGGGGCTCATTTTACTATGAGTAAAATGATGTATGGGATTTAAAATTGAATAGGTGAAGTATTAAATATGTACGATTATTGTTACCAAAATTATGAATTATGTTAAAGGGTGATTAGAATGAATTTGAAAACGTACAAGTATGTAGATTTAACTTTTTTGTTGTTCATTGGGGTTATAACGGAGGTTGTCGGTTCATACTTAGTTAATTTATTTTTGCCAACGGTGATACCTGTTTTCGTTGCATCATTCACACTGTTTTATGTAGCAATTATGCGTTGGGGAAAAATAGGAATCATTTTAATACCAATTCAATCACTAGTTACCTATTTATGTGCACTTTATGTAATTCCAAATAAAACACTTGCCGAAGGATATGTATTGTTGCACCAAAATTACTTAACTATAATCGCATTTAATATTAGTGCTGTATTATTATTGGTGTTTAAAAGGGATGAAAAAAACTTCTCCTCCTTTGGAATGAGAATGCTTGGTTATTCTAGCATATATCTTTTAGGAGTTACACTAAGCAGCGTGTCACAGATGCTTTTTGAGCAAAATTTATTTATGGCTTTTTTGAGAACTTCAATAGATCAATTAATGTGCTTTATAATATCTATTGTTGCATTAGAGATACTTAGAAGCCAGGGTGTATTGAAAGATGTGAAAAAATCTTTCATTTCTCGTAAAGAAGAAGCAAAATTTGAAAAAGATTATTATGATTCAAAAAAATAGGATTAGGAGTGAGGTTTTATTTATGCAAAAAATTGAACAACTTGACGAACTAACTAGAAAAGAACAAATTGTTGAAGAAATGGAACGCACTAAATGGAAAAGAATTGCTGCTGAAGTGGCTAAAGATTGGCGTTTATATCTTTTGTTAGTTCCTTTGTTAGTATTTATATTCTTGTTCAAGTATTTACCTATGTATGGTATTTTACAAGGATTTAAAGAATATGATACTTCAGTAGGTGGTTTGATGGAAAATTCATGGCAAGGTGGATATTACATCAAAGAATTATTCTTAGGACAAGGTGCAGGAGAATTCTGGCGTGCTTTTAGAAATACCTTCGTTACTAGTATGTATGGTCTAATTTTTGGATTCCCAATTCCAATTATTTTGGCTTTATTATTTAGTGAGGTTAAAAATGAAGCATATAGAAGTGTGCTACAAGTGTGCGCTTATTTACCAAAGTTTCTTTCAACTGTAGTTGTTACTACAATTATAACTTTATGGTGCTATGCTGGTTCAAAAGGTAATGCAGCTCCTGGTATTATGACGAGATTATTTATGCATTTTGGTTGGATTGATCATGAGGTTGTTAATGGAGTTTGGTATCCTGTTAATGGTTTGGGTGTATTAGATTATGCGAAATTCTTTAGACCGGTTTTCCAAGTTTCAAGTATATGGGAAGATGCTGGATATGGTTCAATTGTTTTCTTTGCTGCTGTTATGGCTATTTCTCCAACAAGTTATGAAGCAGCTAAAATTGACGGGGCTTCAAAATTACAAGAAATAAAATATGTAACATTCCCAGGAATGGCTCCTACTCTTTCAATTATGCTAATTATGCGTATTGGTCAAATATTGAATATCGGTTATGAAAAGGTATTATTACTTTATCAACCAAATGGCTATGAGACTGCCGATGTTGTATCAACAATGATTTATAGATGGAAAATAGATGGTAAGCCGGTTTTCCAATCAATAGGTGTTGTTGCGGATTTATTTAATTCTTTAATTGCGATGGTATTAGTACTTGGTGCTAATGCAATTAGTAGAAGAATTTCTGATACATCATTATTCTAGTATATAAGGAGGAAATATAAATATGAAAAGAATGTCTACATCCGAAAAAATATTTAAAATTTTAGCTTATGTACTATTAACAATTTTTGCTTTAGCATGTATTTATCCATTGATTTTTACATTCTCAAGTGCAATATCATCAGCAGATGCTGTTGATACAGGTAAAGTAATATTATTCCCAGTTGGTATTGATTTCACTGCTTTTAGTGTTGTTCTTAAGGAAAAAGGATATTGGATTGCTTATTGTAATACTATTTTTTACACTGTATATGGTACAGCAGTATCAATGTTTGTCGCTGTAACTGGTGCATATGCTCTATCTAAACCACGTTTAATTTGGGGTAGAGGGTTTAACTTTATTTTAGTATTTACAATGTGGTTTGCTGCAGGTATGATTCCTACTTACCAAAACTTTATTAATTTAGGTATTAATAATCGTATGGGTTACATTTTAGGTATGGGATTTAATGCATTTAATATTGTACTTTTAAGAAACTATTTCTCAGGCGTTCCTCATGAAATTGAAGAAGCTGCAACTATTGATGGTGCTAATGAGTTCCAAATTTTAACTAAAATATATATTCCAATGTCAAAGGCATCTATTGCTACAGTAACAATGTTTTATGCTTTGAATAGATGGAATACATATTTCTGGGCTAGAATGCTTTTAGCTGAAGATGCACAACCTCTTCAAGTATATATGAGAACATATATGGAAAAAATGACTGGTGATTCAGGATCTATGGTTGACTATTCATTAACTGCTGTTCAATATGCAATGATTATTTGTTCAATCGTTCCAATCATTATTGTTTATCCTCAACTTCAAAAATTCTTTGCAGCCGGCGTTAACGTTGGTGGCGTTAAAGAATAAGATTATTGGGAGGCAAATATGTTAAAGAAATATACAAAATCAGTTAATGTTATTTATTTGATAGTTACAGTTTTAGTTCTAATACTAGCTTTATTATTTATGACTGGATACCAATCATTATCAATTACAGAAGATACAGATTTAGGTAGCTTGTCAACAGAAGTTGCTAATAAGATTATAACTGCTCGTGATGCATTACAATTTGCTAACAATATGGTTCTATACCTATTTGTTGTTGGAATTTTAAGTTTTGTTGTTTTGCAAATTTTTGGTAATGGATATCGTAAAAAATTATATAAATCAAATTTAGTAGTCGGAATCGCTTTTCCTGCTTTAACTGCAGTATTTGGAATAATAACTGGCATAGTTATAATTAATGGTCTAAATAAATTTAATTTATGTTATGACGAATTAGTAGAGTTTTTAAATAGATTTAATAGTACTGTTAGTGATTCTACAGCATTAATTGTATCTATTGCATATGTATTTGTATATGTAATATTAAATGTTTTATATATTGTGTATACAGTCTTTAAATACAAATCTTCAAGGAAGGTGGCATAATTATGAGTAATATTGACTTATTGAACTATGAACCTACTACAATCAGTTTAATTTCTAATCAAGTTATTAAAACTGTATTTACAAAAGAATATACAAAAGTAAAATTAAAAACTAATTTCCCAAATGTTGCTGTTAAATATGTTCTTACTTCAGTTGATGGAAGTGCATATAAGGGAGATGTATTTAGTTTAGATAACAATTACTTGTTAGTTAAATCTAACGGAAAATCTGAGAAAGTTTCATTATCTGTAGTTATTACTGAAGGTGAAGATGAACTTGTATTAAGAACATGGGAATTAAACCTATTGACTGAAGAAGAAAGTAAAATATATCATCTAGAACATATGAGATATAATAATAATAAAGCTTCATATGTTTTAGGAATGGTAGGAATTTTTGGTACAGTAATTTCAGCCTTTGTATGTTTGAATTCTGTTTTACCTAAATGGTTTGTATTGTTATATATTTTACTAACAATTGCAATTTTATTAGTTGGCTTTTTATGTTCTGAAAAGACAAAAACATATAAGATAAACTATGCATATACAATGGGTGTCCTAGGATTAATTTGTTTTGCCTTAATTTTCTGGTTACCTTTACAATTAATAATTCAACAAGCTAATGGTAATGCTGGCGGAATTTTAGGACTTCCAATTACTGGTGATCATAGTCAAAATGCATATTTACCAAGTAACGGAACAGTTAGAGGAATAATTGCTATTGTTTCATATTTAATTGCTGGTATTGCATTTTGTTCAGGATCTTTGATTGGTTATTCAAAGGCTAATAAATTAAATAAGTATTTAGCTACTTTGAAGAAATAGTTAGGAGGAATTGGTATGAAAGACGTCATTTTAAAAAATGTAAATAAAATTTATCCTAATGGTGTTCAAGCTGTTTTCGATTTTAATATTGAAATAGAAAGAGGAGAATTTATTGTTCTTGCTGGTCCTTCTGGCTGTGGTAAATCAACTACTTTACGTATGATTGCTGGTTTAGAGGAAATATCTTCAGGTGATTTGATTATTAATGGTAAAAGAGTAAACGACGTTGCTCCTCGTGATAGAGATATTGCCATGGTTTTCCAAAACTACGCATTGTATGCTCACATGACTGTATATCATAACTTGGCATTTTCATTAATGATTAGAAAAGTCGATGCAGATGAAATCCATAGACGTGTTATGAATGCAGCTGAGATTCTTGGTTTGGTTCCATATTTAAATCGTAAACCTAAACAATTATCTGGTGGTCAACGTCAACGTGTTGCAGTTGGTAGAGCAATCGTAAGAAATCCGATTGTATTCTTATTAGATGAACCACTATCAAATTTGGATGCTAAATTACGTGGAACTATGAGAAAAGAGTTAATGATTTTGCATAATAAATTGAATGCAACTTTCATCTATGTAACTCATGATCAAATAGAAGCATTAACTTTAGCATCAAGAATTGTTGTAATGGCCGATGGTAGAGTTCAACAAATTGCAACTCCAAAAGAAATGTTTGATAATCCAGAAAATCTATTTGTCGCAGGTTTCATCGGTACACCTCCAATGAACTTTTACAATGGTATTGTTTCTGAGGATGGCTATTTCGTTCAATTTGATAAAAAGGCTGAACAACAACTAGATGAAGAAGCAGTAAAAGAATTAGTTGCATCTGAGTATGCAAATTTTGGTAAAGTTATTGAGCTTACAGTAGTTAATAATACTGTCGTAATTAATAATTCTATTTCTATAAAGCTTTCTGATAATGTTGTATCTGAGTTTTCTTCTGAAGATAATCCTACTATTGAGGATAATTCAACTATCTTATCAATTATTCGTAATGATGGAAAAATTATATTCTTTACTCTAAAAAATAAGATTATTATCTCTGATGAAAAATTTGCAATACTTAAGAGTCAAGATTACATTAATAGACAAGTTGTTATGGCATCAAGACCAGAGTATGTTTATTTAGATGAAGCACATTTATCTGAATTTTCAGGGGCTACATTTGATTTAGATGTTGATTATGATGAAATGTTAGGTTCATACTCTTTAATTTACGGTTTATTTGGCAATGAGAGAGTAATTGCTAAAGTAAATGTAAGAAATGACCAAAGTGAATTGAAAAATGTTAAAGCATGCTTTGATATAAATAAGGTACATTTCTTTGATATTGATAGTACAAAACGTATTAGGGAAATGGAGGAATAGTTATATGAGTAGTTTATCAAAGTTTTTTAAAAATGTTGGCAAAGCATTTACAAATTTTTTAAAGAATTTATGCTATGATATTAAGGATTCTTTCAAGATTAAACCTTGGAATGTATGTACAATTTTATTTATGATTCCTGGTTTGTTTGTTGGACTTTTCTTAGGTAGCCACTACGAAGCATCTGCTGGATTACCTTCTGAATATAGTTATGCTGGATTCTATTTATTTGCTTTGACTTTATTAGGTTGTATAAATATTTTTAATGCAATGTCATTTGCAGCTAAAAGAAGTGTTGGTATGGCAATATTTTCTACAATTACTTCAATTTTGTTGACATTATTTGGTGTTTTATATTCAATACAATTTATTCAAGCGAATAATGAAGGATGGGATGTTTTTGGTACTAGTACTATTGTTTCAATAGCAATTGTAGGAGTGTCTTGTCTTTCATCATTAGTTGCAGCTGGTCTTACATATAAATTTATTGATAAAAATAGAATTAAGGACTAGAAAAATTAAGAGGTTTTAATGAAAAAATTTAAAGAAGAACGTGTTCAAAACAATGAACCAAGTCCATATAAGGTAGGGGTTTTTTCGAAAATCCCTTCCTGGATTAAAATTCTTCTGCTAAAGTATTGGGCAGCGGGAGCTGTCTTTTTCTTTATTGGATTTGGTGGTTCATTTATTTGGAGTAAAGAAAATTCAGAAGACTCCACAATATTTTTGACAATTATGTTAATTGTTGGTTATGCACTTGCTC
The DNA here is from genome assembly GCA_944324805.1 of uncultured Acholeplasmatales bacterium. Classification (GTDB taxonomy): domain Bacteria; phylum Bacillota_I; class Bacilli_A; order Acholeplasmatales; family Anaeroplasmataceae; genus CALUXS01. The sequence continues at coordinate 96,772 of CALUXS010000005.1, read as the reverse complement.
AGGAGTATATTGTAAAGCAAATTGTAAGATTAATGAGAAATTCTAGAGATGATACCTATTATTATAATTTGGTAAATTTGAAGGGCACTAAATCATTTTTTGTTAACTTATTAATTGCTCCGCTAGTAATTATTCCAATAGTTATTTTGTATAGTTACTTAGTTAGTAAAGGATTAAAATTATCCATTTTTGGATTAGATGGTATAGATCCATTCACATTTGCGCTTGCAGCAATATTCTTGGATTTTATTTATTTGTTTATAAAAAATGCTATTTATAATGCTCATAAAAAGCATAAATACAAAAAGGCAAATAGTGAAAGTAGCAAAGAAAGGAATTTATAGGCATGCAGTTTAATATTATATATTTAAGCAGTAGAAGTTTAACTTTAGAACTTGATAATGATGCACCATATTATTCAAATAATAAGTATGATGTATATTTAAATAATTCACTAATTATAAAAGATGTTTGTACAAATGTTTGCTCAATCTATGATTTAATTCCAAATACAAAGTATACAATTACAATAAAAACTGAGGATGATGAATATTCACTATCTATAAAAACCAAGAAGGAATATGTTTCACTAAATGTAAGAAAATTTGGAGCTAAGGGTGATGGTAAAACTTTAGATACAAATTTCATACAAGCTACAATAGAGGCCTGTCCTAAAGGTGGAAGAGTCTTTTTCCCTGCTGGTGAATATTTAACAGGTCCAATTTTTTTAAGAAGTAATATAACAATAGAATTAGCAGAAGGAGCACATTTAGTTGGTGCAACAGATAGAAACTTATATCCTATACTTCCTGGTATGATTTATACGACAAATGAAAAGGATGAATATAATCTAGGAAGCTGGGAAGGAAATCCTCTAGATTGTTTTGCAAGTATTATTACGGGAATAAATGTAAAGAATGTTAACATAATAGGAAAGGGCATTATTGATGGTAATGCACAAAACTCTGATTGGTGGCAAAATGTAAGAGTTAAAAGAATTGCATGGCGACCTAGAGGAGTATTTTTAAATAATTGTGAAAATGTCTCTTTCCAGGGTGTTACAGTTACTAATACACCTTCTTGGAACTTGCATCCATATTTTTCAAAGGATATTCGTTTTATAGATATGAAACTTATAAGCCCAAAAAATTCTCCTAACACAGATGGATGTGACCCTGAATCATGTAAAAATGTTGATATCATTGGTGTACATTTTAGTGTTGGTGATGATTGCATTGCAATTAAATCAGGAAAAATTTATATGGGAAGAAAGTATAAAAAACCATCAGAAAATTTCAATATTAGAAACTGTTCAATGAATTTTGGTCATGGTGCAGTTGTTTTAGGAAGTGAAATGGCTGGGGGTATAAAAGATATTTCAGTTACGAAATGTGTTTTTAACGAAACTGATAGAGGATTAAGAATAAAAACACGTCGTGGTAGAGGAAAAGATGCCATAATAGATGGAATTACTTTTGAAAATATAAAGATGAATAACGTTTTAACACCATTAGTAATTAATATGTTCTATTATTGTGATCCAGATGGAAAAACAGAATATGTGTATTCTAAGGAAAAACTTCCTGTTGATGATAGAACACCATATTTAGGTAAATTTAATTTTAATCATATTTGGTGTGAAAATGTTAATGTAGCTGCAGGCGCATTCTATGGATTACCTGAACAGCCAATTTCTGAAATTAATTTTAATGATGTTCATTTTAAGTATAGTGATAATCCAAAAGAAGGAATTCCTGCAATGATGAGTTTCTTAGATCCAATGGTTGGTAGAGGAATTTTATTCAATTATGTAGACAAAGTCACTTTGAAAAATGTTTCATTTGAAGGCTTAAATAATGATAAATTCGAATGTGTAGAAGTTAAAGAATTTGTTGAAAATTAGTCTTTGATTTTGTTTGTTTTTTGAAGAAAAAAACTCTTGAAAACACTTACAAAGTGTTGTATTATATATATGTAAAAAATGAAGTTTTGGGGAAACTTAAACTTAATAATTGTGGTAAACCACATGTTCATTATTTTAGGAAAGGGGAAGTAGAACTAGGGGTTCTACAATGAATGTATGAACAAGAAAATTTTAGGTGTTGCTGCATTAGCCACTTTATCTACATTAAGCTTGGCTTCATGCGGCGAAAAGGACACACGTCCTGTTATTGATGCTATTATCCTTTATAAGAGTGATAATGGTATGACTTATCGTCAACAAGATTCAACTACTTTAGTAAATGGTCAAAAAGTAAAAATTGGCGATATGTTACCTACTTGGGTTGAGTTACAAAATAAGTTTGGGGTTCGTTTTAACGATGCTGCTGACTATTCTCAATCAAGTACAAAAAATGCAGTAAATAAGTATATGCAAGATGGTTACAAAGGAGTTAAAGGTGAAGCTGTTGATTTAGTTATGTCAACAAACTCTCAAACTAAAGATATGGCAAATGCTAAGAAATTAATTGCATTATCTGATCACCTTGACCAAATGCCTAATTTCAAAGCATATTTAGATTCTCATCCATCTATTAAAGCTCAATTAACACAAGCTGATGGCAAAATCTATAGTACACCTTATTTTGATGGTGTTGATTCAGTTGAAAAGTATTTAATGATGAATGCTGATTTTGTTACAAAATTACTAGATGGTGATTCTGTTCCTACAGGATTAGATACAGCAACAGTTATTGAAGCTAAATATACAGAATTCTATGGTGATGTTACAGGTGAAAAGATTACTGTAGTAAATAAAGAACATAATGGTTCATATGAATTGGTTGTTGGTAATCCAGAACACTCTTCTGCTATAACTGCACAAAATGCTCAAGGAACATTGAATGGTGTTAATACAGTTACTGCATTACGTAATTATATTGATAAAGCATATCGTTATAATGACGAATTAAAGGCTTTATATCCAAATCGTTCTGATGTATTCTTATCAGCAAGTGCATGTTATAATGTTGATGATTTAGTAGCATTGTATCGTGCTGTAAAGACAAATCCTCAATATTTAACAGGTACTGATACAGTTAACGTATTCTTTACACGTAATGGTGAGGCTAACCGTCAAAAAGGTGTTATTGAATTAGCATCATTCTTCGGTGTAAGAGGTATTTCAGCTGAATCTGAAAAGTTCTATTTTGACAAAAATGGCGAATTACAAGATGCTCGTATTAATGAAGATACTTATAAAGCATTCCAAAAATTAAATCAAATGTATCAAGAAGGATTAATCATTGATAACTATGATAAAGGTTTCGGTGGTGTTCCAAAGAATGAATGGCGTAAAGAATTCTTAAGTAAAGGTACAGGTTTCTCTTCTTATGATTATACAGGTACTACATCTCCATATTGTGGTGAAGGTACAGCAACTCCAATTTATACAGCTGTTTTACCACCAGTTGCAAAATGGGATGTTGAAGAAGGCCCTAATGGTGAAGATTTAAATAATTTCTTCCATTTCTCTGAAGATGCTCGTGCATTAAAAGATGGTGGTTGGGTTGTACCTACTACATGTGATGATGCTGTTTTAGATAAGGTATTAGCTATTATGGATTACATGTTCACTGATGAAGGTGCAGATTTACAAGATTATGGTCCAAATACAACTGACTTCCGTAAGGCTGTAACTACATATGATGAAAACGGTAATCGTGTTGATCCAGATCCAAATAGTACTGATGATGGTGTTATGATTGTTAATAATAAAACATCTGTTGTTATTGCTAATAAAGTTTTAGAAGATATGAAGGCTCGCTCAAAGAACTGGAATGATTATTATCGTCAATTTGTTGGTTCTACTCAAGGTATTGGACATATTCGTTCTGATGGTTTAGACTATCAAAATATGGGTGCTTCTTTACAAGCAGGTATGGAAAATGTTTCATTAGCAATTAAGTATGGTTCTATGTATATTACAGTTACTTCTACAACTGGTACATTCTTCTCATGTGTTCCATCTACATTTGCATTACAACCAAATGAAACAACAACTATCGATGCAAATTGTAAATACTTTGCAGACTTATGGAAAGAAGATAGTTCAAATAGTACTTGTGGTTATACACCATTAATTAAGGATGCTTCTAAGATTAGTGATGCTGCAATAAAAGCAATTTTATCAAGTACAAACGTTGATCCAATCAACCAATACTACTTGCCAGCTTATAGAAGAGCATATGCTGATTCTATGGAGAATTTAGAAAGCTTAAAATAATTTTATAAGGTGATGCTTTTGCATCACCTTTTTTATGCTCTTATAGTTTTATTTAAGCTATTTATATGTTATAATAAATATAAATATAGTGTAGAAGGGAGCGCTTTTTATGAAAATTTCATTAGCGTGTGATCATGGTGCTTTAGTTTTAAAGGCACGTTTAAAAGAATACTTATTAAGAGAGGGATATGAATTAGTTGATTGTGGAACAAATTCTTTAGATAGTTGTGACTATCCTGATTTTGGCTTTGCTGCATGCAAATTGTTACAAGAAGGCAAAGTTGATAGAGCAATAGTAATGTGCACTACAGGAATTGGAATGTCTATTGTAGCGAACAAAGTAAAAGGAGTACGTTGTGCTTTAGTTGATAAACCTGAAATTGCAAAAATAACAAGAGAACATAATGATTCAAATTGTTTAGCACTAGGTGCATGTTTAGTTGATTTTGAAACAGCTAAAAAAATAGTAGATACATGGTTAACTACACCTTTTTCTAATGGGGAACGTCATATAAGAAGAGTAAATAAAATAACAGATATCGAGGGAAAATAATGGGAGTATTTGTTTTAAATCATTCTTTAGTAAAACATAAATTAACTAACATAAGAAAAAAAGATACTTCCACAAAAGATTTTTATCAGAATGTAAGTGAAATTGCTGGTTTAATGGCATATGAAATAAGTAAGGATTTTCCTACTCATGATATAGTAATTGAAACGCCTATTTGTAAATCAAAACAACCAGAGTTAGATTGTGAAGTAGTAATAGTTCCAATTTTACGTGCTGGGTTGGGTATGGTTGATGGAATAAGAAATTTGATACCTACAGCAAAGGTTGGTTTTATTGGTTTATATAGGGATGAAGAAACCCTTGAACCTCATAAGTATTTTTGCAAACTACCTAATACAATAAAAAATGGCATTTGTTTAGTTGTAGATCCTATGTTGGCTACTGGTGGTAGTGCTATCGCCGCAATAGATGTATTGAAGGAAGAAGGAGCTAAAGATATTCGTTTCGTTGGATTAGTTGGTGCACCAGAAGGAGTTTCTGCTCTTGAAAAGGCTCATCCTGATATAAGAATTTATCTTGCAAGTCTTGATGAAAAATTAAATGAGAATGGTTATATAGTTCCAGGACTTGGAGATTGTGGCGATCGTCTTTTTGGAACTAAATAATATGAAAAAACTAGCTACCTATTATGCTGTTGTAACACAAGGTTTAATACTGCTTATTTTATTGGCAGTTGGTGGATATTTTTTAGGAAGATTCATTGATAATGACTCTTATACGCTAGCTGGTATTTTTTCTGTTTTAGGGATAATTGTTGCCTTGACGATTTTCATCAAAATGGTTTTAACAGTTGGAGGTGACAAGCAATAGATGGAACGTTTATATAAATTGGCTATTTGGGTAAATATCGGAACAATAATTGTCGCAGGTATTGTATCATTAATTATAGCTTTTACATCATTTAATAAGTATATTTTTAGTTTTATTTTTGGTAACTTAACTGGTTTGGTATGTTTTAGTATTTTATTGCAAAATGGCAAGAGTATGATTAGGCAAGCTAGAGTCTTAAAAGAAGGAGAAAAGCCAGTCAATCATTTCTTATTATATTTATTATTAAAGTTAATTTTATTGCTAGCAGTTTTAGGTATTTTTTCATATTTTCAATATTACGTAAAAGATGAAAAATTTAATTTAATAGCTTTAATTATTGGTTATTTAGATACAAGAGTTGTTGTTATAGTATCATCACTAGTACTTAGAGAGAAGGTGTTATACTAATGTTAGAATATTTTAGAGAAATGCCTGGACAAATTAAGTCAACAATTTGCTTAACCATCATTATTAGTATAGTATCTTTTATCATATATCTTAAAGTAAGAAAAATAGATCCTTTAGAAAAAACACCAAAATGGTTAGTTCCATTAATTTTTTTAGTCGAAACAATAAATAATTTTGTGAAATCATATATTGGAAAGAGATGGAAAAGTTATGCACCATATTTTTGTGCTTTAGGTATCTTTCTATTTATCTCAAACACTTCTTCAATATGGGGAATAACACCACCTACATCTTATATTATGGTGAATGCAGCATTAGCAGTAATCTCATTTTTTATTATTCAAATAACTGGTATCGTATCAAATGGAGTTATTGGTTATATGAAATCTTTTGTGACTCCAATTCCTATTTTACTTCCAATCAATATAATCGGTGAATTTTCTTTTCCACTTTCATTATGTTTAAGAATTACAGGTAATATGCTTGCTGGAACAGTCATTTCATCTCTAGTCATTGGGGCTTTTTCATGGGCTGCAATTCCTATAATGCCAGTTTTAAATGTAGTTTTAGATTTGTTTTCTGGTTCAATTCAAGCGTTAGTTTTCGTAATGCTTAGTATTATTTTTACATCTATGAAAATAGATGATAGCGAAAAAATTTTTGTATAAAGGAGTAAATTATGACTATTTTAACACAAATTGCAACATTTGTTGTAAATTTTTTAGAAACAGTTCCAAATGAATATTATAGTAGAGCTTTTGCTTACTTAGCAGCTGGAATTTGTTGTATTGCCCCAGCTATGAGCTGTTTAGGTGAAGGTTTAGCTGCAATGAAGGCAGTAGAAGCAATCGGAAGACAACCAGATGCTTCAGGAAAAATTACTGTAACTATGATTATAGGACAAGCCATTACTGAAACAGGTGCTTTATATGGTTTTATCATGGCTATCATGTTAGTTAATAAATAGTTTAACGAGGTGATTTTATGATTTTTGCACTTCAAGATGCATTAGATAAGATTGCAGAAATTATAAATGTATGTTTAGGGCCATTAGGAAGTTCAGGATTTACATTTGAATCAATTAGAGATTTTTTGATTCAAATGGCCAGCACTTTAATAATTTTCTTAGTGGTAAGGTTTTTTCTTTGGAAGCCAATTACTAATTTAATTGAGAAAAAGCAAGATGCTATAGACAAAGCACTTCAAGATGCAGAAGAAGCAAAGAAAAGAGCTTTTTCGTTAGAAGAAAAATTAAATTTAGAATATGAGGAATCTAAAAAAGAGGTAAAACGTCTTATTGAGGAAGCAATAAAAGAAGGAAATATGCAAAAAGATGAGATTGTACAAAACGCTAAAGATGAAGCAAAAAGACGTTTAGAAGCCTCAAAAGAAGAAATTGCTCAAGAAGTTAATAATATGAGGGATAAAATTCGTGAAGAAATTATAAATATAGCTTTCTTAGCTGCAAATAAGATTGTTGCTAAAGAAATTAATCCAGAAAAATATATGGATGTAGTCGATGATATTATTAAAGAAGGTGCAAAGTAATGATTGCAGATGAATATGCAAAGGCACTATTTAATATAGCAAAAGAAGAAAATAAAGAAAAAGAATTTGATTATGCTCTCAAGGTTTTAAATGGATTAATAGGTACAAATAGTGAATTAATTCCTCTAATGACATCATTTATGATTTCTAATGATGAAAAAAAACAAATTTTGAAGGACGTATTAGGCGATATAGATGAATTTTTTTATAATTTTTTATTTATACTAATTGATAATAATAGGTTTTCATTATTTCTTGATATTTCTAATTCATACTATAAGTTATTAGATATAAAAAATAATGTTTTGAATGTTATTGTCCAAAGTCCAACATCTTTAACTAAAAAGCAATTAATAAAAATAAAAAAAGCTATGGAAATGAGATATCCATTAAAAAATATTATAATTGATAATAGAATTGATGAATCATTAATTGGTGGTATTAAGATATTATGTCAAAATGAAGAACTAGATATAAGTGTTATTAAACAATTAAATGATTTAAAAAATTCATTATGGAAAGGATAAAAATGGCAAACATTAATTTATCAGAAATTTCCGCTTTATTAAAAGAAAAGATAAAAAACTATCATCAGGTTATTACTACTGATTCTGTAGGAAAAGTAATAGAAGTAGGAGATTCAATTGCATTAGTTACCGGACTAGATAAGGTAATGCTAAATGAATTATTAGAGTTTCCTAATAACGTTTATGGTATAGCACAAAGTTTAGAGGAAGATTATGTTGGTGTTACACTATTAGGTGAATCTTCTTTAATTAAAGAAGGAGATATAGTAAATGCTACAGGTAGAATTTTAGAAATTCCAGTAGGAGAAGAATTTATTGGTAGAATTGTAAATCCTTTAGCTGAACCAATCGATGGTAATGGTTTAATTAATTTTGAAAAATATCTACCTATTGAACGTAAGGCTGCAGGAGTAATGGCACGTTCTAGTGTTAATACCCCACTTGAAACTGGTATAAAAGTAATTGATGCTCTTGTTCCTATTGGCAGAGGTCAACGCGAATTAATTATTGGTGATAGACAAACAGGAAAAACATCTATAGCAATAGATTCCATAATTAATCAAAAAAATAAGAATGTTATTTGTATTTATGTTGCTATAGGTCAAAAAGAATCTACAGTAAGAAGTGTTTATGAGACGTTAAAATTACACGATGCTATGAAACATACAATAATAGTTAATGCGAGTGCTTCAAGCCCTGCTCCGATGCAATATTTAGCTCCTTATTCAGGTGTTACTTTAGCTGAATATTTTATGGAAAAAGGTATGGATGTTTTAATAGTCTATGATGATTTATCTAAACATGCTGTTAGTTATCGTGAATTATCATTGTTGCTTCATAGACCACCAGGTAGAGAAGCATATCCAGGTGATGTTTTTTATTTACATTCAAGATTATTAGAAAGAGCGGTAAAATTGAATAAGGAAAATGGTGGCGGAAGTATAACAGCGTTGCCAATAATTGAAACTCAAGCAGGAGATATATCTGCTTATATTCCTACTAATGTTATTTCAATAACTGATGGTCAAATATTTTTACAATCTGATTATTTTTACAAAGGCATAAGACCAGCAATTAATGCGGGTCTATCTGTTTCAAGAGTCGGTGGTTCAGCACAAACGAAGGCAATAAAAAAGGTATCTGGAACATTGCGTTTAGATTTAGCATCATATAGAGAACTTGAATCTTTTACTCAATTTGGTTCAGATTTAGATGAGGATACAAAGCGTCGTCTAGATAGAGGAGCAAGAACTATTGAGGTATTGAAACAAGGATTACATGAGACTATAAGTATGGAAGAAGAGTTTATTATTTTATATGCATTAACAAGAGGATTTTTAGATGAAGTTCCTTTATCTAAAATTAAAGAAACAGAAAAAAATTTACAAATGGGTTTAAAGACAAATTCATTAGGAAAAGAACTGGCTGACCAAATAAGAACTACTAAGGATATAATAAATGAAGATAAAATCGCTTCATATATTAATGATATAATTAAACGCCTTAGTTAATATGGTGTATATATGGGTAATTCACTACGAGAAGTAAAGGAAAAAATTAGTGCTACAAAAAGTACTATGCAAATTACAAAGGCAATGCATTTGGTTAGTCAATCAAAGGTAAAAAAGGCCCAAAAAGCTTATGTTGAATATAATAATTATCTAGTAGATTTGAGGGAAAAAATCAGTTTGATGCTTTCAAATATAGGTGCTGAATATTCTAATCCATATTTAGAAAATAATAATGTTGATGATGCTTTATATATATTAGTGACATCAGATAGAGGACTTGCTGGCGCATATAATGCTAATGTTTATAAGAAGTTTAAAGAATTAACTTCTAGTATAGATAAAAATAGTATTTACACAGCAAGTTTAGGAAGACTAGGCTATTCATATTTAAAAAGAAATAGTTTTAATCTTATTTTAAATAGACCTATACTAGTAAGAGATGATTTAATGTTTATTGATATTGATCCATTATTTAAAGTTTTAGATACAGCTTTTGTCAAAAATAAATTATTTGGGAAAGTATATGTAATTTACAATCATTTTATAAATTCATTGTCTAGTGAAGTTAGAGTTGAACAAATAATACCTGTTAACAAAGAAAGTATTTTAAAATCGGATAGTAATAATGTAAATTATAACTTTGAGATAGGACTAGATGATACAGTTGATGAAATTTTACCTATTTATATAGAAGATATGCTTTTTGGAATTATATTAGATGCTAAAACATCAGAGCATATGGCAAGAATGAATTCTATGAAAAATGCTACTGATAATGCAACAGAAATAATAAAAAAACTTGATTTGTTATACAATAGAGCACGTCAGAGTAATATAACTAATGAATTAATAGATATTGTTAATGGCTCTACAATTGGAGGTGAATAAAATGGAATTAGGTAAAATATGTGCAGTTAAAGGACCAGTTGTAGATGTTCGATTTATGTCTGATTTACCTGCTATTAATACTGCTTTGAAGGTTAAAGTTGATGGTAAGTATAATCATAATATTCCTATTGATTTGACCTTAGAGGTTGCTTTACATATTGGTAATAATGTCGTACGCTGTATTGCATTAGATTCAACAGACGGTTTAGTTAGAGGAATGCCAGTGCAAAATACAAACAATCCTGTTAGAGTTCCTGTTGGTACTCCAACTCTAGGAAGATTATTTAATGTTTTAGGAAATCCTATTGATAATTTAGGAGAATTAAAATGCGATAGATTTGATTCTATACATAAAGATTCACCAAAACTTGATGATTTAAATTCGAAAGTTGAAATATTAGAGACAGGAATAAAAGTAGTAGATTTATTGGCGCCATACATAAAAGGTGGAAAAATTGGTTTGTTTGGTGGCGCTGGAGTTGGTAAAACAGTACTAATTCAAGAACTTATTCATAATATAGCAGAAGAGCATGGTGGTATTTCTGTATTTACAGGTGTTGGCGAAAGAACTAGAGAAGGTAATGATTTATATCATGAGATGAAAGAATCAGGCGTAATTAATAAAACAGCCATGGTTTTTGGTCAAATGAACGAACCACCTGGAGCTAGAATGAGAGTTGCACTTACTGGCTTAACAATGGCAGAATATTTTAGAGATGATATGCATCAAGATGTGCTTTTGTTTATAGATAATATTTTTAGATTTACTCAAGCTGGTAGTGAGGTTTCTGCTTTGCTTGGTAGAATGCCATCTGCCGTTGGTTATCAGCCTACATTAGCATCAGAAATGGGAAAGCTACAAGAAAGAATAACTTCCACTAAAAATGGTTCTATAACTTCAATTCAGGCTATTTATGTTCCTGCTGATGATTATACAGATCCAGCTCCTGCAACAACATTTACACATTTAGATGCCACTACAAATTTATCACGTAAACTTACAGAAGAGGGAATATATCCAGCTGTTGATCCTTTAGCTTCAACATCTCGTGCCTTAACTCCAGAAATTGTTGGAGAAAGACATTATAATGTAGCACGAAGAGTACAACAAATGATTCAAAGATACAATGAGTTATTAGATATAATTGCTATTTTAGGGATGGATGAACTATCAGAGGAAGATAAAATTGTTGTTTTACGAGCTAGAAGGATAAGATTATTCTTATCACAAAATATGTATATTGGCGGTCAATTTACAGGAATTCCTGGCAGTTATGTTTCTATAGAAGAAACAATAAGAGGATTTGAGGAAATCTTAGATGGTAAACATGATTCATTACCTGAGGAAGCTTTTAGGCTTGTAGGAACGATTGATGATGCTATAAAGAAAGCTGGTCAATTAAGTAAATGAAGGTTATTGTAAAAACTCACTCTGGATTAGTATTTGCTAAAAATATTAGTTATAAGGAAGATGTAGATTACGTAACTGTATATTCTAAAAAAACTGGTGAGTTCGGTATATTAGATAATTTTGTTCCTACAATTTGTTTTATCAAAGAAGGTTATTTATATTTAAGAAAAGATGTAAATGAGGCCTATATAGTAATAAATAATGGACTTCTAGAATATAATAATAAAATTCTTACAGTTTTAGCACGTGAAGCTCATGTTGGAAAAACAAAAGAACGTGCAAAAGAAATAATGCTAGAAGTCAGAAATGAACGTTTAAATGAAAATAGAAAAAGCCAAATTGATTATACTTTACTCGAAAAAGAATTAATGCAAACAATAAAAAAAACTGGCGCAGGCCAGCTATAATTTGGTAAATTCTGTTATTGAATTAAATGATAATTCGAGATTATTAACTCTTAAAAGATTTTGTAAATCTTTTAAGAGTTTTTCTTTATTATCATAACTAACTAATACAGTAATTGTTACATCAGTTAGAAAGTTTGCATTTTTAATTTTTAAATATGGAAGCTTTAATATTTGATTATAAACACTATAATCCACCGCTAGTGTTGTTTCTAAAAAATTAACTTTAATTAATTTATTAACTTGCTCTAATGCTTTAACAGTAGAATCTGTATAAGCTCTAACCAATCCACCAGCGCCTAAAAGTATACCGCCAAAGTATCTTGTCACTATTACAAGGATATTTGTAAAACCTTGTTTTTTTATAACTTCCAAAATTGGAAATCCAGCTGTTTTTTGTGGCTCTCCATCATCGCTACATTTTTGTATTTCTTGGTTATCACCTATTATATATGCAAAACAATTATGATTTGCATCATAGAATTTTTTTCTTACTTTTTGTAAAATATTTTCAACATCATCTATTGAATTTACAGGATAAACTTGTCCAATAAACCTAGATTTATTTATAATTATTGTGTGTTCAGAGTAATTAGCTACATAAAACATAATATCACCATAAAAATTATATCATTTATCTATTTTTTAGCAAGAAAATAAGGAAAAATATCATAAAATGTGCTATAATTACATAGATTGGAGTTAAATTTAAGTAAATTTTTGAATTATATAATATTACATTTGAGAGGAGTGTATCCATATGGTTTTCTTAGCATTTTTAGATGCTATCGATCATATAACAATTTTAGTAGATAAAAAAATCATTTTAAAGGAAGATTTTTTTCTATTCTTAAATGATAAAAATATTAAATTAAATGTAGTCAATAAGTGTGAAGAAGATTCTTGGTTTAAATATTCTTTATATAATCCGGAAATACTAGATATGACAAGGGATATTTATGTTAAAAATGGTGAATATAAAACCTTATTATATTCAGGTAGCTTTATTAGAGATCCTAGATTTGATGACATTTATTCATATGATGGAAATTTAGGGATTTTTTATACAAAGGAAGAAACTACATTTAGAATCTGGTCTCCTGTAGCAAAGGAAATCGTATTAGAATTAATTGATAAAAAAGATAAACTGGTTAGTATTAATCTAAGTCATAAAGGCAGAGGGTTATGGCTTACAACATTAAAAGGTGATTACGAAGGTTCAAAGTATAGGTATCGTGTGCGAGTTTTTGATGAATTTAAAGTTGTTAATGATCCATACGGAATAAGTAGTGATGCAAACGGAAATTTTAACTATGTAGTTGACACATCAAAATTTCGTAAATTCAAATATACTAAACCGAGTTTTAGTGGGGTATATACTGATGCAATTATATATGAAGCTTCAGTACGTGATTTAACATCTAAACTTGATATACCTAATAAAATGCAATTTAAGGGATTATGTCAAAAAATTTTGACTAATCATGGACATTCTGCAGGACTTGATTACATTGCTACTCTTGGAGTTTCACATTTACAATTAATGCCAATATTTGATTTTTATGGTATTAGTGATAAAAATCCAGAAAGATATTATAATTGGGGGTATAATCCAATTCAATATTTTGTGCCTAAGGGGGCATATTCATCTAATCCTGATGATCCATATGCTAGAATTAATGAATTGATTGAACTTGTAGATATGTGCCATGCATATGGATTATTAGTTAATATGGATGTTGTATTCAACCATGTTAATGATATGAAAAAATTCCCTTTTGATTCTTTAGTTCCTGGTTATTTTTTTAGAACTTCTAATGGGTATCCTACCAATGTTTCTGGTTGTGGAAATGATTTGGCAACTGAACGTAGAATGTGTTCTAAATTCGTAGTTGATAACTTAGTTTACATGCAAAATATTTATCATTTTAGTGGTTTTAGATTTGACTTAATGGGACTTTTAGACATTCAAACCATGAATAATGCAGCTAATGCCTTAAAAGCTAATGATCCTACAATTATGTTATATGGTGAAGGTTGGAATATGCCTAATACATTGCCTGATAATATGAGGCCTCATAGTTTAAACTATAGATATTTGCCTGATTATGCATTCTTTAATGATAGATTTAGGGATTTCTTTAAAGGTTCACAATGGAATAAGACACTTGGCTATCTATTCAATCCGTATATGTCGACATACGATTTATATCATTTATTAACCGGAAGTTCTCTTGATTATTTTTGTTTTGACTCGCCTGTTAGAACTATTAATTATATTGAATGCCATGACAATTATACTGTTTATGATTATTTTAAAGAAATAAATAAAAAAGGGAAAGAAAGAGATTTTTATGATGCTTGCAAACTTGGATTAGCTATTGTAATATTAAGCATAGGTATACCTTTTATCCATTCTGGGCAAGAGTTTTTGCGTTCTAAAAATGGCGTTGAAAATTCATATAATAGCGGTGATTTAATTAATGGAATTGATTGGGAACAAAAAGATACATATCGTAATCTAGTTCAAACGACTAGAGATCTTATTAGAATAAGAAAACAATATCGAATCTTTAGAACTTCATCAGTTAAAGAAATTATGGAAAAAATATCGTTAGTAAATGAATACTCTAATAATAGTAGCTTTGTTTATAAACTTGTAAGTGATTCTGAGGAACTTTATGTAATAATTAAGGCAAAAAGAGAAAAGACAGAATATCGTTTTGGTGATGCTACTTTAATATTTGATGGTTCTAAATTAACAGAGTCATCAGCCAAACGTCTCGTTTTGAAGAACAAAGGTCTATATATTGTTAGAAAGGAGAATTATTAATGATAATTAATGGTTTTGTTTTAACTAAAAATAGTAATGATAATTATATAAATTTAGTAATTAAAAATGAAAATGGAATTTTATATAATGTTAAAACATCTAATGAAATAGCTGATGAATTAATAAAAAATCATGTTTATCAATTCAATGTAACAGAAAAAAATGGTGTAAGAAATAGTTTGAAATTAGAAAGTTATGTTGATGTTAGTAAGATAAATTCGCATGAAAGAGAAGAAATATTACGTTTATTTGTTCCACATAGTCATAATAATTTTGATGAGAATAAGAAAATATTATATGAATATATTGAGGAAATTGATAATACTATTTTAAAAAACATAACAGTAAAATTAGTTGATAAATATTTAGTTGATTTCTTAACATATCCTGGTGGAACAAAGATTCATCATTCCTATTTAGGAGGGTTAATAAGTCATACAATTGGTATGTTAAAATTAGCGAAAAGTTTGATTCAAATTTATCCTTTTTTGGATAAAAACTATCTATTTTCTGGAATTATCCTTCACGATTTAGGAAAGATTTTTGAATATAATGATGTTCAAAATACAGAGTTTGATTTACCAGGTCAATTATTAGGACATCTTGTAATAGGGACAATGGAAATAGAAAAAATTGCTCTTGAATTAGGATATTCTAATACAGAAGAAGTGATGATTCTAGAGCATATTATTATTTCTCATCATGGTCAATTGCAATATGGTTCTGCTAAAAGACCAATTACAGCTGAAGCATTAATGATATACTTTTTAGATAATATTGATTCAAAGTTTTCTGTTTTAGGAGATATACTTGCGCAAACAGATTCAGGTTCATTCACGGATTCTATACCTGTTTTAGAGAAAATGAAATTTTACAAGCCAAAAAAATAGTTTTTAAAAGTTCTATCTAAATAGAACTTTTTTAATTTTTAGATAAAAAAAAGAGATTGATTTTTATATAATCAATCTCTTTTTAAATTATCTATTCCAAGTATATTCAGTATACCATTTATTGTAATCTGAAGTAGAATCATAACTTTCAGCTTGATTTTGTAGATATGTTAAGTATCCTTCATAACTATAATATTTGCTTAAATTTTCATCAACTTCAACTTTACCTAAACTCTTAACAAGTAAATAATTTTGGAATGTGCTTGATTTATATTTATCAATAGAAGTATTCAAAAGAGTGGCTAAATCATTCTTAAGAGATGTTGTGAAAGAAGTTACATCATTCTTAACATATTCTACATAATATGTAACAACTTGATTCATGCTAGGTTTTGCTGAGTCACTATTGTAGACATCAGTTATATAGTATACATCATCATTTTCATCATCTACATCATTTTCATCTAAGATGATTTTTAAATCTCTATAGTCGCCATCAGAATCAGAAGAAGCTTCAAATTTGAAATTTAATTCATCTTCATTTTTCTCATAAGAATTTAAACTTAACATATGGTAACCATACACAGTTTGACATAAATCATTAATCGTATAATTAGTAGTATCAACACCAGCTGTTGCAAAATATAATCTTCCTTGATCCTCTTCATCTTCAGGAATTTCAAGGTTTTCTTCAACTGCTTTTTTAAACATTGCTTCAACATAATCTCTAAATGGTTCTACATAACTTGTTACATTAGATTCATCAACATCACCAAGAGATTCAGCAGTTAAAATGAAATTATAAGTTTTATAATCATCCCAGCTCTTTCCATCATGAGTTCTATAACCATTGTTAAATGCTTCAACAATGTAAGTTAATTTTTCTATTGTTGTTCTACCATTGATAGAATTAACTTCTCTAATAATAGCATCATTTAATTCTTTTACAGCTGCTTCAAATTTTGCCTTTTCTTCAGGTGATATAGAAGCTAAGAATACATCCATATCATCAGCTTCGCCATCGGCATTATTATCAATAGAAATTAGAATGTGATCAATATTTATATCAAATAATAATGTATCATTTAATTGTTCTAATGCAGTATCTAAAATATTATTTAGGAATCCTACATTATCCATATTTATTTCATGATTATCTGTTACTAAAGATGTATAAAGGAAATCATTTATATAAGATTCTTTAATTGTAGATGCCATATTGTTTAATACAACTTCTTCAGTAGTTGTATATCCATAGCTATAGAATAAGAAATTAGTTTCACCATAGTTTTTATTTAGGTTTTCCTTACCCTTTTTAAAGCTTTTTACTTTATCTTTAAGAGTATCTCTAAATTCCTTTTCTGCATCTTCATCTAAGTAACTATACTGAGTACTATATAGCATTTTGTTAATTAATAAATCAGTTGCAATAGAATTAATATTATAATTTTGTAAATCAGTAAAATATTCAGAAACACTATATTTTAAATCTTCATTGTTTGAAGTTAAGATATAGTCATTATTTGAATCAGTAACATATTCATAGAAATCATTACTATTTGCAAATGTATTTTCAATGAATGGGTCATAAATTTTAATTTCTAAATCTTTTAATCTATCACTATATACTTTACTTTGAACTGAAGAAGCTTGAGATTCAATATAATCTTCTTTACATTGTGCTTTAATACTTTCTAATTTGTCCTCAGGAATCTTTTCGAAAGGTAACTCTTCAGAACCACCTGTTAAGTATTCTACATCATTTCTATAGATTAAGTAGTATTTACCATCAATATTAACAGGAGAAGTTAAGTATTTGTTGTCATCAGAAAGTGACTTTAAGAATAAATTTTTTACATTATCTGAGAAATCCTTTAAATCATCATTTTCTTCATCTGTAACGAATGTGGTTTTATCATTTTTATCTATAGTAGAAGTAGTTAACTTTTCATCTTCATAATTATAGTAATTATTGAACATTTGTACATATACTTCAAGTGAATTACTCTCGTCAAGTTGTGAGTAACCTAATGTATTTAAAGCGTTATTTAAAGCATCCTTCGCACTCTTTAATGTTGAGAAAGGTAGAATAATACCATGAGCGGTATTATAAGTTTTATAATATGAATTATATTGGTTTTCAAAAGCAGCATCATCGAAGTAGTAAGTATTTTTATTCAAAATATTTGAATCATCTTCATCAGGAATTTCTTCTTTATCAACAATGCTTTTCAAATATGTGATTCCAGCATCTTCCTTAATTAAATCCATAGCTAAATATTTAATTAAAGAATCAGGCAAATTAGAGAATGAAACATGTTTTGTATCTTTGTTAATTGTATCAAAAACTAACTGTTCTTCAGTTAATTTAATTCCTTGTTGAGACATTGAATCAACATATTTTTTTCTTGAAATAACAAGTTCTTTTTCGCTATCTTCTTTAGATTCGTCAAGTTTTTGCTTAGCCAACAATGCTTCTGGATCAGAAGTTCCATAAACGGCTTCAGCAACTTTTTCATCAATAGTTATTTTATCTTCGCCTTCATATTTGAAACTATCGATTTCATTTTTATAAACGAACTCATTTAATTTTCTTTCAAAGACTGAGTAACCATTGTTATAACGAAGTCTATTGTATAGTTCTTTTTCTGAAACGCTATACTTACCATCATTTGAGCTAAGTACAACTTTAGATGAACTAATAGTACCATATGGAATGTTTTGATTACGGTATTCTTTCTTACAAGAAGAAAGAGTACCAATCAAAGCAATAGCTAATGCAAAAGAGCCAATTTTTTTAATTAACTTCATTATTTATTACCTCCATTTGACAATTCTTTTAATTTGTCCCACCAACCAGCAAAATTATTGAATTTTGCTTCATCTTCTTCATTTTCATAAGTTTTATAATCGTCTGCAACTCTAATGTTAATTTCTCTTAATGTTTCAAAACGTTCATTATTATTTGAATCAGCAAATTGATATGCAGAGTTGTCTCCATTTGATACATAGTTATAAATGATTTCTATTTGAGTAGCAGTATCTTGGTAACGAGTTAAAATTGGACTTAAGAAATTTGTAAGACTAGTAGATATATCAGTTGGAAGTAAGTTAGAAGTAGAAGATGCTAAATATTCAAGTATGTAAGCTTCTATTTGATTCTTATTAAGCATATCTCCATCATTATAAACATTTTCAACTGTAATATAATCTTCATTGTATTTGTATACAATATTTTGATAAATTCCATCAACATCCTTATATGCTTCAAACTTAGCACTTGCTGGTTTTTCATAACCAGTAATTAAGAAATAATTTAGACAATTATTAGCTTCAACCAAAGCATTTTCATCATTAGGATTTTCTAAAATAACTTCTGAATATTCTTTTTCAGCCAAATTATTATCCATATATACATCACGAAGTTTATTCATAATGTTAATATCAATATCAGTTGAAGAGTTAGTAACAGTTAAATCTTCTGTTGAAATAACAAGACCTGTTCTTTTGAATTTTGCATAATCCCATTCTGAACCAATTGGATCATATTCATCATCATCAAATTGGCCGCCTTCTTTAGGATTAAAACGACTAGTTGAATTGTAAGTAGATACAATATCTGTTAAGGCAGTTTTATGATCTCCAGAAGTAGCAGCAACTTTTGTGTAAATAGTTTCTACAAGTTCCTTTGCAACATCCTTTAGAAGCATTCCTTTAAATTCACCATCTATTGTAACAACTTCAGTATTCCAATCGATTTCATCTGCTTCGCCATCTTCGTCTTTATCTAAATATATTTTTAAATCAGTTGCGTTTACTGAAAAGAAATTTTTATATGCAATTTCATTATAATAGTTAAAGAATTCAAGAGTATCATCAGCAATATAGTTAGTTAAGATTTGAGAACTTGCGTTACTTACTTTGAAAACATCATCAACAATTTGATCAACATCTGCTGTATGATAATATAACATCAAGAAATTATACTTACCAATTGAAGCAGGATATCCATTTGAAGCTAAAGCATCGTTTGCAAATGATGCTAAAACGTACTCTATTGATTTGTAGTAAGAATCAATATCTTCCTGAGGAATTGATTTATACTCTTCTGAGTCTTTAATCATTTTTGTAGATATTAAATTAGAAGCAACAGAAGTACCATTGCGATACTCTAGAATATCCCATAATCCTTTTCCATCTTCAGTAGTTAAATAATATGAAATAGTAGTGCCATCATATTCAAATGTAGCAATTGTATTTGTATCAGGAGCTTTAGATAATGTTTTATTATAATCTGAGTGGTCTACACTATAAGCAATTTCGATACTCTTATCGAAAATCTTAACTTTAACGTTTTCCATTTCAGCATTTAATTTTTCATCAATATAAGAAGAAGTTAAATCTTCATTAGTTAAATCTTTTATGATTCTAGAATATAAATTTTCATCTTTAACTATTTTATTGTATAGTTCATCAGTATCATCTTCACTATCATATAATTTATCATCTGCAACATTTTCTTCGTAATCAACTTTATAAATCATATAGTAGTTGCTATTAATAGATTTTGGAGAAGTAGTATAACGATTAATTTTATCTGATTGTTCTTCACCATCTTTAATAGTTTCTTCAGGTGTTTGAAGTGTCTCATAGATGTAATCGTATAAACTTGAATCAATATCGTTAATTTCTTCTGCAGTATAACGAACGAATTCATTTGGACCATCAGAATTAACTTGTTTCATTATATCATCAATACGTTTATCTTCTTCATCTTTATTTTTGATTTCTAAATCATTATATGTCTCAATTAAAGCAGCAGTAGTACTACGTTGATCAATAATATTTTGCATGTTTACATCTATGTTTTCTATTGCATCACGATAAGTGTAAATATAGTTATACATTGCAATATATAATTGTAAAATAATAGAACTACCATAATATGAGTCTAATGGTAAATAATCACTTTCAGTTTTTTCATCAAAGTCAAATTCATCATAATATTTTTTATAATCATTAAAATTAGAAGGTGTATTAGTTAGATAGCATAATTGATTTTCATCATTAACTATCAAACCAAATGCTCTTAGAGTTTCTTTAGCTTCAGTTTCAGAAGCAAATTTAATCATTATGACATCTACATATCCTTGATGTAAATATTTATCCTTGTATTTAGAAACAATTTCAGATTTAGTGAAGTAACCAACTGTATCTTCATCATCATCTTCTAAAGCTTCTTTATTTTTTTCCTCTATTTCTTCATTTAATTTGTCAATTGCTAGAAGTTCTTTTGCATAATTTAAATAATAATTTTCATATAGAGGGCTTAATTTGTCATAATCATTTGCTTCAAGTGCATTAATGATTTCTTCGGTTTTAATGTCAACCTTATAATTTTGATATACTTCATCAGCATATTTTTTAATACTTTTTGTTTTTGCATCCGCTTTTAAGTCTTCAATTTCTTCATCATGACTTTCAAGTGAGAATGTCAAATCATATACATCTTCAACAAGATAACTTTGAAGACGTGTTTTATATTCTGTATACTTAGAATCAGATGGATTAGACATTACATTTTTAATGTCTTCAATGTATTTATTAAGAACTGCCTCTTGTGCTTTAGTATCAAATAAATCAGCAGCATTCCATTTTAATTCATTCCATACCTCACCTTTAGTAACAGAATAATTACCTACAGTTAGATAGTTTTCATCATAAGGCAAAGTGTCAACTACCTTTGATTTACATCCTGTAATTGTTATTGTAAGAATTGCGAGAATCAAAATAGATAAAATTCTACGCATTTTCGTTGAAAAAATATCAATTTTTAACATTTAAAAAACTCCTTTTTTTAAAACTCTAGCGTTTAATATGATACCATTTTTATTGATTAAAATCAATATATTATGATAATTATAAACGCATTTAATTTGCTTTATTGCAAAATGAACAAAGAATGGTATAATTGTCGTGGAAAATGGTGATTAATATGATAGTGAAAGTACTTGCAAGTGGTTCTGATGGAAACTCAACATATGTTGAAAGTGATAACATAAGACTTTTAATTGATGTTGGAATCACTAAAAAAAGAATTGATAATGCCTTAAAAAAAATAGATGTTGACTTTAAAAAAATAGATTATGTTTTGATAACACATGAACATATTGACCATATTGCTGGCTTGATGGTTTTTGTTAAGAATACAAATGCAAAAGTCATTTTAACTCTTGGTACTCTTAAATTTCTTGCTAATAATAATAGGTATATGGCATTTTTAAAAGAATACAAAGATAGATTCTTAGTTTTACGTAGGAATGATTTTAAATATGAGAAATTTTCTTTGGGAAATTTAGAAATAACTCCTCTTCCTACTTTTCACGATGCTGTTGAACCTGTAGGTTACTTAATTAAAGAAAATGAAAAAAAATTAGTTTATTTGACAGATACTGGATATATACATCAAGAGGTTATGAAACTTATTTATGATGCATCGTGCTACATTTTTGAAACGAACCACGATCCTGAAATACTGATGAATAGTTCTAGACCATTTTCGTTAAAGCAACGAATATTATCTGACCATGGGCATCTTTCAAATGCTGATGCTATTTATGCATTAGCAAATTTAGTTGGAGAACATACTAAGTATGTCTTTTATGCTCATATATCTGCAGAATGTAATTTACGCGAATTGATTGATTTGACTCGTAAAAAAATTTTTAACAAATTAGGTGTATATTGTGAGAATATTAAATTTATTTTTACGATGCCTTTTGAAATTGAAGAGGTAGAAATATGAAAATAACTATAATTACTGTTGGCTCAATAAAAGAGAAATTCTTTTTAGACGCAATAAAGGAATATGCAAAGCGAATAAGTAGATTTGCAACTTTGGATATTATTGAAGTACAAGATGAAAGTAATAATCGTGATGAAAAAAGTGTTAAGCAAATTGAAGGAGAAAGAATAATAAAAAAAATCCCAAATTCTAGTTATGTCATATGCTGTGATTTGAAAGGGAAAATGCTTGATAGTATAGAATTGGCAAAAGAGATTGATGAAATATACAATTACAAAAGTTCTAATATAACTTTTATAATTGGAGGTTCTCTAGGACTATCTAAGTGTGTTATTGATCAGGCTGATTTTTTGCTTTGTTTTTCTAAAATGACTTTTCCACACCAATTAATGCGCGTAATATTACTTGAACAAATATACCGAGCGTTCAAAATTAACAACAATGAAACATATCACAAATAAGTGAAAATTTTTTCACTTATTTTTATTTTTATTTTAAAAAGGCTTTTATTTAAAAATGTAAAAAAATATTGTAACTAAAAAGGTTTTTATCATTTTAAACTAATTGACTGAGTTATGAAAGCGTGTTAAAATTATACTAGTAATTCTTGAAAGAATTAACGAATTGGAGGAAAAGGAAAAGTGAAAACATTAAACAAAGAAATTTACGACAAGCCTAGTCGTAAAGTAAAAGTTTTACAATTTGGTGAAGGCAATTTTTTACGTGCCTTTGTCGATTGGATTTTGCAAGAAATGAACAATAAAAAGGTATTTGATGGTGGAGTTTGTGTAGTTCAACCAATGCCTTTTGGTAGGGTTGCAGATTTGGCAAATCAAGATGGATTGTATACTTTATATTTACAAGGATTACAAGATGGTAAAGTTGTAAAACAACATCAAGTAATTGATTGCCTAGAAGATTTTATTAATCCTTTTACAGATTATCAAAAATTTTTAGATTATGGTAAGAGTGAGGATTTAGAATTCATTGTAAGTAATACAACTGAAGCTGGTATAGCTTTTGACCCAACAGATACTGATCTAACAGTTACTCCAAAGAGCTATCCAGGTAAATTGTTAGCATTACTTAAATCACGTTATGAATTTTTTAATGGGGATAAAAATAAGGGTTTAGACATAATTCCTTGTGAATTAATTGATTATAATGGTGATACTTTAAAAAGTGTTTTAGTTCAATTAGCAAAACATTTAAATATGGATCCAAAATTTATCGATTGGGTTGAAAATTCTAACCGTTACTATAATACTTTAGTAGATAGAATTGTTCCTGGATATCCACGTGGAGAAGATAAAAAGTTATGGGAAGAATTAGGATATCAAGATACTTCAATGGTAGTTGGTGAAATATTCCACTTATGGGTAATTGACGGTCCTAAGGGTCTTGAAGATAAGCTTCCTGCTCCAAAGGCTGGTCTAAATGTATTATTTGTTGATTCAATTAAGCCATATAAAGAACGTAAAGTTAAGATTCTTAATGGTTCACATACATGTTTAGTACCAGTTAGCTATTTATGTGGAATTGATACAGTTCGTGAAACTATTGAAGATGAACAATTGAATCGTTTTGTTCATGAATTTATTTTCAATGAAGTAGTTCCAACAATTAATATTCCAAAAGAACAAATGGTTGCATATTCAAATAGTGTATTAGAACGTTATGCTAATCCATTTGTACGTCATGAATTAATGAGCATAGCACTAAACTCAGTAACTAAATATAAGACAAGAATTTTACCAACTGTTTTACAACAAATTAATGATTTACATAATTTCCCTAACCATGCATTATTTAGTTTAGCAGCATTAATTGCATTCTATCGTGGTAAACGTGGTGAAGAAACTATCGCTTTACAAGATAATCCAGAATTCCTTGAATTATTCAAAAATTTATGGAATGAATATGACGGAACATATGCTGGTTGTGAAAAAATAGTAAAAACAGTACTAGGATTAAAGGAACATTGGGATTTAGATTTAAATACTTTACCAGGTGTTACAACTTTTGTTTCTGAATGTTTATATGAAATTGAAACTAAGCCAATGCGTGAAGCATTAAAGAAAATTGGGTGCTAGTATGAACGATTACATTATCATAAATGAAAAGGATAATGTTGTTGTAGCTCTAAGAGATTTTAAAAAAGGTGAAAAAATTGCTAATGTAGTATTAGTTGATGATTTACCTAGAGCTCATAAAGCAGCATTAAAAGACATAAAAAAAGATGAGAATATTATAAAATATGGTTATCCTATTGGTCATGCTACAAAAGACATACTTAAGGGTGAACATGTGCATGTGCATAATACAAAAACTAATCTAAATGATCTTTTCAATTATGAATATAATCCACATTTTAATGAAATACATACAATCAAAAAAGAAGCAACAGTTGATGTGTATGAAAGAAAAAATGGAGAATGTGGTATTAGAAATGAATTGTGGATTGTTCAAACTGTTGGTTGTGTTAGCGGTCAAGCACATTTAATAATTGATGAATTTAAAAGAAGATATAATCCAGTAGATATTGATGGTGTTTTCACTTTTAATCATCCTTTTGGTTGCTCACAAATGGGAAATGATCATATAATGACAAGAACGATTCTTCAAGATATTGTCAAGCATCCTAATGCAGGTGGTGTTTTAGTTCTCGGATTAGGCTGTGAAAATAATCAAGTTTCTACATTCAAAGAAACTCTAGGAGATTATGATGAACAAAGAACTAAGTTCTTAATTATTCAAGAAGTTTCTGATGAAATTGAAGAAGGCGTAAAGTTACTGAAAGAACTTTATGACAAGATGCGTGAGGATAAGAGGGTAACTAAGCCATTATCTGTTCTAAGAATTGGTTTAAAGTGCGGTGGTAGTGATGGTATGTCTGGTATCACAGCTAATCCTTTGCTTGGTGAATTTAGTGATTACTTAAGCATAAATGGTGGAACTACTGTTCTAGGTGAAGTACCTGAAATGTTTGGTGCTGAGCAAATTTTAATGGCACGTGCTGAGAATAAGGAAGTCTTTGAAAAAACAGTTCATTTAGTAAATGATTTTAAACAATATTTTAAAAATCATGATCAAGTAATTTACGAAAATCCATCACCAGGTAATAAAAAAGGTGGTATAACAACATTAGAAGATAAATCACTTGGATGTACTCAAAAGTCTGGTCACTCAAAAGTTTGCGATGTCTTAAAGATGGGTGAAAGAATAAAGAAGAATGGATTGAATTTACTTTCAACACCTGGTAATGATTTAGTAGCTACAACTACTTTAGGTGCAGCTGGATGTCAAATGGTTCTATTTACAACTGGTAGAGGAACACCTTTTGGTGGTTTTGTACCTACAGTTAAAGTTGCAACTAACTCTAACTTAGCTAACTATAAGCCAAATTGGATTGATTTTAATGCAGGCGCATTAGTTGGTGAAAAAACTATGACTGAGTTATTATCTGATTTTATAGATTTGATTTGTGATATTGCAAGTGGAAGAAAAGAAACATGCAATGAAAAAAATAATTTTAGAGAAATTTCAATATTTAAAGATGGCGTAATGCTATAAACATAAGGAGATAAAAAATGAAAAATTTTATGGATAAAGATTTTTTGTTGTCTACTGAAACAGCAAAAAAATTGTTTCATGAACATGCTGAAAAAATGCCTATAATTGATTATCATTGTCATTTACAACCAAAAGAAATTTATGAGAACAAAAAATTTCGTAATTTAACTGAAGTTTGGTTAGGCGCTGGTGATAGATATGGAGATCATTATAAATGGAGAGCATTAAGAGCACGTGGATATAATGAAGATTCTATTTCAGGACCAGATGATGATCGTAAAAAATTTGATCAATTTGTTGAATCAATGCCTTACTTTGTTGGTAATCCATTATATCATTGGTCTCACTTAGAGATGCAACGTTATTTTGATATATATGATGTTATTACTCCAAAAAATGCAGACAAAATTTGGAATGAAGCTAACAAGAAGTTAGAGACATTGACTGCACGCGAAATGATGTATAAATTTAATGTAAAAACTGTTTGTACTACTGATGATCCTATTGATAGTCTAGAATGGCATAAGCTTATGAATGCTGATAGTAGTTTGAAAACACGTGTTCGTCCTGCTTTCCGTCCTGATAAGGCAATTAATTGTGAATTAAGTTGGTATAAGGATTGGGTTTTAAAACTAGCTAGTGTTGTTGGTTATGAAATTAATAGTTTAGCAGACTTATTAAAAGCTTTAGAAGAAAGAATTGCGTTCTTTGATTCAATGGGGTCTAAATTATCTGATCACGCATTAGATGTTGTTCACTATGTAAAAGCTTCTTATGATGAAGCAAATGAAGTATTTGTAAAAGCAATGCGTCAGGAAGAAATTTCAGATCATGAGCAAGATATATATAAAGGATATGTTCTTGTTCAACTAGCTAAGGTATACAATAAGTATGGTTGGGTACAACAATATCATATTGGTGCTCTAAGAAATAATAGTCAAAAGATGTTAAAAGAAATTGGTCCTGATACTGGTTTTGATGCAATTGAAGATCAAGTATATATGGAAAAACTTTCTCAATTGCTTGGAGAACAAGATGCAACTGACGAGCTTCCTAAGACAATTTTATATTGCTTAAATCCTCGTGATAATTACGCTTTAACTGTTTTAGCTGGATGCTTCCAAAAAGAAGGTGTAAAGGGAAGAGTTCAAGTTGGTACAGCATGGTGGTTCTTAGATCAATTAGATGGTATGAAACAAAATCTAGAAACATTAATGCAAGTTGGTTTAGTTGCACAATCTGTAGGTATGCTTACTGATTCTCGTTCATTCTTAGCATATCCACGTCATGAATATTACAGACGTTTATTATGTGAAATGTTGGGTAATTTAGTTGAAAGTGGTCAATATCCTGCTGATGAATTAGACACATTAGGAAAAATTGTAGAAGATATCTGCTACAATAATGCAAAGGAATTCTTTGGTTTCTAAATTAATATAGAAGATTCTTAGACTACTTAGTAGTCTTGGAATCTTTTTTTATTTTATAGAGGTAATTTATACTTTTTTTTAACTTGAAAATAAGATATAATAATAAAGATATCTTACATAAGGAGTATATTGTGAAGAAAGAAGTTAAATTGATAATTATAAGTTATATAATAGATTTGATCTTATTAAATGTTGTTTTTGGATTTATGAAAGGGATTGGGAATGGTTTTTATTATTTATATACCTCATCTTTGTATATAATATTTCCATTTTTGATTTTAATAACAATTTTAGTTTGTGAAGTGAAGAAGATAGAATGGAAGAGGAATGCTTTTTTAGAAGTCTATTTAGCTATTTTAATTATTGCAGGAACTTTACAAATGTATTTATTTTCAAAAATTGACTTAGACATTAATATAATTATTTGGCTTCTAATTTCAACTGTTGTATATATAATTTCTATGATAGTTTACTATTTCTTTTCTAAGTTTATTAAAAATAAAGATGTAAATGGTCCAAAATTTATCGCTAATAAATAAAAAATATGTTATAATTAAAAAATAGGAGTTGATTTTATGAAAGAATATAACTACGCGGAAATAGAAAAAAAGTGGCAAGAATATTGGGATAAAAATGAAACATTTAAAACTGATGTTTGGGATTTTTCAAAACCAAAATACTATGCACTAGATATGTTTCCATATCCATCTGGTCAAGGACTTCATGTTGGACATCCTGAAGGATATACTGCAACTGATATAATATCAAGAATGAAGAGAATGCAAGGATATAATGTTTTACATCCAATGGGATGGGATGCATTTGGTTTACCAGCAGAACAATTTGCAATAAAGACTGGTAACCATCCAAGTACTTTTACATATAAAAATATAGAAACATTCAAACGTCAACTTAAAATGTTAGGCTTTTCTTTTGATTGGTCTAAAGAAATTGCTACATGTGATCCTAAATATTATAAGTGGACACAATGGATTTTTAAACAATTCTATAAAAAAGGCTTAGCTAGACAAGTAGATATGCCAGTAAATTGGTGCGAGGAACTTGGAACAGTTTTGGCTAATGATGAAATTGTTGATGGAAAAAGTGAACGTGGAGGATATCCTGTAACTCGTAAAAATATGAAGCAATGGGTAATGGATATTCCTGCATATGCTGAAAAACTTTTAGATGGTCTAGACAAGATAGATTGGCCTGAGTCTACAAAAGATATGCAACGCAATTGGATTGGAAAATCTACTGGGGCTAGAATAACATTTAAGGTTAAAGATTCTGAAAAAACATTTGATGTATTTACAACTAGAGCTGATACATTATTCGGTGCTACTTACTGTGTTTTAAGCCCTGAACATCCTTTGATTAAAGAAATTATGTCTAAAGAAAATGAAAAGGATGTACTTAATTATATAAATGAATGTGCCAAAAAATCTGATTTAGAGCGTACTGATCTTAATAAAGATAAAACAGGAGTATTTGTTGGTGCCTATGCTATTAATCCTGCAAATGACTCTTTATTACCAATTTATATTTCTGATTATGTTCTTATGAGCTATGGGACAGGAGCAATTATGGCAGTTCCTGCTCATGATACTAGGGACTATGATTTTGCTAAAAAATTTAACTTACCTATAATTCAAGTTTTAGCAGGTGGAGATATTTCAAAAGAAGCATACACAGAAGACGGAATTCATATTAATTCTGGTTTCTTAGATGGTTTAAATAAAGAAGATGCTATTAATAAGATGATTGAATTCTTAGAAGAAAAAGGAATTGGAGAAAAAAGAATTCAATATCGTCTTAGAGAATGGATATTTGCTCGTCAAAGATATTGGGGAGAACCTATTCCTATTATTCACTATGAAGATCATGATGCTGCGCTTTCAGATGATGAATTGCCTTTAATTTTACCAAATGTTGATGACTATAAGCCAAAATTTGCTGGTCAAAGTCCTTTAGCTAATGCAGTAGATTGGGTAAATGTTATAAATAATGGTGAAAAAGGTAAAAGAGAAACAAATACTATGCCTGGTTCAGCAGCTTCATCATGGTATTTTATGCGTTATATTGATCCTAATAATGATAATGAGTTTGCAAATTATGAATTGCTAAAGCACTGGTTACCTGTTGATTTATATATTGGTGGTTCAGAACATGCTGTTGGACATTTATTGTATTCTCGTTTCTTTACAAAATTTTTACATGATGAGGGATTATGTCCAGTAGATGAACCATTTAAAAAATTATTCCACCAAGGATTAATTTTGGGTGAAAATAATGAAAAAATGTCTAAATCACGTGGAAATGTAGTAAATCCTGATGACATAGTTAGAGATTATGGTGCAGATTCATTACGTCTATATGAAATGTTTATGGGACCACTTGAAGCTTCATTGCCATGGGTTAGTAAAAATGTTGATGGTGCAAAGAAATTCCTAGACCGTGTATGGAGATTAGTAAATGATGAAACATTTAATATTAAATTAAAAGATAACAATAATGGTTCATTAGATAAAATATATAATCAAACAGTAAAAAAGGTAACTGAGGATTTCGAAAATTTACGTTTTAACACAGCTATTGCTCAAATGATGGTGTTTATTAATGAATGCTATAAAGTAGATGAAGTTTATAAGCCATATTTAGAGGGATTGATAAAAATGCTATCTTGTATTGCTCCTCATATTGGTGAAGAATTATGGTCAATTTTAGGTCATGATAATACAATTACTTATGAAAAGTGGCCTGAATGTGATGAAAGTAAACTTCAAAGTGATACATTTACAATGATGGTTCAAGTAAATGGCAAGCTTAGAGATCAAATTGTTGTTAGCGTAGATCAAACTAAAGAAAATATTGAAAAATTAGCTTTAGAAAGTGAAAAAGTTAAGAAATTTACATCTGGATTAACGATTGTAAAAATTATTGTTGTTCCAAAGAAGATTGTAAACATTGTAGTAAAGTAGTCTCTCTGAGACTACTTTTTGAGGTATTAAATGACAAAAAAAGTATTAGCTATCCATGATATTTCAGTAGTTGGGAAATGCTCTTTATCAGTTATTATGCCTGTAATAAGTTCTTGTGGAGTAGAGGTATGTCCTCTTCCTACTGCCTTATTATCTAATCATACAGCGTTTAATGAGTATAGTTTTACAGATTTAAGTAGTAGTCTAGATTTGATTTTAGAAAAGTTTAGACATCAAAATTTTAAATTTGATGCTATATATGTAGGATATTTAGGAACCATTTTTTTAGTAGAAAAAATTTGTGATTTAATCTCTAATTTTCCAAAGTCTAAGGTTTATATAGATCCTGTTATGGGAGATAATGGTAAGTTATACAAGAATTTTTCTATTGAATATATAAGTGGCATGAGAAAAGTTATTGAAAAGGCAGATGTAATTTTTCCTAATCTAACAGAAGCATGCTTATTATTAGGTTTAGAATATAAAGAGTATTTTTCTAAGGATGATATTCACTCAATTGTTAAAAAGCTTTCTAGTTTTGGCCCAAAGTTAATTTTTCTTACAGGAGTCAAAGATGAAAATTATATGTATTCTTATGCTTATAATGCAGAAAATGAAGATTTTTATTGCGTTAACAACTTAAGGGTAGATGGTAATTATTATGGTACTGGTGACATTTTTGCTAGTGTTATTATTGGAAAACTAGAAACTAATTATGATATTTATGGTGCTTTAGTAGCTGCAAGTAGTTTTTGTTATAAATCTATTTTGAAAACATATAATGAAAAATCTGATTCAAAGTTTGGTGTTTTGTTTGAAACCTTTTTACCTGAACTAGGAGGAAAATGATATGAATAGAATTGGTATGCGAGCAATAAAGTCTGCAATTGTAATAATTTTAGCTTATCTAATTTATATTTTGCTTATAACGATTGATAAATTTGCTTTCAAGGACCGAATTATTTCTGATTGGTATATCCCTTTTTTAGCAGGTTTGATTGCCTTTATTTCGATAGCAAATTCTAAATCGAAGCAAAAAAAAGAGACGTTTGAAAAATTATATATTTATACGGCTATTCTAATTTTTTCTTTTTTGTTAATGCTACTTTATATGCTTATTACCAAAAAAAGTTGGCCAGAACTTTCTATTTTAGATCCAGTTATTTTAATAGTTCCTTCAGTATTTACATGTATAGGTGTAATATTGATCGTTTATTTTTTTGTACTTTTGAAAAAGAAAAGTGAAATAATTCAAGGAATAACAATTTATTTAATTTTGATATCAATAAGATTTTTTGATATGGATTTTCGTCAAGCGTTCATTGCAAGTTTTATTTCAATTGTATCTGGTGTTTTTTTAGCTTATTTTGTCAATAGTTTTCATTTGCCAAGAAAAAAACAAAAAGAATATTTGTTTATTTATGGACCAGATGGTATATATGCAAATGATAATGACGTTTTTGATGATTATGTAAAGTATGAATTAAGTGAGTTAATTGAAAATGATGCTAGTATTACGTTCTTTACTACAAGAACACCTGCAACATTTTTACCTCTTATAGATAATATGAAGCTTAAATTACCGATTATATGTATGAATGGTGCCGCCTTGTATGATACTTCTACTAAACATTATTTGAAAACTTATCCGATAAAGGAAAAAGTGGCAAATGAGGTAAGAATATTTTTAGCAGAAAACGGAATAGTTCCATTTATAAATATAATTGAAGATAATTTACAGCATATCTATACAGAATCTGTTTCAAATATAGGTGAACTTATTTATGCAGATACTAGAAGAAATTCAGCATATTCAAACTTTTTAGTTGCTAAGGCACCTAGTCGTGATGTTTTATATTTTATGGTTGTTGCTCCTAAAAACAAGGTGAGAGATATTATCTATTTACTTCAAAAAACACCATTTTATTCTCAATTATTGTGTCAAGAATATAGTTATTACGAAAAAATGGGAGAAGTTGAAGGTTATAGCTATTTAAAAATATTTAGTAAAGATATTGTTAAGTTAAGTGTTTTAGATGAACTAGATTCTAAAAAGAAAAAGGTTGCCATTTCTACAACTAAAAACGATAAAATATTGTATGATAATTCTGATTTGATAGTTACTTCTATGAAGGCTGATATAGATGTTAGAAATAAAGCAAATATTGTTATAAAGAGCAAAAGAAGTCATGCATTAATTAGAATTTTGAAGCGACTTTATTATCACAAGTCATCTTACTAGATTTTTTATTTTGTTTATTGTATAATTTTGTCCGGAAAGAAGTGTGAAAATATGAGTAATATTTTAGAAATAAAAGAGTTGTATGCAAGTGTACCAGAAAAGGACATCCTAAAAGGCTTGAACTTAACAGTAAAAACAGGTGAGGTTCATGCTATTATGGGACCTAATGGAACAGGAAAATCAACATTAGCCTCTATAATTATGGGGAAAAATAATTATAAGGTTACAAGTGGTGATATTTTACTAGATGGTGAATCTATTTTACCTTTAGCTGTAGATGAAAGAGCTAGAAAAGGAATATTTTTGGCTTATCAATATCCTGCTGAGGTAAGCGGTGTAACAAATAGTGATTTTGTTAGAAGTGCTATGAAGGCAACTACAGGAAAAGATGTATCATTATTTCAATTTATTAGACAATATGATAAAGCCTGTGCAGATTTAAAGATGCCAGAAGATTTGCCACATCGTTATTTAAACGAAGGTTTTAGTGGTGGCGAGAAGAAACGTAATGAAATTCTTCAAATGAAAATGTTGAAACCAAAATTTGCTATTTTAGATGAAATTGACTCAGGATTAGATGTTGATGCATTAAGAATAGTTGGTGAAAATGTTCAAAACATGGTAAGCGAAAATTTTGGATGTATTTTAATTACGCATTACGAAAGATTACT
Source organism: uncultured Acholeplasmatales bacterium (assembly GCA_944324805.1). Taxonomy (GTDB): domain Bacteria; phylum Bacillota_I; class Bacilli_A; order Acholeplasmatales; family Anaeroplasmataceae; genus CALUXS01. Next base: position 63,044 of record CALUXS010000005.1, on the reverse strand, counting down.
TGATTACGTAAAGCCTGATTTTGTTCATATTATGATTGGTGGTAAGATTGTAATGACAGGTGGTCATGAATTAATAGAAAAAATTGACCAACAAGGCTATGATTGGGTTAAAGAAGAATTAGGAATCTCTGATATTGAAGAAGAAACAAAGGTAAATCATGTATTACTAGGCTCTTGTGCACATGCAGGTGGCAAAAATGAATAAAGAAATTATAAAAGAAAGCCTTGATGATGAAGTTTCTGATATTTATATTCCTAAAGATAAGAATGTAGTATATCAGGCACTAGATTTACCTGGAAAAAAGCGTGTTTTTCATATTGCTGCTAATGCAAGTTTAGAATTATTAGAATTAAATACAAAGGCTAATGATAGAAAGTTAGAAGTGTATTTAGATGAAGAGGGAGCTACTTTTAATGCCTCTACTCTAACAGTTGGTGATGAAGGAATATTCAATTATTATCAAGCAGTATACCATAATGCTAAAAATACAACCTCTAATATTACAAACTTTGCAATTAGTTTAGGTAAAAGTAATATTACATTTAAGACTATCGGAAATATTAAAAACAAGATGTCAAATAGTAATTGTAGACAATTAAGTAAAGGAATCATTATTTCTGATGAATCTTCGATAACAAGTGAACCAATTTTATTAATCGATGAATATGATGTTTTTGCTTCACATGGTGCATCAATTGGTAAAATGTCAGATGATGAATTATTCTATTTAATGAGTAGAGGTTTATCTAAGGATGAAGCTTTAAAGCTAATAGTTGGTGGTTTAATTAACCCTTTTTTAGAACGTCTTTCAGAAGAAGATAAAAATAATTTTATGGATTTAATTCATAACAAAATAAAGGACTGATATTATGATCGATGTTAAAGAAATGAGAAAGCATTTTTTAGCATATGAGGCACATCCAGATTTAGTATATTTAGATAGCGCCGCATCTGCATTAAAGGCAAAAGAAGTTATTGAGGTAATGGATGAATATTTATATAAATCTGGTGTAAATGTTCATCGTGGGGTATATAAGCTAAGTTATGATGCAACTACAAAGTACGAAGAGGCAAGAGAAAAAATTGCAAAATTTATTAATGCTAATTTTGAAGAAATTGTTTTTACGCGAGGGGCATCAAGCGCATTAAATTTAGTAGCAAGTTCTTATGGCTTAAGTTTTTTAAAACCTGGTGATGAGATAATATCAAGTGAATTAGAGCATCATTCTAATCAAATGCCATGGTTAAATGTGGCAAATAAAACTGGTGCAACCATTAAATATATTCAACTAAATGATGAGGGAAGAGTTACAATTGAAGAATTTAAAAAGGTATTGACAAAGAATACTAAAGTTGTAGCTTTAACTCACGTTTCTAATGTAATGGGATATATTACGCCAATAAAAGAAATAATTGAATTGGCTCACGAAGTTGGAGCTATTGTTATTGTTGATGGTGCTCAAAGTGTTCCACATATGAAAATAGATGTTAAAGAATTAGATTGTGATTTTTTGGCATTTTCAGGACATAAGATGGTTGGGCCTACAGGTGTTGGGGTTTTATATGGTAAAAAGAAATTACTAGATAAAATGCCACCTATAGAGTTTGGTGGCGATATGGCCGAAGATGTTTATTTAGACCATATGACATTTAAGGATACACCATATAAATTTGAGACAGGTACCCCGATGATAGCTGAGGTTATAGGGCTTGGTAGAGCTTGTGAATTCCTTCAAGAAATTGGTATGGATGAAATTTTAGAGCATGAGGAAAAATTGAAAAAAATTGCTATAGAAGAATTGAAAAAAATCCCTAATGTAGAGATTTATAATCCAAATACGGATACTGGTGTAATCTCATTTAATATAAAAGGTGTACATCCTCATGATGCTGCTTCAGTTTTTGATAAAAATAATGTATGTATAAGAGCAGGACATCATTGTGCTGAATTAATTATACATTGGTTAAAAACTGTAGGTACTTTGAGGGCATCATTTTACATATACAATGATGAGGAAGATGTAAAAAAATTTATTGCTTCTGTAAAGGAAGCAGCTGATTTCTTCAGTATGTTTATTTAGGAGGTATAATATGAATTTAGAAGAATTATATCGACAAGTTATTATGGATCACTATAAAAATCCACGTAATAAGGGAATAAGTGATGTTGACGGATATAGATTAGTTCATCTTCATAATCCTTCATGTGGAGATGATATGCGTGTTATCGTAAAGGTAGAGTCAGGAATTATTACTGATGTTAGACAGGATGGTACAGGTTGCTCTATTTGCTGTTCAAGTGCATCAGTAATGAGTGAGGCTTTAAAGGGAAAAACAGTTGAAGAAGCTAACAAATTAATTAACTATTTTTATCAAATGATTCAAGGGAATAAGCTTGATGAAGATAAGGAAGAAGCATTAGGGGAGGCTATTGCTTATAAAGGTGTTAGTCAATTCCCAGCTCGTATAAAATGTGCTACTCTTGCTTGGAAGGCTTGTGAACAAGCTTTGAAAGAGGTGGAAGAAAATAATGAATAATGAAGATTTAATAAAAGGTAATGATGACTATAAGTATGGCTTCCACACGGATACAAAATCAGTTTTAACATCTGGTAAAGGTTTAAATGAAAATGTTATTAGATTCATAAGTAAGGCTAAAAATGAACCTCAATTTATGACTGATTTTAGATTAGATGCATACAAGAAGTTTTGTGAGTTATCTAATCCGAAATGGGGCCCTGATTTATCAAATATTGATTTTCAGGAATACACATATTATGTTAAATCTACAGAGAAAACTGAGCATAGTTGGGATGATGTGCCTACAGAAATAAAGGATACTTTTGAAAAACTAGGAATACCAGAAGCAGAAGCTAAGTACTTGTCAGGAACATCAACTCAATTTGAAAGCGAAGTTGTTTATCATAAAAATTTAGTTGAATTAGATGAACAAGGAGTTATTTTTTGTGACACTGATACAGCTCTTAAGTTATATCCAGATTTATTGAAAAAGTACTTTGGAAAGATAATTCCTGCATCTGACAATAAATATGCTGCATTAAATAGTGCTGTTTGGTCTGGTGGTTCATTTATATATGTTCCAAAAGGTGTTAAAGTAACTAAACCGGTCCAATCATATTTTAGAATCAATAGTGAACGTGTAGGACAATTTGAAAGAACATTGATAATTGTAGATGATGATGCCGATATTCATTATGTCGAAGGTTGTACAGCTCCTCAATATTCGAAGGATAGTTTGCATGCTGCTGTAGTTGAAATATATGTTGGTAAAAATGCAAAATGTAGATATTCTACTGTTCAAAACTGGTCTAATAATATAGTTAATCTTGTTACTAAACGTGCTTTAGTTGAAGAAAATGGCCATATGGAGTGGATTGATGGTAATGTTGGTTCAGGATTAAATATGAAATATCCTGCGTGTATTTTAAAAGGTGATTATGCTAAAGGAACTACAGTTTCAATAGCTTTTGCAAGCAAAGGTCAATATCAAGATACGGGAGCCAAAATGATTCATCTAGGTAAAAATACCACATCAACAATCATATCAAAATCAATTTGTCGTGGTGGAGGAAAGGTTAACTATCGTGGTATGGTTAGCCATGGTAAAAATGCTACTGGTGCAAGAAGCCATGTTGAATGTGATACATTAATTTTAGATGGAATTTCAAGTTCTGATACAATCCCTTTAAATAGAGGAATGAATTCAGATATGTATATTGAGCACGAGGCTACAGTTAGTAAGGTTAATGAAGAGCAATTATTTTACTTAATGAGTAGAGGATTAACAGAAGATGAAGCAACAGAAATGATCATTATGGGATTTATAGAGCCATTCTCTAAAGAATTACCAATGGAGTATGCTGTTGAATTAAATCGTCTAATTAAAGTAGAAATGAAAGATTCAATAGGATAAAATAGGGATAGCTTAGCTATTCCTTTTAAACTATTTATGCAAAAGGAGAATACAAATGGAGTTATTTTATAAAACTACGTATCGTATGCGCACTAATGATTTTGATTGCTACGATAAATTGACACCAACATCAATTTTAGATTCATTTCAAGATATAGCTGGAACTCATGCTGAGTTAATAGGTATGGGTTTTAGTGATATGGTCAAAAAAGGATACTACTGGGTTGTAGTAAGAGAAAAGATAACAATATTTAAAAGTCCAAAGCCTGGTGAATCTGTAGTTGTTTCAACATGGCCTGAACCAAAAGGACGATTAGAATTTGTAAGAAATTATAAAATGGAAGATGAAAATGGAAATATTATTGCAATAGGAAGCTCTGTTTGGGTCCTAATATCAACAACTACTAGACGTTTATCTCGTGCAGAGGAAATTAATTATGTTGGTGAATTTGTACAAGATAAAAATTATGATAAGTTAAATAAGTTACCTAAGTATGAAGAACTAGAAAAAAATTATATACATCAAGTAGGTTATACTGATCTAGATCATAATAAACATATGAATAATTCAAAGTATGTTGATGTAATGATGAATAGTTGTCAATTTAATAGCAATGTTGTAATTAAAGAACTTCAAATTGATTTTATCAATGAAGCTAGGTATTTAGATAACTTAAATTTTAAATATAAACAAGTTGACAATGTCTATTATTTTGAGGCATATAATGACGATAAACTTTGCATAAGGGCAGAAATGAGGATAGAAAATGAATAATTTTTTGAATTTTATGAGGGATAGTGTATCATGTTTTCATGCTACAAAAAATATAGTTGAAATTCTAGTAAATTCTGGTTTTAGTCAATTAGAAGAAAATAAAAGTTGGCATTTAGAAGCAAATAAGGGATATTTTGTAGTAAGAAATAACTCTTCAGTAATAGCTTTTACAACTCCTAAATCACACAGTAATTATGGTATAAATATTACTGCTAGTCATAGCGATTCGCCAACTTTTAAGATTAAACCAAATTCATTAATAAATGATGGAAAATATCTACGTTTAAATACAGAAGTTTATGGTGGACCAATTTTCCCAACTTGGTTAGATAAGCCACTTACTGTTGCAGGTCGAGTATTAGTTCAAAATAACAATACAATTGAGACAAAACTTTTATATGTTGATAAAGATATTTTAGTTATACCTAACTTGGCTCCTCATATGAAACCTGAGGTTTCTAAAGGAACTACCTATAATGCGCAAATTGATATGCTTCCATTCTTAGGTGATGCAAGTAGTAATTTAAGTATAGAAACAATTATTTCTAAGGAGTTAAATATAAGGGAAGATGATATTCTTGACTTTGATTTAGTTTTGGTAAATCGTCAAAGAGCAAGATTATTAGGATATAATAATGATTTAGTTATTAGCCCCCAATTAGATGATTTGGCATCTGCTTATACGTCATTAAAGGCGTTTGTAAATAGTAATAATCGTAATACTTTTAATGTATTTACTTGCTTTGATAATGAAGAGGTTGGTAGTAGAACACGTCAAGGAGCAGGAAGTAGATTTTTGTTTGACGTATTAGAGCGTGCTTTATCGAGTTTGAATTATAAAAAGGAAGAGATTAATTCAATTTTTGCAAATTCATTCTTAATTTCGGTTGATAATGCACATGCAGTAAATCCAAATCAGCCAAATGTAACAGATTCATTAAATAAGGCATATCTAAATCAAGGTGTAGTATTAAAATATAATGCAAACCAAAGTTATACTACTGATGGTTTTTCCGCATCATATGTTCAAATTTTAGCTAAAGAAGCTAAGATAAAACTTCAAAAATTTGCGAATAGATCTGACGTACGTGGAGGTTCTACTTTAGGAGCAATATCTTCAAGTCAGGTAAGTATTCACTCTGCCGATATTGGATTACCTCAACTTGCAATGCATTCAAGTAATGAGGTTTGTGGAGTTTTAGATTTAGATATGATGATTAGATTATTAACTGCTTTTTATAATCATTCTATTGTTATTGAAAATGATAATGTTCTAAAGTTTAATTAATAAAAAAAGTATAATGCACTTTTAGGATTAATCCTAGAAGGCATTATACTTTTATTTTTTTCTAAGTGCATATAAAATTCTTTCATCGTCTTGTTCTAAATCATCGTTAAAATCACCGATTATTTTTACAATATCAAAACCAGTTAAATCAAAATCATTTAAATCATAGTAATATTCGTAATATTTTTCATTGTATATTTGGTCGAAATCATCAATTTTTATATCATGCATAATTTTTTTGTTACTTATGGCTTTAGTTTTCCATTTGATTTTAAAAGTTTGATAATCTTCATCTATTAAATTGTCTTTATACTCATTAAGCATAAATTTTGAGAAAGTGTCAAAAAGAAAATAACCACCTTTCTTAAGATGCTTGTAAACCGAATTGAACATTTTTTTAAGGTCATCTTTATTTTCAATAAAATTAATTGAATCAAAGAAACATGTAATTACATCAAAACTTTCAGGTAGTTGAAAGCAAGTCATATCCATTACATAAAACGGAATATCTAGGCGATTTAATTTGGCTTTTTCTTTAGCTATTTCAATAATAGATTCAGACAAGTCTAAACCAGTTGTTTTGTAACCATGTAAATTCATAATTGTTAAAAAAGTACCACTTCCGCAAGCTAAATCTAAAATACTATCATCAGGTTTTGTAAATTTTTCAGTGAATTCACTCCAAAGGTAATAATCTAAATCTTGCATTACTTCATCATAAAAATATGAAAATTTTTTATAAGCATTCATTATTTTTTCACCTTCAATTCTTTAATTAGTTCATAGTTTGGATCAATATATATTGTGTTTTGATTAGTATAGCTAACAAAACATGCTCGTTTTCCTGGAATCTTTTTAATATAACGGACTTTAGTATAGTCAACTGCAACGCTACTAGAATCTTTTGCATATGAATAGTATGCAGCTATATTAGCAGCAGTACGTATTTCCTTTTCTGTATAATCGTCATTTTTGGCAATAACAACATGGGAACCACTTCCGTCTTTCACATGAAACCAAAGATTTTGTGGTTTTGCAAGTGTATGCGTAATATATTCATTTTGAATATTGTTTTTTCCAACATATATTATAGTATCATCGATTAAATAGGTTGTTATATTTGGTTTCTTTTTCTTTTTATTTTGAGAATTCTTTGGCATTAAATATTTGTTTTTTACCAATTCATCATATATTTCGATTACATCAAGCAAGTTAGCATTTAAAATTTGATTTTTTAATAAATTAAAATATTCTATCTCATCATTAGCAATTTTAGTTTGCTCATCAATAAAACTGATTGATTTCTTTAATTTTTGGTATTTTTTATAATATTTTTGACTATTTTCAAGGATAGTTAATTTCTCATCTAATTTGATATTTATCTCTTTATTATTGTAATAATTGAAGACTAATATAGATTTAGCTTTTTCTTTTAAGTTAGGGGCAGAAAGAAGAAGTTCACCATATAATTTTTGGTCTTCACAATCCATTGCAAGATTTTTTTCTTCAATTAGTTTATCAATTTTTTTCTTATTTTTATCTATTTGTCTTTCGACAAATTTCATTAAATCATTAGTTTCTTTCCTAATTTGTTCTTTTTTATCACGTTCATAGAAAATTTCATCTAGTAAATCAGATAATGAATAATATGTTGATAATGGTGTATTATGAAAAAAATAAAAGTCATTTTTATTATTTAAATTATTAAAAATAGAAGGTTGGTATTTGTCGTAAAGTAAACTAAAGAAATTATTCACTATATCATCATTAACAAACAACTGATTGGCAAAACTATAAGAAATACCTAGAAAGTAGTTAACAAAAGACTTTGGTGAGTTTAATGTTCCATTTTTAATAAGATTTTCAAGTTCTTCCTTATTTATTTTATAGGGATTTATCTTTTCTGTTTTAGGAAAGGAATATTTAACATTAGGCATAATAATACGATTAAATTCACCAACACCATCATGATGTAATGATTCTAATATAGTGTAATTATTATCAGTTATAATTAAATTACTATATCTACCCATTATTTCACAAATAAGGTATTTTAGATTACGGTCTTTCATTTCATTATAACCTTCACATGTAAAAATAAGGATTCTATCAGTTTCATATTGAGAAATATCACTAATGAAATAGCCTTCTAGATGTTTTTTTAAAAAAAGTGTAAAAGCCTTACTACTTTGAGTATGCTCAAAATTTCTATTTGTTAAGTGAACTCTACTTGTATCACTATTGAAGCCTAGAAACAAATTATAATTTTCTTTTTGTGCTCTAATAGTAAAAAGAAAATTAGTATCTGAAAGTTCATTTATTTTTGAAATTCTACCAGTTTTTAATATTGATAACTCATTAGATAATTTATGTAAAAAAATACCATCGAAACTCATTTAAATCCCTCACATTCTATTTTATTATAACTAATAATAGAAAAATGTAAAGTAATAATAGAAAAATTAAAAAATGTTATTGACAATGTTGAAAAAATGAGTATAATAGACGTGTTAATAAAAAGGTGAAAAGCAGAACCCCGTTCTCGCCTGATCGATAAGTACGTTGGTAGGCAAAAAGGTCACGTTAAATATTATTTGTTTATGATATTTACAGGGGCGCTTTTGTGTCCCTTTTTATTTGCTAATGAAATAGTGATGGAGGTGTAAACATTAGCAATTTAAAGAAACCAGAAGAAATGGTTAATGAAAGTATTCGTTTAAAAGAGATGTTAGTAATAACTGACACCGGAGAAAAGCTAGGTTTATTAAGCCGCAATAAAGCTCTTGAAGAGGCTTATAATCGTGGTTTAGATTTAGTTGTTGTTTCTCCTGATAGTAATCCTGCAGTAGCTAAAATGATGGATTATTCTCGTTTCCGCTTCGAACAACAAAAGAAGTTAAAGGAAATGAAAAAGAAGCAAAAGGTCGTAGTCGTTCAAGAAATTCAACTTAGTCCAACGATTGAGAAGCATGATTTTGAAACTAAGGCTCGTAAGGCCCAAACAATCATTGAAAAGGGTAATAAGGTTAAAATTACGCTAAGATTAAAAGGTCGTATGATTATGCATCAAGAGTTAGCTAAAGAGGTAATGGAGAAATTCGTTCAAGCTTTAGATGAATGTTCGACTTTAGAAAGTGAAATCAAATTGGATGGTAAATTGTTGTTTGCAACCATCGCACCTAAAAAACAAACAAAGGAGTAAATAAAAATGCCAAAACAAAAGACACATAGTGGTTTAAAGAAAAGAATTAAAATTACTGGTACTGGTAAAATTAAACGCGGTCATGCTTATACAGGCCACTTAAAAACAAACAAAACACATAAGCAAAATCGTAATTTACACAAATCTGGACTTGTACATGCAACTGATGAGAAGCGTATTAATAGCTTAATCAGTAATATGCGTTAATTTTATAGGAGGTAAGGAATATGCCAAGAGTAAAAGGTGGATATACAACACGTAGAAGACGTAAAGCAGTCTTAAAATTAGCAAAAGGTTATTATGGTTCAAAACATGCATTATATAGAACAGCTCATGAGCAAGTTATGCGTTCATTAGCATATGCATATCGTGATCGTAAAAATAGAAAACGTGAATTCCGTAGATTATGGATTCAACGTATTAATGCAGCTTGTAAATTAAATGATATTAAATATTCTCAATTCATCAACGGATTAGCTTGCGCAAATGTAGAAGTTAACCGCAAGATGTTAGCTGAATTAGCAGTTAATGATGCTAAAGCATTTGCTGATTTAGTAGCAGTTGCAAAGAATGGTTTAGCAAACAAAGTTCAAGCTGAAAAGGTTGAATATGTATTTATGAAACCAGCTCCAAAAGCATTACGTAGTGCAAATCATGCAAATGATTTAAAAGCTGCTCCAAAGGCAGAAAAAGAAGTTGAAGCTGCTCCTGCAAAGAATGATGTTGATTTAAATTCATTAAGCGTTGCTGAATTAAAAGCAATGTGCAAAGAAAAAGGTATTAAAGGTTATTCAACTTTAAAGAAAGATGAATTAGTTGCTGCTTTATCTAAGTAATTAATTACTATTAAGACTGTAGTAAATTCAAAACATTGAATTAATTACAGTCTTTTTCTTTTGCTTTTTTTATGATATAATGCAAAAAGAAATGAGGTATAATAAATGGCAAACTATAGGGGAAATCAAGTAAAGTCTAAAAATTTTAAAACTCTACAATTAATTTTAAGAATTTTAGTTATTATTACATGTGCATTTGCGATATTTATGGCTTCATATGTATTTATGGGAAAGCCAATGCCAGGAATATTAAATGAAATCGGACCTGGTTTAGCTATAATGCTAGTTGGAATTATTGCGGCATTATTACCAGTTTTGAACAAAATGGATGTAAATAGTGGTGATCGTGGCGATACGATGATGAAGATTATTGGCCTGATATTAATTGTTATCGGAATAGGAACAATCATCTTTAGTTGTATAAGCTAGATACTTTACAAGATAATAAAATTGTGCTATATTTAAATTGCTAGGAAGAAGCCCGTGGAACCCAAATTATATTTTAATGGGACTGAGAGTTTATATGTGCGGATGCCCTTAATTTGGGAACCCTAATTATTAACTAAAGAGGTCCCAGCTCTGGAGACTTTATGTTCTTCATGGACTTCCTAGCTTTTTTGTTTATTAAGGGCTTAATGCCCTTTATTTTTGGAGGAAATATGCGTATAATTGCGGGAAGCTTGAGACATAGAATTATTAATGAGACTAATTTGCCTACAACTAGAGAAACTCAAGATAGGGTTAGAGAGGCTATTTTTAATAGTATAGGGCCGTATTTTAAGGGTGGAAAAGCCTTAGATCTTTTTTGTGGAAGTGGAGCTATGGCAATTGAAGCATATTCTCGTGGCATTGATGAAATTGTGCTAAATGATTTAAATTCTGAAGCTTTAAATGTTGCAAGGAATAATTTAGTTTCATTAGATATAAAAAGATATAAACTTTACAATTTAGATTATACAAAATTTCTTCAAGACCAAAATGAAGCCTTTGATTATATTTTTGTAGATCCACCATATAAAATGAATGATGTTGAACTATTACTTAAGCAAATTAGCGAAAGTAAAATAAAAAAAAGTGGTACAATCATAGTTTTTGAAATGGCTAGAGAAACTTTAGCATGTGAAATTACAAATATAAAAATAATAAAAGAAAAAAACTATGGTAAAAAGAAAGTTGTATTTTATGAGGTTTTATGATGTTAGATTTAGATAAATACAAAAGATTAGAAAAGCTATTTAAAACTATTTATAATCAACTTGTAGAAAAACTTGAACATAGCATTAGATTATCTATTCAATTTAATGACAAAAAAAGAAATTTTTATTTATTAGATATATATAAGGATGAAAAAAGTGTTGGTATTAGGCTATATCCAGGAAATGATGGAATTCAAACATTTTATGATATTAACAATACTAACAATGATACATCATTCGATGATGCTAATTTAGAATATTTATGTGTAAGATATGTAAAAAGTGATGAATTAGACTTCATGGATAAGTATATTTTGAAAACAGTTCAGAAAAGAATTTCAAAAAACATCAATGTAATAATTGAGTGTTTTAATAAAGGAACAAAAAACGCAAAAATCTCCGAAAAGCAAATTTTTGAGTACGAACAAATTATATTTGTTTTAAAAGAAATTTTTAGAACGAAAGATTATCAAGAACTTAATAAAGATGTATTGTTTTTATTAGATATAAACCCAGATAAGTATTATTATAACTTAAGAGTTACTAATAAAGATGAATTCATTCCTGCCTTTACTTACAAACAAAAAAGAAAAAATGATAATATTGTTTTAGAATTATCAAATTTAAAAAGAGTTGCAGGTGAGTATTCCCTTTATACTAGCTACTTTGCTGCCCCAAGCTCTAAAAATGGTTTTCTTTATTTTGTTGGTTATGGTGAATATGAAAAACCATTTAAATGCGTAGAGTGCTTTGAATTTGTTGAAAATAATTATATAGAATATTTGTGGGGAAATCTTATCAATTTTTTGGAAAAAAATGGATTACCTGAAAAATTAATTGTAAATGACGCACAAATATATTTTATCATCAAAAATACTTTAGAAGCTGCTAATATCAATGTGGTTTACGAAAGAGCTTTGTCATTTTCTTCAAATTATGCAATTAATATTTATTTATCTATTGCATCATATGCATTAAATGAAGGTGGACAAGAAATCAAAATTACTGATGTAAATTCTTTTGTAAAAAAAGCTAATGAATATTTGGATTTTGCGGTAAAAAATGGTTATAATCCTATAAAAGAGAGACTAGTCGATGATATTAAGGAGTTGTATGGCTTAATAATGGATTATCATAAAAATGAGACTATTATAGCGGATTCTAACAATTTTAACCTTGTTTCATGATGTAAGGTATGGTATAATTTACAAGAAAGAAGCAGAGGGTATAGGAAAATTATTTTCTAGCGACAATGGATGGTGGAAGCATTGACATAATACCTATATGAGACAGCTTTTTATTGCCTTATGGCCGTAGCAGGCGTTAACGATTTAAGGGCTAGATTTATTCTAGAACTAAGGTGGCACCGCGTATGATATACGTCCTTAGATTTATCTAAGGATTTTTTTATTTATTAGGAGGCGATAATATGATTACAAAACCAAAAGGTACATATGATGTTTTACCTGGTGAAACAAGAAGATGGGTAAAACTTGAAGAAGTGATTAGAAAAATATGTGCACTATCAAATTATGAGGAAATCAGAACACCAATTTTTGAGCAGGCAGGTACATTCCATCGTGATGAATCTGATGCTTCTGATATGGTAAATAAAGAAACTTATGATTTTTTAGATCGTGGCGGTCGTGAAATGACTTTAAGACCTGAGGGTACAGCTGGTGTAGTAAGAGCATTTGTAGAAAATAAACTTTATACAAACAATGGGATAACAAAACTATACTATTTAGGGCCTATGTTTAGATATGAAAGACAACAAAAAGGAAGATATCGTCAGTTTTCTCAATTTGGCTTAGAGGCCTTCGGATCTGATTCACCTTTATTAGATGTTGATATTATTACTACAGCAATAAATTTATTAGAGGCTTTAGGATTAAAAGGAATTAAGGTTAGAATTAATACTTTAGGGGATAAAGAGTCACGTGATGCTTATCGAAAAGTATTAGTAGATTATTTTACAAAACATAAGGATGAATTATGTGAGGATTGCCATATTAGATTAGCTAAAAATCCGTTAAGAATTTTAGACTGTAAGGTTGATAAAGATTCAAAAGCACTTTTAGAAGCTCCAAAAATTAGTGATTATCTAAACGAATCTTCAAAAAAACACTTTGAAATGGTTAAGAAAGCACTTGATAATCTAAATATTAGTTACACAGTTGATGAAAAACTTGTGAGAGGTTTAGACTATTATTCAAATACAGTATTTGAAATTGAATATACATCTACAGACTTTGGAGCACAAAATGTAATATGTGCTGGTGGTAGATATAATGATTTAGTAAGTGATCTTGGTGGACCTAAAACAAGTGCAGTTGGACTTGCTTTCGGAATGGACCGTCTTTTACTTGCTTTAGAGCATGAAGGAATTGAAATAGTTAAGCCAAAACGTCTACATGCGTATTTGATTACTTTAGGTGAAAATGCCTTTTTGAAAGGTGTTTCTCTTGTGAGTGAATTACGTAAGGGTGGAATAATGGTTGATATGGATTACAACCAAAAATCTCTTAAGGCACAATTCAAAGAAGCTGACAAGAATAATGCTAAGTTCACTTTAATTCTAGGTGATGATGAGTTAACAAAAGGATTAATTAATCTAAAAAATAACGATGATGATTCTAAGACAACTATTGAACTAGAACAATTATACGGTTATCTACTAACTCATCTACCAAGTAAAAAATGTAATGTTTGTAAGGAAGGAAAAGAATAATGGAGAGAGTACAAATTAAAAATTTAAATTTAGGCAATGTAAATAAGGTTGCTGGTTTTGTTGAAAATATTAGAAACAAAAAAACAATGTGCTTTATTGTTTTACGTGATGTTTCTGGTAAACTTCAATTAACTATTGAAAAAGAAAAGCATCCTGAATTAAATGATATTCTAGATAAAATTACTGTAGATAGTGTAATTGAAGCTACAGGTTTAGTTCTTGAAAGTGAATATGTAAAATTGAATCATATGGAAATGTATCCTGATACAATTGTTATAGATTCAATAGCTGCACCAAATCCAATTGTTGCTCCTAAAGGTGAAGAGACAAATATCGATTTACGTATTGACTATAGATGGATTGACTTAAGAACAGAGAAGAATACTTTAATGTTTAAAACACAATCATATTTTATTTCTAAATGTAGAGAATTTTTAATTGATAGAGATTTCATAGAAATTCATACGCCTAAGTTAATAGGGGCAGAATCTGAATCTGGCGCTGGTGTTTTTAAAGTTGAATACTTTGATCGTAATGCTTATTTAGCACAATCACCTCAATTTTATAAGCAAATGGCAATGGCAGCTGGATTTGAAAGAATTTTTGAATCAGGTCCTGTCTTCCGTGCAGAAAAATTTGCTTCTCGTAAGCATGCTACTGAATTTACTGGTTTTGATTTAGAGTTCTCATACATTAATTCATATGAAGATGTAATGAAAATGGAAGAAGAGATGCTAACTTATGCGCTTAAAGGTGTAAAGGAAAAGTATGGTGATGAAATAAAAAGAGTTTTTGATATAGATGTTGTAGTTCCAACTCTTCCTTTCCCAAGAATAGATTTACATGATTTGTATGATGAATTAGAAAAACGTTATGGATACAAGGTTCCTGAATCTGAAAAGGGTGATTTAACTACTGAAGGAGAGAGAATGTGTGAAAAATTCTCTAAGGAAAAATATGGTCATGAATTTTTATTTGTAACAGGATACTCAGCAGAAAAACGCGCTTTTTACCATATGCGTGATGAGAAAGGAGTACCATGTGGATATGACCTAATTTGGAAGGGTTGTGAAATAACTACAGGCGCTCAACGTGAACATAGATATGATATCTTGAAAAAACAAGCTGAAGAAAAAGGTTTAGCTAAAGATGTTGAATTCTATTTAGATTTCTTTAAATATGGTTGTCCTCCTCATGGTGGTTTTGGTATAGGTGTAGACCGTATTACTATGATATTGTTCAATGAAGGTATTAAAGATGCTATGTTCATATTCCGTGGACCTGATCGCTTGAATCCATAGTGGTGAAAATATGACTAAACACATTTCATGGGATGAATATTTTATGGGAGTAGCTTTACTTTCAAGTTATAGAAGTAAAGATCCAAATACTAAAGTTGGTGCTTGTATTGTAAATGAAGACAAAAGAATAATTGGGATAGGGTATAATGGATTTCCTCAAGGATGTTCTGATGAAGAATTTCCTTGGGAGAAGGGAAATCCAAACGAATTAGATAATAAATATCCATACGTAGTACATGCTGAACCAAATGCAATCTTAAATTCTACCTCATCACTTAAGAATGCTACTATGTATGTTACATTATTTCCTTGTAATGAATGTGCAAAATTAATCATTCAAAGTGGAATTAAAAGGGTTGTATATATTGAAGACAAATATCATCATACTTGCTCAAATGAAGCCTCAAGAAGAATGTTTGATGCAGCTGGAGTCAAGTATGAACAAATTAAACCTATTTCGATAAAATTTGGAGGATATAATGACTAAAAAAAATTTTATTCTAACTTTTTTAGTAGTTGCATTAATAATTATTTTGGATCAAGTAACAAAAGTAATAGTTGAAGAAAATTTACGTGTTGGAGAGGAAATTCCTGTAATTGCTAATTTTTTTAATATAACTTTAGTATATAATAAAGGGGCAGCATGGGGAATTGGAGATAACAGTACACTTTTATTATCATTTATCAGTATAATTGCAACTATAATAGCATTAGTATTTGCTACAAAAAATGACTTCAAAAGCAAAAAAATGTATTCATTTGCTTTATGTTTAATAATTGCAGGTGCTTATGGTAATTTGTATGATAGATTATATACTGTTTTTGGTTTAAAAAGTGGAGTTGTTGATTTTTTTGAGTTCATTTTTGGAAATTATCATTTTCCTGTTTTCAACATTGCTGATATGTCATTAGTAATTGGAGTTATTATGTTAGCTATTGATATAATTTTTTTAGAGGATAAGAGAAAAAATGCAAAAAAAGTATCAAGTTAATGAAAAATTAGTTGGAATTCGTTTAGATAAAGCATTAAGTTTAGTTGATGAATATAGTAGAAGTTTTATTCAAACTAATCTAGAAAATAACAATATCACTGTTAATGGAAAAATAGTTAAGCCATCATATAAATTAGAACTAAATGATGAAATTGTATTTGAAGTTCCAGAAGAAAAAAAATTAACTCTTGAACCAAAGAATATGGATTTAGATATTATATACGAAGATGATGATTTAGCAATTATTAATAAGCCAAAGGGTATGGTTGTGCATCCATCAAATGGTCATTATGACGATACTCTAGTTTCGGGTTTATTACATAGCTTAAAAAATTTGAGTTCTATTAATGGAGTTATAAGACCAGGAATTGTTCATAGAATTGATAAGGATACTTCGGGACTTTTAGTAGTTGCTAAAAATGATTATGCACATGAACAGTTACAATTACAATTAAAAGATCATAGTCTATCTAGAATATACTATGCATTAGTAATAGGGGAAATAACAGAGGAATATGGCAGAATTAATGCGCCAATAGGTAGAGACCCAAAGGATAGAATAAAACAAGCAGTTGTAGCTGACGGAAAACCTGCAACAACAAATTTTAAGGTTCTAGAAAGATTTAGTGGGTATACATTAGTTGAATGTCGTTTAGAGACAGGACGTACTCATCAAATTAGAGTCCATATGGCGTATATAAAACACCCAATTTTAGGAGATCCATTATATGGCCCTCGTAAAGTTTATGGAACAATTGGACAATATTTGCATGCTAAAGAAATAGGATTTATTCATCCTACAACAAAAAAATATATGCATTTCGAGACAAAGCTTCCACAATATTTTGAAGATATCTTAAATGACTTAAGAAATGAAAAAAAATAGCCATTGCTTTTATAAAGAAAGCAAAATGGCTTTTTTTTATGCAGTAAAAGTGTTATAATTAAATGCTATAGAAAGGATGATGATTATATGGCAAAACCAATAATTGCTATACTTTATGATTTTGATAAAACATTATGCACTGAAGATATGCAAAATTATAATTTTATTCCTAACTTAGGATTAACACCAAGTGAGTTTTGGGCAAAAACCTCTGAAGTTGGAAATAAATACCATATGGATAAAATTTTAGCTTATATGTATGTTATGCAACAAGAAGCAAAGGAAAAAAATATTGCCTTAACCAAAGAATATTTAAATTCTTTAGGAAAGGGTATAAAGTATTTTAATGGTGTTACTTCTTGGTTTGATAGAATAAATAGGTTTGGTGAAAGCCAAGGAGTTGAAATAGAACACTATATAATTTCCTCAGGAACAAGAGAAATAATAGAGGGATGTTCTATTGCTAAAGAATTTAAGCATATATATGGCTGTGAATTCTTATTTGATGATGTTACAAAAGAGGCTAAATGGCCAAAAGTTGCAATTAATTATACTAACAAAACGCAATTTATTTTTAGAATTTCTAAAGGAACATTTGATATACTAGATGAAAAGAAATTAAATAGTGATACACCTGATAGCATGCGTCACGTTTTTTATAGAAATATGATTTATATCGGAGATGGAATGACTGATATACCTTGTATGCAAGTTGTAAAGGATAAGGGTGGAAAATCAATTGCTGTCTATAGAAGCGACGAAAAAAATAAGGTTCTACCTTTAGTTGCAGATGATAGGCTAAACTATGTTTGTGTTGCAGATTATAGTCAAAATTCATCTTTAGAAAAATTTGTAATGCTTTCTATTGAAAATATGGCTAGTTATGAGAAATTAAGACAAAAAGAAACTAAACAATTGCAAGCTTTTCAAAATAGATTTGATGGGGAGTAGTTTAGCATGATTGAGTTATATAAAAGATATTTAAGATTTTACAAGAAAGAGGTCATTATCGGACCTCTCTTTAAATTGTTAGAGGCTGTTTTTGAATTAATTGTTCCTTTAATTATGGCAAAAATAATTGATTATGGAATAAATGGTGCCGATAAACAATATATATATAAAATGGGTGGGGTTTTAATATTAGTTGCAGTAATTGGTTTATCAACTACATTGGTTTGCCAATATTTGGCTGCTAAAGCAAGTCAAGGTTTTGGAACGAGGATAAGAGAAGCAACATTTAATCATATCGAAACATTTGGCTTTGCTGAATTAGATAAATATGGCGTATCTACTCTATTAACACGCATGAATAATGATATCAATCAGTTACAACTAAGTGTTGCAATGTTGATTAGATTGGTAATTAGAGCACCTTTTTTAGTAGTTGGTGCTTCAATAATGTCTTTTTTTATTTCACCAATCTTTGCATTAATTTTTATAGCAGGTGCAATAATAGTACTAACAGTAGTTTTACTAATTATGAAAAGGACAATACCTTATAATAAGAAGGTTCAAAAAGATTTAGAAAATGTAACTACTGTTGCTAAAGAAAATCTTAGTGGTGCTAGAGTAGTTAGAGCATTTAATATGCAAAATAATGAGGATAAGAGATTTGAAAATGAAGTAAAAGTTTTACAAAAAGACGCAATAAGAGTTGGTAGAATAAGTGCACTTTTGAATCCCGTATCTACAATTGTAATAAATGCATGTATTATTTTAGTTTTATACTTAGGTGGTAATTTTGTTAATTCGGGTAGTATTAGTCAAGGAGATATAACAGCTTTAATTAATTACTTGAATCAAATATTAGTAGCAACGATGGTAGTTTGTAATTTGATTGTTATTTTTGGAAAGGCAATTACATCAGGGTCAAGAGTCTTAGAGATACTAGATACAAAGCCAAGTCTTAATACAGGAACTATTGTTGAGAAAAAGCAAAATGTTCCATTGTTTGAGTTTCAAAATGTTGATTTTAAATATCCTTCATCAAGTAAAAATGCGCTAAGTAATTTAAATTTTTCAATAAACGAAGGAGAATTTATTGGAATTGTTGGGGGCACTGGTTCTGGTAAATCGACATTATTAAGTTTGTTAGCTCATTTCTATGATTGTACTAATGGCGAAATCAAATATGCAGGAAATGATATTAAAAATTATGATAGTAAGTATTTTAATAATGAAATTGGTATAGTATTGCAAAAGGCATTATTAGCAAATCAAACGATTCGTGACAATTTGAGTTGGGGTAATCAATCAGCTTCCGATGCAGATTTAGAGGAAGCATTAAAAATAAGTCAAGCGTATGATTTTGTTATGAAAAAAGAAGAAGGACTAGATAGATTAATAATGCAAGGTGGAAAAAATCTTTCAGGTGGTGAAAGACAGCGTCTATCTATCGCTAGAGCTTTGGTCAAAAAGCCTAATGTTTTAATGCTTGATGATTCATTATCTGCATTGGATTTTAAAACTGATTTTGAACTTAGAAAAGCTTTATCAAAATTAAATATTACTATAATTATGGTTACTGAGAGACTTAGCTCAATAAAAAATGCTGATAAAATTATTGTTTTAGATAATGGAAAAATTAGTGGAGTCGGAACAAATGATTGGCTTTTGGAAAATAATTTGATTTATAAAGAAATTTATGAATCACAAGTGAGGGAAGATTAGTATGAAATCTATGAAGGTAAAGCGTAGAATAGTAAAGCTTATAGCAAAGCAAAAGTTTTTATTTATTTTTGCACTTTTAGCAACAATTATTCAGGTCTCAGCATCTTTGGTTTTACCTATTATTATAGGTAAGGCAGTTGATCAAATACAAGGAATCAATAATGTAAATTTTTCTTTTTTATTCAAGATAATATTTGTTCTAATAGTTGTAATATTTATAAATGGTCTATTTGGTTTTTTAATGCAATATTTAATGAATGTAATAACTAATTCATTACTTAAGGAGTTAAGAGAAAAGGCTTTTATTAAATTGCTATTTATGCCTATATCATATCTTGATTCTTCATCGCAAGGAGATTTAGTAATGAGGCTTATTGGTGATGTTGATCAACTAGGTGATGGATTACTACAGGCACTTAATCAGTTGATTAGTGGTATTATTACGATAATAACTACATTAGTATTTATGCTAGTTGTTTCCTATCAAGTAGCATTAATAGTAATATGTCTTACTCCTATTTCATTACTAACAGCATCATTAATTGCTAGGGCATCATACAAAACAATTCAAGCCCAAGCTAAAATAAAAGGTGAATTAAGTGGACATATTAATGAGATGTTTGATATGGGAAAAGTAGTAATTGCATATGATTATAAAGATAAAGCATCTAGAAAAACTAAGGAAATTAATGATAGACTATATAAGGTTGGAGTAAAAGCTCAATTCTATTCTTCACTTGTTAACCCTAGTACTAGATTTGTTAACTCATTAGTATATGCTGCAGTTGGTGTATTTGGTGCTATAAGAGCTGTTGGTGGATTAATAACAGTTGGAGATTTGACAGTTTTTCTAAATTATGCATCATCCTATACTAAACCTTTTAATGACATAAGTAGTGTTGCTTCTGAATTACAAAATAGCTTTGCTAGTGCGAGAAGAATATTTGAAATAATTGATTTAGAGATTTTAAATGATGATAATTTGTTAGATTTACCTGAAGTTGAAGGTAATGTAAGTTTTCAAAATGTTTCGTTTAGTTATGTTAAAGATAAACCACTAATAAATAATTTTTCGCTTGATGTTAAACATGGAACAAAGGTTGCGATTGTTGGTCCTACAGGAGCAGGTAAAACTACAATTATTAATTTATTGATGAGGTTTTATAATTTAAACGAAGGTAAAATATTAATAGATGGTAATGATATAAGTAAATTTAAGCGTTCTTCATTGAGAAATAATATTGGTATGGTTTTACAAGACACATGGCTTTATAAAGCTTCAATAAAAGATAATATCAATTATGGTTCAAATGCATCATTTAATGAAATAGAAAAAGCTGCTAAGCTAGCATATGCTGATGAATTTATTACTAGAATGCCTTGTGGATATGATACTATTGTAAGTGATGATTCTGGACTTTCGATTGGGGAAAAACAATTACTATGTATTAGTAGATTAATGTTAAGAAGACCTAAGATACTAATATTAGATGAGGCTACATCGAATATTGATACAAGAACTGAACAATTAGTTCAAAAGGCATTTTTAAAGCTTATGGAAAATAAGACAGCTTTTATTATTGCACATAGATTATCTACTATAAAAAACGCAGATTTGATTTTAGTTTTAAAAGATGGTAATATAGTTGAGGTAGGTAAGCATGCTGAATTGTTAGAAAAAAATGGTTTTTATAAGACTATTTATGAGGCTCAGTATGCAAATATAAATAATTAAAAATTGTTGTCTCATAGCGTGAATATATGCTATAATCTATATTAAGTGAGTGGTGATAAAAAATGGATTTATTTCAATTTGTTCCAGAAAACTTCTTTTCTATTTTGACGTCAAAGAACAAACGTATTTATTCATCCTTAATAATTGAAGCTTTTAAGGTGTATGAATCTGGTTCTATTTTAGGAATAGAAAAGAAAATTGTTGTTGATGAACTTGTTCATTATCTTGATACAAATAATTATAATTATACTCAAGAAGATGAGGATGATGAAGAGGCTAATCCAAATTCTAGTCGTGAATTAGCAAATTATGTATTAAGAAAGATGGAAGAGTGTGGTTGGATATATATTGACGTTACTAATGATTATGAAGAAATTTTAAATTTTAGTGATGCTGGTATTACTCTTTGTGAGGCTATGATGCAAATTGCACCGATGTTATATAATAGTGACGATGATAATACTTATGAATATAACAAGGCTGAATATCAAGGATATATATATACAATATACTCTTTATTAACTAATGAGGATAATATTGAATATAGCGTAATAATGCAAGAAGTCTATCGTAATACAAAACTTTTATTACGTTCAATAAGACGCCTAGATTCTAGATTAAAAGATTATATTAGTTCAGTATTTTCAAATACAGATGTAAAAGAATTAATGGAAAACCTAGTTAATTATCGTCAAGATTTTGTAGAAAATGGATATGCAAAATTAAAAATGTCAGATAATATCAATAGATATAGGCTGAGAATTGTTACTAAACTTGAAGAGTATCAAAATAATCCAGATATTATGGGAGTTTTAACACTAAATTATCCTAAATTGAATCATGATGACGCAATTAATAGAGCAAATCGTGATATTGATGAAATTATTGATGTATTTAATGCTCTTGATGATTTTATTACGGAAATTGATGAGAAAAATCGTAATTATATTAATTCAACTATTTCAAAAATTAAATTTTTATTATCAGAAGACGATAATATTATCGGCAAATTAAATAGAATTTTGAAGCATATAAGAGATGAACATAAAAAAGATCACATTGAAAAGGCTCTTAAATTAGTAAATGGCGGAATTAAGTTAACGGAAAATAAGCGTATTGATGAAAATTCACTGTATGTTCCACGTGGAGCATATAAAAGGAATTTTAATATGCTTTTAGATGATTCTAGATTAGATGGCTTTGATATAGAAGCAGACTTTATTGCTGCATATAGTGCTCCATACAAAGAGAGTGATATAAAAATCTTTTTGCATGACTTTATGATTGATGGAAAGTTATATGGAAGCGATGTAATAAAGAAGGATACTGAATTATCTCTCTCTATGCTTGCTATATATGCAATATTATATGCGCTAGAAAATGAAGATAATTTTGAGGTTCTAATCACAAATGGACGTATTTATAATAATCATTTGAAAATGCGTGATTTTATTATAAGAAAGAGAGATGAATAATATGCTTGAAAATTTAGAAAAAATGACTACAACTCAGCAAAATTTGTTTCGTGATGTAGCAAATAGACTTTTAAGTTATAATTTTCTTGCTAAAGATAAGAAGGATAACAAAGAGGCCTATTATTTCTTAATGAGTTACAAGGATATATTTGATGAGTTTTTTAAGATTCTTGGTTTAGAAATAAATTTAGACCAACAAAAAGGTGCCGTTATGTTATCGGGTTCAAAGGAAGCTGCTACATTGCACCTTAAACGTGATGAATCGGTTATATTATTAATTTTAAGACTTCTTTATCATGAGAAGTTAAAAGAAGCTTCACTTAATGATAATATAGTTTGTCAAGTGTCTGACATACATGAAAAATATGATTATCTTGAAATTAAAAGAAAGTTGAATAAGACTGATTTAGTATCAGCGCTTAGATTATTTAGAAGATATAACTTAATAGAAGCAACTGGTGATTTGACTACATCTGCTTGTAGAATAGTTATATTACCTACAATATTAATGGCTATTCCAAGCGAGGATATTAATACAATATATCAAACTATATTGAGAATTAGTGATGGAGGTGAAGACAATGAAAAAGCTAACTAAAATTCGTTTAATAAACTGGCATTACTTAACAAATGAAACAATTGAAGTTAATAATCATGTCTTACTAACAGGACCTAACGCTTCTGGTAAATCTACAATAATGGATGCTATTATGTATGTAATAACAGCTGGAGAAACTAATTTCAATATGGCAGCAAATGAAAAAAGTAAGCGTGATTTACGTGGCTATGTAAAATGTAAGTTAGGCTTAGATGATAAAGAGTATTTACGTGATGGCGATGTAACAGGACATATAGCTCTTCAATTTCATGATGAGAAATTAAATAAAGATTTTACTGTTGGTGTTGTAATTGACGCTTTTGGTGAATTAATGCCAGTAAAAACTTTATTCTATAAAGTTGATTTACCTATAGATGATTCTTGGTTTGTTTCACAAGATGGAATGATTTATAGTACAGTAATATTTAGAAAGAATCATCCTGATTTCGAATTTTTCTTAACTAAAAAGGATGCTAAACGTGGTTTTAGAAATGCATTTGGTTCAATTAATGAGGATTTCTTTAAACTAATTCCTAAAGCCCTAGCATTTAAGCCAATTTCTGATGTTAAAGAATTTATTTATCAAAATGTACTTGAAGAAAAAGAAATAGATGTTTCAGCAATAAAAGATACTATTCGTTCTTACAAAGAATTAGAAACAACATTAAAATTGATTAAAACAAAGATTAATGATTTGAAAGAAATGGCAAGTATTTATCAAGAATTGGAAAAAATTGTTGAAAATAAAACATATGCTGAATATTTAGGTAACTTATTTAGTGTTGAAAAAATCAAATTTTTGATTGAAGATTTAAAAAAGGATATTGAAAAAGAGGAGCTTAGAAAGGCTAATAAAGAGTCAGACTTACGTTCAATTGAAAGAGAGTTAGCAGGATTAAATCAAAGAAGTAAAGAATTATATAACGCTTTAAGTAATGATGAATCTTTTAAAAATAACGAAAATCTAACACGTGAGATTAATGAAAGAGAACGTAATATAAGAGAATTAGAGGAAGATAATTCTAAATTTCTTAAGCAAGTTACAATATTCAAAGAGATTATCAATAATTTGAGAAAGAAAAAAGACCGTAAAATATTTAATGATTTAGCTAATATGAGTCTTGTTAATTTAAATCAAAACGAAGTTGAGTTTACTAGACTAAAATTAACAGAAGCAAGAACTTTAGTAGAGCAATATAAGCAAAAAGCAAATCAAGATTTAGGTGCTTTACAATTACAAAAAACAGAAATATTGAAAAATGTTAACGAAATATCTACAGCATTAAAGGGATTAAGTCAAAATAAAGTTAACTTTGATGTTAGACTTGTAAATATGCGTAATGAGATAACAGAAGGTTTAAAACGTATATACAACTATGATATTCCTGTTTTCATTTTTGCAGAGCTTGTTGAGATAAAAGACCCTAATTGGGCTGATACAATTGAGGTTTTCTTAGGCAATAGAAGATTTAATATGATTGTTGAGCCACGATATTTCGATCAAGCATTACAAATATTTGCAAGAATAAAAAATCGTTATAGCCTTTATGGAATAGGTTTAGTTAATACAAAACAAATTGCAAAATATAAGACATATGAACCACATAGTTTGGCAAGTATTATGGATAGTGAGAATGCAGATGCAAGAGCATATATTAATATGACTTGCGGAAATGTAATTATGTGTGATAATGAATTGGAATTAGAAAAATACAATACATCCATTACTAATGATTATTTACTATATAGTGGTTATACTGTTAGATCAATGAATCCAAATATTGAAAAGCCTTTCTGTGGTAAAAATGCTTATCAATCTCAACAAAAATTATGGGAATCTAGAGCTCTTGAGGCTAAGAAACAATATTTAGTCGTTAATGAAAATATTCAAACTATCGAAGACGAATTAAGGTCTTTTGACTCTCTTGACTTCCAAAATATATTAATTGGAATTGATGGTGCGTTACGTCTAGAACATGAAAAAGATACTGTAAAGGGTTTATATTTACAAAAAGAACATTTAAACACTTTATCAGTAAAAGAGTTAGAACAAGACTATGAATTTGTTCTTAATACAATTAAAAATTCTGAGCAAAGAAAAAATAGTGTTGTTTTAGATATAGGACGTATTGAACAAAATATTGATAACATTAATAATCGAATTAATGAAGAAAAGAATAAGCTTTTAAATGAACAAAAAAATTTAGAATCTGCAGAGCAAGATAATATTGAATTAAAAGAAAGAGCAATTAGAGAATTTAATGAGCTTACAGAGGAAAAAACATTCAATGAAGCTTATAATGAATATAAAAATAGATATGAGAAAGAAGATAGTTCATTTGATTCTTTATCAAAAGCATTAGTTGATAAGCAATTCAAATACATAAATGATTATGACTCTAGTTTCTCAATTGGATATAATGAGATGCCTTCTTACTTCAATGAGTTAAATAAATTAGAAAAAACAGAACTAGTTAAGTATGAGCAAAAGGTAAGGACAGCTCGTGAGGAAGCAGAATTAATATTTAAAGAAGATTTCATTGCTAAATTAAGAGCAAATATCGAACAAGCTGAGGTTGAAATTGGCAAAATTAATGATACTCTTGCTAATATTCATTTTGGTAATGATACATATGAATTTGTTTTCCCTAAGAGTAGTGAATATGGTGCTTTCTATGAAATGGTAACTAGTGATTTAAGTGAAAATGCATCAGGTTTATTTACATCAAATTTTGAAGCAAAATATGAAAATCAAATTAAAGAATTATTTGATAGCTTATCAGTTGATGAAATAAATTCTCATGGTGCTATTAATAAATTTACAGATTATAGAACATATATGGATTATGATATAAAAATCACTAATAAGGATGGAGAAACTATGTCATATTCTAAGGTCTTTAAGGAAAAATCCGGTGGTGAAACACAAGTTCCATTCTATGTTGCTATGATAGCATCATTTGTTAGAATTTATACTAAGACTAGTGCCTTTGGTGGAGATCCAATAGGTATAATTATGTTCGATGAGGTTTTCGATAAGATGGATAGTAATAGAATGAGAGCAATGATGGATTTCATTACCTCAATGCCTTTACAAACATTAATTGCATGTCCTCCTCAACGTATGAGTTTACTACAAGACTATGCCGATACTATTTTAATTATGGCCCGTCAAGGTTCTAAGGCACAAGTTTTACCAGTTTTGAAAACAAGAGGTGAATAATTAAATGGGATTATTTAGTCGAAAAAAGGATTCAAATTCTGATGTAAAAAAGAGTGACCAAATAATTATGGAACAAATCAGTGATGATGATGAGTATGCAGCTGATTTAGTTGATAAATTGCGAAATGGTACACCATTAGTTATTAATTTTGAAAAGTTAGATTTAATGTCTGCTAATAAACTGTTGGCATTTTTCACTGGTGCAGCTTATGCGCTTGATGGAAGAACAGTTAAGATAAATGAAGCAACGTATTTATTTGCACGTAATGAAGATTTTGAAGATGGTTCATTACAAGAGTTTTTAAATCAACTATAATATTGATAATAATAAAAAAATTTGCTATAATATGGTGAATTTTGATGATAACAGACGTAAAATAGATGGTTTATTGAAAAGCGACCTACGTTGGTGAAAGGTAGGATGAACACTATTTTTAAATCACTGTTGAAGAAGAAATTTGCAAAGAATTTCCGTTTTGCCACGTTACGGTGTTGAGTGCTAGCTATGCTAGAAATAAGGTGGTACCACGGATTGTCATTCGCCCTTTTTAAGGGCGATTTTTTTTTGGAGGAATATTATGAAAGATTACAAAGACACATTATTTATGGGTAAAACCAGTTTTGAAATGCGTGGTAATTTAGGCCAAAAAGAACCATTGATTGAACAAAATTGGGAAGATATTAAATTATATCAAAAAGTATTAGAAAAAAATAAAACTAAAAGAGAATATACATTGCATGATGGTCCACCATATGCTAACGGAGCAATTCATTTAGGCCATGCATTAAATAAAATATTAAAGGACTTTGTAGTTCGTTATAAGAATATGAATGGCTTTTATTCATTATATATACCTGGTTGGGATACACATGGTTTACCAACAGAACTTGCAGTTACAAAGAAGGGTATTAATAGAAAAGAAATTTCTACAATCGAATTTAGAAAATTATGTGAGAAATTTGCTTATGAGCAAGTTTTAAAACAAAAAGAAGGTTTCAAAAGATTAGGTGTGCTTGGTGATTTTGACAATCCATATATCACATTACAACGTGATTTTGAACGTGATCAAGTAAAAGTATTTGCAAAGATGGTTGAAAAAGGTCTAATATATAAAGGTTTAAAGCCTGTTTATTGGTCACCATCTAGTGAATCAGCATTAGCTGAGGCTGAAATAGAGTATCATGATAAGCAAGATTCATCTATATATTTTAAACTTCCAATTGTTGAAGAAGAATATTTAGGTGCATCATTTTTAGTATGGACTACTACTCCTTGGACTCTTCCTGCTAACTTAGCAGTTTGTGCTGGACCTAATATCGATTATGTTTTAGCAAACACAGAAAAGGGAAAACTAATTTTTGGTTTAGATCTTTTGAATACTTTGAAAGACTTGTTAGAATTGGGAAATGTTGAAATTTTAAAACAATTCAAAGGTTCTGATCTTGAAGGATTACACTACAAACATCCTTTGTATGATAGAGTTTCACCATGTATTTTAGGAGATTATGTATCTACAACAGATGGTTCTGGTTTAGTACATATTGCTCCTGGTCATGGTGAGGATGACTATTTAGTAGGTAAACAATATGGATTAGATATACTATGTCCTGTTGATTCAAAAGGATATATGACAAAAGAAGCTGGAAAATACGAGGGAATGTTCTATCAAGATTGTAATGAAGCTGTAATTGCTGATATGGATGCATGTAATGCCTTATTGAAGGTAATAAAAATTACTCATAGCTATCCACATGATTGGCGTACAAAAAAACCTGTTATTTTTAGAGCTACTCCACAATGGTTTGCTTCAATAGATAAAATTAAACCTGAGCTTTTAGAAAATATTAAAAATGTTACATGGTACCCAAAATGGGGAGACATTAGAATGACTAATATGATTAAGGAACGTCATGATTGGTGTATCAGCCGTCAAAGAGCTTGGGGAGTGCCAATTCCAATTTTTTATTGCGAAGATGGAACACCAGTATTAGACCAAGAGGTATTAAGTCATATTTCAGATTTATTTGGTGAATTTGGCTCAAATGTATGGTTTGAAAGAGAAGCTAAGGATTTACTACCAGAAGGATATACAAATGAACATTCTCCAAATGGCATTTTCACAAAAGAAAAGGATATTATGGATGTATGGTTTGATAGTGGTTCAAGTTATATGCTATTACAAAGAAGAGGACTAAAGTATCCAGCTGACTTATATTTAGAGGGTGCGGATCAATATCGTGGTTGGTTTAATTCATCACTAATCACAGGAGTATCAATGTTTGGAAAAGCTCCTTATAAGACAGTTGTAACACATGGATTTACATTAGATGGTGAAGGAAGAAAAATGTCAAAATCATTAGGTAATGTCATAGATCCAAATAAAGTATGTAAGGAAAATGGTGCAGATATTTTACGTTTATGGGTAGCTTCAATCGATTACCAAAGTGACATGCCAATTAGTCAAGAATTATTAAAGCAAGTTAGTGAATCTTATCGTAAAATACGTAATACAATTCGTTTTATGCTTGCTAATACTAGTGATTTTGATCCTAAAAAATCTCTAAGCTTCGAAGAATTAGAAAATGTTGATAAATATATGTTAATTAAATTGAATAGTTTCATTAAGGATGTAAAAGATGCTTATGATACATTTAGATTCGGAGATGTATATCGTTTAGTAAATAGTTATATTAACAATACATTAAGTTCATTTTATTTAGATTTTACAAAAGATGTATTATATATTTTAGATCCAAATAGTAAACGTAGATTATCTTGTCAAACTGTTTTCTATCAAATTGAATCAAGCTTGATCAAATTGCTTTCTCCAATTATTCCTCATACTGCTACTGAAGCATACAAAAATTTACCAGGAGAGAAATTAGAAGATGTTTATTTAGAGGATATGCCTGAAGCTAATTTAGTTTATAATGCAGAATTAGAAGCAGATTTTGATAATTTTATGTTACTTCGTCAAGATGTATTAAAAGCATTAGAAGAAGCACGTGCTAATAAAGTAATCGGTAAAAGTTTTAGTGCCAAGTTAACAATTATGGCTCCACAAAAATATCTTGATTTATTTAAGCGCCTTGATTCTGATTTAGCCCAAATTTTGATTGTTTCAAAATTAGAGATAGTACCATCAGAAAAATTGGAATTTAAGGTTGAGGAGGCAAAAGGTCATATTTGCAGTCGTTGCTGGATGGTTGTAGATGAGATTGATGAAGATGAATTATGTCCTCGTTGTCGTGAAATCGTAAAAAAACTTGGAAATGAGTAAAAATACAGTAAAAAGAGGTAAATTAAATAAAAAGGAAATAATATTTTTAATATTAATCTTAGTATTAAATTTACCTCTACTTATTACTGGGTTATGGTTTACAGATAAAAGTGTTACATTAAAGGGGGATACTACCTTTGTTGATGATGTAATAAAGGTTATTGATGGCTATGACTCAAAAGGAACATTTTCTACGATTTATGTAATAGATTTTGAACATTCAACCGTTTTACAAAATTTTTTATGTTCTTTCTCTAAAACTAGTGAAGTTTCAGATTTACCTGATAATTATCTTCATTTTTCATTAGATGAACTTTCAGAAATGGGAAAAATACAATATAATTCTGCATTAATGACAACGATAATTTCTAGTTATGAACTAGCAAAAGCAGAGAATAATAGTATAAAAATAAGTTATAATTTTAATAGTTTAGTGGTTAGTTACTATGCGGAAGGTTCAAATTTTTTTATAGGTGATAAAATATTAGCAATTAATTCTATATACGGAAGTAACGACTATGATGATTTCAAAAATGCCTTTAATAATCGAAAAATTGGGGATAAGCTTATAGTTAATAGAGATGGCAAAAATATAGAGTTAACTTTAACAAATGAAAATATTAAATCATTTGCATTTTATCCTTATTACGACATTAATTACGATGAAATATATCCAAAACTAGAAATTGGACGTAGTTTTACTTCAGGACCTTCAGGTGGACTAATGCGAAGTCTATCTCTTTATAACTCTCTAACTAGTTTTGATTATTCTAGAGGATTACATATCTCTGGTACGGGAACAATTGATGCTTTTGGTAATGTAGGTGTTATTGGTGGTATTAAACAAAAAATTTATACAGCATATGATGATGGTGTCAATGTTTTTTTATGTCCTAGTGGTAATTATGAAGAAGCTTTAGAGGCATATAACTCTTTACCTAGTAAGAAAAATATGTTACTATTTAAAGTAGATAGTTTGCAAGATGCATTGGAGGTTTTGAAGAATGTCTAAGTTTAGATCATTTGTTTTAGCACTTTCAATTGGGTTACTATCAATTTCCGGTTTTTTAGTTTTATCAATAAATGCACTTATTTTTATCGATTATTTATGGCTTATCATTCCTTTTATGTTGATTTTGCTTATTGTTTTGTGTATGGTTACTAAGCATTTTTATTTGCGGTTTAGGGCTTAAAAAATAAAACTATACTTTAGACCTTTAAAATGGTATAATAAGAGGAGAGGTCGATTACATGTTATTTAGGTATTATTTTTTTAAAGAGGGTACACGTAATTATGAGGTTGCTGATTTATTGAGTTATTTTTCTACAAATCCTTATATTGACGTTGTGACAAAAAACGAAAATGAAAAAATTGCTAGATATTATAATCCAACTTTAGGGTTTAAAGCTGAGTTTATTATCTCTAATAAATCGATTGTTCCAGGGATTGAGCGTTTAAATCCTCGTTTTATTGACGTTAACTTACGTGTTGAACTCTCAGTATTATTACCTACTTATGATGTTTCATTAATTATAAATATATGCGAAGACATTACTAAAATGTTTGATTTTTATGTATATAATGAAATATATGAGGATGTTTCTCCTTTCAAACGTAATATGATGATTAAGGCTTTTCAAATTGTTAAGCAAGCATATAAGAAAAAATATCCTGAGGAAATAAGTAATTATTATAAACTTGAGGAAGAAAGTTTAAATCAAGTTTACGATTATCTTCAGCAAGTTAGTTTGTTAAAAGATTCACTTAAAGAAGAAGAAATTAAAGTTCCTACTATTTCATATTATGCAGTAGAAGGAAAAAGAAAAGTTTATACAGCAATTGAAGTAAGTAGATTTGAACCATTTGTTTTTCCTGCATTTGTTGATATGATACATGTTACAGATCCCAAAATGGATATGTTTATATCTGCTGAAGAATTTCAAATGAAAACTAAAAAATTTTTCCATCAAATAGAATCTAGCGTAAGTAATTTATTTTATGTTAGCTATAAGGAAATGAAAAAAATCAATAAAGTATTAACAAAAGTTAATTTTTCACCATTAATTCTTGAATTAAAACCGGTGGATTTTAAAAAAGTATTAGATGTATAGGAGGATTTTATGGATAAAGCTAAATATATTGATCACACAATATTGAAGGCTACTGCTACTAAGAAGGATGTTTTCAAGCTATGTGCTGAAGCTAATACATATCATTTTAAGAGTGTATGTATTAATCCTTGTTACGTTAGTTTTGCTAAAGAACTTCTTAAGGGTTCAGATGTTTTAATTTGTACAGTTATCGGATTCCCTTTAGGAGCAAATACAAGTAGTGTAAAAGCATATGAGACTACTGAGGCTATAGCAAATGGTGCAGATGAAGTTGATATGGTTATAAACATAGGAGCTTTAAAGGCACAGGAATATGATGTTGTATTAGAAGATATTAAAGCAGTTGTAAAAGCAGCGGATGGAGTTTTAGTAAAAGTTATTTTAGAGACTTGCTATTTAACAAATGAAGAAATTGTTAAAGCCTCTTTATTAGCTAAAGAAGCAGGTGCAGATTTTGTTAAGACATCGACAGGTTTTGGTACTGAAGGCGCTACAGTTGAGGCTGTTAAATTAATGCGTGAAACTGTAGGACCTGATATGGGTGTAAAGGCTTCAGGTGGTATTAGAACTAAGGATGATATGGAAAAAATGATTAATGCAGGAGCAAATAGAATTGGTTGCTCTGCAGGAGTTAAGATAATGGAGGAATATAATAATGAGTCAAATTCCAACACCGCACAATAGTTGTAATGATCAAAATGAAATTGCTAAGGTTGTTTTAATGCCTGGCGATCCACTTCGTGCAAAATATATTGCAGATAATTTTTTAACAGATGTTAGAACTTTCAACACTGTAAGAAATATGTATGGTTTTACAGGAAAATATAAAGGAAAATGGATATCTGTTATGGGCTCTGGTATGGGTATGCCATCTATTGGTATTTATTCGTATGAGCTTTTCAAATTTTATGATGTTGATACAATTATTAGAATTGGTTCAGCAGGAAGTTATGCTAAACGTTTAAATGTTTATGATACTGTTTTAGTTACTGAAGCATATAGTGAATCAACTTTTGCAAAGACTGCATTTGGTATGCGTGGTAAAAAATTAAAGAGTTCAAAAAGTGTTAATACAAAATTGATGAAAATTGCGGAAGAATTAAATATTAATCTAAAACCTGCAATTTGTCATTCATCAGATGTATTTTATTCAACTGATCCAACTCGTTGGGAAAAAGTTCGCGATGAATTTGGATGTGAATGTGTTGAGATGGAGTCATTTGCTTTATTTGCTAATGCCAAAGCTCTAGGTAAAAAGGCTTCTTGCTTACTTACAATTTCTGATTCATTTATAACTCATGAAGTTACATCTGCAGAAGAAAGACAAACATCATTTAGAAATATGATGGAAATAGCCTTAAATATGGCAACAAAAAATATAAGATAGCGACGTATGTCGCTTCTTTTTTTGGAGTTAAAAATGTTAATTAAGACAAAAATTGACTATAGAACTAAAAGAATAGAGTTTGTTACTCTATTAGATTTATCTATATATGAAGTAACACTTTTAAATTTATATTCTTATTATTTAACATTAGCTAATAAATATTATAGGACACCTATAACTTGGGATAAAAAACTAGCATCTATGTATGGAGCAAAATTTTTCGCTGATGTAGAAAGCTACGGTCCATATAAATTGTTTTCAATCGGAATTTCATTTCTTGACGACAAGTATTTTAACGATTCTAATTATACAAATGAGACTATGGCAATATTAGCCTACAATGCAGCATTTAACCCTTTACTTGGTAAAAATGGTTTACAAAAAAAGTTATTTGCAAGGGCAAAAAGAGAATATAAAGATGATTTATATATTAGAAATCAAGATTTTGATATTGTTTCTGATGAATTAGCTTTTGAGTCCTTTTTTGAAGGAACAAAATATTCATACAATTGTGTTGGAAATCTTAAAATATTAGATAAAATAACAATTGAGGAACTAAATAACTTTTATAAAACTAAAATTGTTAATTTTGAATATAGATGTTTAGCAAATTTTGAAACGAAAATATTAGATTTATTCGATAATAAGGTAAAGTATTTTCCGTTTG
This sequence comes from uncultured Acholeplasmatales bacterium, assembly GCA_944324805.1. GTDB lineage: Bacteria > Bacillota_I > Bacilli_A > Acholeplasmatales > Anaeroplasmataceae > CALUXS01. Next base: position 28,754 of record CALUXS010000005.1, on the reverse strand, counting down.
CATTTACAAGAAAATTGAATACCGTAAATACAAAATTTATTAATTCAAGAACATCAGAAATGTATTATGATTTTTTCATTGAAACTAGCCTTAATCGTAATGAAACTGATATTTCTAAATTAATGATTTTAGAAGAAATATTTTTTGGAAATTATGGAATTTTTTTCAAAAAATTAAGAGAAGAGTATGGGTTATGCTATACGATTGAAGGAATTAGAATAGGAACTTTTGGCATGTTAAAGGGCCACTTAATAAGTCACTCAAGAGATATATCTTTAATTAAAAAATATATTGAAGAAATTTTAACAAATAAATTTACAAAAGAACAATTTCTTCTTGCTAAAGAAAATATAAAAAATAGTATTTGTAGGTCTAATGATCACTTAGGACACTATTTTACAAATGGTATATTTAAGATTTATGATTCGAATTATTTAAGTGATGAAAAGAGAATCGCTAGTATAGAAGAAGTTGACTATGAATCTTGTTTAAATATAAAATTAAAACTAGAATTTTTATGTGTATATGGTGGAAATAATGAACAAAATCGAAATGTCTTATAATGGTTTAAAAGTGACTATTTTTCTAACGCCTGGTTATGAGACTAAGCATGTTTTTTTGTGTTGTAAATTTGGTTCAAAGGATGTTATTTTACCAAATGGAGAACAAATTCCGTATGGTACAGCGCATTTTTTAGAACATAAGCTATTAATGAATATAGATGGTACAGATGGTTTTGATACACTAAATTCATATGGTGTTGAAGCTAATGCATATACTACGGTTAATAGAACTGTATATTTCTTTTCAGGCTTAAAAATAGAACAACCATTAATCTTTTTACTACAAAAATACTTTTCTCCATGTTTTACAGAGGAAGACATAAAGAAAGAAAAAAAGATAATTGCAAACGAAATAAAAATGGTTAATGATAATCCTTATGAAAAAATATTTCAAAAAATGCGTAAAATTTTTTATTCTAATAAACCGATAGGTTATCCAATTGCAGGTGATTTAAAGGAATTAAGAAAAACTACGCTAAAAGATTTATATGATGCATATAACTCATTTTATACAAATGATAATTCTCATTTAATAATTGTTGGAGATATAGATATTAAAAGGATTAATAGCATTTTAAAGCAATATATTCCTAAAAGAAATAATAAGATAATTTTCAACGAAAAAAGAACATATGAAGAAAAACAAGAGAAAAAAGTTTTCTTACAGGGGAAATTAACTAAAGACTTCTATGTTTTTACAATAAGAATAAATAAAAATAATTTAAGTCAAAGTGAAATTTTTTCATTAAATGGCTACATTGATCAAATTTTCAATTCATACTCTAGTTTATATGAGAAATTGATTTCGGAAAAAATTATAAATTCTAGCTATACAATTAATACATTCTATGATAATGAAGTATTTGGTTACTCAATTGCAAGTGAAACAAATGATGCTAGGCTTTCTCTAAAAAAACTAAAAAAATTTATAAAAAATAAGATTTCCCCAGATAGTGAGCTAGAAGAATTATATCTAAAAAGAACTAAAGCTAGTATAATAAATTTAGAAGGTAATCCGGAAAAATACGCAGAAGAATATATCAATGAATGGGCTAAAGGGAATGATTTAGAAAAAATTATTGAAGAAATATTTAAGCAAAATAGTGTTGATTATGATTTGGCATATGATTTATTAAAAAATAGTACAATTTCTGTAGGAATTTTAAAAAAGTTAAAATAACATAAAAAAACAAGATTTTTTCCTAAAATTTAAAAAAATCTTGTTTTTTTAATTTATAAAGTTAGAATAAAGTGCATTTTTTTCCAATTGTAAATATTTTTTGTAAAAAAATACAATTATTTGAATTTTGTCATAAAAGAAAAAAATGATATAAATATAGTGCCCTGAAGAAAGGAGGAAAAATGTATAATTATTTTATGCTTATAGGAAGAGTGGCTAAAGATGTAGTAGTAAGAACGATAGATGATGGCAGAAAAGTATTGAACCTTACTATTGCATGTCAACGACCATTCAAAAATTCAGAAGGAAACTATGATACTGACTTTTTCAATGTTACATTGTGGGAAGTGATGGCAGAAGTAGCAAGTGACAATATACGAAAAGGTGCACAAGTAGGAGTTAAAGGCAGATTAACTCTAAAAAAACAGACAATAGAGGGTGGTATAGTAATAGATACCTGTGAGCTTGTCGGTGAAAGAATTGTATTTTTCTCAAATTTAAGTACTAAGGTTGAAGGCTAATTTAGCCTTCTTTTAGTATTTTTTCCTTTATGAAAATAGCAACACCATCATTATCACATGTTTCTTTTGTCTCAAGAAAATTGTATTTTTTTAATAAAGGCTGTGAATTTTTCATCCGAACGCCAATGTTCGCCTCAAGAAGCATATCGATATCTCCTAAATCATCTCCAAAACAAACAGTTTTAATGTCATTTCCTAAAATTTCTAATAGAATCTTATTTCCAACAGCCTTTGTATTAATACTTATTTTATGTAATTTTCCGCCAACATAATTAACAATATCGAGATTATATTTATTTTTTAAATAATTTGCATTTTCATCTTTTTCATCCTCAAATACGATTTTTAATGCTCCTTTTGTTATGTTAGAAAAGTTTATTTTCGTAACATCTCCATATTTATCAATCGTATAATCATCATCACTTATAAAACCATCTCCACATTCTACTAAAATATGATTTAACTTTTTTTTCTTTAGAAAATTAAGAATCTCAATCGTATGATTTAAAGAAATTCTTTTTTCATATAAAAGATTTAAATTTTTATCATAAATTGAACTACCACCATTTAATATTAAATAATCAGGACAAAATTGATTATAAATTGGTAAGGTAGGTTTAAGACCACGTGCAGTATTAAAAACTATTAAATGACCTCTTAGTTGTGCTTCCTTTAGTGTATTTATTGTATACAAAGATAATATATTGTTTTTAGGAAGCAAAGTATCGTCTAAATCCATTATTAATAACATAATATCCCTCTTTTTAAGTAGTATAAAGCAAAAAAATTATATCATATATGTATGAGAAAATACTACTATATTTGATCAATTTACAAAGTTAATATCTATATTTTTAATAATAAAAGAAAAAACAATAAAAAAAAATTCGAAAAAATAGAGATGAAAAGGTTTTCATAAAACGTTTTCAAATTCGATGTTTGGTAAGAAAATAAAATTTAATTCAATAATTAGTAAAAAGCATGTAATAATAAGTACTTAATTTCTATACTAATAAAATAAATATATGTAAAATTGAAAATTATAAGAAGAAAAAGGGCTTTCATTTTATGTTTTTTATGCTATAATATTCATGGTTTAGAAAGTCGATTTATAGGTGGATTTATGAGTAATAAGACAAACATAAATATTAAAAGAGAAAAATCAACAACATGGACCTATGTATTTTGGTTAATGTTTGGTGGATTTATTACTATTGGTCTAGTTTTTTTAATGGGTGCGATTTTAACTGCATCAATAGTTGGTATCTTGATGAGTACCCAAGTTTTCAAATTGGCAAATTACTTTTTGAACGGGGCAGATATAGAATTAGTTCCTAGTTTTGAAGCAGACAAAGTAAAAAATATTATTTGGGCAATTTTAATTGGTTGGTTTTTATATTTATTACATATGTTTTTTGCAGGCTTTTTCTACATAACATATGTTGGTAGAGGAATTAGTAAAATGTGGTCTAGTACTGCGAAGCTTGTTTTGATGCCATTTGGTATTGAAATAAAGATATAGAGGAAAAAAATATGGAATATATACTTGAAAATGAACATCTGAAAATTAAAATTAATAGTCTTGGTGCTGAATTAAAAAGTGCTGTTAATAAAAAAAATAACATAGAATATCTTTGGCAAGCTGACCCAAAATATTGGAATAGAACATCACCTATTTTATTTCCTAATGTCGGAAAGTATTTTGAAGGAAAATATAGATATAATGGTGTATATTATGAACAAAAGCAGCATGGATTTGCTAGGGATAAGGAATTTATTTTACTTAGGAAGACTGACAATTTTATTTCATTAGGATTAAAATCAGATTCAAATTCTAAGCAGGTTTATCCATTTGATTTTGAGCTTATTTTAAGTTATCTACTACGAGATAACGAAATTGTAGTTTCATATGAAGTAAGAAATACAGGAAATGACAATATGTATTTTCAAATAGGTGGTCACCCTGGGTTTAATGTTCCTTTATATGAAGGGAAAAGAAGTGATAATTATATTTATTTTCCTAATAAGAGTAGTATTGTTAGTTCAAAAATATCTTTGACAGGATATATGTCAAAAGAAAAAGAAAAAATAATTCTTGATGATGGTTACTTAAAAATAAGTGATAATTTATTTGTGAATGATGCATTAGTATTAGAAGAACAAGGAATTAACGAGGTTAGTATATGTGATTTTTATAAAAAACCATTTATCACACTAAAAATGAATTGTCCTTTGTTTGGAATTTGGTCTTCTAGTAGTGATTCTCCATTTGTTTGTATAGAACCTTGGTATGGAAGATGTGATGCTGATGGGTATAAAGGTACTTTACAAGAGCGAGAATTTGAAAACAAATTGAGTAAAAATGAAAAATTTTACGCAAATTATACGATAGTATTCAATTAGTTTATTTGCATTATTAGTGAAAGATTGTTATAATATATATGTAAATAAAAACGTTTTTAGAAAGAGGGAATAGAAATGGGTTTTTTAGATAAACTATTTAAAAAAGGAATTAAAGTTTATGCTCCTATGAAAGGAGAATTAGTTAAACTATCAGAAGTTAGTGATCCTACATTTGGTGAAGGCATATTAGGTCAGGGTGTAGCAATAAAACCAACTGATGGTAATGTTTATGCTCCTTTTGATGGTGAGGTTGCTTTTGTTGCGAATACAAAGCATGCACTATCATTAACTTCAGTTGATGGGGTAGAATTATTAGTTCATGTTGGATTAGATACAGTTAAGTTAGATGGTAAGTGTTTTGACGTAAAAGTTAATAATGGTGATAAATTTAAAAAAGGTGACTTATTAATGGTTGCTGATTTAGAAACTATTAAAAAAGAAGGGTATGATACTATTACTCCTGTTGTAGTATGTAATACAGATTCTTATAAGAAGGTTACAGGAATTAATGAAGGACGTCCTGTAAATCAAGGTGAAGAAGTTCTTCAAGTTGAATAGTTATCACAAGGCAAGGCCTTTTTGATAAAAATATTTTTAGCCAGGGAAAAATTTAGGGAGGTAAAATTATTTATGGTGATGAAATATTTACAAAGACTAGGTAAGTCTTTGATGCTACCAATCGCTGTATTGCCTGTTTGTGCAATTTTAATGGGTATTGGTTATGCAATTGATAAAAACGTTATGGCCGGTGGCGATGTTAACGTTATTTCTCTTTTCTTAGTAAAAGTTGGTGGATCACTAATTGATAACATGGCAATTTTGTTCGCAATTGGTGTTGCTGTTGGTATGTCTGATGATCAACATGGTGGTGCTGCTTTAGCAGGTTTAGTATCATGGTTAGTTGTTACTACATTATTATCAAGTGGTACTGTTACAGCTATGGGATTATACCAAGCAGAAAATCAAAAGAATTTATTAGCATCTTTTGCTAAAATTCAAAACCAATTCATTGGTATTTTAACTGGTTTAGTAGGTGCACATTGTTATAATTTCTTCAAGAATACTAAGTTACCTGCATATTTAGGTTTCTTCAGTGGTAGAAGATCAGTTGCAATCGTTACTACTGGTGTATCAATGGTATTATCATTAATTTTATTATTAGTATGGCCATATGTATATTTTGGTTTAGTAAAACTTGGTGAAGGCTTAGTTGGTATTGGGGCAATTGGAGCTGGTTTATATGGTTTCTTCAACCGTTTATTAATTCCAATCGGATTACATCATGCTTTAAACTCAGTATTCTGGTTTGATGTTGCTTCAATTTCTGATATCCATACATTCTGGTTAGGAACTTGGGAAAATGGTCAATATGTATTATCTAATGGTATGACATCAGTATTAAAGGAAGGTCAAGCTGGTATGTATCAAGCTGGTTTCTTCCCAATTATGATGTTCGGTTTACCAGGTGCTGGTCTAGCTATGTATATGGCTGCTAAACCTGATAAGAAAAAATCAACATTAGGTATCATTGGTGCTGCTGCATTTGCTTCATTCTTAACTGGTGTTACTGAACCATTAGAATTCTCATTCATGTTCTTAGCTCCTGTATTATATGGTATCCATGCAGTATTAACTGGTATTTGTGTTGCTATCGTTGCTGCATTACCTGTACGTGCTGGTTTCTGGTTCTCAGCTGGTTTAGTTGACTACATTTTCAGTATTTTCTGTCCTAATGCACGTAATATTTGGGCTTTACCATTAATCGGTTTAGGATTCTTTGCAATTTACTTCGTAGTATTCTACTTTGTAATTGTTAAGTTAGATCTTAAGACTCCAGGTCGTGAAGATGATGATGAAGATGAAACTAAAGTTGTATTAGCAAATAATGATTATACAACTGTAGCTTCAATTATTTTAAAAGGTCTTGGCGGTAAAGAAAACGTTAAGTCTCTTGATAACTGCGTAACTAGACTTCGTCTTGAAATTAAAGATTACACTCAAGTAGATGAAAAACTTATTAAATCTGCAGGTGTTAAGGGTGTTATTCGTCCAAGCAAGGATTCAGTTCAAGTTATCGTTGGACCACTTGTTCAATTCGTCGCTGACGAAATGAAAAAAATGTTATAAACATAAATAATCAATTCCTGGCAAGAATTTGGGGAGCTTTGAAGGAAGCTCCCTTTACTTAATTATTATTAAAGGGATAAAGATTTGAAAAAAAGAAAGGACTCATAAATATATGCGTATTATTAGAACAAAAAATTATGAAGATATGAGCAAAAAAGCTGCTGATTTAATTGCTTCAGTAGTATTATTGAAGCCTAATTGTGTATTAGGATTGGCAACAGGATCTTCTCCAATTGGAACTTATGACAATTTGGTTAAGATGTATGAGGATGGTAACTTAGATTTTAGTCAAGTTAGAAGTGTTAATCTTGATGAGTATAAAGGTTTACCAAGAACAAATGAACAAAGTTATTATTACTTTATGCATGAGCATTTATTTAGCCGTGTGAATATTGATCCTAAAAATACTAATCTTCCTGATGGAATGGAAGAAAATAGTCGTAAAGCATGTAAAAAATATGACAAAATAATTGCTTCAATGGGTGGGGTTGATATGCAATTATTAGGTTTAGGTCACGATGGACATATTGGATTTAATGAACCTAATACTGAATTTGATAAAACTACACATTGTGTTAATTTAACTCAAATGACAATTGAGGCAAATAAACGTTTCTTTAATTCAATTGATGAAGTTCCTAAACAAGCTTATACAATGGGTGTAGGCACAATTATGGCTGCAAAAATGGTAATTATGGTTGTTTCAGGAAAAGATAAAGCAAAAATTTTGAAAAAAGCATTCTTTGGCCCAGTTACACCAGAAGTTCCAGCATCTATTTTACAATTCCATCCTAATTTTGTATTAGTTGCTGATGAGGATGCATTATCACTAGTTAAATAAAGGTAACTTTAGATGATAATTCAAAGTAAAAAAGTTTGGGTAGCTAATCAATTTGTACCTTTACAAATTGAAATAGAGGGAACAAAAATAATTAATGTTTATCCTTATCAAACAAAAAAAGTAGATAAAGATTATGCTGAGAAAAGAATTGTTCCTGGTTTTATCGATATTCATACGCATGGAGCATATGGTTTTGATACAAATGATGGTGAAGAAGAAGGGCTTAGAAATTGGATTAAAAGAATTCCTGAGGAAGGTGTAACATCAATTCTTCCTACAACAGTTACTCAAATGCCGAATGTTTTAGAGAATGCTTTAAGGAATGTAGCAAAGGTTGTAGAAGATGGCTATGAGGGTGCGGAAATATTAGGCGTACACTTTGAAGGACCATATTTAGATATGGAATATAAAGGTGCGCAACCACCTGAAGCTATTGCTAAACCAACAATATCTCAATTTAAACGTTATCAAGAATGTGCAAAAGGGTTAATTAAATATATAACTATTGCACCTGAGCATGATGATGATTTTGCATTAATAAAATATTTGCACGAAACAGGAGTGGTTGTATCTATAGGTCACTCTAGTGCAACTTACGAACAAGCGTTGCTTGCTATTGCAAATGGCGCTACATCTATGACTCATGTCTACAATGGAATGACAGGTTATCATCATAGAAAATTGGGGATAGTTGGTGCTGCATTTAGGGTAAGGGATGTTTATGGAGAAATAATATGCGATGGATGTCATTCTACTTTTGCTGCATTAAATAATTTTTTCACAGCAAAGGGTAGAGATTATTCAATTATGATATCTGATTCTTTACGTGCTAAGGGATGTCCGCCAAATGGTAATTATACATTAGGAGGACATGATATTGTCATAGGTGAGGACGGCTTAGCTAGAATAAAAGGAACTGACACTATTGCAGGAAGTACCTTACGAATTAATAAGGGTTTAAAATTTTTAGTTGAGGATGCATTGCTACCATTCGATGTTGCGCTAAATTCATGCACAATTAATCCAGCTCGTTGTCTAAGAGTAGATGATAGAAAAGGAAAATTAGTTGCAGGATATGATGCTGATTTAGTTGTTCTAGAAGATAACTACAATGTATATCAAACGTATTGTTTAGGAAAAGCAATGCTAGAGGAGGAGTAAATATGAAAGAATTCAAATATGTAATAAAAGATGCAGTTGGTATTCATGCTAGACCTGCAGGATTATTAGTAAAAGAAGTTGCTGCATTAGCACCTACAAAAGTTTATGTTGCAAAAGAAAGTAAAAAAGTAGAAGCAAATCGTTTATTTTCTGTTATGTCTCTTGGTGTTAAATGTGGAGATGAGGTTGTAGTAAGTGTTGAAGGTGGAGATGAAGAAACAGCTTTAAATAAAATTGAAGAATTCTTCAAAGCAAATTTATAATTTTTGAGGTGAAACAATGGAAAAAATATTAGGAACATTTGTTTCTGAAGGCATCGCCATTGGTAAGATTCAAATTCTACCTGAACCAATTGTAGTAGAAAAAGAGATTATTTCTGATAAAGAAGCTGAAGTAAAACGTTATGAGGCAGCTACTAAAGAAGCTATTGCTTTAACTGATGAATTAATTAACAAGGCGACTGATGATTCAGCAAAAGAAATCCTTGAGATTCATAAAATGATGTTAGAGGATTTAGATTATACTGAAACAGTAATTAATGGTATTAATGAGCAATCATATAATGCTAGCTATGCAGTTAAAGAGGCAGGACGAATTTTAAGTCAAATGTTCTTCCATATGGAAGATGAATACATGCGTGCAAGAAGTGCCGATGTTTTAGATATTTCAGATATGTTGATAAAAGTACTAGCAGGTCAAGGAAAAGTTGATTATAAAACTCCTAGTATTTTTGTTGGAAAAGATATTATGCCTAGTCAACTAGTTGAATTAGATCCAAAAATTATTTTAGGTTTTGCATTTAGTGAAGGTTCAGTTAATTCTCATAGTGGTATTGTTGCTAGAAATATGTCAATTCCAATGGTTTGCCAATTAAATAAAAGCTTAGTTAATTACGATGGTTTAATTGGTATAGTAGATGGTAAAGCAGGAGTATTTATTGTTGATCCTGATAGCGAAACATTGGCTCTTTATGAGAAGAAGCAAAAAGAATATTTAGATTTCCAAAAAATGTTAGTTGAATTAAAAGGTAAATCAGATGAAACTGTTGATGGACATCATTTAAAAATAAAAGCTAACATTGGTAAACCTGAAGATGTTGATAAAGTTTTACAAAATGATGCAGCTGGAGTAGGTTTATTTAGAAGTGAATTCTTATTTTTAGAGAGTGAAGATTACCCTACTGAAGAAGAACAATTCAATGCATATAAAGAGGTTGCTACTCGTCTTTCTGGTAAGGATGTAGTTATAAGAACTTTAGATATTGGAGCTGACAAAACAATTCCTTATTTTGACTTGCCAAAAGAAAAAAATCCTGCATTGGGTTATAGAGCAGTACGTATTTGCTTAGATCGTGTTGATTTATTTAAAACACAATTAAGAGCAATATTAAGAGCTAGTGCTTATGGTAATATCTCTATAATGGTACCAATGATTATTTCAGTTGAAGAAGTAAAAGAAGTAAAGCGTATAATAAATGAAGTAATGTCTGAGCTAGATCAAAAAAATATTAAGTACAATAGAGATATAAAGCTTGGTATAATGATTGAAACACCTGCTTCAGTAATTATTAGTGATTTATTAGCGCAAGAGGTTGATTTCTTTAGTGTTGGAACAAATGATTTAACTCAATACACATTAGCAGTTGATAGAGAAAATCAAAAGGTTAAATTTGATAAACATCATTTGGCAATTCTTAGAATGCTAAAGATTATTGTAGATAATGCGCATAAATATGGAACAAGAGTTTGTATATGTGGTGAATTAGGAGCAGATTTAGATTTAACTGAATATTATTTGGCAATTGGTCTAGATGAAGTATCTGTATCACCACCTGCTGTTTTAAAGGTAAGAAATAAAGTAAGAGGTTTAAATTATTCTGACATAATAAAAAATTATAAACCTTTATAAAATTGACAAGGAGAGAAATCTCCTTTTCTTTTTTGCAAAAAAAGTGTATAATATTCATAAATGATGCGAGGAGTATATGAAATGAGAATATTTACAAAAGACAAAAAACATTATTATGTTTACCAAAATGGTAAAAAAGTTGGTAAAATTACGAAGAAAAAAGATTTGAGTGTCAATAATAACAGTTTAGTCTATATTAGAAGCACAAGTCGACTAGTTGAGGTTTTATTTTACACAATAATATTAGCTTTAATTGTTGTATGTGCAATTTTTGCTAGACCAATAATTTTAGTTTTGTTATTACTTGGTGTTAATATTACTAATCCATTTGATCTTACAAAAAAGACAGACTTTGTAATTCCTAGACCGACAGGAACTATTGAACTTACTTATAATTACGATTTTAAAACGAATGCAAAGGTCATATTGAAAAAAAGATTACAATTTTTATATATTAGATTTAGTTTTTTAATGGCTTTTTTGAATTATTTTTGGGTTGAGTTAATTGTAACGTTAATAAAAACAAAATATAATTGGCTTTGGATATTACTTGTTTGCATTTATTTTGTATTTTATATTTGGGCTATGTATTTAAGTATCAAAAAATTTAGAATAGCTAGAGAAAATTTTATATTAGAAAGAAAAGAGCAAGAAGAATTATTGAAAAATATGTAAAATAATATTGTTGAATTTTTATGAATTTTCTTGTATAATATTATCGAGGTGATAATATCGTGTTAGAATTTTTTGATGTAAAGCCAACAAATGGAATAGCTAGTTTGTATGATAGTTATATAACCTTAAATAAAAACTTAGCTAACTTCTTGTTAGATGCATATAGAGTAAGAGTTGCAGTAAATAAAGAAGAAAGAAAAATTTATCTATTTAAAATTTCAAAAGATTATGCATTGAGTAATGAAATAAATCCTGATTCGCTTTTGAAAGTTGGTATTTCAAAGACATATGCTAGGATTTGTTCGAAGCAAATGATGGATTTTATCAAAAAGGCATTTAATTTACAAATTGATAAGAAATCCTTCATTCGAATGAGTGCAAGTTACGATGATAATGATAACGCAATAGTTATTGATTTAAATGAGGTGATAGAATGATCGAAACTTATATGGTTTGGATTTGGTTGGCAGTTTTTATAATAACTTTAATAGTTGAAGCTTTTACTTTAGATTTAGTGTCAATTTGGTTCAGTTTAGGCTCTTTAGTTGGTATTATTTTATCTCTTGTCACAAATATACCTTACTACTATGAAATATTAATATTTACAATCATTTCATTAGTATTTTTGATACTAACAAGGCCATTAGTAGTTAAATTCTTCAGAAATGAAAATAGAGCTACAAATGTTGATGAATTCATTGGTAAGGATGTTATTATAATTTCTGATATTACAAAATTTGAACCTGGTACAATGAAAATTAATGGTATTTTATATACTGCAATTTTACCAGAACAGGTAGATTATGATTTAAAAAAGGGAGAATTAGCACGTATTATTGCCTTTAAAGGTAATAAAGCAGTCGTAAAAAAGATAAATAAGGAGGAGAATTAGTTTTATGTTTTTAATGAGCAGTGGAATTATTTTTGCAATTGTTTTTGCAGTAGTTTTATTAGTTATTCTAGTTTATTTAATTTCTAGAATTAGAGTTGTTCAACAAACAAATAAATGTATTGTTGAACGTCTTGGTGGTTATCATACTACATGGGGTGTTGGTATTCATTTTTTAGTTCCATTTATTGATCGTATTTCACAAGTTATCTCAATGAAGGAACAGGTTAAGGATTTTGAACCACAACCAGTAATTACAAAAGATAATGTAACAATGCAGATTGACACAGTTGTTTTTTACACAGTTTTAGATCCAAAATTATATGCATATGGAGTTGAAAATCCGGTTTTTGCTATAGAAAAATTAAGTGCAACAACTCTTCGTAATATCATTGGTGAATTAGAATTAGATGCTACATTGACAAGTAGAGATATTATCAATAGTAAAATGCGTTCTATTTTAGATGAGGCAACAGATCCATGGGGAATAAAAGTAAATAGAGTAGAGGTAAAGAATATTTTACCACCACAAGATATTAGAGATTCTATGGAACGCCAAATGCGTGCTGAACGTGAACGTCGTGAGAAAATTTTATTAGCTGAAGGTGACAAAAAGAGTAAAATTTTGCAAGCTGAAGGTGATAAAGAATCACAAATTTTACGTGCTGAAGCTGAAAAACAAGCAATGATTAAGAAGGCTGAAGGTGAAGCTGCATCAATAATAAAAGTTAAAGAAGCAGAGGCAGAAGGTTTAAAACTTGTTCGTCAGGCTGAAGCAGATGGTCTAGAAATGCTCAAAAAAGTTGGAGCTTCAAAAGAGGTTTTAGCCATGATGAGTTATGAAACAATGGAAAAAGTTGCAAATGGTACTTCAACTAAGATAATCATTCCTTCTGATATGCAAAATTTAGCAGGAACTATTTCAACAATTTCAGAACTAGTTAAAAAAGATTAGATAAATAAAAGCCTAGTTTAATTTTTAAACTAGGCTCTTTCTTTTTTAGATTGTTATTCAAAATGTTTTTTGCTATAATATTAGAGTTGCATAGGAGGTATAATCATGCATTTAAAAGATTGGCAAAAGAAATTTACGCCATTAACGATAGAAAAAGCTGTTAAATATTCACAGCTTGTAAATGAATATAAGGTTGAAGGAAATTTAGTTAGTGCTACAGTTGGGGATAGCATAAAATTTAATACAAGCTTCAAAATTAATGCTAATAGAGAGGTTGTGGATTTAAAGTGCAATTGTCAATTTGCAAATGATGGAAATCCATGTAAGCATATGGCAGGCTTAATTATGTATTACGAAGCTATTGACAAAGAAAATGACATCCCTACACCAACAAATATTTATCCATTAGATTTAGTTTGGCTAGAGCAAAATGGTTATATTTCTGCAGCTACTAAAAAACTTTTTATTGAAAGAAAAAATGCAGTTATTCCTAGTTATCGTTTTTTCGAAGTTAAAGTAGATGATACATTATTTTATGAAGTGATATGTGATAAATATGAACAAGGCAAAGGGCGTTTATTTATTAATGATAAATTCCAGTTTTTTGTTCTTGATGTAAATTTGAGTGATAGTATATACGCAATTTTTGATGTTTTTATGGCAGCTTTACAAATGTATCCTGCCTATACAAGGGTAAATTTACGTAAATTTGATGAGTATCTTGCCTATGAAGCAGAAATTGATGCAATAAATAGTCTTGCTTTATCATTGAATGAAGAAACCTTTGATGGGCTACTTGAATTACAACCTACTTTAGATTTAATTACAAAGTCAGTTAGTTATAAAATTATAGCAAATAAGGCATATCCAATTAAAGATTTAAGGCAGTTTTCTGAGGCTATTACAAACCATTTAGTACTTGCCTATGGAAAACAAAAATTTATTCATGGCTATGAGTATTTCAGTAAAAAGAGTCAAAAACATCTTGATTTTATATTGTATCAGGTTAATTCTAATCAAAATATAATTAAAGATATTCCACTAAATAATCCTTATGCAATAGATTTTTTCTTTAGTACATGTAAAAATCAAACTTTAAAAGTAGAGAAATATGGTGATATGCTTTTATCTGTAAGTAATCAGCCTGCAACAATTTTCCTGAAGGGAAATACAATGGAGTTATTTGATAGAGAAAATATCCTGTTTGTAGGTGCATTAGGAGCATATTATGATAATGATACAATAATTGAATATAGAAAATTCCCTAATCCTGAAGTTAGAAAGGTTTTTTCATTCTTAGCTGAAAAGAAAGGAATATTAGAATTAAAAACTGTTTTTAATGAATTCTTAATCGGGATATTTCCTAAAATTAAGCATAATATTACTATTACAGATGAATTTTATGAACAAAATGATGTTCCTGATTTAGTAATAAATGCATATGTAACTAACAAGGGAAATTATGATTTGCATTTAGAAACAAAGCTTTTTTCTAATAATGATGAAATTAAAGAAAAAACGCCTTTTGCGATTGCTTTACTTGAAAATTATGAAAAACTACTTGAGAATCATTATAAGTTCGTAAGAGAAGAAAATGGTTTTACATTACATGATATAAAGAATCAATATCAATTCTTGACATCATCACTAAATGATTTAAAGGATTATGGAAATATTTATTTAGCAGAAGATGTAATAAAAACAAAACCACGTCAACCTAAAAAAATAACAATAAATGCTAAATATGATGTTAATCTAATTTCTTTTTCATTAACTGGTGTAGATTACTCAAAAGATGATATTAAAAATATTTTAGGGGCTTATAAACAAAAACAAAAGTTTGTACGACTTAAGGATGGCTCTATAATTGAATTAAATGAGAAAGTTGACTATTTAAGAGAAATTATCTCGGATTTTGAACTAAACCTAGATGAAGATTTTACAAACTTTAAAAGACCATTATCATACGCATTTAAATTACTTAATCATGAGGGATATGATGTTTCTTTAGATGATTCAATGCAAAGATTCTTTAGTAAGTTAGAAAATTATAAAAATACAAGATACGATATACCTGAGCATCTTTTGAATTTATTAAAGCCATATCAAATTGAGGCAAACTCATGGTTAAATACACTATCTGAATCAGGTTTTGGTGGTATTTTAGCTGATGATATGGGACTTGGTAAAACAATTGAAATGATATCACTTTTATTAGGTGATAAGAAAAAAATGCCAAGTTTAGTAGTTTGTCCTATGAGTTTAGTATATAACTGGCAAGAAGAAATAGTAAAATGGAACGTTGATATTAAATGTATCCCAATTATTGGTTCTGCAAAAGAAAGACAGGATATTATTAAAAATATTAATCCTGATGAGAAAAAAATTTATATTAGTAGTTATGATTCGTTAAGAAGAGATTTAGAGTATTATAATTCAAAATTTAGATTTATTATTGCTGATGAAGCTCAGTATATAAAAAATCAAGCTGCATTAAAGTCTGAAGCAATTAAGACTATTGATTCAGAAGTTAGATTTGCACTAACCGGAACTCCAATTGAAAACGGCTTACAAGATATGTGGAACATTTTTGATTTTGTGGCGCCTGGATATTTGTCTAATTATCATAGTTTTAAATCTAGATACGAAGATTTGATTTTAAATAAAGATGTAAAAGCATTAAAACGTCTACAAAATAAATTAAAACCATTTATTTTAAGAAGAACAAAGAAAGATGTATTAAAAGATTTACCTGATAAAACTGAAACCATTTATTATACTAAGCTTAATGATTCTGAACAAAAATTATATGATGCTAATGTGCTTAAGCTTAAAGAAGAAATCGGTAATAATGAAGGTGCTGTTATTCTTAGTATGCTTACAAGGTTAAGACAAATTTGTGTTGATCCTAGTATGTATTTAGATAACTATAAAGAGACATCAAGTAAATTATTACTTTGTGTAGATATCGTAAAGAAAGCTATTTCTGGTCAACATAAAACTTTGATTTTTTCACAATTTACAAGTGTTTTCCCAAATTTAGAGAAATTACTTAATGATGAGCAAATTGAATTTTTAAAAATAACTGGACAAACAAAAGCTGAAGAGAGAATACATTTAGTTAATAAATTTAATGAAACAAATATTCCTGTTATGTTAATTTCTTTAAAAGCTGGCGGAACTGGATTAAATTTACAATCGGCAGATACTGTAATCCACTTAGATCCTTGGTGGAACGTGAGTGTTGAAAATCAAGCTACTGATAGAGCACATAGAATCGGACAACAAAATCAAGTTAACGTTATAAAATTAGTTGCTAAAAATACTATAGAGGATAAAGTTTTAGAATTGCAAAATATGAAGAAAGAATTAGCTGAATCAATCATGAATAATGCTAATGCAAATAACATAACTCTTTCTGATATTAAAGAGCTACTAGCAAACTAAAATTAGTTGAAAAAATAAGGATTTCCTTTTATAATATAAATAATAACGGAGGAAAAATATGATTGACAATTATGGTTCATTAGTAACAATAAGAAGAAATGTATTTGAAGAAGTTGCAAAATTGGCATATGAGGGTGGAGACTATAATCGAATTGAAGAAATCCCTTATAAGATGCTAAATCAAAAAGCTAAAAAGAATGGTCAAGCTAAATATAGAGAATCTATTTTTTTAGAACGTGCAATTGTTGCTGAAAGAATTAGGCTTGCAATAGGTCTACCTGTTAGAAGTGCAGATGAACATGAGCCTATTTCTAAAGGTATTGAAGAGGCGACTAGAACTAGTAGATATTACGAGCCACCACTAATTAATGTTATTGATTTTGCATGTAATGCATGTCCTGAGCATTCATATTATGTAACTGATGTTTGTGTTGGTTGTTTGGCTAATCCATGTGCAAATGTTTGTCCTAAAAATGCTATTTCAATTAAAAATGGTCGTTCACAAATTAATCAAGATTTATGTATCAAGTGCGGTAGATGTAAGGATGTATGCCCTTATAATGCAATAGCTCACCGAGAAAGACCATGTCAAAAGGCCTGTGGTATGGATGCAATTGAATCAGATGAGTTTGGAAAAGCAAAGATTAATTACGATAAATGCGTAAGTTGTGGTATGTGCCTAGTTAATTGTCCTTTTGGAGCAATTGCAGACAAATCACAAATCTTCCAGGTTATACAAACTATAAAAGAGGGAATAGAAGTTTACGCAATTATGGCTCCTGCCTTTGTTGGTCAGTTTGGACCTAAGGTTAATCTAAAAACTATAGATGATGCAATGGGACAATTGGGGTTCAAGGGAGTTTATGAGGTTTCAATAGGTGCCGATTTATGTACTATTGAAGAAGCACATGACTTCTTAGAAAATGTTCCAAGTAAATTGAAATTTATGGGAACATCATGTTGTCCTAGTTGGTCAGTGATGGCTAAAAAGGTTTTCCCAGAATTCAAAGAAAATATTTCAATGGCTCTTACACCAATGGTATTAACAGCGAGATTGGTTAAACGTGAGCATCCAAATGCGAAGATTGTTTTCGTTGGTCCATGTTCAGCGAAGAAACTAGAGGCATCTCGTAAAAGTGTTCGTTCAGATGTTGATTTTGTATTAACATTTGAAGAGTTAATGGGAATGTTCTTAGCTAAAAAAGTTGATTTTAATAAATTAAAGGAAAAACCTTTACAAAATGTTTCAAGTGCTGATGGAAGAGGATTTGCTATAGCTGGAGGTGTTGCGCAAGCAGTTGTAAATGCATGCAAGGAGATTGATCCTGAACGTGAAATCAAGGTAAAAGCAACACAGGGATTAAAAAATTGTATGCAAATGCTTAAGGATGCAAAACTAGGTAAGTATGATGGCTATTTATTAGAAGGAATGGCTTGTCCATTTGGTTGTGCTAGTGGAGCAGGAACAATTACACAACCTAATCGTACTAAAGCACTTATTGGTGTTTCACAAAAGGAAACTCCTTTGAAGCATTCTACAGAATCAATTTATAAAGATGAGTTTAACAAGTTAGATTAAAAGAGGGGATTTTATGTTATTCGAAGAAATACAGCATGCTAATATTGCAGCTATGAAGGAACGTAATAAGGTTCATAAAGATATTTTATCTATTGTTTTAGGAAAATGTAAAAACAAAATTGTTGAAAAAAGAGCTAATAATGAAGAACTTACTGATCAAGATGTTTTGGCATTAATTGAAAAAACCGTTAAAGAACTAGATGAAGAAATTTTAGCTTTTTCAAAAGCTGGTAAAGAATATGAAGAAAAGATTTCTAATCTAAATGAGCAAAAAAATGTTCTTACAAAATTTTTGCCAACTAAGTTAACTAAGGAAGAGATTGAGTTAGAAATATCTAAATTAACTGATAAATCTATTCCAAGTGTCATGAAGCATTTTAAAGAAAATTTTGCTGGTAAATGCGATATGAAACTAGTAAATGAGATTGCTAGAAAACTTCAATAAATTGATTAAAACCTTTAAATTTATTCATAATTTAAAGGTTTTATTTTTTTATATTGTGTAAACGTTTTATATTAACAAGAAAAAATAAAATATGCTAAAATATCTAAGTTGTTAGGAAAGAGGGAATTTAGATGCTAAAAGCATTATTTAAACCAGTAGATTTAACTAAAGGAAAAATATGGAAGGTTATAACGATATTTGCAATACCGATTTTACTTTCATATTTATTACAGCAAATATACACTATAAGCGATGCAGCAATTTGTGGACAATTTTTAAATGCAAATGAAGTAGCAGGTGTAAATAATACATCAAATATTACTTTTATTGTTTTACAATTTGCCTTTGGGTGCACTGCAGGATTTAGTGTCGTTACAGCTAATAAAATTGGACAAAATGATATTTCAGGGGCTAGAAAATCTCTGTTAGTTCAAATTATACTAGGGTTTATTATTAGTATTATTTTAACAATAATAGCTATTATTGCTATAAATCCATTATTAAACTTTATTGGTGTTAAAAAAGAAGCCAATGTAGAGATTTATAATGCTGCTTACACATATACATTCATCATTTTTATAGGATCAATTGCTCAGGTTTTTTATAATCTAGCGTGTTCTTTTTTACGTAGTTTAGGGGATAGTATAACACCATTATTATTTTTATTGTTCTCTACAATTTTGAATATAATATTAGACATTATTTTTATTGCTAGTTTTAATTGGGGAGTAAGTGGTGCAGCTTTTGCCACTGTAATTGCTCAGTTTTTAAGTGCAATTGGTTGTTTTGTATATATATTTGTTAGATTAAAAGAATATAGATTTAAAAAAGAAGACTTCAAGTTCAACTTTCAATTTATTTATAAGCATTTAATTTTAGGTGTACCTTTAGCTTTACAATTTTCTATTCTTGCCTTTGGTTTAATTATCATGCAAGGAACAACAATTAAGTTTGATATTTTACCTGATGGTACATTGGCAAATGAATCACAGTTAGGCTATGGAGCTGCATGTAAATTAAATAATTTTTTAATGACTCCATTTAACGCTCTAGGTACTGCTATGCTAAGCTATTGTGGACAAAATTATGGTTCAAAGGATCATTTAAGAATTAGAAAAGGCATAAAAAGTGCATTTGTTATTATGTTAGTTTTATACGTTGTTTTTGCAGGTACAGGATTGCTATTGACCATAAATGGATTATACCTTAGAATATTTTTGAGTTCTGATAAAATAAATGACTTGACAATAAAATATGGAAATTTGTATCTAAGAACAATCTTGCCTTTTTATCCAATATTAGGTATATTATTTGTTTTACGAAATTCCCTTCAAGGTATTGAAAAACCTTTATTTCCATTTTTAGCTGGTGTAGGAGAATTAATTGCTAGAACATTAGTTTGTTTATTTATACCTGCATTAGTAAATGGAGGAGAAATAACAAGACAAGCATCTGATTTAGCTTATATTGCGACTTCATCAGCTGATGTTTGTAGTTGGATTTGTGCTAATATTCCGCTTTTAACAGGGTTATTCATTTATTTATCTACAAGTCGTAAAGAGTTGTTTTAAATCAACTCTTTTTATTTTTTAGTTGTATATGATATAATTTAATATGCTAAGGATGTGTTATTTATGAAAATCTTATTTTTAAGTGATTCACATTATAAAAGTATTTTTAAACTAGACTTAACTGAATATGATTATATATTGCATGCAGGTGATATTAAAAGTTCTGATATTGACTATATAAAATTAGAAAGTAATGTCTTTTTAGTAAGAGGAAATTGTGATTATTTCAGTAATTATCCCATAGAACAAATAATTGAATTAAATGGTAAAAAAATTTTATTAACTCATTCACACCTCTATGGAACTAAAGACTCATATGATGAATTGATTAAATATGCCACAATGAAAGAAGTTAATTTTGTGATTTTTGGTCATACACATATACCAACAGTATTTGAAAAAAATAATATTATCTTCATTAATCCAGGAAGTTTTATGGAAGGAAGTTATATGTATTTAGATGGTGATACAATTTTTGAGAAGCAAAAAAAGAACCTATTTAGTAAAATGGATATTTATAAAACTATAAAAAAAATAAAAATAGAAACAAAATTATAAAGAGGAATAAATATGGAAAAAACTTTGAAGAAAAATTTAGTATATAAAGGAAGAATTCTTGAATTATATAATGATGATGTAATTTGTAGTAATGGAATAAATGCAAAAAGAGAAATAGTTCATCATAATGGAGGAGCTGGCGTTTTAATTGTAAACGACAAGAAAGAAGTTCTTTTAATAAAACAATTTAGATATGCATATAATGAAATTTTATATGAAATTCCAGCAGGAAAACTTGAAAAAGGAGAAAATCCATATGAGGCTGCACTAAGAGAAATGGAAGAAGAAACGGGATTAAAATCTGAATCTTTAAAATCTCTTGGGAAAATATATCCAACCTGCGGATATTCAGATGAAATAATTTATATTTATTTAGCTGATCAATTCAAAATAACAAGCACTAATTTTGATTTAGATGAACAAATTACTAGTTCTTGGTATCCATTAGATGATGTATTAAAAATGATTTCTGAAGGTAAAATAGTGGATGCTAAAACAATTATTGCTATTTATAAATATGCATTTGGTTTGAATGGTCATGAATAAAAATAAAATTTTTTGGTTAGTAACTATTTTGTTAGTAATAGTAGTAATTGTAGTATCATTATGCACAGGAACAGTAAAATTGAGTATCTATCAATCCTTAAAGGGACTATTTGTACCAGATGATAGTATAGAAAGAATGATTGTATGGTACACTAGATTCCCTAGAATAATAATTGGGGGACTAGTTGGTGCTAGTCTAGCTATTGCAGGCGTAATTTTACAAAGTTTGCTTCAAAATAATTTGGCTTCTCCTTCAACAATAGGAGTAACAAGTGGTGCCTCTTTTTTTGGATATTTATTCCTAGTAGTTATACCTTCATTTAGAAACCTTCTACCAATGTTTACTATTTTAGGATCCCTTTTAAGTACAATGATTATATATTTTTTGGCATATAATAAGGGAATTGGAAAAACAAAAATAATTTTGGCTGGTTTAGCTATATCAACGCTTTTTGGTGCATTTATAGATTTAATTAAAACTTACTTTGCTGATTCAATTGGAAATGCATCTGGCTTTTTAGTAGGTGGACTTAATGGCGTTACATGGTCAAGTATTATTTTGATTTTACCATACTTTATAATTGCTATAATTATAATAATTTTCATAATTCCTAAATTAGATATTATTCTTTTAGGAGAAGAAACTGCTAAATCACTAGGAATAAACACTAATATTTTTAATTTTGTAGTAATTATTTTAGCAGCAATTCTATCAGGAAGTGCTGTTGCAGTAGCAGGATTAATCAGTTTTGTTGGTTTAATTATTCCACATATTGCAAGATTTTTTGTTGGCTCAAAGCATAGTAGACTTATTCCTGCAGCAGGAATATTAGGGTTCATATTAGTTATTATGTGTGATACAATAGGAAGAATTTTATTAGAGAATACCGAAGTTCCTGTTAGCATTATTTTAGCGTTAATTGGAGCACCATTTTTTATTTTTTTGATTAGGGGGCGAAAGAATAAATATGAGTCTCATTCTTAAGAAAATAAATATAACATATGATAAAAAAATAATTATTTCTAATTTAGATGCATCGTTTGAAAGAGGCAAACTTTATGTAATAATTGGAAAGAATGGTTCTGGTAAAACAACATTGTTACGTTCTATTGTAGGATCAAAAGATATTGAAAGTGGGGAAATCTTATTAGACGATTTAAATATAAGAGAATATAAAAAGAAAAATTTTGCACAAAAGATTGCTTATTTATCACAAATTCATCCGGACATTTTAGATTTAGATGTAGAAACAATTGTAAGTTTAGGAAGATATCCCTATTATAAATTTAATTGTAAAATTGATAATAGGGTAAATGAGGCAATAAATAAATTTAAACTTGAAGAATTTAGAAAAGTACAATATAATAAAATCTCCGGTGGTGAAAAGCAAAGAGTATGGTTAGCAATGATATATGCTCAACAATCAAACTACATTTTATTAGATGAACCGACAACTTATCTCGATATAAATAATCAAATTGAATTATTAGATTATTTAAAAAAGATGGTTAAGGAAGAAAATTGCTGCATCATTATAATATTACATGATTTAAATTTAGCTGCTAAATATGCTGATTATATTTATTTGTTAGATAAAAATAATTTTATATTTGAGGGAAAACCAGTTGAAATTATTAATGAAAAAAATTTGAAGGAAGTATTTAATTTAAATTGTAAAGTAATAATTAATGATAATAAACCATTTATAATTTTTTAAAGGAGTGATAATTATAAAAAAAATAGTTCTAATTGTGGCTAGTTTAATGATTTTTTTAGTAAGTTGTAATACAAAAAGTAGTAATAATGATTTTTCAAATTTGAATGACTATTATGAATATAAGGCAAACGAGGTTAGGATTAATGGCGATTACATAACCTTCAATGATGATTCAGGTAGAAATTATGAGATAACGTTAAAAAGAGGATATGAACGCATAGTTTCTTTGTATGCAAGTTACACGACATTACTATATGAAGCAGGAGGGAGTGTTATTGCTACTATTGGAGGCAAAAATGCCATTGAATTATATGAACAATATATAGGACGTAACATCTTAGAGACTGATAAAGTTCAAATAGTTGCCAATAATAGCGCTGGAAGTAGTTTTTCAGTTGAAAAAATATTAAGTTTTAAGCCGGATTTTGTAATTGCATCTAATGCAATGGATGGTTATGCGAAAATATCTCAACCGATAATAGAGGCAGGAATACCTATAATTGCTGTTAATTATAATGATTTTTCTGACTATTTAAAATGGTTTAAAATTTTTTCGTTTTTAGCAAATAAGGAACATCTATATGAAGAGATTGCAAAAGAAGCACTAAAGGAAATCGAAAATATAGTAATTGAAGCAAAAGAAAAACCGGCAAAGAATGTTTTAGCAATATTTCCTAATGCAAGTTCTCCAACTGCTTGTACAAGGAATACATTAATTGGAAAAATGTTAGAGGAGTTATCATCAAATAATATAATTTCAAATGATAATGGTGCTGATAAGGTTCCAATTAATTTAGAGTCAATATATGCTAGTAATCCTGATATAATATTAGTTAATTGCCATAATTCGATTGAAGAGGCAAAGGAAATAATTAATAAATATTTCGAAAATCAACCTTTGTGGAATAATCTAGAAGCTGTTAAGAGTAATAAAGTTATATATCTAGAAAAAAATTTATTTCATAATAAACCAAATAGTCATTTTAAAGATGCCTATAAAAAGTTAGCAAATATATTATATGAAAATTAAGGAGATAAAAATGGAAAAAGAATTATATGAAAGAATAAAAACTGAAATAGGAGAATTTCGTGAAAAGGCCAATAGTTACGTAAAAAAAGAAATTAGTCTTAAAGATTTTAAAGGTTATAGTGGTGGTTTTGGTTCCTATGGTGAGCGTGGTGGTAACTCATTTATGTTACGTTTACGTATGAATCAAGGAAGAATGACAAAGGAAAAATTGGCTTTTGTTGTGGAAAATGGACTTAAATATGATGTTAAAAAAATCCATTTTACTACTTGTGAAACAATACAATTTCACAATTTATCTGCTGATACAACAGCAGATATTATGGAAAAAGCATTAGAATGTGATATTGTTTGTAGAGGTGGAGGTGGTGATTTTCCACGTAATGTAATGGCAAACCCTCTATCAGGAGTAAATATGGAAGAAAAGTTTGATGTTTTGCCGTATGCTTCTAAGGTCAGTGATTATTTGTTATCAATAATGTTAAAAGTTAAACTACCAAGAAAACTTAAAGTTGCATTTGAAAATACAAATAGAAATGATGTTCATGCCACATTTAGAGATTTAGGATTTGTTGCAGAAGATGATGGAACGTTTAGTGTCTATTGTGCAGGTGGTTTAGGACAAAATCCAAAAATGGGCGTTTTAGTAGCATCTCATATTCAACCTAATAAAGTTTTGTATTGTGTTAAGGCTATGGTTGATTTGTTTGTCCAATATGGAAATTATACTAATAGAGCAAAGGCAAGAACACGTTACTTACAAGAAACATTGGGTGTTGAGGAATTAAAGAATCGTTATCAAGAAAAATTACAGCTAGCTTTGAAAGAAGAACAACTTGATTTTGAACCAAGTATAGAAGTAAACAGCAAAAAAGGCAAATTGGCTTCTACTGAATCTTGGCGTTTATTACCTCAAAAACAAGAAGGTCTATATACAGTTTTGCTACATCCTATTTGTGGTGATATTACTATTTTTGAATTGAAAGCAATTTATGATGTTATCAAAAATTATGATAATGTAGAATTAAGAATTGGACCAGATCAAACAATTTATATTATTAATTTGAATGGTGATGAAGTTAATACAGTTTTAGATGTTACAAAATTTGGAGCAAAAAATGCTTTTGAGACTAGCGTGTCATGCGTTGGAGCTTCTATATGCCAAGTTGGATTACGCGATTCACATGGTATGTTACATGACTTGATATATTCATTAAGAAATGATGGTAACATAAGTGATTATTTACCACGTATTCATGTATCTGGATGTCCTTCAAGTTGTGGCACACATCAAATCGGAAAAATTGGCTTCCAAGGAAGTTTTAAGTTAGTTGATAAGAAACCTGAGCCTGCTTTCATTATTACAATTAATGGTAATGATTTGAAAGATAATGAAAGATTTGGCAATCAAATTGGTACTATTTTACAAGTAAACATTTATCCTTTCTTTAAGGAATTAGGTTCATATTTGGTAAATAATAAGATTACTTTTGATGATTTGTTAGAAAAAAAATATGAAGAATTTAATAAAATAATAAGCAAGTATATTAATTAAAAAAATGCAGTGAAATAATTCTTTTATTAGAGTTAATTCACTGCATTTTTTATATATTATTCTCAATAGTTTGAGGCTTACTTTGTTCTAAACTTAAAAAATTGGTATTATATACATTATCTAATACTTTGGCAATTTTTAGTTCTAAGTCTAAGACATAACATATATTTTCTTTTATATTAGTTAGAATATTCAATTTTTTCTTATTTAAATTTAAATATTTTTTACCGTTGCTAGAATAACCTAAAACTCTAGTATATTGATAATTATCATCAAATTTATTTACTAAAAATAGCATATTAAAAATTGCTCGTCTAATCCTAGATGATGTATACCTTTTGTTAGTAGTTTTATCTATTAATTCTATAAAAGAGTGAGACGAATAAATGTTTTTAATAATAAGATTTTCAATGCCTTCGCTTAGAAAATTAAGATTACTAAACTCTTTGTTATTTAAATTTATAAGTAAAAATTTAAAATAAGTGAATAATTTTGAAGAATCTAATATATTTGTCTTATCAACAAATGATGGACTATATTTATCGATAAGATTCAAATTTTTTCTAATTGCTGAAGAAGATGTGTAATTTAAATCTATTGGTTCGCTTACACCATGAATATCCCCGATTCTTTTTATTGTTTTAATTTCTATTTTATAGTTATTATCTTTAATGGCTTTATAATATGCAAAGCCTAATAAATCATTTGACATTAAATTGTACAATTTAGAAGTGGCTTTTTTGTATGATTCGCCTTTTTTTAATTCTTCCTTAACAATATTTTGGTTAGAATTAAAAATCTCTTCATATTTTTTATATATAGCTGTATCATTAGTTTCACTTCCAAAGTATAATTCAGTTACACCTATTTTATTTAGTTCTCTAACTGCATAAAAAGCAAATTTATCAGCACTATTAACAGCTAAAATAGATGGTAAAGAAATGACAATATCAGCTTCTGAGAGTGCGTATTTAGTTTTATCAAAAGGAGAATGAATAGATAGTTCCCCACGCATAGTAAAATAAGTACTTAATACAACAACTAAGATGTCACACTTTGAAATTTCCTTTATTTTTTGTAAATGATATAAATGTCCATTGTGAAATGGATTATATTCGCAAATTGTTCCAACTACTTTCATATAATCACCAAAAAAATTATATCATATTTTTAAATAATGCAAAAGTAATGCCCTTTATTTAATTTTTATTTAATGCTATAATAACGAACAAGAGGTGAAGGTTATGAAATGGGATTTAACAAGAATATATAAGTCTAAAGAAGATTGGGAGCTTGATGTAAAAAGTTTAAAAGAAGATGCTCTAAAAATAACTGAATTCAAAGGCAAACTTAATAACAAGGATGATTTTAAGAAATTTTTGGTACTTGATAATGCACTTGATATGAAGTTGTCAAAGTGTTATGTATATGCAAGTATGAGTTACGATTTAAATCAAAAAGATACTAAAAATCAAGAAATGTATGCTACTATTTATAGTGCATATAATGAAGTTATTGGCTTATTGAGTTTTGTTACTCCTGAAATTTTAGCAAATGGAAAAGATACAGTTGAAGGTTGGTTAGATGATTCACTTTCTATGTATAAGTATTATGTTGAACGCTTATTTAGAAATGAAGCGCATGTATTAGACGCTAAAGTAGAAAGTGTTTTAGCTAATTACAATCAAGCTTTAGGATCTTTTAATTTATTGTACGATCAACTAGCTGTAGCAGATAATAAGGGCGTAGATGTTACTTTACATAATGGTGAAGTTATTAATGTTACAGATTCAAATTATCGTTTATATTTAGAAAAGTTACCTGAACAAGAAGATAGAAGAAAAGTTTTTGAAGCAGTATTTAAATTTTATGCTAATCATAAATCAACTTTTGCAGGTATCTATAATGGAATTATGCAATCTGAAATGGCTGAAGTTAAAACTAGGGGATACTCTTCAATATTAGAAAGTCATCTATATGGTAATAAGATTGATACTAACGTTTTCTTAAGTTTAATTAAAACTACAAGAGAAAATACTGAACCGATAAAGAAATATTATGAGTTACGTCGTAAATTTTTCAATTTAAAAAAGATACATACATATGATCGTTTCTTGCAACTTGCAGAAAGTGACTTAAAATTTGATTACGACTCTGCAAAGAAACTATTCTTCAAATCAACTAAAATGATTGGCGGAGACTTTGAAAAAATGAGCCATTTAGTTCTTGAAGAAGGTAGAGTTGATGTTATGCCTGGAGATGGAAAAAGAACTGGTGCATATTCAACAGGTTTATATGATGAGGGACCATTTATTTTATTAAATCACACAGGATCATTAGATTCGGCTTTTACGTTAGCACATGAGGCTGGTCATTCTATGCATACAATGTTTGCAAATGAAGCCCAACCATATGTTACAAGTAATTATGTAATTTTTGTTGCAGAAATTGCTTCTACATTTAATGAATCATTATTATTAGATTATCTAATGACACAAGATTTAGATAAAAATACAAAAATAGTTTTATTACAAAAGGCAATAGATAATATTCTTGGTACTTTCTATCGTCAAAGTCTTTTTGCTAATTATGAATATGAGGCTCATAAGTTAGTAGAAGATGGGAAACCTGTTACTGAACAAGCGTTGTCAGATATTATGAAATCTTTATACAAAGACTATTATGATATCAATCTTGATGAAGAAGAGTTTAAAGAGTATGTATGGGCATATATTCCACATTTCTTCCATACTCCTTTTTATGTTTATCAATACGCAACAAGTTTTGCAGCCTCTTCATTGATATATGATGCAGTTAAAAATAAAAAGCCTGGTGCTTTTGAATCATATATAAATTTACTAAAGGCTGGTGGTTCCGATTATCCTGTTGAATTAGTTAAAAGGGCTGGTGTTGATTTAACATCTAAAGAACCATTTATGGCAGTTGTAAATAGATTAAAAGAACTTGTTTCAGAATTAGAAAAATTATTAGATTTATAAAGAGGGGGATTTGAACTGAGTTCTGTCAAGTAGACAGTCTAAAGTTTAAAAATAATTAAATAACTAAAGGTAGTAAATTTGAATTG